>NZ_JAVHWK010000106.1:0-77958 GCF_032159775.1 Mycobacterium sp.
GCCCGACGCCGTCGCCTTCTCCGCGGCGAGTGCGATCAGTTCGGGGGTGATGTCGACGCCCGTCACCAGTGCGCCCGCTGCGCTCGCGGCCAGCGCGACGCTGCCGGTGCCGCAGGCGAGGTCGACAACCGCGGCGCCATCCAGCGGCAACAGACGCGAGACCGCCGAGACCACGTCGGCGCCGATCGTCGCGATGTGATCACCGATCGCGTCGTAGCGGCCGGACGACCACGAGGTGGGGGAGGACACGACGCTCAGCGTGTCACGATGGGGTGGTGACGTGGTTGTCCGGCTATCCCGTGACGGCGCCGCCGCTGCCGCCGCCCGTCGTCTTCCGGCAGTTCTGGGCGGACCTGACGTTCATCCACTGGCCGGTGCGGCCCGAGGACGTCGCGCACCTGCTTCCGCCGGGCACTCGCCCGGACGTGTTCGACGGCAAGACGTATGCCGGGCTGATTCCATTCAGGATGCGGGAGACAGCGGTGGGCACCGCGCTTCGGCTGCCGTACTTCGGCACGTTTCACGAGACGAACGTCCGGCTGTATTCGATCGACGACGCGGGCCGCCGCGGCGTGGTGTTCCGATCGTTGGAGACCGCGCGCCTCGCGGTGGTGCCCGTCGTCCGCGCCACGATGGGCGTCCCCTACACGTGGGCTCGAATGCGCGTCACCAGATCCGCCGATGAGATCTGTTACGAGAGCAGACGCCGATGGCCGCGACGGGGACTGCGCAGCAGGATGACGGTCCGTATCGGCCCCGAGGTGGCGGCGACGGACCTGGAGATCTGGCTGACCGCTCGGTGGGGTGCGCACACCCGCAAGGCCGGACGGACGTGGTGGATGCCCAACGAGCACGTCACGTGGCCGTTGCGGTCGGCCGAGATCCTGGAACTGGACGACGAACTCGTGGCCGCCGCGGGCGTCGAAGTGGCAGGCGATCGCATGCGGGCGCTGTTCACGGGGGGCGTGCAAGCGAGCTTCGGTCGCCCATCGCTGGTTAAGTAGTCGATTACTCAGTCAAAGCCGTCTCTGCTGGGGGACGCTGTGCACATGACCGATCTGCACGCCAAACCGCAGCTCACCGCTATCGACGTACGCAAACCCGCCGATGGCTCCGTCATCGGCTCCGTTTCGACCGACACCGGAGAAGCCGTTGCCATCAAGGCCCGCGAACTGCGACTGTTCCAGCCCGAATGGGAGGCGATGGGCGCAAACGGGCGCAAGGACTGGCTGCTGAAGTTCCAGGACTGGATCCTCGACAACACCGAACGCATCACCGACCTGGTGCAGGCGGAGTCGGGCAAGGCGATGGCCGAGGCGTCCATGGAGCCGATGATGTCGGCCGACATCGTCGGGTACTGGGCGCGCAATGCGGCCGCCTTCCTGGCCGACGGCCATCCCAAGCCGCACAGCCCGCTGATGAAGGTCAAGCGGTTGACGACGATGCACCGTCCGTATCCCCTTGTGGGCCTCATCATTCCGTGGAACTTCCCGTTCATGAATGTCGTCGTCGACGGGATACCGGCGCTGGCAGCCGGCGCGGCACTACTCGTCAAGCCGTCGGAGGTGACACCGCTGTCGGCCGCCGAGTTCGCCCGCGGTTGGGCCGAGATCGGGGCGCCGCCGGTGCTGGAGCTGGTCAACGGCTACGCAGATGTCGGTGCCGCGGTGATCGCCAACTCGGACTACGTGCAGTTCACCGGTTCGACGGCGACCGGACGCAAGGTCGCGGTGGCCTGTGCGCAGCGGCTGATCCCCTACAGCCTCGAGATGGGCGGAAAAGACCCGGCGGTCGTGCTGGCCGATGCGGACCTCGAACGCGCCGCGAACGGCATCGCATGGGCGGGCATGCTCAACTCGGGCCAGGCCTGCGTTTCCGTTGAGCGGGTCTACGTCGAGGCACCCGTGTACGACGAGTTCGTCGCCAAGCTCACCGACAAGGTCAGCCGGCTGCGGCAGGGTGACGACGACCATCGCTTCCGCGTTGATGTCGGCGCCATGGCCACCGAGGTCCAACGCGACAAGGTGGCGCGCCACGTCGACGAGGCAGTCGCCGCGGGCGCGCGGGTCACCACGGGTGGTAAGCCCGGCACGGCGGGCACCTTCTACGAGCCGACCGTGCTCGTCGACGTCGACCAGTCGATGACCTGCATGACGGAGGAAACCTTCGGGCCGACGCTGCCGGTGGTCAAGGTGGCCGACGAGGACGAGGCGATCCGGCTGGCCAACGACTCGGACTATGGGCTGTCGGCGACGGTGTGGACGAGGGACGTCGCGCGTGGGGAACGGGTGGCGCGTCGACTCGAAGCAGGCGCGGTGAACGTCAACGACGCGATGGCCAACGGGTTCAGCTTCGCGCTTCCGATGGGAGGGTGGAAGCACTCCGGGATCGGGGCGCGTAACGGCGCCGCATACGGCCTGCTCAAATATTGCCGCACACAGGCGATTACGGCTCCCCGCATCGCAACCCAATCCCGGGAACTGCTGTGGTTCCCCTACAAGCGACGTACCTACCGGGCGACGATGGCGGTCATCAGAGGATTCGCGGCACGCGGAACGCGACGATTCGGCATCAAGCCAAAGGGAGGTCCGCGATGAAGTGTCGGGGCGCGGTGATGCGAGGCATCGGCGGTGACTGGGAAGTGCAGGAGATCACGCTGGACCCGCCCCGGGACGGCGAGGTGTTGGTGAAGATGGCGGTGGCCGGCATCTGCCACTCCGACGATCACTACTCGAGCGGCGACGGCGTCATGTCCGAGTCGCTCGGCGCGATGATCGAGGCGATGGGCGGTACCGTTCCGGACTTGTTTCCGATGCTCGGCGGCCACGAAGGCGCAGGCACCGTCGAGGAAGTCGGCCCGGGTGTTCGGTCGCTGCGGCCGGGCGACCGTGTCTCGTTCTCGTTCATTCCGGCCTGCGGTAGGTGCCGGTGGTGTGTGTCGGGCATGACGTATCTGTGCGACAACGGCGCCATGATCCTCGACAAGAACATGGTCACGGACGGCACCGCGCGTCGTCACCTCGGCAGCGAGGACCTGACCGCGATGACACAACTCGGCACGTTCGCCGAGTACGCAGTGCTTGCGGAGGAATCGGTCATCAAGATCGACGATTCGATTCCGTTCGAGGCCGCCTCGCTGGTGTCGTGCGGCGTGACGACGGGTTGGGGATCGGCGACGGTCGGGGTCGGGACGCAACCAGGCGACACGGTCGTGATCATCGGCACCGGAGGGGTGGGAATCAATGCGGTGCAGGGTGCCCGCGCGGCCGGCGCGAGAGCCGTCGTCGCGGTGGATCCCGTTGAATTCAAGCGAGATTCGGCCAAGTTCTTCGGCGCCACCGAGACGGCCGCTTCGGCGGAGGAGGCCATCCCCATGGTGCAGGAGATGACCGCCGGGGTGATGGCCGACCGGGTGGTGCTGACGCCGAGCGTGCTTCCCGCCGAACTGCTGGCACCTGCGATGATGCTGACACGCAAGGGCGGCACCTGTTTGATGACCGCGATTCCGAAAATCGACGTGAACATCGTGCCGCTTGTTCTCGCCGACTTCATCCAGTCCAGCAAGACGCTCAAGGGCCTGCTGTACGGCGGGATGAACCCGCGCGCCAGCATGCCGATGCTGTTGTCGATGTACCGCAACGGCAATCTCAAGCTCGACGAGCTGATCACCAACCGCTACCGGCTCGATCAGATCAACGATGCCTTCACGGATATGCGAGAGGGCCGAAACATCCGCGGCATCATCGAATTCGACTAGGGGTCGTCACGCCGCCTCAGTCGTTCCATTCTGTCGGGAAGGGCCTTCACGGTCTCCGGCGACAGCCATGCGAGGTAGAGCACGAACATCGCATAGCTGAAGATGCCGATTCCGATGGTCAGGTCGATCGTCAGATGCATCAGCACGCCCGCGGCCAGCACCCATGGGCGAAACCGGGGGAACCACACCAGGATTCCCACCGCCAACTCGGTCGCGAGCACACTCCAGGTCATCGCGTTCATCACGGGGGCGTTCATCGTCAGCCATTGCGGTACCGGAATCCGTTTCATGTCCTCGATCCGAAGCACATAGGAAACCGCGGTTCCGTCAAGCCATGGCTGACCCGCCAACTTCGATTGCACCGCAGCGAGATAGACGATCGACAGCTGAATCTGAAGCAGCCGTATTGGCCAGTTCGGCCGCGTCTGAGCCGCCCAGAACGATCCCGAACGACGCCGCTCGTCGAGCGACAACGCCGCCCCACATGGTGCTATCGCGAGCAGAAACGCCTCGATCCTGATCAAGGCGTCGCCGGAGTTGAACACCCACGGGCTGCGGCGCTCGAAGGACACGACGAGGACAAACACGATGACGGCCGCGATTCTGCTGTGCCAGCCGACGAGCAACGCGATGGCGGCGACCATAAGGACGGCGATGCCGATCAGGATCGCTTCGTCGCTGTTCCATACTGCGAAGAGCCCCCAGGTGTCCGGGATGGACGGCTGCGCGGTGCTGATGCCGTCGGGACCGAGCAGCGCCTTGCGAACCGGGAGCAGCCACAGAGTCCACACGATGACAAGGGCGCTGAACGCGATGCGCACAAAACCCAGCGTGTACATCTGCTGCGGCTGAAACCAGAACGCCCGCCACGTTTCCCAGCCCGTCGACAGCCCCCTGGCAACGGCGCTGGTGGCCTCGGTCATCGGGGACCCGCCAGGTCCTCGCTGTAGAGCGTCTCGACCCCGGGCTGACCCGTTTCGTCGCTGCCCGGTGGCGGTATGCCGACGGTTCGAAGGATCATTTCGACGTGCACGGCGCGGTCACCGGACGGGGTGAGTGTGCGAACCGCCCAGTGCGCGAAGTCCGGGCGCAGAGTCGGCGTCGTGACAAGGGTCTCCTTGAGCTTGCGCCAGCGGTGGGACGTCGGTACGCCGAACACCGGGTTGGCCCTCGGCAACGTCCACGTCCGCGTGACACCGCTTGCCATCGTGACGTTGACCTCGACGTTGTCCTGGCGGCTCGGCGGCCTCGGGGCGAACACCGCCCAGTTCTGATCGAGCCCGAGGGGCAGCGCGATGGCGTTGACCACCGGCGCCGCGGCTCGGGTGATGGCGCTCGCAGGCAGGTTGAACAGCACAACGACGGCGAGGAGCACGACGATCATCGCGCTTGTCGCGATTTCGCGTACGCGTGACGGTGTTTGCGGCGTTTCGCCTACCTGCACAGAAGGAAATATAGGGAAATACCTCATATCTTGGCGGTGCGTTGTTTGATTAGCTGACTGCGTCGGGGACGGCCTCGCCGTGAGCACGGGCAATCCCGGGTACGCGCGGTGATGAGGATTCAGCGAGGAAAGACCAATGACAGGACCAAGGCCTCCGTATGGCGGCAACCAAGACGATCCGACGATGCGTGGCTACTCGCAGAATCCCGCGGATGCGACAAGGCGGGCGGACCTAGGCGATATTCCGACCGGCAAGGCCGATGCCCTGGCGTGGTCCCACGAAGGCCAACAGCCCAGTGAGGCGCCTACTCAGAACTACGGCGATGCCTACCAGCAGTACCCGCCGTATGGGCAACCGCAATACGACCAGCCGCAGTACCAGCAACCGCAGTACGGGCAGCCGCAATACGGCCAGCAACCGCAGTACGCGCAACAACCGCCTGCGGCACCGGCCAACAAGTTGCCCATGGGCACGATCGCCATCGCAGGCGCGGTGGTCGTCGTGGCGTTGCTCGGCGGAGGACTGGCCTACACGTTGACTGGAAGCAGCGAGCAGGAGCAGGCGCCGCAGCAGGTGCCGCAGACGCTGGTGCCCCAGCAGGCGCCTGCGCCCGCGGCGCCTCCGTCGGTGGCGCCGCCGCCGGCTCCCGCTCCGGCACCTGCCCCGCGCAGCAACGGTTCGTCAGGCGGGTCGAACACCGGTCGCACCACCACCGGCTCGACGACCGGCCGTACCTCGGGCTCGACCACCACGGGGGCCCTTCCAGGCGCGACAACGGGAACTGTCCCCGGGGGAAGTAACGGCGCCACGACCGGCACACCCGCGACGACCACGGGCACGACGACGGGGACCACGACCGGAACCGAGGGCACGACTACCGGAACCGAGGGCACCACGACCGGAACCGAGGGCACGACGACCGGTACAACGACAGGGACCGAGGGCACGACGACCGGCACGACGACGGGCACGACGACCGGGGCCACGACGGGCACGACGACGGGCACGACGGGCACGACGACAGGGGCCACGACGGGCACGACGACAGGCACCACGACAGGCACCACGACAGGCACCACGACAGGTGGCGCCCCGGGGTCGGGGACGTCCAGTACCGACGGGTCGACGACCGGCACGCTCTGCCACCCCGCTCCGCCGCCCTGCTGATCAGGCCGGCGTGTAACCCGGCGGATTTGGAGTGTCGACCCAGAGGTCGACGCCGAGGTCCGAGCCCGGGACGCAGTCGTACACCGACAGGTCGGTGACGCCCGACTCCAGAAGCACGTCTTCACATAGCAGCGCGTTGCCGGTGTACTCGCGCGACGGCTTGTTGAGGACCGCGTACGCCGCGTCGGCGTACACGGCGGGCTTGCGGGCCCGACCCATTGCCTCGTCGCCGCCGAGCAGGTTCTGTACCGCCGCCGTCGCCACAAGGGTGCGCGGCCACAGCGTGTTCGACGCGATTCCCTCACCGCGAAGCTCCTCGGCCAACGCCAAGGCGCACAACGACATTCCGTACTTGGCCATCATGTAGGCGGTGGGCTTCAGCCACTGCGGCTCCAGCCGGATCGGCGGTGACAACGTCAGGATGTGTGGGTTGTCCCTGCCTATCATGTGCGGGATGCATGCCTGGCACACCGCATAGGTGCCCCGCACCTGGATGCCGTTCATCAGATCGAACCGCTTCAACGGCACCTCGGTCGTCGAACCGAGGTTGATCGCCGAGGCGTTGTTCACGCAGATGTCGATGCCGCCGAATTGCTCGACGGCCTTGGCCACCGCGTCGGCCACCGAGTCGCCGTCGCGGATGTCGCCGACGATCGGCAGCGCCTGTCCGCCGGCCACCTCGATCTCCTTGGCCGCGGTGAAAACGGTGCCGTCCAGCTTGGGGTGCGGTTCTGCGGTCTTGGCGACCAGCGCGATGTTGGCGCCGTCGGCGGCCGCCTTCTTGGCGATCGCGAGCCCGATGCCTCGGCTGGCACCGGAGATGAACATGGTTTTGCCGGCAAGCGTCATGGGGCCACCCTATTCGCCGCGAAACGGAATTCCAGCACCCACTTACTCGCACTTTTGGTGCCGGAATTCCGTTTCGGCGGGTCAGGACGCGCGGATGTCGGCGGTCACCGCATCGGTGAGCGCAATCAGGTCCTTCGGGTGCAGCGCCACATCCCAGCCGCGCTTGCCCGCGCTGCACAGCACCCGGTCCCACTGCAATGCAGAGCTGTCGACCACGGTGGGCAGGCGCTTGCGCTGGCCCAACGGGGATATCCCGCCGATCACATAGCCCGACGACCGCTCGGCTGCCGCCCTGTCGGCCATGGTGGCCTTGGCAACGCCGAGGGTCGCGGCGGCGGCCTTGAGGGACAGCTGAAACGGCACCGGCAGCACCGCGACGGCCAGCCCGTTATTCGGCAACGCGACGACCAGCGTCTTGAAGACCTGCTGCGGGTCGACACCACCCACCCCCGCGAGCCGGTTGACGGCCTCATCACCGAATGACTCGTTGTCCGGGTCGTGCTCGTATCGCAGCACCTCATGGGGAATCTCGGCAGCCAGAAGGGCCTTGATCGCCGGGGTAGCCGCACGCGCCACGGATCCAGCCTAGAACCGGCGCGAAGGCCGCCGGCGCCGGTGTGGCGGGGAACAAGTGTGGCCATCGGTGCTGTTGATGGGGTGGTGAAGGCCTTGCGCCATGCCAGCGAAGAAAAGATGTCGACCTCAACCTCTAGGATCAACGAAGGGGGTACTCAGGTGCCAACCTTGGCCATAGACGGCCCAGTGCGTCAGGTGCAGTTACTCGACGTGATTGGTGGCGCCTCGACGGAAGGGACGGTGTTCCCCAAGATGACCGACATCGACGCTTCGGGGCAAGACTCAGCGCCGGAGACGTCGGCGCCCGTGAGAGCCGAAGAGAGCGACGCCGAGCTGACCGCGCGCTTCGAGCGCGACGCGATTCCGCTGCTCGACCAGCTCTACGGCGGTGCGCTTCGGATGACGCGCAACCCGGCCGACGCCGAGGACCTGCTGCAGGAAACCATGGTCAAGGCGTACGCGGGCTTCCGGTCGTTCCGCGAAGGAACGAATCTGAAGGCCTGGCTGTACCGCATCCTGACCAACACCTACATCAACAGCTACCGCAAGAAGCAGCGCCAGCCCGCGGAGTATCCGACCGAGGAGATCACCGACTGGCAGTTGGCGGCCAACGCCGAACACACCTCGACCGGCTTGCGATCGGCCGAGGTCGAGGCGCTGGAGTTACTGCCGGACAGCGAGATCAAGGAAGCCCTGCAGGCGCTGCCCGAGGATTTCCGGATGGCGGTGTACTACGCCGACGTCGAAGGCTTCCCGTACAAGGAGATCGCCGAGATCATGGACACGCCCATCGGCACGGTGATGTCCCGGTTGCACCGGGGCAGGCGCCAACTGCGCGAGTTGCTGGCCGACGTGGCCAAGGAACGTGGTTTCATTCGGGGACAGCTCGACACCCCCGAGGAGGTGTCGTCATGAGTAACCGTGACGATGACGCGCGCTGGTCCCCACCGTTAGGCCCGGTAGATCCCGAGCACCCCGAGTGTGCAGCGGTGATCGCCGAGGTGTGGACGCTGCTCGACGGCGAATGCACCGCAGAAAGCCGCGACAAGCTCAAACATCACCTCGAGGAGTGCCCGGCATGCCTCCGGCACTACGGCGTGGAGGAGCGTGTCAAGCGGCTGATCGCCACCAAATGCAGCGGTGAGAAGGCTCCCGAAGGCCTGCGTGCGCGGCTGCAGATCCAGATCAGCCGCACGACGATCACCCGCGGCTAGCGCACCGACTTCGAGCCGGCGTTGGGCCGCTTGCCGTGGTTGGCCTTCGAATGCTTACGGTCACGCTTCTTGCGGCCACGCTTGGCCATGGTGCTACCTCCGTGTGATCAGGGGAAGTGTGCGTCCGCATCCTGCGGGCACGTTTGATCCATTCTCTCATGAGCCGGTGAGCACGCTGCCCCCATGTGGTTGTGGTTCGATAGAGCGGCAGGCAGCCGAAGTGAATGAGGTGAAGATGGCCGAGGATGTTCGCGCCGAGATCGTGGCCAGTGTGCTCGAGGTCGTGGTGAACGAGGGCGATCAGATCGGTGAGGGCGACACCCTGGTGCTGCTGGAGTCGATGAAGATGGAGATCCCGGTGATCGCCGAGGTGGCCGGGACGGTCAGCAAGGTGAGCGTGTCCGTCGGCGACGTCATCCAGGCCGGCGACCTCATCGCAGTGATCAGCTAGCGCTGATCCTCCTCTCGAGCCCCGATGTCCACTCTCGGTGATCTGCTCGCCGAGCACACGATGCTGCCCGGCAACGCCGTCGATCATCTGCACGCCGTGGTCGGGGAGTGGCAGCTGCTGGCGGACCTGTCGTTCGCCGACTACCTGATGTGGGTGCGCCGCGACGACGGCGCCCTGGTTTGCGTGGCGCAGTGCCGGCCCAACACCGCACCCACCGTGCTGTTGGCCGACGCCGTCGGGACTCTGGCCGGACCCACCGAGATGCCGTTGGTCACCGCGGCCTTCAAATCCGGCACAATCGGACGCGAAAGCGAAGAGGGACAACGTGATTCAGTGGGGTCGGACTGCATCTCGATCGAGGCCGTGCCGATTCGCCACGACAATCACATCGTTGCGGTTCTGACGCACCAGACTGCGTTCGCCGCACGTAAGGCGAGTCCGCTGGAGCGCGCCTATCTCGACTGCGCGGGCGATCTGCTGCACATGCTCTCCGAAGGCACCTTTCCCAACGTCGGCGACCTGTCGATATCCCGGTCCAGCCCTCGCGTCGGTGACGGGTTCATCCGGCTGGACGTGACGGGTGTGGTGGTGTTCGCCAGCCCGAACGCGCTGTCGGCCTATCACCGCATGGGCCTGACCGCCGAACTCGAGGGGCAGAACCTGGTGGCGGTGACCAGGCCGCTGATCTCCGACCCGTTCGAGGCGCAGGAAATGGCCGACCACGTGCGGGACTCACTGGTCGGCGGTTCCAGCATGCGGATGGAGGTCGACGCGGGGGGTGCGGCCGTCCTGCTGCGCACCATGCCGCTGGTGGTGCACGCCGAAGCGGTGGGAGCGGCGATGCTCATCCGCGACGTCACCGAGATCAAGCGTCGCGACCGTGCGCTTTTGTCCAAGGACGCCACGATCCGCGAGATCCACCACCGGGTGAAGAACAACCTGCAGACCGTCGCGTCGCTGCTGCGGCTTCAAGCCAGGCGCACCAACAACGCCGAGGGCAGGGAGGCGCTTATCGAGTCCGTGCGGCGGGTGTCATCCATTGCGCTGGTGCACGATGCGCTGTCGATGTCGGTCGACGAGGAGGTCAACCTCGACGGTGTGGTGGACCGGATCCTGCCGATGATGAATGACGTTGCCACCGTTGACACTCCGATCCGCATCAGCAAGACGGGCGACTTCGGGGTGCTCGACGCGGACCGCGCGACCGCCTTGGTGATGGTGATCACGGAGCTGGTGCAGAACGCCATCGAGCATGCTTTCGACGGCACGGCCGAGGCCGGCGAAGTGACCATCCATGCGGAGCGGTCAGCGCGGTGGCTCGACGTCGTCGTGCACGACGACGGACGCGGCCTGCCTGAGGGCTTCAGTCTGGAGAAGGCCGACCGGTTGGGGCTGCAGATCGTCCGGACGCTGGTGTCGGCCGAACTCGACGGTTCGCTGGGGATGCATGCCTCGGCCGCCGGCGGCACCGACGTGGTGCTGCGCGTTCCGATCGGCAGGCGCGCGCGACTGGCACAGTAGAGCCGCCGTTTACGCGAAATGGCTAACGTTGCGCAAAACGGACAATTGCAATTTCACACAGTTACGGCCCCGACATTTCGCCGGGGCCGCCTCCGTGGGATTTCGGTGTGGCTAGACGCCGGTGCGGGCCTTCGTGCGGGCGTTGCGTCGCTTGAGTGCGCGACGCTCGTCTTCGCTCATTCCGCCCCACACGCCTGCATCCTGGCCGGAGTCCAATGCCCAGGTCAGGCACTCGGTCGTGACCGGGCAGCGGTTGCACACGAGCTTCGCGTCAGCAATCTGGGCAAGTGCCGGGCCGCTGTTCCCCACCGGGAAGAACAGTTCCGGATCCTCGTCGCGACAGACCGCCTTGTGGCGCCAATCCATGGTTCAACTCTCCTCACTATGTGCGCAGCGGGGCGCACGAGCTTTTCTTCGGCTGTTAACGCATGCGAACAAATTGTTTCTGCACTGTTGCTTACTTCGATGCTCCCACACGCTGAACAGGTGTCAATACCGTTCGGTAACTCGTGGGGTATCTCACTAAGGCAATCTGTTCGCAATCGCCTCACTCGTTTGTACTACACTCAACCCACTTGCGCTCTCGAAGCGCCGCCCCCCTGGTATCTCTGCAGATCAGAGGCGTATTACCGGTGGCGCGACCACGCCGAGAGCCTCCGGCACCGCCCGGAACGTCATGTCTTGCCGCAATCCGAGGTAATCCCCGTCGATCTGGCAGGCCACCGGGATGTCACTGGTCACCCTCACCCACGCGAGGTCGTCGTCGCGGATCAGGTGCTTGGCGCGGATCTTGGGCTTCTTCGACAGCATCTGCCGGACCAGCCACAGGTTGGCCCAGACGTTCATGCTGGTCGTCGCGAAAAGGCCGAGGCCGGTCTCGAATGTGGTGTTCGGGTTAGTCCACACCGGCCTGGTGTTGGCATAGGTCCACGGGCTGGAGTTGGACACGAACGCGAAGTGCACGCCGGCCACCGGGTCACGATCGGGCAGGTGCAGCGTCAGCGAGGGCTCCCTGCGGGCATGGGCCAGCATTTCGCGCGTTGCCACCCGAATGTAGCGCGACGCGGTGACGTTGCGCCCCTTGTCCCGCTGCGCCTCGACGGCCGCCACCACGTCGCCGTCCACGCCGAGGCCCGCGGTGAAGACGCCCCAGCGCTCGCCGCAGTCCATCAGGCCGATGCGGCGCCACGACTTGGTCCGCTTGTGAGCGCCCAGCAGGTCGATCAGCTGGTTGGTGGCCGCGATCGGGTCGGGACTGATGCCGAGCGCGCGGGCGAACACGTTCGCCGAACCGCCGGGCACCACTGCGACAGCGGGCGCTTCTGGATGCGGGCTCCTGCCGCAGTCCCCGAGGACGCCGTTGACGACCTCGTTCACGGTTCCGTCGCCGCCGTGCACGATCAACAGGTCGATGCCGTCACGGGCCGCGTCGCGGCCGATCTCGATGGCGTGGCCGCGGTGGTCCGTATGCGCGATGCTCAGCTTGACCCGGCTCTCGAGCGCGTGGGCCAGCAGGTCGCGAGTGGCTGCCGTGGTCGACGTTGCATTGGGGTTGACGATCAGCACGGCGCGCACGAGCCAAGAGCCTATCCGGCGGGAGCGGCCTGTCGGTTCAGCTCAGCTCGATGGTCATCCGCTCACGCAGATCGGTGACCGAGATGCCGAAGGTGTCCCTGACACGTACGGCGTCGGCGTCGATGTCGAAGACGGCGTGCTCGGTGTAGACGCGCCGTACGCAGCGCAGCCCGGTCAGGGGATAGGTGCAGGTCGGCACGATCTTTGCGGAGCCGTCCTTGGCGAAGAGGTTCATCATCACGAAGACGCTCTTCGCCCCGATCGCCAGGTCCATCGCGCCGCCGACGGCGGGAATGGCATCCGGTGCGCCGGTGTGCCAGTTGGCCAGATCGCCGTCCCTGCTGACCTGGAACGCGCCGAGTACGCACACGTCGAGGTGCCCCCCGCGCATCATCGCGAACGAGTCGGCGTGATGAAAGTAGGACGCTCCCGGCGGTTCGGTGACCGGCACCTTGCCCGCGTTGATCAGGTCGGGGTCGACATCGTCGCCGGACGCCGCGCCGCCCATGCCGAGCATGCCGTTCTCGGTGTGCAGCACCACGCCGGCCTCGGGTGCCAGGTGGTCGGCGACCAGGGTGGGTTGGCCGATCCCGAGGTTGACGTACGAGCCGGCCGGAATGTCGCGTGCGATGACGGCGGCCAACTCGTTTCGGTCAAGCGGGCCGCGGTCGAGGTGCTCGACGGTCCGGTGGCCGGTGGTGGCGGTCACGGCTTCACCTCGAGGATGCGGTCGACGTAGATGCCGGGTGTCACGACGGTTTCCGGATCGATGTCGCCGATGTCGACGACCCGCGACACCTCGGCGATGGTGAGCCTCGCGGCGGTGGCCATCACGGGCCCGAAGTTGCGAGCGGTCTTGCGATACACCAGGTTTCCCGCCCGGTCGCCGATATGCGCGCCGATCAACGCGACGTCGCCGCGGATTGGGTATTCCAGCAAGTAGTCGCTGCCGTCGATGGTGCGGACCTCCTTGCCGTCGGCCAGGGGTGTGCCGACACCGGTGGGACAGAAGAACGCCCCGATGCCCGCGCCTGCTGCGCGCATCCGTTCGGCCAGGTTTCCCTGCGGCACGACCTCGAGGGCGATCTTGTCCGCACGGTAGAGCCCGTCGAACACATAGGAATCGGACTGACGTGGGAACGAGCAGATGACCTTGCGCACCCGTCCTGCTGCGAGCAGCGCGGCAAGGCCGGTGTCACCATTGCCTGCGTTGTTGCTGACGATGGTCAGGTCGGTCGCGCCCTGGTCGATGAGCGCGTCGATCAGACGGGTGGGCATGCCTGCCATGCCGAATCCGCCAACGAGAACCGTTGCACCATCGCCGATTCCGGCGACCGCTTCGGCGGCGTCATCGCAGATCGCCGTGCGGCTCATAGGTTCTCCTCCGCCGAGTCGTATTCCATCAGCACCTTGTTCGCGATGCGGAATGCGGAATTGGCCTCCGGCACACCGCAATAGATGGCGGTTTGCAACAACAGCTCCTTGATCTCGTCGATGGTCACACCGTTGCGGCGAGCCGCCCGCACGTGCATCGCCAGCTCTTCATGGTGCCCGCGCGCCACAAGCGCGGTGAGGGTGATCAGTGATCGGCTGCGCCGGTCGAGTCCTGGCCGCGTCCAGATGGATCCCCATGCGTAACGAGTGATCAGTTCCTGGAAGTCGGCGGTGAACTCGTTGGTTGCCGCGAGGGCGCGGTCCACGTGGCTGTCGCCGAGCACCTCGCGGCGCACCGCCATGCCTGCCTCGTACAGGTGATCCGACTGATTGCGCGCCAGCTGGCCCGCGATGAGGTCGGCCACCCGGTCGGGAGCTTCGGCAGGGGCGAGATGTCCGACACCGTCCAGCACGATCAGCCGCCCGTCACTGACCCCGGATGCGATCTGCGCCAACCCTTCCGGCGGCGTCGGGATGTCCTGGGCGCCCGCGATCGCCAACACCGGCGTAGTGATCTGCGGCAGCCTGTCGACGACGTCGAACACGGCCAGTGCCTCGCATACCAGCGCGTAGCACTCGGCGTTCGTGTCACGCAGCGCGTCGAGGAGGGCCGCGGCGACGGCGGGCTCACGGTCTGCGAACCCGGCCGCAAACCAGCGCTCGGCGGACAACAGGACCACCGACTCGGTCCCCGATTCCCGCACGGTCGCTGCGCGAACACGCCACAGCTCGGGATCGCCGATGACTGCGCCGGTGCAGAGCAGCGCAGCCGACGCCACGCGTTCGGGCGCGTCCAACAGCAGCTGCAGCCCGACCGCACCGCCGACGGAATCGCCTGCGTAGGAGAACCTCTGCCCCGGTGCGATGTCGTCGGCGAGCGCCAGCACGGCGGCGGCCAGCTCCGACATGCGAAACGGACCGGATGCCGGGCTTCGGCCGTGCCCGGGCAGGTCCCAGGCCACTACGCGGGCGCGCTCGGCAAGGCGTTCGGCGACTGGTTTCCACAGGGTCGCGGCCGATGTGCCAAGGGATGGCCCGAGCAGCAGCAGCCCCGCGCCCGGGGGCCCACCGAAGTCGGTGCCGACTATGCGTGGCGTGGTCATGTCACCGCCTTGAGGTGATGGCGGGCGCGTTGGAGAACGGCGTCGACGAGGTGCTCAATTGCCCCGAGATAGTCGGATCGCGGCGGCAGGCCCGTCAACTCGGCCATCGTCTGCTGTTCGGCGAGTACGTCATCCGCCGCGGACAGATTGGCCTGTGCGCGCTCGGCGTCGACCTCGAGGGCGGCGATCAGTTCCGTCGTCTCGGCGGCAGCCACCACGGTGTGCCGCGTCAGGGTGCGCAGGGTGGCCCATTCGGCGTGCCAACCACCGTCGGAGCGCTCGTCCACTCCGGCCGCCGACGCCGTGTGCAGCGTCGCGCCGAGCGCAGGCGCGGTGAGAGCGGCGCGGCGAATCAGGATGGACAGCACGGGATTCGCCTTGTGCGGCATCGTTGACGAGCGACCCGTTGCGCCCTCGGTCATCTCGCCGATCTCGGTCCTGCTGCCGGTCGCGACGTCGTTGGCGATGTGGCCCCACGCGTCGCAGCAACTGACCATCGCATCGCCTCCCCTGGTGATGACCGACCGCGTGGTGTGCCACGGGGTGGCGGCCGTGAGACCGACGGCCGACGCGAACGCGTCGCACAGGCTGAGTGCGGCATCGGCCGAACCGGTCAGTTCGGTTGCGGCGGCGAGTGTTCCGGCCGCACCGCCGGCCTGCACGGGCAGGGGACCCACGGCGGCAAGGATATCTGCGGCGTCAAGCACACCCGAGAGCCAATTGGCCATCCTCGCTCCGATGGTGCTCGGCAGCGCCGCCTGCGTCAGTGTGCGGGCCAGCATCGGCGAGTGCTGGTTGGCCTCGACCAATGTGGCCAGCGAGCGCACCTGCGCGGCGAGTTCGCCTCGAATTTTTGACATCCCGTCGCGCAGGCACAGCATCAACGCGGTGTCGACGACGTCCTGGCTCGTCAATCCGCGGTGCAACCACCTGCCGGTTTCGCCACCCGTCCGGTCCCGCAACAGCGCGACGAGGCCCAGCACCGGGTTGCCGTCGGCCTCTGCGCCCGCGGCGATCGCCTCGATATCATCCGCGGACACCACCGCGGCCAGGTCGGTTCGGGCGGCTGGCGGTGCCACCCCTGACTCGACAAGCGCTGCAAGCCAGGCAGTTTCAATGTCGACCATCGCGGAGAAAAGCGCTGAGTCGCTCATCACGTCGGCCGCCCTGTGATCTCCTGGCCAGAACAGATCGGTCATGCTCGGTGGCCCGGGTAACGCAGGAACACCGTCTCGGGGACGCCGTCGGTGCCCGCCTGCAGACGGATGTCGAATCGCATGCCGTTCTCGTCGCGCACGGCAACCAGCGTGTTTCGCCACTCGGCGGGCAACGAGCCCAGCAGCCGGTCTGCGCCCAGTCGCTCGCCCGGCACGTAGGCCCTGGTGAAGAGCCGGTTCAACAAGCCCCGACCGAACACCGTCACTGCGAAGAACGGCGCCGTATCGTCGCTCGTCGCAGCGGGTTCGACCGTCGTGAAGCTGTAGTTGCCCTTGAGATCGGTGCCTGCCCGACCCCAACCGGTGAACGTCGCGCCGTCGCGCCGCAACGATCCGGTGGCCGACGGGACGGCGCCGTCGGCGCCCGCCTGCCAGATCTCCAGCAGGGCATCGGGCACGGGTGCGCCCGCACCGTCGGTGACGGTGCCGTGCAGCCGGATGGCACCTGGTGATCCCGGTGCGACCAGTTCGTTGGACCGCTCGAACGGCAGCGCGTAGCCGAAGAACGGGCCGATGGTCTGGCCGGGGGTCGGTGTCAGCGTGCTCATCAGGACTGCTCGCTTTTCTCGAAGGGAGTTTCGTGGCTGCCGGTCAGCACGACGTCCCACCGGTAGCCGGTGGCCCACTCATGGGTCGTCACGCCGTGGTCGTAGCTCGCGACGAGCCGGTCGCGGGCCTTCTGGTCGGTGATGGACTGGTAGATCGGGTCCAGGTCGAACAGCGGGTCGCCGGGGAAGTACATCTGGGTGATCATCCTCTGCGTGAATTCGGTTCCGAACAACGAGAAGTGGATGTGCGCGGGCCGCCACGCGTTGTAGTGATTCTTCCACGGGTACGGCCCGGGCTTGATGGTCGTGAAGCGGTAGGTGCCGTCGTCGTCGGTCAGGCACCGGCCCACTCCGGTGAAGTTCGGATCAAGCGGGGCGGGATGCTGGTCGCGCTGATGCGCGTAGCGGCCGCTCGCGTTGGCCTGCCAGATCTCGACCAGCTGACGGCGCACCGGGCGGCCGTCGCCGTCGACCACGCGGCCCGTCACCACCATGCGCTCGCCGATCGGCTCGCCACCGTGGCCGGCCGTCAGATCCGCTTCCTGCGCTGCGACGTCGCGCTCGCCGAAGCACGGCGTCCAGAGCTCCACTCCTTCAGGATCTGCATGCTGCAGATCCTTTGTGGGGTGGCGAAGCAGGCTGCTGCGGTAGGGCGAGTAGTCCAACCGCGGCTGGGTCTCCTCGATCCCGCTGGCCTGGTAGTCGGACTCGATGGCCGCGATCTCGTCGCTGATCTGGGCCTGGGTGGCCGCTGCGGCGTCGGGGTTGGTGTCGATCGGTGTTTTCATCGTCGGCCGTTCACCATCACCTTCTGCGAATCGACCATGTGCCCGAGCAGTGCGGTGGGCACGTCCTTGGTCTCGCGTGCGGTCAGTGCGGACACCGTCGCGATGACGCAGACCACCGCGGTGAAGATGCTGATGACGACCCAGCCGCCCTCGCGGACGCCGCCGAGCGCGGTCACGATCGACGGCGCGAAGCCTGCGACGAGGAAGCCGAGCTGGGTGCCGATCGCCATGCCGGAGAACCGCACCTGGGTGCTGAACATCTCGCCGTAGAAGGACGGCCAGACCGCGTTCGCGGCGCCGTATCCGAAGGCGAACGTGAGGACGGCCAGCGCGAAGGTGAGCACAGTGTTGTCGCCGCTCATGGACAGCAGGTAGAAGGGCAACATGATCGCCGACGACAACGCGCCGTAGATGAAGACCGGCTTGCGCCCGATCCGGTCGGCGAGCATGCCGAACAGCGGTTGGGTGCCCAGCGCGAAGACATTGGCGGCCACGACCAGCCAGACCGTGATGGCCGAATCCAGGCCGATCTTCTTGCCGTAGGCGATGGCCAGAGTCGTGATGACTGTCGAGACAGCAGCGATGAACGCGCAAAAGAACACCCGCAGCACGTCTTTCCAGTGGTTCTGCAGCAACGGCTTGAGCGGCATGCGTGCGATCGCGCCGGTGGCCTTCGCCTCGTCGAACTCGGGTGTTTCATGCAGGCGCCGACGAATGAAGAATGCCACCACGACGACGATTGCACTGAGCCAGAACGGGACTCGCCAGCCCCAGGACAGCTCGGCGTCGTCGGGCAGCGACACGAACGGAATCATCACCAGCGAGGCCAGGATCAGGCCGCCCTGCGTGCCGGTCAGCGTCCATGACGTGAAGTAGGAGCGGCGGTGATCCGGGGCGTGTTCGAGGGTCAACGAGCTGGCGCCGGCCTGCTCACCCGCGGCAGAGAAGCCCTGCAGCAGCCGACAGAGGACCAGAAGCACAGGCGCGAGCCAGCCGACGGCGCCGTAGGTGGGCAGGCAGCCGATCGCGAAGGTCGACACCCCCATCAAGACCAGCGTGAACATCAGCACGTTGCGCCTGCCGATGCGATCGCCGAAATGGCCGAGGACGAACGCGCCGACCGGGCGTGCGACGTACGCGACACCGAACGTCGCGAACGACAGCACCTGTGACGCTTCGTTGCCCGACGGGAAGAACACCTTCGGGAAGATCAGCGCCGCTGCAGTGCCGAAGAGGAAGAAGTCGTAGTATTCGACGGCGCTGCCCATGAAGCTGGCCAGCGCGGCACGCCCGGGGGTTCGCCGTTGCGAATCACCGCTTGTGCCATCGGGTTTGGTGGTCTCGATGCCGCTCATGATTCTCCTGTTTCTTCTCTCGGTGGTTGTTCGTTCAGCCGACGAGGCGGCGGAATTGACGGGACATGCGTTCGGCATCGGGGGTGATGCCGGTGATCAAGGCGAATGCCTCGGTGGCCTGATGCACGGCCATGTGGCCGCCGTCGCAGACGCGGCATCCCGCCGCGAGTGCCGCATGCAGCAGCTCGGTGTCCAGCGGCCGGTAGACGATGTCGGTCACCCAGAGGCCGGGGTGCAGCAGCTCGGGGTCCAGCGGCATGCCCGGGTGGTCGGCCATGCCCGTCGGGGTGCAGTGCACTACGCCGTCGCTGGCGGGCAGCAGCACGGCCAGCTTCTCCGGGGACGAGGCATCGACGCGGGCCTCGGGACGCATGGCGGCGAGTTCATTGGCGAGCGCGGTGGCCCGTTCGACGTCGACGTCCACGACGGTGAGGTGGTCGGCACCAAGGCGCAGCAGCGCGTCACCGACGGCGGCTCCGGCACCGCCCGCACCGATCAGCACCACGTTGTCGGTGGCCGCACCGGGCAATCCCTCGGTGAATCCGAGCGCGAAACCTGTCGTGTCGGTGTTGTAGCCGACCGCACGAGGCCCATCGAAGATCACGGTGTTCACCGCGCCGAGCTCGGCGGCCACGTCGTCGACCTCGTCGAGGTGCTCGATCACCAGGCGCTTGCACGGATAGGTGATGTTCAGGGCGTCGAAGCCGAGGGTGCGGGCCCAGTCGAGCACCTCGCCGATGCGCTCGGGCGCCACGCCGGCCGCGGTCAGGTCAATGGTCCGGTACAGGTACTCCAGACCCTGGGCGCTCGCCTCGGCCATGTGCAGCGCCGGGGTGAGCGACGGGCCGACGCCCGTGCCGACCAGCCCGACCAGGAAGGGGCGATGCGTCATGGAACTCCGCTCAGTAATGTACTAACTAGTACGTACGTGAAGTCCAACACAGTAATGCGGGCAGCGTCAAGGGCTGAATGTGATCCGGGTCGCGGTCTATTGCTTGGACGTCAGCCAGCCGACGACCACGTCGCCGAGCATCCGCCGCAGATGGGCGTGCGTGTCGCGTTCGGTGAAGTCCACGTCGAATAGGTGGCCGAAGGTGTACCGGTTGGCCACCTGGAACACGCAGTACGAGCTGATAAGGATGTGCACGTCGAGCGCATCCACGTCCTCGCGGAAAACGCTCAGCTCACGGCCCTGGTCAAGGATCTGTCCCAGCAGCGACGTTGCCGGCGCACCCAGCGTGCGCAGCGTCTCGAGGCGGGCGATGAACTGTCCGCGGTGAATGTTCTCGATCGCCACCAGCCGGATGAAGTCCTGATGGGCGATGTGGTGGTCGAAGGTCATCTCGGCCACCGCTCGGATGGCGTCGACCGGGTCGACATGGTCGACCTGCAATCGCTGCTCGGCCTCGCGGATGCCGCGGTAGGCGTTCTCGAGCACCGCCAGATAGAGCTGTTCCTTGCCGCCGAAGTAGTAGTAGATCATCCGCTTGGTGGTTCGCGTCCGCTCAGCGATCTCGTCGACGCGGGCGCCGGAGTAGCCCAGTTCGGCGAACACGGCGGTGGCCACTTCAATGAGCTCGGAGCGCGTGCGCACGGCGTCGCGCAACGGTTCGGGACGCGGCTCGGCGGTCACACCGGGCAGCCTACCGCGTACCCTTGTGATGTAACTAACCATTCCGTACATTAATCTCGTCGGAAGGTTGAGCCCAATGAAGACGTCCATCGCCACGGTCTCGCTGAGCGGGTCGCTCATCGAGAAGCTGCACGCCTGCGCGGCCGCCGGATTCGACGGGGTGGAGCTGTTCGAACCGGACCTGATCGCCAATGACCACAGCCCGGAAGAGATCCGGGCACTGAGCAGGCGGCTCGGGCTGTCGCTGGACCTCTATCAACCGTTGCGCGACATCGAGGGCGTCGACGAGGAGATGTTCGGCGAGAACCTGCGCCGCGCCGCCGCCACGTTCACCACCGCGCAGCGCCTCGGCATCGGCCTCGTCCTGGTGTGCAGCAACGTGGCGACCGCGACCGTGGACTCCGATGAGGTATCGGTCGACCAACTGCGTCGCCTCGGCGACCTCGCCGCGCGATACGACATCAGGGTCGCCTTCGAGGCGCTGGCATGGGGCAGGTTCGTCGACGACTACCGGCGCGCATGGCGCATCGCCGACCTCGCTGACCACCCGAACGTCGGCGTCTGCCTCGATAGTTTCCACGTGCTGTCCCGCGGCCACGACCCGTCTGCGATCGAGAACATCCCCGCCGACAAGATCTTCTTCCTGCAACTCGCCGACGCGCCCGCGCTGAGCATGGACGTGCTTTCGTGGAGCCGCCACCATCGGCTGTTCCCCGGCGAGGGCGCCTTCGACCTTCCTCGTTTCCTCTCCCATGTCCTGGCCACCGGCTATGACGGGCCCCTGTCACTCGAGGTGTTCAACGACACCTTCCGGCAAACCGATCCCGAGCGCACCGCCGTGCACGCCCTGCGCTCACTGCTGTGGTTGCAGGACAGAACCGCCGCGCTCGCCCCCGAGGGCTGGCGTCGCGACCTGGCCACCCTCACCGAGACCAAGGCGCCGACCGGGTTCGACTTCGTCGAAATCAAGGCCGAGGACACCAGCGAAGTCGAGGTGCTGCTGGCCCAGGTGGGCTTCACGCCGAGTGGGCGGCATCGCACCAAGCCGGTGTCGCTGTGGTCGGCAGGTGACGCCCGCGTAGTCCTCAACGAACAGCAGGCGCGCGATCAGATTCCGCACGTCGCGGCCGTCGGCGTGCAGGTACCCGACGCCGTCGCCACCTCACGCCGTGCGGCCGAGCTGATGGCGCCGGTCGCCTACCGCAGGACCTATGCCAGGGAACAGGCGCTGGGCGCCGCCGTCGCACCCGACGGCACCGAGGTGTACTGGGTCAGCGACTCCGCATGGGTCGACGAGTTCGAGAACGGCCTGGCGGCGGCGCCAACACCGGTGTGCGGCATCGACCACGTCAACCTGGCGCAGCCCTGGCAGACCGTCGACGACGCGGTGTTGTTCTTCACCAGCGTGTTCGGTTTGTCGGCGGACACCCCGGCGGAGGTGCCGGGTCCCAACGGGCTGGTGCGCAGCCAGTCGATGCGCACCGCCGACGGTGCGGTGCGGTTGATACTGAACGTCGCGCCGCACATCCTCGGCGAGGCCAATATGCCTCAGCACGTGGCGTTCTCGTGTTCCGACGTCGTCGGGCTGGCCCGCACGGCGCGGGCCAACGGTGCACAGCTGCTACCGGTTCCGGACAACTACTACGACTACCTGTCCGGCCGCTTCGGTCTCGACGACGCGACCGTCGACACCTACCGCGAACTGAACCTGCTCTACGACAGGGACCCCGGCGGCGACTTCGTGCACTTCTACACCCGCACGGTCGGCACGGTGTTCTTCGAGTTCGTGCAGCGGCGCGGACGGTACGACGGCTATGGCGCCGACAACGCGCCGGTGCGGTTGGCTGCCCAGCGCGGCGCGCGTGTCGGTACCGTACGCACGTGACAGATCGGCACAGGCTGCTCCTCGTCAACGGGCCGAACCTGAACCTGCTCGGCAGCCGCGAACCCGAGGTATACGGCACCGTCACGCTCGCCGACATCGAGAAGCTCGCGACCGCGACCGCCGCCGAACACGGGCACGACCTGCGTGCGGTGCAGAGCAACCACGAGGGCGCCTTGATCGACGAGATCCACAATGCCCGCCACGACTGCTGCGGGATCGTGATCAATCCCGGTGCGTTGACACACACTTCGGTTGCCATCGCCGACGCGTTGAGTGCGGTGAACCTGCCGGTGGCCGAGGTGCACCTGTCGAACATCCATCGCAGGGAGCCGTTCCGGCACCACTCGTATGTGTCCGCTGTCGCCCAGATGGTGGTGGCGGGCGCGGGTCCGGAGGGTTACGCGGCCGCCGTGCGGTATCTCGCCCAGGAGCACACACCGTGACGGTGCCGTCGCCGACGACTGTTCGGCGGGCCGCCGTTCTGGTGGCGCTCGAAGGGATTGCAGGCGTGCTGGCCGCGGTCGTCTACGTCGTCAGCGGTATCTCAGGCGGCGACGAACCCGGCCTGAACATGTACGGCACGGCCGCCTATTTTGTGATCATCGGCGGGGCGGTGCTTGCGGCCGGCTGGGCGTTGTGGACCGGCCGCCGCTGGGGGCGCGGTGTGGCCGTGTTCGCCCAGCTACTGCTGTTGCCGGTGGCGTGGTATCTCGCCGTCGGCTCGGGGCAGTGGATCTACGGCATCGGTGTCGCCGTTGTCGCGCTCGTCACGCTGGTGCAGTTGTTCAGCCCGTCGGCCGTGCAGTGGCTCAGCACTCAGGATTCGGGCGGCCCGGCGAGCGCGGACAGCTCGGGGCCCGACACCCGATAGGTGATCCACTCGTTCATCTGATGTCCGCCGACGGCGTCGTAGAGCGCGATCGCGTTCACGTTCCAGTCGAGCACCGCCCACGACAACCGGGTATAGCCGTTCTCGACGCATTCGCGGGCCAGTGCGGCCAGCATCTCACGGGCCAGCCCGCGACGGCGGAACTGCGGACGGACGAACAGATCCTCAAGGTAGATCCCCGCAACGCCGTCCCACGTCGAGAAGTTACGGAACCAGAGCGCGCCGGCGGCGGCCTGCCCGTCCTCCTCGGCGATGTGGCCGTGCACCGTCGGCGAGTCGCCGAAAAGCGCCGTGCGCAAGTCTGATTCGGTGACCGTGCATTCGTTGCCTGCGCGCTCGAACTCGGCGAGCTCGTGAATCATCGCCGTCAACTCGACCTCGTCGCCGGGCTCGGCACGCCGGATGATCATGGTTGGGCCTCCAAGGCCGACAGGATGGTGGTGAATTTCGTTGTAGTCTCGTCTACTTCGTCGTCGGGATCGGAGTCGGCGACGATTCCGCCGCCCGCGTGCGCGACGGCGGTGCGGCGGTCGGCCGACAGCACCGCGCCCCGGATGGACACTACCCAGCGTCCGTCGCCGCGTTGGTCACACCAGCCAACGGCGCCTGCATAGAATCCTCGTTCGCCTTCGATTTCGCCGATCAAGTCAGCCGCCGCCTTGGCGGGGGCTCCACCGACCGCGGGGGTCGGGTGCAGGGCGAGTGCGAGATCCAAAGCGGTCGTGGATTTTTCGCGTAGCCGGCCGCTGATTGGCGTGGACAGATGCCATAGCGCGGCGGTGCGGCTCAGTTGCGGGGTCGACGGAATCTGCAGATCGACGCACAACGGATCGAGTGCTGCGCGCATCGCGTCGACGACGAGAGCGTGCTCGTGCCGGTTCTTGTCCGACGCGGCGAGCGCGTCACCACTGGCCGCGTCGGCATCCGGATCCGGCATTCGCGGCGCCGAACCCGCAAACGGTGCGCAGACCACCCGGTCGCCCTGGCGGGCCACCAGCAGCTCGGGGCTGGCGCCGATCAGCACCGTCCCCGAATGGTCGGCGCCCGCGGCCGTCAGGTCAGCGAGATAGGCGTTGGTGGCCGGGTCCGCCGCGAGGAGGCGGTCGAGGATCGTGCGCGCGTCGAGCGGGCCGTCGGCCACCAACCGCAACGCGCGGGCGAGCACCACCTTGTGCAGTCCGCTCGCGGGGTCGCGCAGCCGTTGCACCGCCGCAGCGACCCTGGCGCGGTGCTCATCGGGGTCGGGCAGCGTCTCGGCCACCCGCACACCGGGCAGCGGCCGCAGCGGCCACTTCGGAAGCGCGTCGAGGAAAGCCACGTCCTGCGGCCGGATCAGGGCGGCGGGCCTGGAGAGGTCAAACGGCAAGGCGCCCACGATGATCGGGGTGCTGTGCGAAGTCAGCGATGTGCGCGCATCCGCGATGCTCTTGTACGCGGTGTGCACCCCTTCGGCGACGACAGCACTGCCACCGGTGGCGAGGACGAACGCCGGTTCGCGGGTCACGTGAACACGGTCGGGTTCGGATATCCGGTCAACCCGAGTCCGCTGAGCTGGCGCGCGCCGTGCTCGTAGCCGCACACGGCGATCGACGCCGCGGCCATCGCGAACCGGATCCCCTCGTACACGGGCAGCTCCACCCACCGGGTGATGACGGCGCGGGAGAAGTGCCCGTGTCCCACGAAGACGACGTCGCGGGTCTGCATGTGATCCAGGGCCAGTGCGATCGCCCGGTCGGCGCGTTCACACACCGCGGCGGTGGTTTCGCCGCCAGGACAGCCGTGCGTCCAGACGAGCCAGTTCGGCACGGTCTCGCGGATCTCCAGGGTCGTGGTGCCCTCGTAGTCGCCGTAATCCCATTCGCTGATGAGCGGATTCACCTCGTCGACATCGAGGCCGGCCAGGTCGGCGGTCACGACGGCGCGCTTGCGCGGGCTGCTGATGACGTAGGGGTTGTTCAGGTTCAGCTGGGCGATCGTTTCGCCCGCCGATTTCGCCTGACCTCGCCCGGTCTCGGTGAGCTCGAGGTCGGTGCGGCTGGTGTGCTTGCCGCTCTTGGACCACTCGGTTTCGCCGTGTCGCAGCAGAAGCAGCCGGTGCTGCAGCCTGGTGTCGCCGGTCACTCTGCCGATTCTGCCCCACGCGGTGCGTCGACGTGACCGATGTCGTGCTTGTATGGACGGCGTGACGCGAGTACTTGCGGTCGCCAATCAAAAGGGTGGGGTAGCCAAAACGACGACGGTGGCGTCGTTGGGTGCGGCGATGGCGGAGAAGGGGCGACGGGTCCTGCTCGTCGACCTCGACCCGCAGGGCAGTTTGACGTTCTCGCTCGGCCACGACCCCGACAAGCTGGCGGTCTCGATCCATGAGGTGCTGCTCGGCGACGTAGAGCCGTCGGCGGCTTTGCTGTCGACGTCGGAGGGAATGACGTTGCTGCCGGCCAACATCGATTTGGCAGGCGCCGAGGCGATGCTGTTGATGCGGGCCGGCCGCGAATACGCGCTCAAGCGCAGCCTTGCCAAAGTCCGCGATGACTACGACGTGATCATCATCGATTGTCCGCCGTCGCTGGGAGTGCTGACACTCAACGGGCTGACCGCCGCCGACGACGTGATCGTGCCGCTGCAGTGCGAGACCCTGGCACACCGCGGGGTCGGCCAGTTCCTGCGCACCATCAACGACGTCCAGCAGATCACCAACGCCGACCTCACGCTGCTCGGCGCGCTACCGACGCTGTACGACTCACGCACCACCCACAGCCGCGACGTCTTGCTCGACGTAGCCGACCGCTACGACCTGCCGGTGCTTGCGCCGCCGATCCCACGAACCGTGCGCTTTGCCGAAGCCACCGCTTCGGGTGCGTCGATACTTGCAAGCCGCAAGAACAAGGGCGCGGGCGCCTACCGCGATCTGGCAGCCGCGCTGCTCAAGCACTGGAAGTCGGGCAAGGAGCTGGCGACCTTCGCGCCTGAGGTCTAGCCGCCCAACGCAACAAGGGAGCCGCCGCGCTGCTCGAGCAGCACGGAGCCGGCCACGGCGGGTACCACCGCGGACTGCGCGGGCTGGCGCCGCAGCGGGATGAAGCGTTCGTTGACACCCGTCGTGGGGTCGTAGACGCCGACGCCGTCGCTGACCGGGATGATCAGCCGGCCCGCCATCATCGTCGCCGGACCGATCGGCACATGGGTGCCTGCCGGGCCGATGGTGTAGCGGTACTGCACGCCGCTGGAGGCGAACACCATCACGGCGTCACCGGTCCACCATGTGATCAGGTCACCGGCGCGGGTTGCGGCGGCCTCCGGCGACGGGGGCTTGGGCAGCGGCAGGTTGGCCGTCGTCGATCCGGTTTCGTCGACGATCATCAGAGACGGCCGCGGCGCTGGCACGTAGACCGCGGTGGTGGTCTCGGAGACGGCGACAACCTTGGCGCCGGAGTCTTCCTTGACGCCGGGCAGTGGCACGTACTTGAGGTCGGGCGTGTCCTCTTCCTTGGCGGGACGCAACACCGTCAGCCGTATGTCGGGCTGGTCGGGACACGCTTCGAGCACGGCCACCGCTGCCGTGCTGGCCGCCGCGGATCCCAGCCGGCACAACACCGGGCCGGGAACGCCGGGTTTGATTCGGGCGTCCAGCGCGCCGTGGCTGATCATCCGGACCATGTCGGAGCGCCAGAGCTCGAGCCTGCTGTCGCCCGCCGCGAGCACGGTGGTGCCGTCGGAGGACAGCGCGATCTGAGGATCGGCGTAGGCGGTGCGGCTCGGGCCGCGCATACCGGTCTGGCCGTCGATGGTGGTCACCTGACCGCAGCCGCGGCTGTCGGGATAGACGGCGACCGCGTAGTTGTACACCGCGGTGACCCCGCACAGGTCGAGGTCGCGGGCGTAGCTCCACAGCACCGACCCCTTCACGGGATCTCGGCCGTCGACCTGATGGCCGTTTCCGGTCACCACGCTGCCACCGGCCAGCACCGGCGTCCTGGTCTTCGGGCTCGGCGCCGTCCACAGCTCCCGCAGTGACGCCGGAACGACCTTGGCGGGTGTCAGGGTCTTCACCGGCGACGCGGCGGGCCTGCTGATGGTGGCCCTTGCGTCGCTGGTCCACCAGATCAGCGCGGCGACGACTGCGACCACGACGGCGATCGCGGCGGCGGCGATCAGGTCGGCCCGGGTGCGACGCTCGGGTTTGACCATCGGTGGACGGGTCGCGCTAGTTGGCGGTCGCCGAAGCGGCCTTGCGCGGGCGACGACGACGACGCTTGCGGGTGGCCCCTTCGCCCTCTGCGGCGGGTTTGTCGCCGTTCTCGGGCGTCTCGGCGGACTTGTCGCCGTCGGGGTGGCTGCCCACCGGCTGGCCGCCGCGCGTGCGACGGCGCGACTTGGTGCGGCTGCGGGCGGGCGCCTCGGCGGTGTCCCGCGGGGGGCGCTTGGCGGCCTTGGCCGGCTGCGCCGGACCGATCCTGCCCGTCGCGTCGCTCGGGATGTCCAACTCCTCGTACAAATGCGGTGAGCTGGAATAGGTTTCGGCCGGATCCGGGTGACCGAGGCCCAGTGCCTTGTTGATCATCTCCCAGCGTCCCAGCTCATCCCAGTCGATCAGGGTCACCGCGACGCCGCTCTTACCGGCGCGGCCGGTGCGGCCGATGCGGTGCACGTAGGCCTGTTCGTCCTCGGGGATCTGGTAGTTGATGACGTGGGTGACGTCGTCGATATCGATGCCGCGGGCGGCCACGTCGGTGGCCACCAGCACGTCGATGTCACCGGTGCGGAAGGCCTTGAGGGCCTTCTCGCGGGCGCTCTGGTTCAGGTCGCCGTGCACGGCGCCCACCTTGAAGCCGCGCTCGCCGAGCTCGTCGGACACCTTCTGCGCAGTGCGCTTGGTGCGGGTGAAGACCATCGTGGAGCCGCGACCGCGGGCCTGGAGTAGTCGGCTGACCATTTCGACCTTGTCCAACGCGTGGGCGCGGTAGGCGAACTGATCGGTGGTGGTGTGCACGGCCGACGACGCAGCAGACTCGGCGCGGATGTGCGTCGGCTGGTTCATGAAGCTGCGGGCCAGCGTGATGATCGGATCAGGCATCGTCGCCGAGAACAGCATCGACTGCCGCGTCTCGGGGATCTGCCTAAGGATTCGTTCGATGTCGGGCAGGAAGCCGAGGTCGAGCATCTCGTCGGCCTCGTCGAGCACGAGCACGGAGATGCCGCCCAGCTGCAGGTGTCCCTGCTGAGCGAGGTCGAGCAGCCGCCCGGGGGTGCCGACGACGACGTCGGCCCCTGCCCGCAGCGCGTCGATCTGGGGCTCGTAGGCGCGCCCGCCGTAGATCGACACCACCGACAGCTTGCGGTCGCCGACGGTCAGGTACTTCGCGGCAAGGGCGAGGTCACCGTAGACCTGGAAGCACAGTTCGCGGGTGGGCACCACGACGATGGCCCGTGGCGCGCCGGTCAGCGGCCTTTCGGTGTCGGTGGTGATCGTTTGCAGCAGTGGCACGCCGAAAGCCAGCGTCTTGCCCATGCCGGTGCGGGCCTGCCCGATCAGGTCGTCGCCCGCCATCGCCAGCGGCAGGGTCAGCTCTTGAATGGCAAATGTGTGTTCCTTGCCGTCTTCGGCGAGTGCGCGGACTATTTCGTCGCGAACCCCGAGTTTGGCAAATGTTGGATTGAGTGCAGTCATGCTTGGTAGACGAAGCCTTTCGATTCATTCCTCGTTGCGTCCACGCGCGCACGAGTATGTCGAGAAGACTTCGCGAGGCCCTGCGCTGAGGTAGGCGGGCCGACGTCGTGCACGCACATTTCTTAGGAAGCGAGCCGCTGTCCGCGGCCACTGCCTATGGCCATGATACCGGTAGGGTTTGCCGGCCGGTCGGCCTACCGGTCGCCGTCTACAGTTGGGCGCATGAGCGACGCTTGCGAGCGAATCATTGGCACCGCATGCGGCGACCGAGCCTGCGAGGGGGCCGCATGAGTTCGACGCAGCCTGCGGCATCGTCTGAGCGCATCGCCCCATCGGCGACGTCAGGCGTGTCGGCCGACCATCCCGGGGTCAACGAGCTGTTCGCGCTGCTGGCCTACGGCGAGGTGGCCGCGTTCTACCGGCTCACCGAAGAGGCTCGGATGGCGCCCAACCTGTTGGGCAAGATCAACATGGCCAGCATGGCGGCAGCCGAGATGGCGCACTACGAGATGCTGCACGACGAACTCGCCCGGCGGGGCATCGACGTCGTTCCCGCCATGACGAGATACGCATCGGCTTTGGAGAACTATCACCGGCTCACCACTCCGAGCACCTGGCTGGAGGCGCTGGTGAAGACGTATGTCGGCGACGCCCTTGCGGCCGACTTCTATCTGGTGATCGCTGACGTGCTTCCGTCGGAGGTCGCCGACGTCGTCCGCGCGGTCCTGGCCGAAACGGGTCATTCGCAGTTCGTCGTCGCCGAGGTCCGCAAGGCGGTCACCTCGAGCCAGCGGCAACGTCACCGGCTGGCGTTATGGTCGCGCAGGCTGCTCGGCGAGGCCATCACCCAGGCTCAATTCGTCCTGGCCGATCACGACGAGCTCGTCGACCTGGTCGTGTCGGGCACCGAAGGCCTCGGCCAGCTGACCGAGTTCTTCGAGCGTCTTCAGCACACCCACAGCACCCGCATGCAGGAACTCGGCCTGGCCTGACGTCGGCTCAGCGGGTGCAGTTGGTGATCATCGTGTTGTTGTTCTGCGCCGCCAGCGTCTCGCCCGCCGCATCGGTGATCGAGCAGTTGAGCTGACCGCCCACGCTGGTGGCGGTGACCGAGCTGAGCGAAACTCCTGGATCGAGCGTCACCTGCTTCGTCCACGGCAGTGCGACGTTCACGTCGGTCTGCAGCGCGCCCTGCTGGTCGGTCCAGATTATCGTGACCAGATCGAAGAGCTGGCGGTTCCCGGTCACGGTGTAGGTGACGGTGCCCGGGTTGGCCGCGGGCGCCGGCGCCGCCTCCGTCGGCTCGCCGATGGCGCTGGGCGGCGCGGCGGTCGGGGTCGGCGTGACGCTCGTGATGGTCTCCGGCGGCAGCGCGGTCGCCGACGGTTTCCGGGTCGACACATCGTTGGGATACGGCACGGCCCGACTCTCGGACGGCGACACCGTCGCCGAGGTGGTGCCGCTGTCGCCGCCGCTGAGAATCATCAACGTGCCCGCCACGGCGATCAGCAGCACGATCCCCGCGACGCTGGCCACCCAGAGCCAGCGCTTGTCGTCGTGATCGGTGTAGTACCGGACGTCGTCGTAGTCGCCGTCGAAGTCGTCGTCGTCGTAGTCGGCGTACGCGTCGTAGTCCTCGACGTCGGCGAATTCGTGATCCGCGTCGTCGGGAATCCGATGGGTCGCCGATCCCGGTGCCCAGGGCGAAGAAGGCCTGTTCATGCGCATAATCCTCGTCAGTTCGAGTGGTGCAGACCTGATGCTATCGATGCAGAAGTGACAGATGAGGTCACCGGCGCAGCGTGTTGGTAACGGTCCGGACTCAGTTCATCGTGCCGGGTCCACTAGCCTTTGAAAGCGAGAACGAATTCGACGGCGAGAACTGAGGAAGGACCCAGCGTGGAGGTCAAGATCGGTGTCACGGACAGCCCGCGCGAGATCAGCTTCAACAGCGCGCAGACGCCCACCGAGGTGGAGAAGCTGATCACCGATGCGCTGAGCGAAGATTCAGGCGTGCTCGCGCTGACCGACGAGAAGGGTCGTCGATTCCTGGTTCAGGCGGCCAAGATCGCCTACGTCGAGATCGGTGCCGCCGACATTCGGCGGGTTGGATTCGGCGTCGGCGTGGTGGGTGCCGAGGCGGTCAAGAACGGGTAAGCGGCACGTGTGACAGGCCGCCCCAGGCGAACTGCACGGTCCCCTCGACTGCGGCTTCCTTAGTGGTCGGCCGCTCGTTGTTGAGCCAGTATCGGGCGGAGTCGACGCTGATCGCCACCAACCCGACCGCGATCATCCTGGCGCGGTGCGCCTCGAGGCCGGAGTCTCTGCTGATCAGGTCGAAAACCGCATCGGTGCACGACTCCGTGGCGACCTTGACCTGCGCGGCCACCTGCGGTTCGGTCACGTAGTCGTTCTCGAAGATCAGCCGATAGCCCTGGCCGTCGTGATCGATGAAGTCGAAGAACGCCTGCACGGCGGCGCGCAGCCGCTGCCGGTTGTCCGTTGTGGTCCGCAATGCCTGGCGCACACCGGAGACCAGGTTGTCGACGTGCTGGGCCAGCACCGCGAGGTAAAGCTCCAGCTTCGACGAGAAGTGTTGGTAGAGAACAGGTTTGCTGACACCGGCCCGATCTGCGATCTCGTCCATGCCGGCGGCGTGATAGCCGCGGTCGACGAAAATCTCGCTGGCAGCGCCGAGTAACTGTCCGCGGCGCTCGTCGCGCGGCAGCCTGCTGCCACGCCGATTGCCTGCCGCCCCGCCACCCCTCGATTGGGTGGCATTGGCGAGATCGCTCATCTCTCCCTACTAACTGGCCGCATCCGGCCTCGTTCGCATCGACACTACTACCCGTTGGTGGTGGTACGCGTCAGGACGGCGTCGCCGGGCAGGTCTATGCCATCCTGTTCCGGTGACCTACGACCCGGGGCGTCGCATGCGGAGCGCCGGAGGCCATCTGCGTCGGGACCCCGAGTCCAACAGGGCTCGCGTACCTGTGCTGCGCGACGAGTTGCGCGAACCGCTGCGCGCTCAACGCGATCCGCTCGCCGAGGATTCGGGGCGGCCCAGAGCCAATCGGGAAGAGCGGCGCCGGTGGCGTAAACAGAGCTGGCTCGGCCGGTTCACCTCGACATACGGGTGGCGTGCCTACGCGCTGCCCGCACTCGTCGCGCTCACGGTGTGGGTGGTGTATTCGACCGTCACGGGAACAAGTGGTTCGAGCACCGATGAGGACGCCGGTCCTGCGCAGGGCCCGCCCACCATCGGCGCGGCGAGCACGGCGATCATCGGCGCACCGCCCAAGGGGCTGACCCAGTTCGACGCCAGCCTTCCCACCGGCATGCTGCCCGACGGCGGCCCCTACACCGATGTGGGCGCCAAGACCTGGCACATCGTTCCGGGGGCCGACCAGAAGGTCGGCGAGGGCACCACCAAGACGTTCACCTACACCGTCGAAATCGAGGACGGCATCGACACCACCTCGTTCGGCGGCGACGACAACTTCGCGCGGATGGTCAGCCAGACCCTGGCCAACCCGAAGAGCTGGACGCACAACCCGCAGTTCGCGTTCACCCGGATCGACAGCGGCGAGCCGGACTTCCGGTTGTCGCTGACCACGCCGATGACGTTGCGTGAGGGCTGCGGCTACGAGATTCCCATCGAGACGTCCTGCTACAACCCGGCCTTCGCCCCAGACGGCCAGCCGCGGGTGTTCATCAACGAGGCGCGCTGGGTCCGCGGGGCGGTGCCTTTCCAGGGTGATGTCGGCGCCTACCGCCAGTATCTGGTCAATCACGAGGTCGGCCACGCGATCGGCTACCAGCGCCACGAGCCGTGCGCCGAGAACGGGCAGCTGGCACCGGTGATGATGCAGCAGACGTTCTCCACCAGCGACAACGACAACGCCCGTTTCGACCCGGAATGGGTCAAGGCGGACGGCAAGACCTGCAAGCCCAACCCGTGGCCGTACCCCATCCCATAGCCCTGCGGAAGCGACAAGCATCGGGCCTCGGGAAGCTCCCGGCGGTCATTGCCGTTGTGCTGGGTAACTGCTGAGATGGAAAGAGCCCCGACTTCGAATCGAGGAGGGTATCGGTGTCCACACCGTTGCCGCCGCTGGTGACACCTGCGGCCGAACTGACGCGCGAAGAGGTGGCGCGATACAGCCGCCACCTGATCATTCCCGACCTCGGGTTGGACGGTCAGAAGCGGCTGAAAAGCGCGAAGGTACTGGTCATCGGCGCCGGTGGGCTCGGGTCGCCGACGCTGCTCTACCTGGCGGCCGCGGGCGTAGGAACGATCGGCATCGTCGAGTTCGACGTCGTCGACGAGTCCAACCTGCAGCGCCAGATCATCCACGGGCAATCCGACATCGGCAGGTCGAAGGCCGAGAGCGCGCGCGACTCCATCCGGGAGATCAACCCGCTCGTCGATGTGCGGCTGCACGAGGTCCGGCTGGAGCCCGACAACGCCGTCGACCTGTTCGAGCAATACGACCTGATCTTGGACGGAACCGACAACTTCGCGACCCGCTATCTGGTCAACGACGCGGCGGTGCTGGCGGGCAAGCCTTACGTGTGGGGATCGATCTATCGGTTCGAGGGCCAGGTGTCGGTGTTCTGGGAGGACGCCCCCGACGCGCCCGACGGGACGAAGCGGGGCCTCAACTACCGCGACCTGTACCCGGAGCCGCCACCTCCCGGCATGGTGCCGTCCTGCGCGGAGGGTGGCGTGCTCGGCATTCTGTGTGCGTCGATCGCGTCGGTCATGGGCACCGAGGCGATCAAGCTGATCACCGGCATCGGTGACCCGCTTCTCGGCAGGCTGATGGTCTATGACGCGCTCGACATGAGCTATCGCACCATCAAGATCCGCAAGGATCCCGCTACCCCGAAGATCACCGAGCTGATCGACTACGAGGAGTTCTGCGGTGTGGTCTCCGACGCTGCCGCCGAGGCCGCGGCCGACTCCACCCTCACCCCGCGCGAGCTGCGCGAGATGATCGACTCCGGCAAGCCGGTGTCCCTGATCGACGTCCGCGAGCAGGTGGAGTGGGACATCAACCGCATCGAGGGCGCCGAGCTGATCCCGAAGGGGGAATTCGAGTCGGGCGAGGCGCTTGCCAGGCTGCAGGTGGACCGCACCCCGGTGTTCTATTGCAAGACCGGCGTGCGTTCGGCAGAGGTGTTGGCCATCGCGAAGAAGGCCGGTTTCTCCGATGCGCTACACGTGCAGGGCGGAATCGTGGCCTGGGGTAAGCAGCTCGAACCAGACATGGTCATGTACTGACGCGTCAATAGAGACACGACACAGCTGGTCAGCGAAGGCTTTCCGGCGCGGGCCGACGGTAGCCTGGCGCTGTGACCGATGAACGCCCGCCGGACCATGTGCTGGCTGCGTTCGGTGTCAGTGGCCTGCGCCCCGTGCTGCTCGGCGCTGGCTGGGAGGGCGGCTGGCGCTGCGGCGAAGTCGTGCTGTCGATGGTTGCCGACCACGCCCGCGCCGCCTGGGCGGCGAAGGTCCGCGAGACGCTTTTCGTCGACGGTGTGCGGCTGGCTAGGCCGGTCCGATCGACCGACGGACGGTATGTCGTGGCCGGCTGGCGCGCGGACACCTTCGTCGCGGGTACACCGGAGCCGCGCCATGACGAGGTGGTGTCGGCCGCGGTGCGGCTGCATGAGGCGACGGCGAAGTTGGAGCGACCCCGGTTCCTGACGCAGCCACCGGTCGCGCCGTGGGCGGACGTCGATGTGTTCGTCGCCGCCGACCGGGCGGCGTGGGAGGAACGGCCGCTGCAGTCGCTGCCACCAGGCGCACGGGTTTCTCCGGGATCGACGGACAGCCAGCGGTCGATCGAACTGATCAATCAATTGGCCGGACTTCGCAAGCCGACGAAGAGCCCCAGTCAGCTGGTGCACGGCGATCTCTACGGCACAGTGCTTTTCGCCGGAACGGCTGCGCCGGGCATCACCGACATCACGCCCTATTGGCGTCCGGCGGCGTGGGCGGCAGGCGTTGTGGTGGTCGACGCGATCTCGTGGGGCGAGGCAGACGACGGCCTGGTCGAGCGGTGGGCCCCGCTGCCGGAGTGGCCGCAGATGTTGTTGCGCGCGTTGATGTTCAGGCTTGCCGTGCACGCGCTGCATCCGCGGTCGACGGCTGCGGCTTTTCCCGGATTGGCCCGCACCGCATCGCTCGTGCGACTGTTGCTTTGACGCGCGATTCCGCGAAATTGCATTCCTGGTCGTGATTGAGCGCGAGTCACGACCAGGGGCTCCGTTCGCGGTCAGAAGTCGTGGCGCAGTTGCGCCAACGGAATCCGTCCGTCCTCCGCGAACACCCCTTCTGCGCGCAGCAGTTCGAGCTGTCGGGTCCTCAGGTGCTCGGCGGGTCGGCCCGACGCGGTGATCACCCGGTGCCACGGCAGGTCGGAGGAATCCGTGCGCATGATCCAGCCGACAATGCGCGCGCTCGACAGCCCCGCCGCGTGCGCGATGTCGCCGTAGGTGGACACCCGGCCGGGCGGGATCGACGCGACGAGCGCGCGCACCGTCTCGACCTGTTCGTCGGTGATCGCGGCCATGGCTAGGCCTGCTCGAGGCGGTCCCGGATCACCGCGGCGGTGTCGACAGGCTTGGCCTGAGCCACCATGTGGTCGCAGTCGAAATCGACGAGCGAGAACCGCGGACCGAGTTTCTCGGCAAGCGCGGTGACCAGGGCGTCGGTCACATAGGGCGGGTTGGTGCGGGTGGCACGGATCAAGGTCGTCCGTATTCCCCTGTGCGGCACCACAAAGTCACGGGCCAGTTCGCTCCAGTACGACATCATCGCGGGGATGCTGATCCGCCATCCGCACCGGCCGTCCGGCCGCTCGATCAAATGCTCGTCGAGTTCGGCGTCCAGTTCGGCGGCATCCACGTCGGCCCACGAGCCGTGCGCCTTTTCGTTGCGCGCCTCGTCGCGGTCCAGGTAGAACGGCGAGGCCATCATGTCGTCGGCGATATTCGCCATCCACGCGCCGTCGAGGCCGACGGCCGGGTCGAGAAGGACCAGCGACGCGACGAGATCGGGGCGTGCGACGGCGAGTCTCAGCGCGACCGCACAGCCGAAGGAGTGCCCGACGACCACGACGGGGCGGTTGGTCTCGCCGGCCAGCAACTCCGCGAGCGCGGCGACGTTGGACTCCAATGTCCACGGCGCTTCCCATGACGACCTGCCGTGCCCGAGCAGATCGGGTGCCAGGACCGAGAAGCCGGGCAGGTGCTCGGTCGCCAGCGTGCGCCACCGAAGTCCGTGTCCCGTCAGCCCGTGCACGGCAAGGATCTGTGCCGGTTGCTCGGGGCCGAATCGATGCACGTTGAGGAAATGCGTGTTGCTGGCCACGGCGTTGATGCTAAGCGCAAGCCGTCAGCAAGACTTGTCGGACCCTCGTGGTGTCATGCCACCATGTCCGCACCACACATCGCGCTCGGTTCGACGGCGTTGGCACAATCCGGCATTCGCGGTGTGGTACGGCTACTCGGTGGCCCGGGCACCGGCAAGACCGGCGCGCTGATCGAGGCAGCGGCCGCCCACATCGCGGCCGGTGCCGAGCCGGAAACGGTTCTGCTGCTGACGGGTTCGGCCCGGCTTGGCGCGCAGGCGCGGGCGGCCATCACGTCGGCGCTGCTGCAGGCGGGCAGTCGCGCCGTCGTTCGTGAGCCCCTTGTCCGCACGGTGCACTCATATGCGTTCGCGGTGCTGAGGCTCGCCGCCCAGCGCAACGGGGACCCGCCGCCGCGCCTGATCACCACCGCCGAGCAGGACGGCATCATTCGCGAACTGCTCGCGGGCGACCTGGAGGACGGCGACAGATCCGCCGTCGCGTGGCCCCGCGTGCTGCGCCCCGCGCTGAGCACGGTCGGATTCGCGACCGAGCTGCGCGATCTGATGGCACGGTGCACCGAACGCGGGGTGGATCCCGTTGCGCTGCAGCGCATCGGCCGGATGTCCAACCGTCCGGAGTGGCTGGCGGCCGGACAGTTCGCCCAGCAGTACGAGGAGACGATGCTTCTGCGGTCCGCGGTGGGGATGGCCGCCCCGCAGGCCACCGTGCCCGCGCTGGGCGCCGCCGAACTCGTCGGCGCCGCACTCGAAGCGTTCGCCGTCGACCCCGAGCTACTCGCCGCCGAACGCACGCGGGTGAAGCTGCTAATTGTCGACGACGCCCAACACCTCGACCCCCAGGCCGCGCGCCTGGTGCGGGTGCTCGCGGCGAGTGCCGAGCTGACCGTCATCGCAGGCGACCCGAACCAGTCGGTGTTCTCCTACCGGGGCGCCGACCCTGCCCTGTTGGCGGGCGACGACGACGATCCGGTCATCACGCTTCGTGAGTCGCACCGCTGCGCTCCCGCGGTGGCGCACGCCGTCACCGGCGTCGCGCGGCGGTTGCCGGGGGCGAGCGAGGCCAGGGAACTGCTTGGCGCGGGCGAGGATCTCGGCTCGATGTCGGTGCGGCTGGCCGCATCTCCCCACGCCGAGGCGGCGCTGATCGCCGACACGTTGCGCAGGGCCAACCTCATCGACGGCGTGCCATGGTCGGAGATGGCCGTCGTCGTCCGCTCGGTGCGGCACAGCGGCGCGCCGTTGTCCCGGACCCTCACCGCGGCCGGTGTGCCCGTGCTCATGCCGCCATCGGGTGTGCCGGTCGCCGAGCAGCCCGCGTCGCGGTCGCTGCTGACCGTGCTCGAGGCCGTTGCCGACGGCCTTGACGGTGACCGCGCCACCCAACTGCTGACCGGGCCGATCGGCGGGGTCGACCCCGTGTCACTGCGCCAACTCCGAAGGGCGCTGCGCCGCGCAGATCCAAACAGCCCGCCACGTGACTTCGGCGAACTGCTCGTCGATGCGCTGGAATCCGAGACCGCCGGTGTGTCAGGCAATCTCGCTCGTCCTCTGCAAAGGGTGCGAGCCGTGCTCGCCGCCGCGCGGCGCAGCCAGGCCGACGGCGCGGACCCCCGCTACACCTTGTGGCAGGCATGGCAGCGCACCGGTCTGCAGAAGCGTTGGCTGGCCGCAAGTGAGCGCGGCGGCGCGGCCGGTGCGAAGGCCGATGCCGATCTGGATGCGGTCACGGCGCTGTTCGATGTGACGGAGCAGTACGTGTCACGCACGGCGGGAGCATCCGTTCGCGGCCTCGTGGAACACGTGAGCGCCCTTGGTGCGCTGCCCGCGGCCGGCGATCCGCCGTCCAATGTCGACGGCGTGACGCTCGTCAGCGCGCATGCGGCCCTCGGCGGGGAATGGGACATTGTGGTCATCGCAAGCCTGCAGGAGGGGTTGTGGCCCAACACGACCCCGCGGGGCGGTGTGCTCGGCACCCAGCACCTCGTCGATATCCTCGACGGAGTGGTGGGAAACGGCGCGACCGCAGGCGTCTCCAGCCGCGCGCCGCTGCTCGCCGAGGAGCGCAGGCTGCTGATCGCCGCCATGGGGCGTGCCCGCAGCCGTCTGCTGGTGACGGCGGTCGACGGCGGGTGCGGTGACGACGCGATGTTGCCGTCACCGTTTTTCGCCGAGCTCGCGCAGTTCGCCACCGATGGCGACACGTACACCGCCGAGCCCGTGCACGCCCCGCCGGTGTTGGCTCCGGCGCCTCTTGTCGGCAGGCTTCGCGCGGTGATTTGCGCGCCGGAGGGCGAGGCTTCTGACACGGTACGGGCCTGTGCGGCGGCACAATTGGCCCGCCTTGCCGCGGCGGGAGTGTCTGGTGCCGATCCCACGCAGTGGTACGGCATGACGTCGCCGAGCACTGACGAACCGCTGTGGACCGGCGACGAAAATGTGGTTCGGCTGTCGCCGTCGACGCTGCAGACGCTGGCCGACTGCCCCCTGCGCTGGCTGCTGGAACGACATGGTGGCAGCGACGGACGTGACGTGCGCTCGGCGATCGGCTCATTGGTGCACGCCTTGGTCGCCGATCCCGGTATGACCGAGAGCCAGATGGTCGCTGAACTCGAAAGGGTGTGGGGGAAGCTGCCTTTCGAGTCGGCCTGGTATGCGGACAACGAGCTGGTGCGGCACCGGTCGATGCTGTCCACCTTCGCGCAGTGGCGGCAGCAGTCGCGCAACGAGCTCACCGAGGTGGGCACCGAGGTCGACGTCGACGGCGTGCTCGACTGCGACGGCACGGACGTGCGGGTGCGCGGCAGGCTGGACCGGCTCGAACGCGACGAGGCGGGCCGCCTCGTCGTCGTCGACATCAAGACCGGAAAGAGCCCTGTCAGCCGCGACGATGCGCAGCGTCACGCGCAGCTCGCGATGTATCAGCTGGCCATCGCCGAGGGCATTTTGCAGGAAGGGGATTCCCCCGGCGGCGGCCGGTTGGTCTACCTCGGTAAGCCGGGGACGGCGGGTCCGACGGAGCGCCAACAGGATCCGTTGACACCACAGGCCCGCGGACAGTGGCGCGAGGTGATCGGCAAGGCGGCGGCGACCACCCAGGGACCGCAGTTCACCGCTCGCGTCAACGACGGCTGTGCCCATTGCCCGGTGCGGCCGAGCTGTCCCGCCCAGGCCGTGGTCGACGGATCGGCGACCTCGTGACGGCGAAATTTGCTCCTGCCGAATTAGCCTCGGCTCTTGGGCTTTTCCCGCCGACTGACGAGCAGGCGGCCGTCATCTCGGCCCCGCCGGGTCCGTTGGTGGTGATCGCGGGCGCAGGCGCGGGCAAGACCGAGACAATGGCGGCCCGGGTCGTCTGGCTTGTCGCCAACGGCTACGCCTCGCCCGGTGAGGTGCTCGGTCTGACGTTCACCCGAAAGGCCGCCGGGCAGCTGCTGCGCCGGGTCCGATCCCGGTTGGCGCGGCTCGCAGGCGCAGGGATCGTTCCCGGTGGCCTTGATGCGGCCGACGACCCGGCGACGGTGAGCACGTACCACGCGTTCGCGGGCACGCTGCTGCGAGAGCACGGCCTGCTGTTGCCGATCGAGCCCGACACCCGACTGTTGAGCGAAACAGAACTGTGGCAGTTGGCATTTCGCGTCGTCACCGAGCATCGCGGCGCTCTGGACACTGACAAGACGCCTGCCGCGATCACCAGCATGGTGTTGCGACTGGCCGGTCAGCTGGCCGAGCACCTCGTCGACACCACGCAGCTGACGGACACCCACCTCGAGCTGGAACGGCTGGTGCACACGCTGCCGGCGGGTCCGTACCAGCGCGACCGCGGACCCAGCCAATGGCTGTTACGGATGCTGGCCACCCAGACCGAGCGCACCGTGCTGGTGCCGCTGATCGACGCGCTGCACGAGCGCATGCGGGCCGACAAGGTGATGGACTTCGGCATGCAGATGTCGGCGGCGGCCCGGCTGGCATCGACCTGCCCGCAGGTCGGGGAGCAGTTGCGGCGGCGCTTCCGCGTCGTGTTGCTCGACGAGTACCAGGACACCGGCCATGCCCAGCGGGTCGCCCTGTCGTCGTTGTTCGGAGGCGGGGTCGACGACGGGCTCGCGCTGACCGCTGTCGGCGACCCGATCCAGTCGATCTACGGCTGGCGCGGCGCGTCTGCGACCAATCTGCCGCGGTTCACCACGGACTTCCCGTGCTCGGACGGCAGTCCCGCGCCGACGCTGGAGCTGCGCACCAGCTGGCGCAATCCGCCGCGGACGCTGTATCTGGCCAACGCCGTGTCCGCCGAGGCAAGGCGCAGGTCGGTTGCGGTTCAGCCGTTGCGGCCGAGGCCAGGCGCGCAACCGGGAACTATCCGGTGCGCCCTTCTCGGCGACGTCGAGGCCGAGCGTGACTGGGTCGCCGACCACATCGCCCTTCGCTACCGCGAGGCCAGCGACGCGGGTAACGCCGTGCCGACCGCCGCGGTGCTGGTCAGGCGCAACGCCGACGCAGCGCCGATGGCCGACGCACTGACGGCACGGGGCGTGCCGGTCGAGGTCGTCGGGCTGGCGGGGTTGCTCGCCGTCACGGAGGTCGCCGACGTGGTGGCCATGCTGCGGCTGGCCGCTGAACCTACCGCGGGTGCGGCCGCGATGCGTGTGCTGACGGGGCCGCGCTGGCAACTCGGCGGCCGCGACATCTCCGCGCTCTGGCGCCGCGCCGTCGAACTGGACGGCGTCGGCGGGGCGCGCGAGTCCACGTCGAGCGAGCAGATCGTCGCCGACGCCGCCCAGGACGCCGACGCCGCCTGCCTGGCCGACGCCATCGACGACCCCGGAACCGCGGCCGCCTATTCGCCGGAGGGTCATCGGCGGATCACGGCGCTCGGCCATGAGTTGACCGGTCTGCGTTCGCATCTCGCGCATCCGCTGCCCGAGCTCGTCGCCGAGGTGCGGCGGGTGCTCGGCGTCGACGCCGAGGCCCGTGCAGCTCGGCCGGCGTCGGCAGGCTGGACCGGTACCGAACACCTCGACGCCTTCGCCGATGTGGTGGCCGGCTTCGCGGCCTCGCGGCCGGGCGCGGCGGTGTCCGATCTACTCGCCTACCTGGATGCCGCCATGGTGGTGGAAAACGGGCTGGCCCCCGCCGAAGTCACGGTCTCGCACGACCGCGTGCAGATCCTCACCGTGCATGCCGCCAAGGGCCTCGAGTGGCAGGTGGTCGCCGTGCCTCATCTGAGCGGGCGGGTCTTTCCTTCGACGGCGGCGATGCGGACGTGGCTGACCGATGCGGGCGACCTGCCGCCGCTGTTGCGCGGTGACCGTGCCAGCCTCGGCGCCCACGGCGTCCCAGTGCTCGACACTTCCGACGTGAACGATCGGAAACTTCTGTCAGACAAGATATCCGAGCATAAGCGCCGGCTCGACCAGCGCCGCGTGGACGAGGAGCGCAGGCTGCTCTATGTGGCGCTCACCCGCGCGGAGGACACGCTTCTGCTGTCAGGTCACCACTGGGGTGCCTCCGAGGGCAAGCCGCGGGGACCTTCGGAGTTCCTCTGCGAGCTCAAGGAGATCATCGACAGATCCGCCGACGCCGGCGAGCCGTGCGGCGTGGTCGAGCACTGGGCGCCCGCGCCCGCCGAGGGTGATCCGAACCCGTTGCGGGACAGGGTAGTCGAGGCGGTCTGGCCGGCCGATCCGGCGGGGGCGCGCCGCGGTGACGTGGATCGCGGGGCAGCCCTGGTGCGCCGCGCGATGACGGGAGGGCTCGACGCGCCTGCCGACGGCGCCGACGACTGGGCCGCCGATGTCGACGCTCTGCTCGCCGAGAGGGACCGCGTCGCGCCGCAACGGCCCGCCACGCTTCCCGCTGCGCTGTCGGTGAGCAGCCTGGTAGAACTGGGCCGCGATCCTGACGCCGCGTTGCGCCGGTTGCGTCGCAGGGTTCCCAGCCGCCCCGATCCGCATGCCTTGCTGGGCAACGCATTTCACGATTGGGTGCAACGGTTCTACGGTGCGGAGCGGCTGTTCGACCTCGACGATCTGCCTGGCGCGGTCGACGGTCAGCTGGCGCGAGAGGACGCGGAGAGCCTCGCCGAACTGCAGGCCGCGTTCATGGCGTCGCCGTGGGCGGCGCGCACACCGGTCGACGTGGAGGTGCCCTTCGACATGGTCATCGGCGGCACGGTCGTGCGGGGCCGTATCGACGCGGTGTTCGCCGACGCCGACGGCGCCACGGTCGTCGACTGGAAGACGGGCGACGCGCCGGACACCCCGGAGGCCAAGCGCCACGCCGCGGTTCAGCTGGCCGTCTACCGGTTGGCGTGGGCGGCGCTGCGCGGCGTGCCCGCCGAGTCCGTCCGCGCGGTGTTCCACTATGTGCGGTCGGGGCAGATCGTCGTCCCCGATCGGCTGCCGGATACTGACGACCTGGCGGCCCTGCTGGAGTTACCCGCGGCCTAGGAGTTGCGGTAGATCTTCAGCGCCTCGGTGATCATTGGGATCTGCAGCGGCAGCCGGGCAATCGCGCCGATCCGCATCGGCAGCGGCTTGTCCTTCCACTGCCGGACCATGTTGACGTTGGCCGGGAACACCGACACGAACAGCGCGACCGCAGCCAGCGCGCCGAGCTTGCGGGTGCGCGGCGCGAGTAGCAGCCCGCCGGCGACGGCCTCTGCGACCCCCGAGGCGTGGGTGTAGAACCGCGCGTTGCCCGGCAGTTCGGCGGGAATGATCGAGTCGAAGGGCTTGGGCGCCGCGAAATGCAGCAGTCCCATGCCGACGAGCATCGCGCCCATCCGGGTCGCGCGCGTGGCGTTGGCGATCTGCTGCGATTCGGCTGCGGGGGAGGTCATGATTACATAATGGCGTGCGCACCCCACCGGCATCGATGACGGGGTCTCGTGGCCAAAGGTAGGTTGCGTCGGCGGCTGGCCGCTATCGACGCGGGTCTGACCACTCGACCCGACGCCGATCTTGTCGATGTGCTGCGGATTCCCGAGCCGTTCGTCAGCCCGACGCAGCGCATCGTCCGGCGCATCATCTACGCGATGTCGGCGCTGATCCTGGCCGTGTTGATCGTCTACCTGGACCGCCACGGTTACCGTGACGTCGAGGCCAGCCCGGACGCGAACAACCCGTTGTCGCTGCTGGACTGCATTTATTACGCCACCGTGTCGCTGTCGACCACCGGCTACGGCGACATCACCCCGGTCACCCCGTCGGCCCGTTTGGTCAACGTTCTGGTGATCACGCCGCTGCGGGTGGCGTTCCTGATCGTGCTGATCGGAACGACCGTCGAGACCCTGACCACGCAGTCGCGCCAGGCACTGAAGATTCAGCGATGGAGGAGCAGAGTGCGCAACCACACCATCGTCGTCGGCTACGGCACCAAGGGCAGGACGGCGGTGGCCGCGATGGTCGGCGACGACATCGCGCCCGCGGACATCGTGGTCGTCGACGAGGATCCCGCGGCCCTCGAGCGGGCTAAGAGCGCCGGACTGGTCACCGTCCGAGGCAGCGCGACCGACTCCGAGGTGCTGCGCCTTGCCAGTGCCCAGCACGCTAAGGCGATCATCGTGGCCACCAACCGCGACGACGCTGCAGTTCTCGTCACGCTCACCGCGCGTGAGTTGGCGCCCAACGCCAAGATCATCGCCGCGGTCCGGGAAGCCGAGAACCAGCATCTGCTCGAGCAGTCCGGGGCGGACTCGACCGTGGTGACGTCCGAGACGGCCGGTCGGCTGCTGGGCATAGCCGTGCAGACGCCGAGCGTTGTGGAGATGATGGAAGACCTGCTGACGCCGGACGCCGGATTCGCCATCGCCGAACGCGAGGTCGAGACCAAGGAGGTCGGCGGGTCGCCGCGGCACAACCCCGACATCGTGCTCGGTGTGGTGCGCGGCGGAAAGCTGCTGCGGGTCGACGATCCGCAAGTCGATGCTCTGGAACTCGGGGACCGGCTGCTGTACGTCCGCAGCGCCGAACCCGACCGATGAGCGACCGGTTGACTTCTTTCTCGTTGCGCAATGTGCCACTGCTGTCGCGTGTCGGCGCCGATCGAGCCGACACGCTGCGTACCGACATCGACGCGGCGGTGGCCGGCTGGCCCGATGCCGTTCTGCTGCGGGTCGATTCGCGCAATCAGGTGCTGATCGCCGACGGCCGCGTGGTGCTGGGCAAGGCCACCGCGCTGGGGGACAAGCCCCCCGACCATGCCGTGTTCCTCGGCCGGATGACCGACGGCAGGCACGCCTGGGCGGTGCGCAGCGCGCTGGTGGCGCCCGAGGACTCCGAGCAGGAAACCGAAGTGCTCGACCTCCGCAGGGCCGGACACATCTTCGACGACGTCAGCGCTCAGTTGGTGGCCACCGCGACGGCACTGCTGAACTGGCACGACAGCGCGCGGTTCAGCGCCGTGGACGGCTCTGCGACCAAGCCCATCAAGGGCGGCTGGTCGCGGGTCAACGCGGCTAACGGCCACGAGGAGTTCCCGCGGATCGACCCCGCGGTGATCTGCCTCGTGCATGACGGCTACGACCGCGCGGTGCTGGCCCGCCAGACCCTGTGGCCCGAGCGGTTGTTCTCGCTTCTGGCCGGGTTCGTCGAGGCGGGCGAGTCGTTCGAGGCGTGTGTGATGCGCGAGATCGCCGAGGAGGTCGGTCTGACGGTGCGCGACGTCACGTACCTGGGCAGCCAGCCGTGGCCGTTCCCGCGCTCGCTGATGGTCGGCTTTCACGCCATCGGCGACCCCGAGCAGCCGTTCGCCTTCCATGACGGGGAGATCGCCGAGGCGGCGTGGTTCACCAGGGCCGAGATCCGCGAGGCGCTCGAACACGGCGACTGGAGTAGCGACTCGCCGTCGCGCCTGCTTCTGCCAGGCTCGATCTCGATCGCCAGAGAGATCATCGAGTCCTGGGCGGCCCTTGACTGACTACTTGAGTTTAGCCTTGACGTCGCGCGCGCTCGGATTGGTCAGGGTGGACCCGTCGGCGAACTTCAAGGTCGGCACCGTCTGGTTTCCCCGGTTGACCGACATCACGAATTCCGCAGCGGCCGGGTCGCTTTCGATGTCGACCTCGGTGTAGGAGATGCCCTCGGCCGCCAGGGCCGTTTTGAGCCTGAAGCAGAAGCCGCACCACGATGTGGTGTACATGGTGACCTGCGCGTCGCTGACTGTCATAACGCTTTCAACGTAACCGAGCCCGGTAAAAATGCCCAAACTCACCCCACGCGGCTCACCGTCCCCGCATTGTCGGTGAGCCCTGCCATGATGTAGCCCATGTCGGTCGATGCTCCCGCGCACGCGGGCAGCGAATTGGATCCGGCCTCACACCTCGATGAGCTCGACGACGAGCAGCGCGAGGCGGTGCTGGCCCCGCGTGGTCCGGTGTGCGTCCTCGCCGGCGCGGGCACCGGCAAGACCAGGACGATCACCCGGCGTATCGCACAGTTGGTGACGGCGGGACATGTGGCCGCGAGCCAGGTGTTGGCAGTGACGTTCACCCAGCGCGCAGCCGGCGAAATGCGTAGCCGGCTGCGCGCGCTGGACGACGGATCCGGTACCGGCTCGGTGCAGGCGATGACGTTTCACGCCGCGGGACGTCGCCAGCTGCAGTACTTCTGGCCGAGGGTGGTCGGTGACACCGGCTGGCAGCTGATGGACAGCAAGTTCTCCGTTGTCGCCCAGGCCGCCAGCCGGGCCGGATTGCAGGCCAGCACCGACGACGTGCGCGACCTGGCGGGCGAGATCGAATGGGCCAAGGCATCGCTGATCAGCCCGGAGGACTATGCGGCCGCCGTCGCCAAGGTGGGCCGCGACATTCCGCTCGACGCGGCGAAGGTGGCCGGGGTGTACGCGGGCTACGAAACGCTGAAGGCGCGCAGTGACGGCACGGCGCTTCTCGACTTCGACGACCTTCTGCTGCATACGGCCGCCGCGATAGAGAACGACGCGGCGGTGGCCGAGGAGTTCCGTGATCGCTACCGCTGCTTCGTCGTCGACGAATACCAGGACGTCACCCCGCTGCAACAGCGGGTGCTCAACGCTTGGCTCGGCGAGCGCGACGACCTGACGGTGGTCGGTGATGCCAACCAGACCATCTATTCGTTCACCGGCGCCACCCCGCAGTACCTGCTGAACTTCTCGCGGCGCTTTCCCGACGCCGCCGTGGTGCGGCTCGAACGCGACTACCGGTCGACGCCACAGGTGGTGTCTCTGGCCAACCAGGTGATCGCCGCCGCCAGGGGCCGGGTGGCCGGCAGCAAGCTGCACTTGATCGGCCAGCGTGACCCGGGGCCGAAGCCGTCGTTCGCCGAGCATCCCGACGAGGTCGCCGAGGCGGCGGCGGTCGCGAAGAAGATCGCGCGCCTCATCGAGAACGGCACCCCGGCATCGGAAATCGCTGTGCTGTATCGGATCAACGCCCAATCGGAGGTATATGAGGAGGCGTTGACCGAAGCGGGCATCGCGTTCCAGGTGCGCGGCGGGGAGGGTTTCTTCAGTCGCCAGGAAGTCCGGCAGGCCCTGCTGGCGATGCAGCGCGCGGCCGAGCGCGGCGCCGACGCGTCGGGCGTCGTACTGCCCGCGTTGGTGCGCGGACTGCTCGAGCCGCTGGGACTGACGGCCGAACCGCCGTCGGGCACCAAGGCAAGGGAACGGTGGGAGGCGCTGACGGCACTAGTCGAACTCGTCGAAGACGAAGTGGCGCAACGGCCTTCGCTCGACCTGCGTGCGTCGCTCACCGAGCTGCGGCAGCGCGCCGACGCTCGGCATCCACCTGTCGTGCAGGGCGTCACCTTGGCCTCGTTGCATGCGGCCAAGGGTTTGGAGTGGGATGCCGTTTTCCTCGTTGGCCTCGCTGACGGCACCCTGCCCATCTCGCACGCTTTGTCGCACGGCCAGGACAGCGAGGCCGTCGAGGAAGAACGACGGCTGCTCTACGTCGGGGTCACCAGGGCGCGAGTGCATTTGGCGCTCAGCTGGGCACTGGCCCGCAATCCCGGCGGCAGGCAGGGGCGGCGACCGTCGCGCTTTCTCAACGGCATCGCACCGAACTCGCAGACCGACAACCCGGGCAAGCCGAGAAAGGCTCGCGGCCCGACTCCGCGCTGCCGCGTCTGCAACAACGCTCTGACCACACCTGCGGCCGTCATGCTGCGCCGCTGCGAGGCCTGCCCGTCCGACATCGACGAGAAACTGCTCGCCGACCTCAAGGACTGGCGACTGCGCACCTCCAAGGACATGGGCGTGCCCGCGTATGTGGTGTTCACCGACAACACGCTTATTGCGATCGCCGAGACGCTGCCGACCGACGAGGCCGCGCTGGTCGCGATACCCGGCATCGGCGCGCGCAAGCTGGAGCAGTTCGGGCCGGACGTGCTCGCCTTGGTCAAGGGCCGCCAATCCCCGTAAAAATCGTGCCAAATGCGCAGGTCAGAAAATTGGTTGTGCAAAACGGCTGCTACGCTTAGCCTCAAGATCATTCGAGCGGGCGAGAGGAGGGTTGCTGCAATCATGACGAACATCAATGCGTTTTCCAGCGTTGGCGTAGCCGGCATGGCGCGGACCCTCCATGTCATCGCTGCAGACGCTGCCGCGGCGCACGCCGCCGCCGCTGCTGCGATTACGCCGCGCAAGCCGCGTACCGCCACCGCGATTGTCGCGTCCGTGAATCGGGGCCACATCTAGAAAGCCCTCGAAAGCGCCAAATGGCCACGGACCCGAAATCACCGGATCCGTGGCCATAGTTTTTGGGACACCACCCGAAAACCTGGTCACAGATCCGAAAGAAACGAAAAAGATCTAGGACCAGGAAGCAGGTGAATAGAGCCATGTCGGCAACGATGAGCGCTTGCGCGAAGAGCATCGGGCTTGATACATGCCGAAAGAGGACGCTGCCGGACGTGCCATGTCATGTCGGAAATCCCGACTTGTGGTTCGCGGAAAGCCCCGTCGATCTGGAGCGTGCCAAGGCACTGTGCACAGATTGCCCGATTCGACGGGAGTGCCTGGCAGCGGCGCTGGACCGTGGTGAGCCGTGGGGCGTTTGGGGCGGGGAGATCCTCGAACGCGGCACGATCGTCGCGCGCAAGCGTCCGCGTGGGCGTCCACGCAAGACCGAGGAGCCGGCGGCCGCATGAGGCCGCCGGCTTCCGGCTAAGCCGCTTCTTCGGCGAAACCCGGAACTAGTTCGGCCGCAATGGATCTGACTGGCACGTGGGCGTCGAGCTGACAGGAGATTGCGACGATCGACGCGATCACCCGCATCGGAATCGCCAGCTTGACCGGAATGTCCATCTGTCGCGCGGCCTTAATCTGGCCCGCCGCCTTGTCCATGTTCAATGCGGTCATCCGCTGCAACCACTTGCGGTTGTAGTGAAACACCTCGACCTCGACCGGCTCGACGTACTGGCGCAGCATCTCGTCGATTTCGCGAACCGAAACCTGCTCACCCTTCTGGATGAACCCGCCCTGCTCCATCGTCGGCAGTAGATGGTCGTAGTCCTTGTTCAGCGCGTATCGCAGCATCAGGCCCAACTCGACGGGCAGCCCACCCGGCAGCGGCGCGACGGCGCCGAAGTCGATGACGCCCATCTTGTCGTCGGGCATCAGCATGAAGTTCCCCGGGTGTGCGTCGCCGTGCATCATCTCCAGCCGGCGCGGCGCGTCGTGGGTGAGCTCGAAGAGCCGGGTGCCCATCAGATCGCGCTGCTCCTGTGTGCCCTCGCGGATGATCACCGACATCGGGATGCCCTCGATCCATTCCTGGATCACCACCTTGGGCGCACTGGCCACAATGTGCGGGACGATGAAATGCGGATGTCCCGCATAGGCTTTCGCGAACGCGCGCTGGTTGTCGGCCTCCAGCCGGTAGTCGAGCTCCATCTCGGTGCGCTCGATCAGCTCGTCGACCACGCCCTGCACATCGGCGCCGGGGGAGAGCTGCTTAAGCACCCTGACCATCCGCTGCATGGTTTTCAGGTCGGCGCGCAGCGCCTCGTCGGCGCCCGGGTACTGGATCTTGACCGCGACTGGGCGGCCGTCGGACCAGACCGCTTTGTGCACCTGGCCGATGCTTGCCGATGCGACCGGGGTGTCTTCGAACGACGAGAACCGTTCTCGCCACTTCGTTCCCAGCTGACCGTCGAGCACGCGGTGCACTTTGGGAGCGGGCAGTGGCGGGGCTTCGCGCTGCAGCTTGGTGAGCGCCTCGCGGTAGGGCTTGCCGTACTGCTCGGGGATGGCGGCCTCCATCACCGAGAGCGCCTGACCAACCTTCATCGCGCCGCCCTTGAGCTCGCCGAGAACGGTGAACAGCTGCTGGGCCGCCTTGTCCATCAGCTCGGCGTTGACGTCGTCCCTGGACTTGCCGGTAAGCCGCTTGCCGAATCCGAGCGCCGCGCGTCCCGCCATGCCGGCGCCAAGGCCCGCAAGCTTGGCGTTGCGTGCTGCGCCGCCGCGTTTGATGTCGCTCACCAGTCCATCATCCATGACGGCCGGAGCACTGAGTGCACCGCGGATGCCGCGCCCACCGGCGTGCCAGGGTCGACCCGGTGCTGATGTCGAACTCCAGCGTGGTGTTCAACGTCGACGGCGGATGCGGTGCGCGGTCGATGTCGGCGATGCGCACGCCGTCGCGGACCGCCGCGATGACGCGGTCGACCTGGTTGAGCGCCAGCGCCGCGGTGGCAAGCACGGTCGCCCGGTCGGCGTTGCCGACGGTGTCGCGGAGCTGGGCGGCGACGACGGGCCAGCCCGCATCCTTGTCACTGCGATGCAGGTCCGCGCACCTCAGGCAGCTGGTCACGGACGGCACCACCAGCGGCCCGACCAGACCGGCGCCGTCGCGCACCCGCACCGCAAGGTGCGGGATCCGGGCGGCGTGCAGGTCCCGCAGCATCCGCGGATCTGCGACAAGTGAATCCGAAAGCACCACAAGGTCGGTGGTCTCCGCGGTGACCGCGGCGTGCGGCTGGTTACTGTTCTTGATTCGGGCGCCCGAGCAGCGCAGCGCGCTGGTCAGCAAGTCCGAAAGCGGACCGCGGCCGTGGATGCGGATCGAGGCCGAGCGTGTGCGGGGCCGCGGCATCGCCTTCACCACTCCCGCGTCGACCAGTCCGGCGACGAGGTCGGCGATCGCGGTCGCGTCGACGCCGTCGCTGCCGCCCTGGACATCGGCGAGGGTGGCGCCGCATTGCAGGGCCCGCAGCAGGTGGCCGAGCGCCGCGGTGGTCATCCCGGCCGGCGGACGAATCAGCAGTGCGCGCCGGGGATCCCAGCCCACCTGGACCACTCCGTCGGGCCGGGACAACACCGGTGTGGCCGGATTGAGCGCGTAGCGCGTCATGGACCGACTCTGCCACGCAGGCGATCGCCGCCCGGAGTTATCCACAGGCGCGCGGCTCAGTCCTTCTCGTTCTCCTTATCACCTTCGCCCTTGTCGAGATCGGCGATGGCCTCATCGAAGCTGGTGTCACCCCCGATGATGCGGTCGATGAAGCCGGCGGGCTCGTCAAGGTCGCCCGATGACGGCATCAGGTCCGGGTGCTGCCACACGGCGTCGCGTGCGTCGACACCGGCGGCCTGCGTCAACTTCTCCCACAGCGCGGCGGCCTCCCGCAGCTTCCGGGGACGCAGTTCGAGGCCGACGAGGGTGGCGAAGGTCTGCTCGGCCGGACCACCAGTCGCCCGACGGCGGCGCAGCGTCTCGCTCAGCGCGGAGGCGCCGGGGATCCGCTCACCCAGCGCGTCGTTCACCACGGTCTGCACCCAGCCTTCGATCAGCGCCAGCATCGTCTCGAGCCGTTCCAGCGCCGCCGTCTGCTCGGGGGTGGCCTTCGGCTCGAAGATGCCCTGATTGAGCAGTTCCTCCATTTGCGACGGGTCGGTCAGCGATGCCGGGTTGAACCCGGCCGCGAACTCTTCGATGCCGCTCATATCGATCTTCATGCCCTTGGCGAAGGCTTCCACGGCGTTCATCAGCTGGCTGGCCAGCCACGGCACATGGCTGAACAAACGATGGTGGGCGGCCTCGCGCGCGGCCAGGAACGTCATGATCTCGCTGCGCGGCTGCTCCAGCCCTTCGGAGAGCGACTCGATGGCATCGGGCATCAGCGCGGCGATGCCCTTGGGGCCCAGCGGCAGACCGATGTCGGTGGAGGTGAGCACTTCGCTGCTCAGCTTGCCCAGCGCCTGCCCGAGCTGCGAACCGAACGCCATGCCACCCATCTGCGTCATCATCGACAGCAGCGGGCCCGCCATGGCCCTGGCCTCCTCCGGCAGCGCCGACGCCCACACCGTCGAAATCTGTTCCGCCACCGGGTCACACAGGCGTTTCCAGCGCTCGAGCGTGTTGTCGACCCAGTCGTTGGGCGTCCAGGCGACGGCCTTGGTGGTGCCTGCGGGCAGCGCGGTCACCCCGTCCAACCAGGTTTCGGCGAGGCGCACGGCGTCGCCGATCGCCGCGCTGGTCTTTTCCGGAATGGGTGCGGCGAAGCCGATCGAGCTGGATGCCAGCTGGCGGGCGAGGTCGTAGTTCACTGGGCCGGACTGCTGCCCACCGCCCATCACGTTGCCTGCGCCGCTGAACATGTCGCCGAGGCGGCTGAAGATCTGACCGAGCGCCGACATGTCGAATTCACCGCCGCCGAAGCCGAACGGGTCGCCCCCAGGGCCCGAGCCGGACCCCGAATCGGGATCCTTTTTGCGCTTGTCGCGCTCAGGGTCGTCTTCGGGCGAAAAGCCGAAGGGCAGGTCAGACATGTCCACAACGGTACTCACCATGGCAGCGTCGTGTTGGCCGCACCGTCACGCTCTGAGTGAACCCCGAACCGCGCGCCGTCTACTGTTGCTGGCGTGAACAGGCGGATTTCTACACTGCTGGTGGCAATAGTGCCGATCTTCGCCTTCGGTCTGCTGCTGGCCTTGGCGACGGTGCCGTACGTCTCGCTGGGCCCCGGCCCGACGTTTCCCACCCTCGGCGAGGTCGACGGCAAGGAAGTCGTCGACATCGAGGGCACCAAAGTGCACCCGACGACCGGAAACCTCAACATGACCACCGTGTCCCAGCGCGACCAACTCTCGCTCGGCGAGGCGTTAACCCTGTGGATGTCGGGTCGTGAGCAGTTGGTGCCGCGCGATCTGGTCTACCCGCCGGACAAATCCAAGGACGAGATCAACGAGGCCAACAATCAGCAGTTCAAGAATTCCGAGAACAACGCCGAATACGCCGCGCTCGGCTATTTGAAGTACGCGCCCGCGGTCACGGTCGCAACGGTCAAAAAGGACGGCGCGGCGGCGGGCAAGCTCCAAGAGGGCGACGCGATCGACGCTGTCAACGGCACCTTGGTCACCGACTCGAAGCAGTTTCAGTCGCTGCTGGCCAAGACAAAGCCGGGCGACGAGGCGGTGCTCGACTTCCGAAGGAAGAACGCGGCGCCGGGCGTCACCACCATCAAGCTGGGCTCCGCGCCGGACAAGAAGCAGGGGGTCCTCGGCATCTCCGTCGACTATGCCCCGTGGGCACCGTTCACCATCAAGTTCAACCTGGCCAATGTCGGGGGGCCGTCGGCCGGCCTCGTCTTCAGCCTGGCCGTGATCGACAAGCTGACCACCGGTGATCTGACCGGGTCCAAGTTCGTCGCGGGCACCGGAACCATCGACGCCGACGGCAAGGTCGGCGCCATCGGCGGCATCACCCACAAGATCCTGGCCGCCCGCGAGGACGGTGCGACCGTGTTTCTGGTCCCCGCCGCCAACTGCGAAGAGGCCAAGTCGGCGAACGAGGACGGCGTGGATCTGGTCAAGGTCGAGAAGCTCGGGGACGCGGTCGATGCGCTCAAGGCGCTTTCTGCCGGTGGCGAAGCGCCACGTTGTTGACCGGGGCCGCGTGAAACCGATGCGTAGAGTTGGGGCACGTCAATCAAGACGTGCATGGGCAAAGACCGGGAGTTGACGAGTGGGTATGCGGCCCGCGGCCAAGATGCCGAAGCTGACGCGACGTAGCCGAATTCTGATCACGGTCGCCCTGGCGGTCGTTTTGCTGTTGCTGATCGGGCCCCGCCTCGTCGACGCCTACGTCGATTGGTTGTGGTTCGGCGAGTTGGGCTATCGCTCGGTCTTCACCACGCAGTTGGTCACCAAGCTCGTCGTCTTCCTCGTGGTGTGGGCGCTCGTCGGGTCCATCGTCTTCGGAGCGCTGGCGCTGTCGTATCGCACGCGTCCCGTTTTCGTTCCGACAACGGGACCCAACGACCCGGTCGCGCGGTACCGCACCGCGGTGATGTCGCGACTGAAGTTGGTGGGGATCGGCATCCCGGCGGTCATCGGCTTCTTCGCAGGCATCGTGGCCCAGACCTACTGGGAGCGGATCCAGCTGTTCCTGCACGGCGGCGACTTCGGGATCAAGGATCCGCAGTTCGGCATGGACCTCGGCTTCTACGCCTTTCAGCTGCCCTTCTACCAAATGGTGCTGGGCTATCTCTTCGTCGCGGTCTTCCTCGCGTTGATCGCCAACCTGTTGGGCCACTACCTGTTCGGCGGTATCCGGCTCTCGGGTCGGACCGGTGCGCTGAGCCGGTCTGCCCGCATCCAGTTGATCAGCCTGGTCGGAACGCTGGTGCTGCTCAAGGCGATTGCATACTGGTTCGATCGCTACGCGCTGCTGTCGAACACGCGCAGCGGTAAGCCGTTCACCGGCGCCGGCTACACCGACATCAACGCCGTGCTGCCCGCCAAGCTGATCCTGCTGGCGATCGCGTTGATCTGCGCGGTGGCGGTGTTTTCCGCGATTGTGCTGCGCGACCTTCGAATTCCCGCGATCGGCGTCGTCCTGCTGCTGTTGTCGTCGTTGATCGTCGGCGCGGGCTGGCCGCTGGTAGTCGAACAGATCAGCGTCAAACCCAATGCCGCACAAAAGGAAAGCGAGTACATCAGCCGAAGCATCACGTCGACGAGGGACGCCTACGGCTTGACCGACAAGACGGTCACCTATCGCGACTATCCCGGTAACGCGCCTGCCACCGCCCAGCAGGTGGCGGCCGACCGTGCGACGACGTCGAACATCCGGCTGTTGGACCCCACGATCGTCAGCCCCGCGTTCACGCAGTTCCAGCAGAGCAAGAACTTCTACTACTTCCCCGATCAGCTGTCCATCGACCGGTACAACGGTCCCGACGGAAATCTGCGTGACTATGTCGTCGCGGCCCGTGAGCTCAACCCCGATCGGCTGATCGACAACCAGCGTGACTGGATCAACCGACATTTCGTCTACACCCACGGCAACGGCTTCATCGCGTCGCCAGCCAACACGGTGCGCGGGGTCGCCAACGATCCCAACCAGAACGGCGGTTATCCGGAGTTCCTGGCGAGTGTCGTCGGCGCCAACGGCAGTGTCGTCTCGCCGGGGCCCGCGCCACTGGAGCAGCCGCGCGTCTACTTCGGTCCGGTCATCGCCGGCACGTCCGACGACTACGCCATTGTCGGAAAAAGCGGCAACGACCGCGAATACGACTACGAGACCAACACCGAAACGAAGAACTACACCTACAGCGGCAAGGGTGGGGTTCCGATCGGCAACTGGCTGAACCGCGCCGTCTTCGCGGCGAAGTTCTCCGAGCGGAAGCTGGTGTTCCCCAGCCCGATCGGGCCGGATAGCCGGATCCTGTTCAACCGGGACCCATCCGAGCGGGTTAAGGCGGTGGCACCGTGGTTGACCGCCGACACCAGCGTGTATCCCGCGATCGTCAACAAGCGGATGGTCTGGATCGTCGACGGATATACGACATTGGACAACTACCCGTATTCGGAGTTGACGTCTCTATCGAGCGTCACCGCCGACTCCACCGAGGTGGCGTTCAACCGGCTCGCGCCGGACAAGCAGGTGTCCTACATCCGCAACTCGGTGAAGGCCACGGTCGACGCCTACGACGGCAAAGTGACGTTGTACGCACAGGACGAATCGGATCCGGTGCTGCAGGCGTGGATGAAGATCTTCCCCGGTGTGGTCCATCCGAAGAGCGACATCACACCCGAGTTGCAGAGCCACCTGCGCTATCCCGAGGACCTGTTCAAGGTCCAGCGTGCTCTGCTGGCCAAATATCACGTCAACGACCCGGTGACGTTCTTCTCGACGTCGGACTTCTGGAACGTGCCGCAGGACCCGAACCCGACGGCCAGCAGTTACCAGCCGCCGTACTACATCGTCGCCAAAGACCTTGCGAAGAACGACAAGTCGGCGTCGTTCCAGTTGACCAGCGCGATGAACCGGTTCCAACGTGACTTCCTTGCCGCCTACATCAGCGCCAGCTCGGATCCCGACACGTACGGAAAGATCACCGTCCTGACGATTCCCGGCCAGGTCAACGGTCCGAAGCTGGCCAACAACGCCATCACCACGGACACCGCGGTCAGCCAGGACCTCGGCGTCATCGGCCGCGACAACCAGAACCGGATCCGATGGGGCAACCTGTTGACGCTGCCGGTGGCCGAGGGTGGACTGCTCTACGTCGAACCGGTCTACGCCTCACCAGGCGCCAGCGACGCGGCGTCGTCGTATCCGCGGTTGATCCGTGTCGCGATGATGTACGAGGACAGGGTCGGCTACGGGCCGACGGTGCGTGACGCGCTCACCGAGCTGTTCGGGCCGGGCGCCGACGCCACCGCAACCGGTCCGGCCCCGGCCAACCCGGCGAGCGGCCGACCTGCCGCGACTCCGCAGGCGGATGGTCAGCCCGCGGCGCAACCAGGCAACCAGGAGGGCACGCCACCGGAGGTGCCTACGCCCATTGCGGCCGTGCCGAGGCCGGGCGGGCCCACCCAATTGTCTCCCGCGAAGGCCGCGGCCCTACAGGACGTGCAATCTGCGCTGGGTGAGCTGCGAACAGCACAGCAAAGCGGTGATTTCGCCGAGTTCGGCACAGCGTTGCAGCGCCTGGATGATGCAATGCAGAAGTACGACACGACCAAGTAACGCAACCGACGTTTGCTACTAGCGCCATTTCGGGGCAAAATCGCTTATCGGCGATTTTCATCTCGGGGCGAGGGTGACTAACTGGGCGCGAGCCGCGTCCCGTCGGTTCGTGCAATTGGGTCGGTTGGGCTGGCTCGCGGCGGCGGTCTTCTGCGGCGCTTCGGCGCTGATGGCCGTCTGGGCGCTGCTGTCGTGGGAGGGCAGCTACCAGACCAAGTCGCTCGACGAGATCGCCTACCTGGTGTGCCTTGTCTTCGCGGTGGGCTGTGCCGCCATGGCCGCCCGCTCGGCAACGGGTCGCCTCCGGTACGGCTGGCTCGCGCTCGTCGCCGCGCTCTCGGCGTGGGCCGTGGCCATGGTCGTCCGCTTCTTCGAAGAGGTCCGGGTCGACGGCCATCTGTATCACCCGTCGCTGACACAAGGCGTTCTGATGGTGTTTCCTCTAGCGGCCTATGCGTGTCTGCTGCTGATGGGAGATCTCGACAAGGCGCCACGCAGGCGGATCGTGCTCGACGGCCTCATCGTGGCGGCGTCGTTGTTCGTCGTCTCGTGGGTGTGCGTGCTGAGGAACCTGCCCGACGCAGCGCCCGGTGTGACCGTCCTGCACATCACAGTCGACGTGGTTCTGATGACCACCGCGATCCTGGTGTGGGCGCGGCCGCTTGCCCGGGTGAGCGTCACCGTCCTTGCGGCGGGTATCACCACTATCCAGATTGCGGACATCGCAAGCGTCTACCTGGCTGGGATCGGGGGCTACCACGACGGCGGCCTGGTCGACGTCGTTCGCGCCGCGGGGTTCGGCATGTTGGCGTTTGCGGCGCTGTTCAGTATCGACGAGCGGCCCGTCGAACCGTCGGCGATGAACCTGCAGCCCGGCGTCCGGGTGTGGCTGCCGTATCTGCCGCTGCTGGCGGCCGGGACCGCGGTGATCGCATTCGAATGGGGCCATCGCGGCCATCGAGCGCTGCTGGTCGCGGAGGGCATTCTGGTTGTCACAGTTCTGCTGCGGCAGTTCTTCGTGCTCCTGGAGAACCAACGCCTGCTCGCCGAGGTCGCCCGCGAGGCGTTTCACGACAACCTGACCGGCCTGGCGAACCGCGCGAACTTTCTCGACCGGCTGGACCGCGCGATGGCGCGGCGCCGCCGCAGCGGCGAACCGGTGGCGGTGCTGTGCCTCGATCTCGACAACTTCAAGGCCGTCAACGATGCGCTGGGCCACCCGGCGGGCGACGAGCTGCTGATTCGGGTCGCGGGTCGCTTGACGAGCATGCTCGGTGTCACGTGGACGGTCGCGCGTCTCGGTGGCGATGAATTCGCAGCGCTGCACGAAGGGCACATCGACGCGTTGGGGGCCTCGAACAGCGTGCTCGATGCGTTCAGCACGCCGATCATCGTCGGCGGCGTCCCGCAGACGGTTCGGCCGAGCGTCGGGCTGACGGTCGCCGCCACCAAGTCGGTGCAGACATCGGACGATCTCCTGCTGAACGCCGACCTGGCGATGTATGCGGCGAAACGGGACGGCGGAGGGTGCGTACGCAGTTTCGTGCCCGATCTTCCGGTTCCGTGGGAACTGCAGCAGCTCACCGAAGACCCTGTGGAACAACGGGATTCGACGTCACTCACCGTCGGCGTGGCGCAACCCCGGCCGGGTGGCGGACGCGAGGCCGACAAGGAATCGGCTCGAGGCGGCGGATGGCCGTCACGCGCGATCTGCACGGGGCTCGGTGTCCTGACGCTTGGCGTCTTGGTGTTCACGGCTTCGACCCTGTTGCGTGACCATGCGGGTCGCATCGTGGTGCTCGACAGCTTCTTGTATACGGCGCTGAACATCGGGGCGGCGGCGTTCGTGTTCTACCGCGCGTTCCTTGTCCGCACCGAGCGCTGGCCGTGCCTGCTCATCGGTGCCGGCATGGCGAGCTCGGCGGCAGGTGATGTGGTCTATGCCGCCTGGGTTACCGAAGGTCAGGTGCCGTCGATCGCCGATCCGCTGTACCTCGCGTTCTATCCGTTGGTCTACGCGGGCATCGTCCTGCTGATGCGCGAGCGGCTGATGCGCGTTCCGACCGCGTTCCGGCTCGATGCGCTGATCTGCGGCCTGACGCTGGGAGCGGTCGCCGCGGCGGTTGCGACAGGTCCGATCAACGCGGCGATGCAGGGCGAACCCGCGACGGTGTTCGTCGGCCTCGCCTATCCCGTAGGTGACCTGTTGTTGTTGGCCTTGACCGCGGGAATGCTGCCCATCCTCGGCTGGCGCGCCGAACTGCGATGGGGCTTTCTCGTCGCCGGTTTCATGGCGTTCGCGATAGCCGACACCGTCTACCTGTTCCAGACATCGGCAGGCACCTATCTGGAGGGCACCTGGATCGACGCCTGCTGGCCAGCCGCCTCGCTCCTCATCGCCGTCGCGGGTTGGCTGCCGACGTCAGGTCTGGGCCCCCGTCCGAGACCCGGTCTGGCAGCCTATATTCCGGCCGTCGTCTGCGGTGGAATCGCGTTGGCCGTGGCGGTGCTGGCCAACCACACCCGAGTCGCAGTGGCACTGGCGGCGCTGACCTTGATCGCCGTCGCCTGGCGGTTCGCCGTCACCTTCCGCGATGTCAGTGCCACGGCAGAAGCACACCGCCAGTCGATGACCGACGGGTTGACCGGGCTGCCCAACCGGATGTCGCTGGCGACGACATTGACGGCCGTGTCCATCGACGAGTCGTCGGCGTTGTTCCGGACCCGGTCGAGCCGCGCGCTCCTTCTGCTCGACATCGACCAGTTCAGGGAGATCAACTATTTCGCAGGACGACATGTCGGCGACCAGCTGCTGAATCGCATCGCGAAGCGATTGTCCCGGGCGGTCCGGCCCGGTGATGTGATCGCCCGAACGGGTGGTGACGAGTTCGCCATCCTGTTCGCCGACAACGTCGACATCACCACGGCGCGGGCGCGGGCGGGCGCGATGCTCGAGGCGTTGCACGCTCCGTTCGAACTGGACCCGATCACCCTGCAGGTCGAAGCGAGCATCTCGATTGCGTTGTGCCCCGACCATTGTGAGCATCCCAACGACCTGTTGAACTGCGTCGAGACGACGCTGCCGCATGCTAAGGCCGGGCCGACGAAGATCGTCGTGCACGATCCGGGCAAGGTGCGGTTGGAGAAGGACAACGACAACTACCTCATGGAGGAGTTGCGCACAGCACTTTCCAACGGCGAGCTGACATGTCACTACCAGCCCAAGATCCGCGCCGAGGACGGCCGCGTGCACAGCGTCGAGGCACTGCTGCGGTGGCACCACCCGAGTCGGGGTCTGCTCCTTCCAGAGAAGTTCCTGCCCGCCGCCGAACGGGCAGGATTGATGCGTCAGATCGCCAACTGCGTGGTCAACCTGGCGCTCGGCCAGGTGCGATCCTGGTACGAAGACGGCGTCCGGATGACCGTCGCGGTGAACTTGTCGGTGGCCAACCTGCTGGACCTCGATCTGGTCGACACCATCGATCGGCTGCTGACGACTCACGCGGTGCCGCCAGAAGCCTTGATTCTGGAGATCACCGAGGGCACTTTCGCCAACGACTCGACTCGGTTCCGCAACACCGTCTATGCCCTGCGACGCCTCGGGGTGCGGATCTCCCTCGACGACTACGGCACCGGCTGGTCGTCGTTGGCCCGGCTGCAGGATCTGTCGGTCGACGAGCTCAAGCTCGATCGGGTGTTCGTTTCGCGGCTGGCTGAAGACCCGCGGTCGATCGCCATCGTGCGGTCGACGGTGGCGCTGGCGCACAGCCTGGGGGCGGACCTGGTCGCCGAAGGCGTCGAGGACGAAGCCACCCTGCAGGCGCTGCGCCGATACGGCTGCAATATCACCCAGGGCTACGTACACACGCCGCCGCTGCCCGCCGAGGAACTGCTCGCCTGGATCGGACGCTGCACACCCCAGCTCTCCCTCAGCGATTTGGCTCTGCACCCTGACCTTCGGTAACGTTGCGTTCACCCGACGCGGGGTGGAGCAGCTCGGTAGCTCGCTGGGCTCATAACCCAGAGGTCGCAGGTTCGAATCCTGTCCCCGCTACTAAAGAAACGGCCCCCGGAGAACTCTCCGGGGGCCGTTTTCATGCCGGTTGGGAACACGTTTGGGAACATTCGCATCGCTAACGACTACGTGGGAACAACTCGGATGCGCCGCGGGAAGGAGCGCACGCTTATACGTCTGTGCTATCGGAGACGAAGCGCCCGGCGGCGGTAAGGATCACGGCGTCACATAAAGACGAACCACTAGGGTCCTTCTTGCCACGCCACACCTCAGTTCCGTCCGCGAGCAGGACAAATTCGTCGGGATCTCGAGCCACGACGCGGTACGTCACAAACGTCCCGTATTGACCATCCATCGAGACGGCGATCCACCGTTCTATCAATCCACCGTCCTGGGTCAACTGAGCTGGCCCGCCACTGTAACGATCACCCGCGCGACCCGATACTTTCGCTGCGACTTTCGAGAAACCCACAACGTTAGTTACTGAGACCGATGCACCAGGCGAGGACGCCACCTCTCGTACAGGCGTATGTCGTGTCGGGTCATTTCGCCAATAGAACGAAGACGGCCGCCCCGATAGCCGAGCCATCGGCGGAGCAACCTAGGTGCGGGTCAACAGGGATGACCAGGTGGCTAGCCGTTTAGTCTCAGGCATGGATCGCATTTGGCAGTGGGCGTGGGATCGGTATGGGGCGAGGTACTCGTGGGCGATCTGGGCGGTCACGTTCTTCGTGTTGCTGCCGCACTACCTGCTTTTGTCGTTTGTCGTTGTCGCTTTCGAGGAGCCCGGTCACTACGCTGGGGCGGCCGCCGTCACCGTTGTCGCGATGCTGGTGCTGGCGTGGGTGGCCGTTCTTCCCGGCCTGGGCCGGCTCCATCTTGTGGAGCAGTGGGTAGGCGACCATGACGTCGATCGCGCGAGGACGCTGGACGCCACCTACGCCTACGCTCGGGGACTGATTGTCCGAGCGGTCGGGAGCAGCGCGGTTTGCGGCGGCGTACTAGCGGTCGTTGTCGGTGCGATAGCCGGGGCCAGTGGGTCGCGGCTCGTTCAGTACGGAATCCTGGGCGCAGCCTTCGGTGGTGCCTACGTATTGCCCGCCATGCACAGCTTCGCGGAGGCAGCGTTGCGGCCAGCGCGGGTCGCCCTCGCCGGTGACACGGACATCGGTGACTCCCTGCCCCGCTCCCAGCCGACTATCGCCGCGTGGTCGAACGTGTCCATTCTCGCGGCCATGTTCATAGCTACGGTCGGGGGCGCGGTGGTCGCGGCGGTATTCGATCGGGTTAGGGAGATGCCCGTGCTCGCGGTCGTGATCGGGGGTGTGTTGACGCTTGCCTTCGCGGTGCCGCTGACCGTCGGCGTCGCGTTCTCACCGTCGCTGCGGCCGATCCGCGATTTGGCAGAAGGAACCAAGCGTGTGGCGGCTGGCGACTACAGCCGACGGCTGCCGGTGGTTCAGGACGACGATCTGGGTGCGCTGTCGGCGTCGTTCAACCGGATGCAGGCCGGTTTGGCTGAGCGGCAGCGACTTCAGGCCGCGTTCGGAACGTACGTCGATCCAGCCCTGGCGGCGCGGCTACTCGAGCAGGGCGACGACATCTTCACCGGTGAGCGCCGCGAGGTGACGGTGATGTTCGTCGACATCCGCGACTTCACCCCTTTCGCCGAGGCCAACACCGCCGAGGACACGGTCGCGCGCCTCAATGCATTATTCGAGATTGTGGTGCCCGCTGTGGTCGATGCGGGTGGGCATGTCAACAAGTTCCTCGGCGACGGCGCGCTGGCCGTCTTCGGTGCACCGAATGACCTGAGCGATCATGCCGATGCGGGTGTGTCGGCCGCGGTGTTGATTCAGCAGCTCGTCGCCGAGCGATTCGGCGAGGAGCTGCGAATTGGCATCGGGATCAACACCGGTCTGGTGATCGCCGGAACCATTGGCGGCGCAGGCAAACTCGAGTTCACTCTGATCGGCGACACCGTCAACGTCGCCGCCCGCGTCGAACAGCTCACCAAAACCACCGGCGACACAATCCTGCTCACCCACCACACCGTCGACGCGCTGATTTCTCGACCGCCCGGACTAACCGACCGGGGACCACATGACCTGAAGGGAAAGTCAGCGTCCGTGCATGTCTTCGGCCTCGACCAAGAGACCGACGCTCGGGTTGACCTCACTAGCTAGGGGAACGTGGATCAAAACCGCTGCTAGCAGACCGTGCAGACGAGCCGGCAACGACGGCTTCGACGCGGCCGTTGTCACGGACTTGTCACAACTAGGGCGAATTCGGACAGTCAACGTGGAACCGCTTGAGACAGTTTTCGATGGTCATTGCAGTTCCAGAGTCGTTGCAAGACAAGCGAATTCACCTAATATCCGACTGGGGGTCAAGTGGTCGCAGGTTCAAATCCTGTCAGCCCGACGCAGGTCAGAGGTGGTTCCGAACATCGGAAACCGCCCTTTTCGCGTCCGTACCCAAACCCTCTACCCAAACTGGCTTGTGGGGGTCGCCCGCCAGCAAACGCATACGCCCGTTAGCGCGGGACGGACTATCCCGCCGAGCCCGGGGTTATCGTGTCGCCATGAAGTCGATCAATGCGTGGTCAAACCACCGCTACGTTCCGGCTGTCGCCGCTGTCCTGTTCGGCGTGCTTTACCTTGCGGGTCTCTCTTCCCTTGCCGGATCACCCGGGGTCGACAAATCCGGCGATGCCGTCGTGTCGTATCTGCGCGACCATGCGAGCGCCACGCGTGTGCAGGGCCTGTTAGGCGCATTGGGAGCGCTGGCATTAGTGATCGTGCTGGGTTACGCCCGCGAGAGGCTAAGGGGGCCTTTCGCGTATGTCTTTACCATCGGTTCAGCAATGGTGCTTGTCGAGGTCAGCATTGTGACCTGGTTTTGGAGTGGGCTTGCGTTGCATGCCGATCATCTCGACCCGGGGATCGCGCGCGCCCTGATGGACGTCTCAGCGATGTGGGGGCCGATCTTGACCGTTGCCGACGTTATGGTGGCGCTGCCAATAGTTTTGGCCGCCGCAGCTGGCCTGTTTCCCCGCTGGTTGGGAGTTCTTGGCGCGGTCTTCGCGATCGAACAACTCGTGGAGACGATCACAATTGTCGGCGCTCCAGGCCTGTTCATTTCACCCGGCGGCCCGATGAATTATTACCTCGGCGGCACGCTGTTCATCGTCTTCTTTTTGGCTCTCGGACTTGTCTTGTCCTTTTGGCGTGGCGGAGCCGAGAACATAACACGGTCGGCGCAATCCGACCCTCACGTTTCAGGCGATCAGTCTTTGTCCAGTTAGCCTTACTACAGCCCAACGGCGCCGGACAACCTGTCGACCGCTGCGCGAGTCGTTGCATCCGACGTGTGCCCGTAGATACCGCCGGTGATGCTGATCGAGCTATGCCCGAGCAGGTCGGCAACCGCCTTGATGTGCTGCATCCGAACACGTGGTCTGCGCTGCGCCGCACCAAGGATTCCCTTGGTAGGTATTTGGTTGATCCTGACCCGACCAACGCTGCGGGTAATCAGCTGTTGGGCGTGGAAGTGGTTCCCACAAGCACAGCAAGCATTCAGAGGCGCGGTCAATGTGCTTCGCGGGCTGGCGCGCAAGCCGAAAGAAGTGAGTTGCACCCTAGTACGTGGTCGGCGGGCGAAATCCTCAGCGGCGGGTCCTCACTACTACCCCGTCGATCCGGCCGTTGCTAGCCACGTGAGGATCACTTCGTAAGGGGGTTGCTGTTTATTCGCCGTCAATGACTGCGATCCGGCGGCAATTAACACGCATGTTTTGTATGCTATCAGCGACCAAAACTGTTGCAGGACAGCCGGTAAAGGCAATAAGTAGAATCGCCGCGCTCACCTTTTCGCTGATCAATTGGTCGCGGGTTCGAGCCCCGCCCGCCCCACGTCGAAGCCGTTTTGAGCCTCGCAGCCGCGTAGTCGAGAGAGGGTCTCGCCTCGACGAAACTGCGCGACGCGATGGACAATTGCACCAGTAACAACGCAGGCGGTCCGTGAGACGGCACGGCTGGTTCTTTCAGGCTGTCTCGGGCAAAGTCCCGAAAGCCTCGTCGAACAGGTCGAGCACCGCATGCCATGCGCGCGGAGTGTGCGTTGGGTGATAACCGACGCCGGGCACGGTGGCCGCGGTGTGGGTGATTCCCCCGGCGGGCGACCCATCGGGGTTTGTCGGCCGGGCCCAGAAGGCATGCTTGGCTCCGCCATAGACATTCACGCGCCAGTCGACTCCGGCGTCCTGCAGTGCGCGGCCAAACGCGAGGATCTGGTCAGGGGTGCAGAGCGGGTCTTCGGAGCCGGTACACAGAAGGAACGCGCCGGTTACATTGGTCCAGTCCTCAGCGCTGACGTCTGGCAGGCCGGGATGGACGACAGCAACGGCCTTGAACGGAACCCCTGCACTGGCGAGTTCGAGCACGATTCGGCCGCCGGCGCCGTAGCCGAGGGCGGCGAGCCGGTCAGTGTCGACACCAGGCACCGCTACAAGGACATCAAGCGCGGCACGGCCGATAGCCTGCATCCGCTCAGCATCGGCCAACAGGGGCATGACCCGGGCCAGCATCGCTTCCGGCCTACCGAAGAACAACTGACCACCGTGATAATCCATAGCCAAGGCGACGTAACCGTGCGCAGCCAGGTCGTCGGCGCGACGCCGTTGATAGTCGTCGAGGCCGATCCCGTCGTGTCCAATAAGCACGGCAGGCCAAGGCCCCTCGCCGTGCGGCCACGCCAGGTGGGCGACCATCGTCAGGCCGTCTACGTCGTAGGTGAGTTCACGCGTTGCACCCATCAACCCAAGCTATCGAGCGGTTGCCGTCCCCTCGTCGTCGTTCGCTCTCGGCCGAAGTTGCCGGCCGCCAGTGTTCTGGTTGTTCCGCTGGCTCACCGAGACCACACAGGATCGAATTGCAGCCGTGATCGATCGGACGGTTCAGCTCGCCGACAGCGGGGTGTTACGCGTGCCGGAAGGCCAGCCCATCCCGTCGAAAACTTCAGCGACCCCGTCTGTCTAGCGGAAGCTCCCGAACATGGGGGCAAACCACTCCTCGTATTCAACCCGTAGAAGTCAGATACGTCCCGACATATACGATGCGACGGTTGGAGCGAAGATGACCCTCCTGACCGAATTCACCCACGAACTTGAAATTTTGGGACGACATCTAGGGGAGTTACCCGTCGGCTCAAAACCGGGCGATACATCTGGATGTTGCCCAGATTTTGCGATCCTGCGGTCGTGCAAGGTGTTCAACATTGGGAACAGATTTGGGAACAAAACTCTGCGAAACAGCCCGGAGTGCGTGCGACGGGGTGCAACGGCTAGGACTCTCGTCCAACGTTGAGCTGCATATTTGGGATCAAGCGAGCAGAGTAAAACCCCCGGCACGTAGCTCATAACCCAGAGGTCGCAGGTTCCAATCCTGTCCCCGCTACTAAAGAAACGGCCCTCGGAGAGAGATCTCCGGGGGCCGTTTTCATGGCCTTGAGCGGTCGATTGACGTAGTCGACTACTGTAGCCGCCACATTTTCGCGCGCCGACAATTTCCCTATTCGGTCCAGACGAGTACCGGAGGACAGAGGTTCGGCGGGAGGCGTAGCGATGGTGAAGAAGCGGACGGCGGTTGCATTGACCGCATTCGGCATAACGACCGCAGCCTTGGTCGGCTGCCACTCGCCGATGCCACAGGATTTTCCCACCGCGCCACATTCCGGCGTGGAGTCGCAGTCAGGTGGGGTCGATCACCAGGCAGGCAATGGTCTTCCCCCCGATCAGCCCATTCCAGGTGTGCAGCCCATTCCCGGAGTGCAGCCCATGCCGGGCGTGCCTACGGCACCGGTTATTGGCGGTGATTCCCTCACGCCGATACCTGGGGTGCCGCCAGCGCCCCCCACTGCGATTGCGAAGCCGGGCGATCCGATTCCAGGCGTGCGGCCAGAGCCGATGCCACCTGAGATCCTTCCCCCGCAGGACGTGGCTGTGCCCAACGACCTGACCGTCCCAGCGGTTTCCTCGCCATGACAAGCCCGAGCTCAGTCGCTGAAGCAACATCAGAGAGCGCTGACAAGCAGCCGAATGACGCGGTGTTCCCGGTGAAGGGTCTGCTTGAAACGCTGGGAGCAATCGCAGGGGCGAGCGCGTTGTTGTCAGCGCTGATGCTGTATTTCGGCTGGGTTCGCACCCGAGTGCTCTACGACTACTTCGGGGTACCGGTCGGCATTCTTCGGTACAGCACAACCGATTTCGTCCTGCGCAGCGCGGACGTGTTCTTCAGGCCGGTGATCTGGTCCATCCTCGCGGTCGCGGGCCTTGTCCTGGTATTGATAGGCGCGGACGTGTTGGACCGCAGGTTCGCGAGATGGTGGCTGCATCTGTGTCTGCGTGCGACGCTCGCTGCTGCCGCCGGCGCATTCGCCGTTTTCGGGATCCTTGGGTTGGTCGACGTTGTGGATCCGTGGTCGGCGGCGGTTGCGCTCTGCATCAGCGGCGTGCTGATTGTGGTGCAGTACGTCTTCTACCACCGTGCAGCGGTTCTCCCGCTTCCGGTGATCGTCGTTGTCATCGGGCTGGTGTTGACCGTCGCCGCAATGTTTTGGGCGGTGTCGATCTATGCCGCTGGTATCGGGACCTCGATAGCCGCAGATATCGCCGCCGGTACTCTGCCGCGGCCCGCTGCAACCGTCCATAGCAAGGCCGATCTCGGGATCGCGGGCATTCAAAAGCCGAACTTCCAAGGGCCGGTGGACAAGCAGTCGTGGCCGTTCACCTACAGCGGATACAAACTGCTCGCTTACGCGAACGACCGGTGGTTCTTGATTCCTGCGCAGTGGCAGGCGGATTCGCCGACCGTCATCTTGAGGGACAGCGATTCGCTGCGCGTCGAACTCGCCGCCTCCTAGTCAGGCGGTGACGCTCAATTGGGCGAAGTGAGAAGCAGTCGGGAGCCCATCCCGACGGTGCGGGCCAGTGTTGCGGTGTATGCGCCGTAAAGAGGGCCGATGCGTCGCAGCTCCCACAGGGTCTGAACGTTCAACCATGCGAAGTCGCGGGCCTTTTCGATGTCCCACGAGCTGATGAGGTGCACGACGGCCTCGACGCTGTCGTCGATCAAATTCTCGGCCTCAGTGAGAAATGACCGCCTGATCTCGGCTTCGACGTCGGCGAGCAGGTCGTTGACTTTGTCATAATCCTCGCGGACACCGGGGCTGCTGGGTGTTCGACCGCGTGCCGCGCAGGTTGCGACCACTGCCAGGGGCAGATCGTTTTCGATGTGCGCGTTCATGCCGGCGAGCGCGAATTGGATGGGCAATACGCCTTTGTTTCTCCGCGCGGCGAACAGCGGTGCCCATGCCTTCGGCTTTACTCGTGCTGCGTCGTACGCGGTGAACCAATAGCCGGCGAACCGCACATCGAGGTCGGCAATGAACGCATCGTCGTGGAACACGCCGGGTGTCTTCAAACGATTGGCGACCATCTCGGTCACCTGCAGGTAGACGTTGTTGAACACGCCTGCGCCGTCACCGTGTGGCACTTCGGCGGAGATGGCCCGCATCCGAGTGAGTACGTCAGAAACAGTAGTTGCACTCATTCGTCCATCACACCAGACGTTGGCGCAGGCGGGGACTCAATAATCCCATGCTGTCGGCACGCACCGGAAGACGTCGCCTGCGGCCTTCACCCGGCAGGCGGATGGGAACGGCAGGTGGGTGGCCACCATCGACTCTCCGCTGGCCGCCAGCTCCCGCAGGAGACGGATCCGGACGCGCGCCGCCTCTTCGGGGTCGTGTTCGAAGCCGTTGTGCCACTCGGGGTTGCCGAACCCAGGTGCGAACACGGCGTCGCCTGCGAACGTCAGCGCGGTGATCGGCAGCACGCCGTCGCTGATCACCAACACATCGATGTCGCCGACCGAAACGGCGTAGCGCGACGGAACCAACTCATCGAGCCCGTGCGTACCGAGATCTGAAATGTTGTCCACGCTCATGACTTCTCCTTCTGAATGCGCGTTCGACGGACTTGTGAAATAGCCTTCATTCCGGTCGAACGCGAGCGGATCCCGAAGGTCATCCCGATCGGCAGGCTGGTCCGTTGACGAACGCGTTGTGAAGTTCGTCGCCCAAGCGCGCGAGAGCCGCCTCGAACTCGGCTCTTCGGGATGCGTCGACGTACAGGCACTGCTGGATCATGCGGCCTTGCCCGACTAGTGGCGATCCAACCGTGTAATAGTTGAACTGCCCGTGGATCAATCGGTCATCCACCAGGAACAGCCCGCTCCCGCTGACGACCGAAACCCCCTGCTCCGGTGGTGTGTCGATCTCGACGACGACGATGTTGTCGGCGTTCAGCGCGCGTAGCGAAGATTCGCACAGCTCCCAAACATCCTGCGCAACAGGAATTCCCGTGAATCCAAAGACGACGATGGTTTCGCAAGCGTCCCAGGTACCATCTGCTCGCTCACCGCGTACCGCTGCACTCCACGGCTCGATCGCACCGTCACCCATGTAGCGGCCCACGCGCCAGCCGGCGGGTATGCCTACCCTCGTCAACCACTCCGGTGCCGCCGCGGCAGGAAGTGCGGTGAGATCGGTGATGGACATCAACCGAAGATCAGGGAGCCGAGGACTGCGAGGATTCCCAGCCCGATGCCTCCCGCGGCCGCCGCAGGCGCAGTTCCCTCGACGGGAAGGGACGGCGGCGGGGGCAGGCTGGGCAGGTGAATGCCGGGGTCCGGAATTGTCAGGGGTGGCGGCGCGGGAGCCGGCACAGGAGCAGGCACCGGTGCCGGGGCCGGCGCCGGTACGGGTGCAGGGGGCGGTTGAGGTGCGGGAAACTCGTGGATCTTCACGGTGCTGCCATCGGGATACTTGATGTCGATCGTGCCGCCGCCTGACTTGCTGGTGGGGCGGTAGCTGATCCGTGTGCCGTCAGGGAGAACAGACACCTGCCCCGGGTAGGTGCCGGGGGGTATGGGTGTGCCGTTCTCCGTGAGAGTTCCGTAGAGCCCGGGCGTGCCGCCGTTGGGCACCATTTTGACGTCAGGGCTGCGGCCAGGAGGCAGCGGATCCACGATGCGGTGGACGTCTTTTTCGTTTTTCACCGACAAGGCGTCCGCACCCGGCGGCGCCTCCGGGAAGTCCATCGCCCCGACGCCCATCGCCTTCGTTGTGATATCGACTGCGACCTTGTGGTCGAGAGTCGCGAGTGTGCCTGCCCGAGTTCGGATATCGGTAGCCATCGTCTGGGCCTGCACCTGACGGATAGCGGCTTCGGCGGGCGAACTGACGCGCCGCGGATAGCCCACCGATAGATCCTCTGTCACGACGTATCCGGCTGACTGTGCACTGTTGACCGCCGACAGCACGCGTTGCTTGGCCCCGTCCAACTCGAGGGCTCCGCTACGCGCTGTCGCTGCGGCATCGTGCAATTGGTCGACGACGGCGAGCACCTTGACCCGATCGGAGTGCGCACGCAGAAGTGCGGCGTCGGCAGCCGCGCCTGACCACGACGTGCCGCCCGGGTTCGGCATCTCTCGGTAGACGGCGGTGAACGCCGACTCCCACGTCGTCGCCCGGCTCGTCCAATGCTGCGCGGCGGTCGTCAGATGACCGGTGTCCCAGGCTTGGACGGTTGACAACGTGGGTAACGTGCTCGTGGCCGCCGGCACGTCACACCTCTGATGTCGGTGCCAGCGCGGCGACGGCGGCTGCCGACTTGCTCTCCCGGGTGGCGAATGATGCTGCTGCGGCGGCCAATTTGGCCGATGTTGTTTCCAGCCGCGCGCCCATCGCGGTACCGGCCGCGGCGACGTCGGCGTGCACCGCCTGGACTGCGGCAGCAGTGGCCTGCCCGGACGGCACCGACAGCGCAGGAGATCCGCTCACCCCGCCGACCTCAGCCGCCAGCGCCTGGCAACGGGCGGCCAGGGCGTCCATCCCGGCCACGTCGACCTGAACCGAAGCCATGACAGGATTATATGGGCGACGAATCCGCCGTCAGATCACGAAATTGCGAGGGCTTCGGTATTCGCGGGGCGGATTAGGATGAGTGTGTGGACGAGGCAGTGTGGGATGCCAGCTCACCTCGAGAAAAGGTTCTGGTTTCAGGCCTCATCGATTGGGTGGAGCTCGGTCAGATCCACTCGTTCGTCGAACGGGCGAACCCCGGCGTGTCACTGGCCGCCATCCAAGCCGAGACGTTGGGTCTTGTTCGCGCGCTTGCGGATGAGGGCTTATCTCTCATCGGCGACTTGACCGCTGCCGACGGCCGCTTCGTCGCATGGACGACATCTCCCGAGGATTCGGTGAAACGGATCCACCACGAGTACGTCGAGCGATACGACGACAAAGACAGGTGGCCCTGGTACTGCTGGCTGGACCTGACCGACGAAGGTGACCGCGTTGCGCGTGCGATCGAGACGAAGCTGAATCAGGTCACCGACACCAGCACCGGTTGATCGCGATACCGCTGCGGAAACAGGCGCGCCAGATCGTCCACTTTGGGCTTGTCGTTCATCACGATGTACGCCGACGTCGGGTGCAAATCCAGATAGTTCTGGTGGTACGCCTCGGCGGGGAAGAACCCGGTGTTCGGCTCGACTCTGGTAACGATCGAGGCGGGGAAGACGTTCGCCTGGGACAGCTGCGCGATGTAGGCCGCAGCGATCCGCTCTTGGTCGGCGTTCTGCGCGAATATCGCCGACCTGTACTGGCTGCCCACATCGGGACCCTGGCGGTCGAGCTGAGTCGGGTCGGTTACGACCGAGAAGTAGATCTGCAGAAGTCGGCCGTACGTCACCTTGGTCGGGTCGTAGGTGATGCGCACGGACTCGGCGTGGCCGGTTGACCCGGTGCCGACGGTCTCGTAGTGGGCGGTGGCCTCGGCACCTCCCGCGTAGCCGGATTCTGCCTGCGTGACGCCGCTGACATGTTGGAAGACTCCCTGGACACCCCAGAAGCAGCCGCCTGCGAACACCGCGGTCTCGGGCCCTGCGTCCGACGCGGGCTCGTCGACGGCCGGTGCCGGCACCGCGAAAGAGTCCGCCGCGCCTGCCGGATGGACACCGAGCAACGCCACCGCAGCGATTGCGGCCGAGCCGAGGACGGTCGCCAGGATGAACCGGGCGCGTGACGCGTATGCCATGGCTCCAGTGTCCAGGCGAATCGCGCCTCGAGGCGCACCCAGGGGCCGACGTTCTTCTTCCGTAAGACCATGCCGAAGGCCAATGTTGTCTGCCGGATCTACTGTCGATGCCATGACTCTTTCGCGCCGTCGGGTGCTGTTCGGCGCGGCGTTGCTCGGCGTGCTCACCGGGTGCCATTCGCTGCGTGGCACCGCCGCGGCGGACACGCCGACGTCGCAGGCGGGTGCCTTCGAGGTCACCCACACCGATCAGGAGTGGCGGCAGCGGCTGTCAGCCGAGCAGTACGACGTGCTTCGGCACGCCGGCACCGAAATGCCTTTCAGCAGCGCGCTCAACGACGAGCACCGCAGCGGCGTGTTCGGGTGCGCGGGCTGCGCGCTGGACTTGTTCTCATCGGCGACCAAGTTCGACAGCGGCACCGGGTGGCCGAGCTTCTGGAAAACGTTGGACGACGCCGTCATCGAACGCGAGGACTCCGGTCTGTTGATATCGCGTACCGAGGTGTTGTGCCGCCGTTGCGGCGGGCATCTCGGACACGTCTTCAACGACGGACCCGCGCCGACCGGCCTGCGCTACTGCATGAACGGCGTTGCGCTCACCTTCCGGCCGACGTAGCACTCCAATTCTCGGGAGGCTTCTAGTGACGCCGCAGAGTGTCCCAATCGTGCTCTGCTTCCAGTTCGGCGATGAGGCGCGAAGTTCGTTCGCGCATCACCAATGTCACGCCGATTCCGATCACGACGGCCGCCACGAGCGCGATCCACGAGAACCGTGACAGCCACCGCTCGGCGGCGATGCCCGCGTAGTAGATGACGGCGGTGGTACCACCGGCCCACATCACCGCGCCGCTGGCGTTGGCGGCCAGAAAGTGCGCGTACCGCATTTTCAAGGCGCCCGCCAGTGGACCGGCGAAGATCCGCAGCAGCGCGATGAAGCGGCCGAAGAACACCGCCCAGACGCCCCATCGGGCGAAGAGTCGCTTGGCAAGCGCCACGTGTCCCGGCCCGAAGTGCTTGGGGAAGCGATTGCCGAGACGTTCGAACAGTGACATCCCAAAGCGACGGCCGATCGAGTATCCGATCGTGTCGCCGACGATGGCGCCGATGGTGGCGGCCGTCGCGACCCCCACCGGGCTGATGTCGAGGGTATGGCGCGACGACAGCAGGGCCGCACTGACCAGCGCTATCTCGCCCGGCAACGGTATGCCGAGGCTTTCGATGCCGATGACGGTTCCCACGATGAGATACACCGCCAGCGGCGGGATCGTCTGCAGGAAGCCGTCGATGTCCACGGCGCTAACAATGCCATTGGTCGGTCTTTGCCGAGCCGTCATCGGGGGCGTGGCACCCCGCCGGCATCAGCGGACTCGCTGGCTCTGGTCGACCAGCACGGCGCCGTCGGGTTGGTCACCCAGTGTCTGCAGCGCGATGTCGGAACCTTCTGCGGTCAGCCGAATGATCTGCGCCAACTGAGCAGGCGCGTCACATTGCAGGTAATGGTCGGCGGTGGGCAGCAGCCAGTAGCGGTTTCGTCCCGGCTTGTCTTTGAGGTACGTCCGCCATACGTGGTTGGGGACGCGAAGCGGCGCGACGTTGTCATGCACGCCCCAGGCCAGGGAAAGGTTGACGTCGCTCTTGGAAAGTGCTTCGAGCCAACGGGTTTCGTGCTCGGCGCGCTCGTGCAGATACGCAATGGTGTCCGGCAGCACCCGAATGCCGTCGTTGTGTGCAAAGCACGTCGCCAAGGCTGCGATCTCCGGGTCCTCCAGGGTCCGCCGCGGCATGAAGGTGCTCGCTCCCAGGCCCGCCGCCAACAGCTCCGGCGTCGTCACCGCCGCCGTGGCGCGACCGGTCGCGTCGTCGAGAAGTGCGGTTTGAAACGCGGTGAGGTTGGCCAGTGGGAGGTAGATGTTGGCGTTCGTCATGACGACGTCGGCAGGCACGGCGCCGGGATGCTGTGCAGCGAGGATCTCCAGAGCGATCATCCCGACGCTGCTGCCGCGGTCGTGGGTCACCATCAGGTAGTCGGTTAGCTTCCAGACTTCGGTGATCGCGTGCACGAGCAGGCGCGCGTCGTCGAAGAGCGAGTAGACATACGGCGCCGGTGGCTTGTCGGACAGGCCGTAGCCGGGGAAGTCCAGGACGAAGATCTCGAATTCGGCGGCCAATTCCCGCGCCAGCGCGTAATAGTCGATGCTGGATGTGGGGAAGCCGTGTACGCACACCAGCGCCGGTGCGCCAGGTGTGCCCGTTCGCCGGACGAACACGGTGACGTCGGCTCCGTCGTTGGCTTCGGTCGACCGCCACACCAGCGAGGTCGCGCCGTCGCGCCAGTCCGCAAGGATATCCACGATGCCGCCTTAAGACGGTGGTTCGCCGTGCGCCGGGTGACGCCCGTCACAGCAAACAGTACCGATGGGCGATGTGTATTCAAGATCACCCCGCAAAAGTTGATTCACTCAGAATTAACAAGGAGGATCAAAGCGTTGTATCAGTGGGCAGATCGCTCGAGTGGATTACCACAGCAAACACATCCCGTGATCCGGGGTGGCAATAAGGAGTTGAGGAAATGTCTTTCGCGCAGTTCCGCGCAGACGCGAAGCGCGCCCGTAGTCGGCGGCGCATCTATGCACGGATCAACGCAATGCCGGATTCGACTGTTCGCGAGGAGCTGCTGGCCATCGTCCAGCGGCACGAGTTCAGCGAGCGCTGACGCGGCGAACGGCCGCCGGTGCCATACGGCCCTCGGAGATTTCTCCGGGGGCCGTTATTCACCAGCTGACTCTGCTACGAGTACGAGTCACCCCATGCCACGGCGTGCCTGCACTTGGCGACGTGGTCCAGTCTGGCCAGGGCGGCTTCGAGGTCCGCGACCAGAGGTAGCTCACGGTCCGGGTCGCAGATGCGCAGGATCCGCAGCACCGTTGGGCTGCCTGCGACCATCCAGTCCACATCCCGCCGTGCGCACTGCACACTGACGTAGTACAGCGCGGTGAAGCCCTGGCTCCCGAAGAAGTCGACGCCGGTGAGATCCAGGACGAGTTGCTTGGAGACGCGGATGTGGCGGGCGACGAAACGACCGAGCGCCTGGCGATTGGTGGCGTCGACATCGCCGTGAACGCCGATGAGCACGCGCCCGTCGGCAAGTTCTTCAGCTCGAAAGACAGCTCTGCCGGCCCGTTGCACCTCGTCGACGGACGGCCCATGTGCGTATTGCAGTTGAAGTGGGCTGGCAGTGGTCACGTCAACTCCTTCCCCAGCGCGTAACGGCACTCGAGTTCGACTCGAAGGCCCTGCAGTCTGAAGACCGGATCGGAAGGCCCAACTGGTGCACCGACGCCGGCTGGAAACTCAACCGAAGTTGAGGGTACTACGAATTCCGCGAGTTGACGGAAAACTCAGCAATCTCTCAAGAATCCATGCGGTGCTTCGCTTTTCGGATTCATTGTTGTTTGCAAAGGAAACCTGACGGCACCGACTTCTGTTTTTTACGACGGATTCCGTGGCGAGGGAGGCGACCGTCGTCGCATTACTATGTCTTCTAATTATTTTGCTGCAGATCGTCTGCTTCGTCGTCACCTTCGGCAATTCGTGCTTCCCCTGTTTGCCCTTATCGGCATTGTGTGGGTGGTGACATAGGGGATCGCAGTCCTTCGGTGAAGCAACGCACCCTACGATCAAAACGATGACCACAGCGCCGCAACCCTTTGTCACCGAGGCGCCCAGCGGCATCCGCATCGTCTCTGACCGGCTCGGAGATCCGCAGGCTCGCGCTGTGGTGTTCCTGCACGGCGGCGGCCAGACCCGGCGGTCATGGGCGCGCGCCGCCGCCGCGGTGGCCGGTCGAGGCTGGCAGGCCATCACCGTCGACTTCCGCGGGCACGGCGAATCCGACTGGTCGATCGAGGGCGACTACCGCGTCGTCATGTTCGCCGAAGACGTGGCTGCGGTGCTTGCGCAGCTGCCGCCGAACCCCGTACTGGTGGGCGCCTCGCTCGGCGGCTTCACCTCAATGCTGCTCGCGGGTGAGCTGTCGCCGGGCATCGCGAGCGCCGTCGTGCTGGTCGACATCGTGCCGAGCATGAACCCGGCCGGGGCGGCGCGAATCCACGACTTCATGGCCGACCGGATGGTGGAGGGTTTCGGCTCACTCGACGAGGTGGCCGACATGATCGCCGAGTACAACCCGCATCGGCCTCGACCCACCGATCTGAATGGCTTGCGCGCCAACCTTCGTCGTCGCGGTGACCGCTGGTATTGGCACTGGGATCCGCAGTTCATCGACGGCACCGCCGCGAATCCCCCGATCGAGGTAACCGACCCCGATCGCATGCACAAGGCGATCGCAGCGATCCTCGACGACGACGTGCCGATGCTGCTGGTGCGCGGACAGGTCAGCGACCTCGTCAGCGAGGACCGCGCCGACGAGTTCCTCGCTCGCTTCCCCCAGATCGAGTTCGTAGACGTGCAGGGTGCCGGACACATGGTGGCTGGCGATCGCAACGATCTGTTCGCCGAGGCGGTCGTCGACTTCCTCAACCGGCACGCGGGGCACTAGTCATTCCTTACGATCAGCGCATGCGCGGATCCAAGATCTTGATCACCGGACCGAGCGGCCAGGTCGCCGCACCCATCGCGAAGGCCCTCGCGACCGACAACGAGGTATGGGGCATCGCCCGGTTCAGCGACCCGTCGGCGCGTGACAGCCTGGAGAAGGCGGGGGTGCGGTGCGAGACCGTCAACCTGGCCTCGGGCGACTTCAGCGCCCTTCCGACCGATTTCGACTACGTGCTCAACCTCGCGGTTGCCAAGAGCGGCCGGTGGGACAAGGACCTCGGCGCCAACGCGGAGTCGGCCGGCCTGCTGATGGCGCACTGCCGCACCGCGAAGGGCTTCCTGCACTGCAGCTCGGCTGCGGTTTACGATCCGCCCGACGACGAACCCCGCACCGAGCGCGCCGCCCTCGGCGACAACCACAAGCCGATGTTCCCCACGTACTCCATCTCCAAAATCGCCGGCGAGGTCGTCGTCCGGACGATGTCGCGCGCCCTCGGCGTGCCCGCGATCATCGCTCGCCTCAACGTGCCCTACGGCGACAACGGCGGGTGGCCGTTCTTCCACATGGAGATGATGCTCGGCGACATGGCGATCCCCGTCCCGCCCGGCGGCCCCGCGGTGTACAACCCGATCCACGAAGACGACATCATCGCGATGATCCCGAAGCTGCTCGACAAGGCTGCGGTGCCTGCGCCGACCATCAACTGGTGCGGAGAACAAGCCGTCAGCCTCCAGGAGTGGAGCGCCTACATCGGCTCGCTGATCGGCAAAGAACCGGTCTTTGAGAAAAGCGTGCAGGCGCTGCGCGGCAACCCGACCGACGCGACCCTGATGCGCGAGCTTGTCGGTGGAACCACGGTCGACTGGCGCGACGGCTTCCGTCGGATGGTCGCAACGTTCCACCCGGAGCTGGTCGGCTAGTCGATGGCCGAGCGCGTCGAGTTCCCGAGTACTACCGGGCCAACACTGGCCGGACGTGTGGATGTCCCCGAGGGGGAAGCACGCGGGTGGGGTGTCTTCGCGCACGGTTTCACGCTCGGCAAGGACAGCCCGGCCGCCAGCCGGATCTGCAAGCAGCTCGCCAGTGAAGGCATCGGCATGCTGCGCTTCGACAATCTCGGTCTGGGCGACTCAGAAGGGGATTGGGGCGACGGGTCGTTCTCCCACAAGGTCGCCGACACCGTGCGCGCGGTGGAGTTCATGAACGACTCGGGCCGGGAAGTCCGCCTGCTCGTCGGGCATTCCTTCGGCGGCTCGGCGGTGCTCGCCGCCGCCCACGACTGTTCGACGGTCGTGGCCGTGGCCAGCATCGGGGCGCCGTACGACCCGGGCCACGTCGAACACAACTACGACGCGTTGATCGCGCGGATCGATGCCGAGGGCGAGGCGCCGTTCCCGGTCGGCGGCAAGGCGTTGACCCTCAAACGCCATTTCATCGAAGACGTCCGCAACGCGGATCTCCGGGAGCAGATCCGCACCCTGCACCGCGCGCTGCTGGTCATGCATTCGCCCACCGACAACACCGTCGGCATCGCCAACGCAAGCGAGATCTTCCGAGCCGCGCGACACCCCCGCAGTTTCGTGTCCCTGGAAGGCGCCGACCACCTGCTCACCGGCAAAAACCAGGCCGCCCGTGCGGCCCGGATCATCAGCGCCTGGACCGATCCCTATCTGTGACGATTCGGCCGAGGTGTTTCGCCGCAGCTTTACTCGGGTAACTCCGCTTACAACGACAGACGTTGTCGAGCAGCAGGGAAAGGCCCATGAGTGGAAAACATCGCGCACGGTCGTCGAGGTCCAACCTGATAGTCG
>NZ_JAVHWK010000113.1:0-47120 GCF_032159775.1 Mycobacterium sp.
CCTACCAGGTGCTGGCACGCAACGGCCTTTACGGCGACTACTTCGGCTTCTACCTCTGCGATGCGATTCTCAAGGTCAACGGTAAGGGCGGTCAGCCTGTGTTCGTCAAGCTCGCCGGTCAAGACTCTGGACGGTGCACACCGAAATGACCGGACTCACAACCACTCTCAGGGACAAGCTGAAGAGGCCCAGACTCAAGCCGCTGGCGGAGCGCAACAGAGTCGTGGTCGGTCTGGTCGGCATTCTTATTGTGACTGTCTCGGTGATCGCCGTCTTCTCCTACGACAAGATTCCGTTCGTCAACGGCAAATCCAATTACTCCGCATACTTCGCAGAGGCCGGGGGCATCAAACCCGAAAGCGACGTGCGGGTGTCGGGCATGTCTGTCGGCAGGGTCTCCAGCATCCACCTTGAAGGCACGAAGGTGCTGGTGAAGTTTACAGTCGACCGTGACGTCGAACTGGGTGACCGGACCGAGGCCGCCATCAAGACCGAAACAGTGCTTGGCACCAAGTTTCTCGAAATCACGCCGCGCGGCGACGGCATCCTCAGCGGCACGATTCCGATCGATAGGACCAAGTCTCCCTACGACCTTCCGGACGCGTTGGGCGACCTGACCACCACCATCAGCACCCTGGACACCACGCAGCTGTCCTCGGCGCTGACGACTTTGGCGAACACCTTCAAAGACACCCCGCCCGACCTGAAGATCGCGCTGGAGGGCGTGGCACGGTTCTCCGACACTCTCAACAACCGCGACGCGAAGCTGCGCAACCTGCTGGCCAACGCGAACAAGGTCACCGCGGTGCTGGCGAAGCGTAGTGATCAGATCGCAAGCCTTGTCGTCAACACCAACGCGCTGTTGTCCGAGCTTCTGTCGCAACGCAATTCCGTCGATGCTCTGTTCAACAACCTCACCGCGGTGTCACACCAGATATCGGGACTCGTCAACGACAATCGCACACAGCTCAAACCTGCCGTCGACAAACTCAACGGCGTGCTCGCCATCCTGGACAACCGCAAGAAGGAATTGCAGCGCACTCTGTATCTGCTTCGGCGGTACGCGATGTCGTTCGGCGAGGTGCTGGGCGCGGGGCCCTTCTTCAAGGCCTCACTGGTCAACCTCGCACCTGGTCAGTTCGCCCAACCGTTCATCGACTCCGCATTCTCCGATCTCGGTCTTGACCCCAATGTGCTGTTGCCCTCGCAACTGGTCGACCCAGGGGTCGGCCAGCCCGGCACCCCGGCACTGCCGGTGCCGTATCCGCGCACCGGGCAGGGTGGAGAGGCGAATTTGACTCTGCCCGATGCCATTACAGGTAACCCTGGCGATCAGGGGTGCGGCCCCCCTGGTGTGCCGCTTCCCGGCCCCACTGGCTGCTATCCGTATCGCGAGCCCCTTCCTGCGCCCCCACCGGGTGGGCCTCCGCCCGGTCCGCCCGCCTTGGCGCCTGCGCCCGGCGAGCTGCCGCCACCGACCGTCGGGCCACCCGTGCCTGAGCCTGCGGGCGGGGGACAATGATGTCCGTCCGCACAGCGCGAATCGCCATCGCGACAACGCTGGTCGCCATTCTTGCGGTCGCGATCACCGTGGTCGCCACGCCGGTGGGAGCCCTCAGAAGGAATACTTTCGTCGCGTACTTCGCCAACACCAACGGTCTCTATACCGGCGACGAGGTTCGTATCCTGGGTGTCGCCGTCGGAACCGTTGACGAGATCGACCCGCAGCCTAACGCGGCGAAGGTCACCTTCTCGGTCGACAGGGAATACCCAGTGCCCGCCGATGTACAGGCGGCGATCCTGTCGCCGTCGCTCGTCAGCGCGCGGGCGATCCAGCTGGTGCCTGCGTACTCCAGCGGCCCCAAACTGGCCGACGGCGCCACGATTCCGAAGGAACGCACCGCGGTTCCTGTCGAGTGGGACGATCTGCGCCAGCAGCTGGAGAAGCTCACCGACTCGCTGCAGCCCACCACGCCCGGCGGACCAAGCCCGGTAGGCGAGTTCATCAACAGTGCCGCGGACAACCTGCGCGGCGAGGGGGACACCGCGCGGGACACGGTCATCAAGCTATCCAAGGCGGTTTCGGCACTCGGTGACCACAGCACCGACATCTTCAGCACGGTGCGCAACCTGCAGTTGCTGGTATCGGCGCTGTCCTCCAGCAGCGATCTCCTCGCCGCCTTCAACACAAATCTGGCCGACATCACCACCGTGCTGTCCAATACACCCAACGAGGTGGCCAATGCGACACAGGGCCTCGACGGCGCGGTGAATGACCTGCGCGGCTTCGTCGCCGAGAACCGAGAAGGCCTCGGCGTCACCTTCGATCACCTGAACGCGATCACCACTGCTCTCAACGACAGCCGCGGTGACGTCAAGCAGGTGCTACATATCGCACCGACGGTGTTCCAGAACTTCATGAACATCTACCAACCCGCGCAGAGCGCGGTCACCGGCATTCTGGCCCCTGTCAACTTCGCCAACACCGTCCAATTCATCTGTAGCGCAATCCAAGCCGCGTCGCGTGAGAACTGGGAGCAATCGTCGAAGTTGTGTGTCCAGTATCTTGCGCCGATCATCAAGAACCGGCAATACAACTTCCCGCCGCTGGGTATCAACCCATTCGCGGGAGCGTCGGCGCGGCCCAACGAGATCACCTACAGCGAAGACCGGCTCAATCCGCACCTGCCGCCGCAGACACCGCCCGATGTCCCTGCGGCCCTGAATAATCCGGGGGAGCCACGGGCGGCAGAAGCGGCGATCGGGGATCTGCCGCCGGAGGCGACGTCCACCGACGCCAGCCAGGGACTCCAAGGCCTGATGGTGCCAGGAGGCACGCGGTGAGGCGTGTGCTGGCCGTTGCGCTCATCGCCGTGTGTGTGCCTGCGATCCCGGGATGTGAGTGGCGCGGCCTCAACTCGCTGAGCTTGCCGGGAACCCAGGGCGACGGCGACGGTTCGTACACGATCCAGGCGCAGTTGCCCGACGTGGTTGTCATTCAACAGAACACCCGGGTGCGTGTCGCCGACGTCAACGTCGGCAACGTCACCAAGATCGAAGTGCAGGACTGGCACGCGCTGGTGACGATGCGCATCGACGGCGGTGTCCGGCTACCGGCCAACAGCACCGCCAAGGTCGGGACGACGAGCCTGCTGGGCGGTATGCACATCGAATTGGCACCCCCGGCCAACGAGGCGCCACAGGGAGAGCTCAAGAACGGTTCGGTGATCCCGCTCTCCTCGGCCAGCACCTATCCGACCACCGAGCAGACGCTGGCATCGGTGTCGATCCTGCTGAACGGCGGCGGACTGGGCCAGCTGCAGGAGATCAACCAGGCCTTCGCCAAGGCGATGCAGGGCCGGGAAGCCGACCTCCGCAGCCTGCTGACCCAACTGGATGCCTTCATCGCGCAGCTGAACAGCCAGACCGACGACATCATCACGGCCACTGAGAATCTCAACTCATTGGTCGGTCAGGTCGCGGCGAACGACAAGACCGTCGACAGGGCGCTCACGACCGTCCCGCAGGCGCTGGCCGTGCTGGCGGACTCACGGCAGAAGATCGCGAACGCCGTCGACGCACTGGGCAAGTTCAGCGCGATCGCCATCGACACCGTCAACCAGACCAAGGAATCGTTCGTGGCGAACCTGCGCAACATGGCGCCGGTGTTGCGGGAATTGGCCAACGCCGGACCCGCGCTCACCAAGGGGCTGGACTTCCTGTCCACCTACCCATGGGTCAAGAGCACCGTCCCCAACTGGTTCCGCGGGGACTTCGCGAACATCACCCTCGTCATCGACCTCACCCTCAGTAGGTTGGACGCCGGGCTGTTCACCGGAACGCGATGGGAAGGCAACCTCACCGAACTCGAGATGCAGTGGGGGCGCACCATCGGCCAGATGCCCAGCCCGTACACCGGAGGCAACCCGCTGATCGCCCCCTACCGGTGGGGAGCCTACTGAGATGTTGCGGCTGCCCCGTTCGGTGTGGATCCAACTGGCGATCCTTGCAGTGGTCACGGTGATCGCCTGCAGTGTCATGGCTTTCGGGTTCGTCAACGTGCCGGCGCTGCTTGGTTTCGGGCGCTACCACGTCATGCTCGAGCTTCCGTCGTCCGGAGGTCTCTATCCGACGTCCGTGGTCACCTATCGCGGCTCGGAGATCGGCAGGGTCTCCTCCATCGACGTCACCCGCGACGGCGTCCGTGCGGTCCTTAAGTTGCAGTCGTCGACGAAGGTGCCCTCCGATGTATCGGCCGCGGTGCACAGCCGGTCGGCTGTGGGAGAGCAGTTCGTGGAACTGACTCCGCAAGGGGGACAGGGCGACACGTCGCGGACGCTGGCCGACGGCGACGTCATCCCCGTCGGCAGGACCCAGGTTCCGCCCGACATCGGTGGCCTGCTGGACGCCACCAATCGGGCGCTGCAGGCGATTCCGCAGGACAATCTCCGCACCGTCGTCGACGAAGCGGACAAGGCCGTCGCCGGCCTGGGTCCGGAACTGTCCCGCATCGTCGACGGATCGACATCGCTGGCGCGGGAGGCGGCCAAGAACCAGGACTCGATCACCGCGTTGATCGACCAGTCCCCGCCGGTGCTGAATTCTCAAGTGCAGACGGCAGATTCGATTGCGACCTGGGCCGACCGGATGGCGTCGATCACCGGACAGCTGAAGGCGCAGGACGCGGCGTTCGCCGACCTGCTCAACATCGGCGGGCCTGCGCTCGAGGAAGGCAGAGCGTTGTTCGACCGCGTGGCCCCGGCCCTTCCCGTGCTGCTGGCCAACCTGGTGAGCCTGGGCGAGATAGCGGTGACCTACCGCTCCGACATCGAACAACTGCTGGTTCTGTTCCCACAGGGGACGGCCGTCATGTCGGCGATCGTTGCCGCGAACGCGAACACGAAACAGGACTACAAGGGCGTCTACCTCGACTTCAACCTTAACCTCAACCTGCCGCCACCCTGCAACACCGGATTCCTGCCGGTGCGACAACAACGTTCGCCTTCCGACGTCGACTACCCTGAGCGGCCCGCGGGCGAACTGTACTGCCGGGTGCCGCAGGAGTCATCGCTGAACGTTCGTGGCGTGCGCAACATTCCGTGTGAGGGCAACCCAGCCAAACGGGCGCCGACGGCGGAGATGTGCGAGAGCAATGAGGAGTACGTGCCGTTGAACGACGGCTTCAACTGGAAGGGCGACCCGAACGCGACGCTGTCCGGTCAGGGTGTGCCGCAATACGCCCCGGGTTCGGATCCGCGGCTGCCGCCCCCATCGGGCACCGGGGCTGCGCCGCCACCGCCGGTCGCGTTCGCGCCCTACGATCCGGCAACCGGTGACTACGTCGGGCCCGACGGCAACCGCTACACGCAGGCCGACCTCGCTCACCCGCAGAACAAGACCTGGCAGTCGATGCTGATCCCGCCGGCGTCCTAGCCGCCAACCGTTGACCGGAACCGGTCACGGTAAGCCCTCGGTGAGATGCCGAACTCGCTGACGAACACCCTGCGCAACGTCTCTGGGCTGCCGAAGCCCGCGGTGCGGGCGGCATCGCCGACGGAGCTGCCTGCATCGAGAGCCGCGCGTGCTGCGTCGATCCGGATGGCTTCGACGTAACGTGCCGGCGTAGTGCCGAGCTCGGAGGAAAACAGCCGAGTCAGTTGTCGTGTGCTCAAAGAAGCTTGTAAGGCAAGGGCTTTGACGTTGTGATTTGCGGCCGGGTCGGCTGCGATGGCATCGGTCACCCCTCGAAGGACCGATCGCTTGGGTGGCTCCGCCTCCACCGCTGCGGAGAACTGCGACTGGCCGCCCGAACGCTTGAGGAACACCACCAGCGACCGTGCCACCTCACGAACCAGATCCGCACCGTAGTCGTCTTCGACGAGGTTCAGGGCGAGATCGATACCGGCTGAGACTCCCGCCGAGGTGTACAGGTCGCCGTCTCGGACGAAGATGGCGTCCGCTTCGACCGTCACGTCTGGGTATGCCCGCGCCAGGAGTCTGGTGTGACGCCAGTGCGTGGTCGCCCGGCGGCCGGCCAGCAGACCCGCACGCGCGAGAATGAACGACCCCGTACAGATCGACGCCATCCGGCGGCTGCGTGATCGGAGCCTCTGCACGGCGGCGACCAGGTCCGGGTCGATGGGCTTGCCGACCAACTCGTCGCCGCCGGACACTATTGCGGTGTCGGCGAACTCGACGGCATCGATGCGCGTCGTCGCCGCGAAGCGCGTTCCGATCGAGGTCGTCACCTCGGCGCCGTCGACGGACGCCACCACCAACCGGTATGACGCGCCGAACCGGTTGGCCTCCGCGAAGACCTCTGCGGGTCCGGCGACGTCGAGCAGCTTCATGCCGTCGAACACCACAACGACGACGACATGCTCGGTGGGCATCACACCAGCGTATGTCGCTTTCTGTGGGAAGGATGGCGGATCGGACATGGATCGCCGCATGTCCGCGCGCCAAGACTGTTCCCATGAGTACACAAACCATTGCTGGAATCACGATTCCCGACAGCCCGCTGGTGCGGGACGTCACCGAATATGTCCGAGACGTGGAGAACGACCTCCTGTTCGACCACTCCCGTCGCGTCTTCCTTTTCGGCGCGCTCGCGGGTCGGCGCCGCGGCCTGGAGCCCGACCTGGAACTGCTGTACGTCGGTGCCATGTTCCACGACGTCGGCCTGACCGAGGGCTACCGCGAATCGATGGCGCGCTTCGAGGTCGACGGCGCCAACGCCGCACGCGACTTCCTGCTGGCCCGCGGAGCCGGCGAAGACACCGCTCGCAAGGTATGGCTGAGCATCGCTCTGCACACGACGCCGGGTGTCCCCGAGTTCCTCGATCCGGAGATCGCCCTTGTCACCGCGGGCGTGGAGACCGATGTACTCGGTATCGGCCGCGACGACCTGTCCGCCGACGCGCTCGCCGCCGTGACGGCCGCCCATCCAAGGCCCGACTTCAAACGCCGCATCCTCGCGGCATTCACCGAGGGCAACGTCCACCGCCCGCAGAGCACCTTCGGCACCGTCAACGCCGACGTCCTGGCTCACTACGACCCGACATTCGTCCGAGAGGATTTCGTCGAGATCATCCTGGGCAACAAATGGCCGGAGTGACCGCCCGATTCCCGCGATAGACCCGCGGCGGCCGGTGGGGGTAACTATGGTCGCGCCATGGCAGTCAGCGATTCACGCGAAGTGGTCATCGAAGCAACACCCCAGGAGATTCTCGACGTCATCGCCGACGTCGAGACGGCACCGGACTGGTCGTCGCAGCATCAGGGCGCCGAGATCCTCGACACGGTCGAGGGCGGCAGGCCGGGCCGGGTGAAGCTGAAGCTGAAGACCATGGGCATCGCCGACGAACAGGTCGTGCAGTACGAATGGACCGACAGCAGCGCGGGCTGGACGCTCATCAGCTCGAGCCAGCTCAAGACCCAAGATGCGAAATACACCCTGACCCCCGATGGCGACAAGACGCGGGTCAAGTTCGAGATCACGGTGGACCCGGCGGTTCCGATCCCGGGGTTCGTGTTGAAGCGCGCGATGAAAGGTGGGCTCGAGTCGGCCACCGACGGTCTGCGCAAGCAGGTGATGAAGGTCAAAAAGGGCGGCAGATAGCCCCGGCGCTCTTAGGCTCTTCGAGTGCGAATGTCGTGGCCGTTCAGCGGCCGCACCCAGGAGATGCGCACAGTCGAGGCAGCCATCTCGGGATCCGACGTGTCGGGCGCGGTCATCAGCGGATCAGAAGGTGTCGGCAAGAGCCGACTCGTCCGTGAGGCGTTGTCGGCCGCCGCGGCGCAGGGTTGCCAAACACGCCTGACGGCGGGCGCATCGTCGGCCCGTCAGGCACGCGCGAAAAGCGTGATCTTCCAGCGTGACCGGGGCACCGAAGATGGCTATCCCGCCGTCGCCGTTGTACTCGACCGTGCCGCCGTATCGACGCGCCAGCGCCGCCGAGCGTTCAAGCAGTTCGGTCATCACCTCGCGCAGGCGCTCGACGTCCATGGCTGCCGCCAGTCCATCGAATGCACCACGTCGGCGAACAGCACCGTCACCTGTTTGTAGTTCGCCGTCTCCGCCGAAACGGCTGTCGAGGCGCCGCACTCGCAGCAGAATTTGGCATTCTCTGACAGGGCAGTGCCGCATGACCCGCACGCCACGACCGTCGCCATGCGACCACCGTAGGGCTTTCACCTGCAAAAGACGCCGCAATTGACATCGGCGTCAGGCCATATCGAACTGGGAGCCGCTAGAGCTGCCGGTCCAGCTCATCAGGCTCAGCGATCGTCAAAACGGCATCGACGATGTACGGCTCGTCCTGCAGCTGATTCTCCAATTGCCGCAAGGTTTTCGCTATCTCCGTCTCGACCGCGTCGCCCACCAGATCCACACTGGCGACGAGGAACAGCTGCTTGGGTCCGACGAACACCAGCCGGATGAAACGCACCGACGCCACCTCTGGCAGCTTCTCCAGGTGGGCGATCGCGGCGCCCTGCAGTTCCGTGCTGGCCGGCTCACCCACCAAGAAGCGGCGATTGCGGTCGATGAGCACGACGGCGACGACACCCAACAGGATGCCGACCAGAATGGATCCGATGGCGTCCCACACAACCTCACCGGTGAGCTGGTGCAGCCCGATTCCCAGTGCGGCCAGCGCGATGCCGATCAGTGCCGCGGTGTCCTCGGCGAACACCGCGCGGGTGGTCGGGTCGGACGTCTCCAGCACATGCGCGAAAAGATCTCTGTCGTATTCCCTTGCCTCTCCGCGTAATTGGCGTAGAGCCTGAAACAGCGACGAGGACTCGAGGGCGAAAGCAACGCCCAGCACGATGTAGGCGACCAGGTAGTCTTCGGCGCCCGACTCGCCGTGCAGCAATTCGGTGACGCCGCCCCAGACCGACAGCGTCCCGCCGACAACGAACAAGCCGACCGCCGCCAGCAGAGACCACACGTAGGCCTCGGCCCCGTATCCCAACGGCCGTTCGGCGTCGGGCGGTCGGCTGCTTCGCCGGTTGGCCACGATCAACAAGCCTTGATTGCCGGTGTCGGCCCACGAGTGCGCCGACTCGGCGGCCATGGACGCCGACCCCGACAGCACTGCCGCTACCGTCTTGGCGACCGCAATCGCGAGGTTGGCCCCGAACGCGACCAACACCGTGAGCGTGCTTTCTTTTTCAGCCACCCCGCTAGTCTGCGGGCATGGCCAAAACCGGTCCCCTGGCGGGGGTGAAGGTGATCGAGCTCGGCGGCATCGGCCCAGGCCCGCATGCGGCGATGATGCTCGCTGACCTGGGCGCCGACGTGGTGCGAGTGCGTCGGCCCGGCGGACTGACGATGCCCGCCGAGGACGTCGACCTGCTGCACCGCGGCAAGCGCATCGTCGACCTGGACGTCAAGAATCAGCCGCAACTGCTGCTGGATCTGGCCGCCAAGGCCGACGTGCTGCTGGACTGCTTCCGGCCCGGCACCTGCGAGCGGCTCGGCATCGGTCCGCAGGACTGCGCCGCGGTCAACCCTCGGCTGATCTTCGCCCGCATCACGGGTTGGGGCCAGGACGGCCCGCTGGCGATGACCGCAGGCCACGACATCAATTACCTGTCGCAAACCGGTGCACTGTCCGCGATCGGATATCGGGACCGGCCGCCGGTCGCGCCTCTCAACTTGGTCGCTGACTTCGGTGGCGGCTCGATGTTCGTGCTCGTCGGCATTGTCGCCGCGCTGTACGAACGGGAGCGGTCCGGCGTGGGCCAGGTGATCGATGCGGCGATGGTCGACGGTGTCAGCATCCTGTCGCAGATGATGTGGACGATGAAGGCGACCGGCAGCCTTCGCGACGAGCGGGAGTCGTTCCTGCTTGACGGCGGCGCGCCGTTCTACCGCACCTACGAATGCTCTGACGGCAGATACGTGGCCGTCGGCGCGATCGAACCGCAGTTCTTCGCTCAATTGCTGACCGGGTTGGAGTTGTCGCCGCAGGACGTGCCGAGTCAGTTCGAGATCGCAGCCTATCCGCAGATGCACAAGATCTTCACAGAGCGATTCGCGGCCAAGACGCGCGACGAATGGTCCGAGATATTCGCCGGCATCGACGCCTGCGTGACTCCGGTGCTGACGTGGACGGAGGCCGCGGTAAACGAGCACCTCAGGGCACGTTCGACGGTTGTCGACAACAACGGCGTCGAGCAGGCCGCACCGGCGCCGCGGTTCTCCAGGACACCGGGCGGTCCGGTCGGTGCGCCACCGCAGGGCACCACCGCGCTCGACGAAATCGGGTGGTGACTTGCCGCGTTGGCCGTCGCTGCGGCGGTAAGAGGATTAGATTTGCCAACGTGGCTGTTCGAGCATCGCGCGAAGTCGTCGTCGACGCCCCTCCGGAGGCGATCCTCGACGTGCTCGCCGACATCGAAGCCGTGCCGACGTGGTCGGCGCTGCACAAGAGCGCCCAGATCCTCGACCGTCATCCCGACGGGCGCCCACACCATGTGAAGGCAACGCTGAAGATCATGGGGATCACTGACAAGGAGATCCTGGAGTACCACTGGGGCGACCGGTGGATGGTGTGGGACTCATCGGAAACGTTTCAACAGCGCGGGCTGCACGGCGAGTACAACCTCACCCCGGAGGGCGAGGACAGGACGCGGGTGCGCTTCGACATCATCCTTGAACTGGGCGCTCCGGTTCCCGAGTTCCTCGTCAAACGGGCCAAGAAGATGGTCCTCGACGTCGCCACCGAGAAACTGCGGGAGCGCGTCATGGCGAGTGGGTCGCCCTAGGTCGCGTCCGATCGGCGTGCGCACCTACTTGATGGTGTAGCCGCCGTCGATGATCAGGTCGGCGCCGTTGACCATGCCTGCGGCGTCGGAGGCCAGATACACTGCGGCCGCTGCGATCTCGTCGGGATAGGCAAAGCGGCCCGAGGGGATGAGCTTCTTGAGTGCGTCACCCTTGGGCCCGTCCCATGCCTGGTGTCCGAGTTCGGTGAGCACCACCGTCGGAGAGATGGTGTTGACCCGCACGCCCCGTCCGGCCCATTCGGCAGCAAGGACCTTCGAGACGCCGACCACGCCGAACTTCGAGGCGCAATAGGCCACATGCGCGTCGAGAGCGACGGTGGCTGCCTGGGACGCCATGTTGATGATGACGCCACGACCGGCGGCGAGCATGTGCGCGCCAACTGCCTGGCACATCAGAAAGGTGCCCGTGAGGTTCACCGCGATGGTGGCCTGCCAATCCTTCACCGCCAGATCCTCTGCGGGGCCGAGCCGCACGATGCCTGCGCTGTTGACCAAGATATCGATCCGACCGTGTGCTTCCACAACAGCACCGACCGTCCTGGCTACCGAATCGGGATCGCTTACGTTGCAATGAAACTCGCTACCCTCGGCGAGGTCTGCCACCGCGATCCGGGCACCCTTGGCGGCCAACGCATCTGCGATGGCGGCGCCGATCCCCGACGCGCCGCCGGTGACCAGGGCGACCCTGTCGTCCAGCCGGAAGTCGAGATCGACTGCGTGATCGGACATGGGCGTGCCTCTCGGATTCAGGCCGGGCGATCTCGGCGCGGTTCGATTACCCCGTGTGACAATGGTTACACCGCGTCGCGAGCGGGAACCATAGGTCTGTCCGCGGGGGCATCGACCAAGGGAGATCTCGATGGCGCAGGCGCTACTCGAGTGCGCGGACATCAAAAAGAGCTTTGGCGGCGTCCCCGTTCTCAAGGGCGTCACGCTGCGCCTCGAACCCGGCACCGTCACCGCCTTGGCAGGGGAGAACGGCGCGGGCAAGTCGACGTTGATGAAGATCGTCAGCGGTCAGTACGTTGCCGACGAGGGCAGCGTGTCGGTGCAGGGCAACCGCCTTGCCCCCGGCAACACTCGCAATGCGGTGCGGCACGGCGTGGCCATCGTGCCGCAGGAACTGGCGTCGATCGAGGACATGACGGTCTACGAGAACCTGTTCGTCGGACGGGAACTGCGACGGGGCCCGTTCCTGAATCGCCGGGCGATGATCGACCAGGCACGGCAAACGCTTTCGGCGTTCGACGTGGCGATCTCGCCCACCGCTCGGATGGGCAGTCTTCCGGTCGGTTTGCGGCAGATCGTGGAGATCGTCAAGGCCGCCCGCACGGGTGCGCACGTCGTCATGCTCGACGAGCCCACGTCGGCCATCTCCGAGCGCGAGGTCGAAGGCCTTTACGCGATCGTGCGCCGTCTCCGTGAGCACGGCGTCGCGATGGTCTACACCACCCACAAGATGGCCGAGATCCAGGCCATCGCGGATCGGGTCGTCGTACTGCGGGACGGCGCCCTTGTCATGGACGAGTCGGTGGCCAACGTGTCCGAGGACGACATCGTCACCGCGATGATCGGCCGCGAACTGGACGCGCTGTTCCCGGATCGTGGCGAACCGACCGCCGAACCGGTCCTCGAGATCCGCGATCTGCACGTCGACGGCGCCTCCGAGCCGGTGTCGCTCACGGTGAACGCAGGAGAGATCGTCGGGCTTGCCGGTCTGGTCGGCGCCGGGCGAACCGAACTGCTGGAGGCGATCTTCGGAGCCAGGCACAGCACCGAGGGCGAGATCGTGGTGCGGGGACGCCAAGTCAAGCGCAACGTGCCGGCTGCCGCGATCGCGCACGGCATGGCGATGGTGCCCGAGGACCGCAAGATCTCCGGCGTGGTGCTGTCGATGAGCGTGCTGGACAACGGATCGCTGCCCCGACTGTCGTCCTTCAGCATCGCGGGCTGGCTGCGCGGCAAGGCACGATCCACGGCTGTCACCGACGCGATGAACTCGGTGCGGTTGCGCAGCAGCGGGATGAGTCAACTCGTTGGCACGCTGTCGGGCGGCAACCAGCAGAAGGTGGTGCTGGCCAGGTGGCTGACCGGAGAGGTCAACGTCCTGCTGCTAGACGAACCCACGCGCGGAGTGGACGTCGGCGCACGCAGCGAGATCTACCGCGTTATCGCCCAGTTCGCCTCTGCGGGCATGGCAGTGGTGATGGCGTCATCGGACATGCCCGAGATCATCGGCCTCTCGCATCGCGCGTTCGTCATGCGCAACGGCGCATTCGTTGGCCAACTCGATCGCGACGCGCTCGACCATCCCGAGGTCCAGGAATCCGTGTTCCGGATGGCGACTTCACTCAGAGGCGCCACGCGCGCGTCGGACAAACCCCCATCCATCGCCGAAGACCGGCCCGAGTCATCGGAGGCAGCATCGTGACAGTGCAAACCGAAACCGACGACGCCGCGGAGTCGTCAGGACCACGGGTCGTCGCGTCGCCGACCACCGGCGAAGCCGTCCCGCTGTTCTCCCGCGCGTGGTTCGCCGGTATCGCCCTGCGTTACTCGATGGTCATCATCATCTTGTTGGTCATTGCATACTTCAGTTACCGCAGTGCGCGATTCAGCACGGTCGACAACCTGGTGACCATCCTGGTAGCGGCGGCACCGTTCGCGCTCATCGCGCTGGGACAGACACTGGTCGTGCTGACCGGCGGTATCGATCTGTCGGTCGGCAGCGCGATCGCGGTGTCGGCGATGGCCGCCGCCGCAACAGCCAAGGCCAACCCTGGACAAGTCTGGATGACGGTGCTGGTGGCGATGGTCGTCGGCCTGGCGGTCGGCGCTGTCAACGGAATCCTGGTGTCGCGCATCAACGTTCCACCGTTCATCGCGACGTTGGGCACGCTGACGGCCGGCTCGGGGCTTGCTTACGTCATCGGTGGCGGCGCGCCGATCAACGGTCTTCCCGCGGAGTTCGGTTCCATCGCCAACACCAAGATCTTCGGGCTGCAGATTCCGGTGCTCGTGATGATTGTCGGCATCATCGTGCTCGGCGCGGTGATGCGCAACACCACATACGGCATGCGCATCTACGCCGTCGGCGGCAACCGCAACGCCGCCGAGATAGCCGGAATCAACGCGAAGAACGTGCTGTTCAGCGTGTACGCGTTGTCTGGCCTGCTGGCCGGTATCTCCGGCGTCATGCTGGCCTCGCGGGTGATCTCGGGACCGCCCAACCTCGGCCAGGGCTACGAACTCGACGCCATCGCCGCCGTGGTCATCGGAGGCGCCAGCCTGATGGGCGGACGGGGCACGATCTGGGGAACAGTATTGGGGCTGTTCATCATTCAGACACTCAACAACGGGTTGGACATCCTGGTGGTGCCCGCCTACTGGCAGGACGTCATCAAGGGCGTCCTCATCGTCGCGGCGGTGGCGGTCGACGTTTGGTCAACCCGAAGACGCACGTGATCGCTCGGCCCTATCCGAATCCCGTCATCCCACAATGAAAGTGAGAACAAGATGAGACTGGCATCCAAGATCACCGCGGTCGGCTCGGCCGCAGCGATCGCGATCGGCCTGACCGCCTGCGGCGCGGGCGATACGGCATCCAAGAGCGGCGCCACCAGGGTCGGCGTCTCGGTGTACGACATGAGCTCGTTCATCACCGCGGGCAAGGAGGGCATGGACACCTATGCCAAGGCCAACAACATCGAGCTGGTGTGGAATTCGGCCAACCTCGACGTGTCCACCCAGGCCAGCCAGGTCGACTCGATGATCAACCAGGGCGTCGACGCCATCATCGTCGTTCCGGTACAAGCGGATTCGCTCGGCCCGCAGGTGGCGGCGGCCAAGGCCAAGGGAATCCCGCTGGTGCCGGTGAACGCCGCACTCGAGAGCAAGGACATCGCGGGCAACGTTCAACCGGACGACGTCGCGGCCGGAGCGCAGGAAATGCAGATGATGGCCGACCGACTCGGTGGCCGCGGCAACATCGTGGTCTTGCAGGGGCCGTTGGGCCAGTCCGGTGAACTCGACCGCAGCAAGGGAATCGAGCAGGTGCTCGCCAAGTACCCCGGCATCAAGGTGCTCGCGAAGGACACCGCCAACTGGAAGCGGGACGAGGCGGTCAACAAGACGAAGAACTGGATCTCCGGCTTCGGTCCCCAGATCAACGGCGTGGTCGCACAGAACGACGACATGGGCCTCGGCGCGCTGCAGGCGCTCAAAGAGGTCGGTCGCAGCGATGTGCCGATCGTCGGCATCGACGGCATCGAGGACGGCCTCAATGCGGTCAAGAGCGGGGAGTTCATCGGCACTTCGCTGCAGAACGGCACGGTCGAACTCGCCTCGGGTCTGGCCGTCGCCAGCAAGCTGGCCAAAGGTGAGCAGGTCAACGCCAACCCGGTGTACGTGATGCCCGCGATCACGAAGGACAACGTCGACGTCGCGATCCAGCACGTGGTGACCGATCGCCAGAAGTTCCTCGACGGCCTCGTGGAACTCACCGACAAGAACCTGCAGACCGGTGACATCGCCTACGAGGGCATCCCTGGGCAGAAACAGTCCTGACCGGTCGGTCAACCCCGGCGAAGGACCTCGAGCCGTCGGATGGCCTCGTCCATGGTGTCGTCACGCTTGCAGAACGCGAAGCGCACCAGGTGATTCCACCGATTGTCGGTTGATTCACAGAACGCCGACATCGGAATAGCGGCCACACCCGCCTTTTCCGGCAGCTCGGCGCAGAACGTCGTGCTGTCGTCATAGCCCAGCGGTCGAGGGTCGGCGCACAGGAAGTACGTGCCGAAGCTGTCGTGCACGTCGAAGCCCAGGCCGTCCAGGGCACTGCCGAGCCGGTCGCGCTTGGCCTGCAACGACTCCCGCAGCGCGGCCACCCACGCTTCCTCGGTGTTCAGCGCTTGGGCAACCGCGGGCTGGAACGGCGCACCGCCAACATAGCTCAGGTACTGCTTGGCGGCCCGCACGCCATTGATGAGATCGGCTGCGCCGCAAGCCCACCCGATCTTCCAGCCGGTGACGTTGAACATCTTCGCGGCACTCGAGATGGTGATCGTCCGGTTCGCCATGCCCGGGTAGTTGGCCAGCGGCAGGTGGCGACGGCCGTCGAACACCAGATGCTCGTAGACCTCGTCGGTAATCACCAGCAGGTCGGCGCTCACGGCGAGCTCGGCGATCGCTGTGAGCTCGGCGTCCGACGCCACCATTCCGGTCGGGTTGTGCGGCGAGTTGAGAATCAACACCTTGGTGCGGGCGGTGACCGCACGTCGCAATCCGTCGACGTCGATGGCGAAGCCTCGTCCGTCGGGCACCATCGGCACGGCGCGTCGCTGACAACCGGCCATCGCGATGACGGGGGAGTAGGAGTCGTAGAACGGCTCGATCAGCAGCACCTCGCTGCCCGGCTCCACGAGTCCGAGGACCGACGCGGCGATGGCCTCGGTTGCGCCGACGGTCACCAGCACCTCGGATTCCGGGTCGTACTCGGTGCCGAAGTGGCGCTTGCGCTGCGCGGCGATCGCCTCGCGCAGCGGCGCGATGCCCAACCCCGGCGGGTACTGGTTGACGCCCTCGGCGATCGCGTTCTTGGCGGTCTTGAGCATCGCGGGCGGACCGTCCTCGTCGGGAAAGCCCTGGCCAAGGTTCACTGCGCCGACGCGGGCCGCGAGCGCCGACGTCTCGGCGAAGATCGTCACCGCGTAGGGCTCCAGTCGCTTCACCGTCATGGGTGCCGAGCGTAGGCCAGGAATGAATCCGGGTGTCGCGGTGCTGACTGCGGCATGGCGTTCACCCTCAGCGAGAATTCAGCACTGCTGCGTCCCGTCACCGTCGGCGACGTCTCCGCCGCGAACCGGCTGTTCATGGCTCCGTTGACCCGGACCCGCGCCGAAGCCGACGCGACGCCGTCGAAACTGGCGGCGCTCTATTACGCCCAGCGCGCGTCGGCGGGGCTGGTGATCAGCGAGGCGACCGCGGTGTCAGCGGCGGCCAATGGCGCATACCTCAACACACCTGGCATGTTCACAGACCGGCATCAGCTGCGGTGGGCCGAGATCGCCGAGGCGGTGCACGAGTCCGGCGGCCGGATGTTCGTTCAGCTGTGGCACGTCGGGCGGATGGGGCATCCCGAGATCAGCGGCGTCGAGACGGTCGCGCCGTCCGCCATCGCCGCCGACCTGTCGGCGCACACGCCGATGGGCAAGAACGCGCTTCCGGTGCCGCGGGCCCTGCGCACCGACGAAATCGCGGGCATCGTCGCCGATTTCCGGTCCGCGGCCCGTCGCGCCGTCGACGCCGGGATGGACGGCGTCGAGATCCACTCCGCGAACGGATATCTGTTGCACGAGTTCCTCTCTGATGTGACGAACCGGCGCGACGACGCCTACGGCGGATCGGCGGCCAACCGCGCCCGGTTGACGGCTGAAGTCGTCGAAGCCGTCGTCGACGAGGTAGGAGCCGGTCGGGTCGGGCTGCGCATCTCGCCGGGAAACTCCGCGGGCGACATGCGTGAGGTCGACGAGGTGGTGGCATACGAGGCGCTTCTGAACCGGATCGGTCCGCTGGGGTTGGCATACCTGCACCTGTTGATCGAGCCGACCCAACCCGCATTCGCCGTCGTGCGCTCGCTGTGGGACGGCACGCTGGTGCTCAACACCCCGCGGCAGATCGAGTCGAACTTCTGCGAGCTGGAGAACCTCGTGGAGTGGGGCGTCATCGGTGCCGCCGCCGTCGGTCGGGCCTACCTGGCCAACCCCGACCTCATCGACCGCCTGCTGCTGGGCGCCGAACTGAACGAACCCGACCCAGCGACGTTCTATTCATCGGGGCCGGTGGGCTACACCGACTACCCGACGCTGATGCAGCTCGAGGCGCCGCGGTCGGCCTGAGGGCCCTGTTCATCGGGGTGACGAACCTCCCAACCAACAGGTTGGGAGACGCTGTTAGGCTGGCGCGCAGAGGACAACCGCCCATGAGGGCAGGTCTCCCAAACAACCCCACCTGAACAGGAACATCTTCATGTCTGAAGAAGCCTTCATCTACGAGGCCATTCGCACGCCTCGCGGCAAGAACAAGAACGGCGCCCTCAACGAGGTCAAGCCGGTCAACCTGGTCGTCGGGCTGGTCGACGAGCTGCGCAGCCGTTTCCCCGACCTCGACGAGAACTTGATCAGCGACCTCATCCTCGGCGTCGTGTCGCCCGTCGGCGACCAGGGCGGCGACATCGCCCGCACCGCGGCGCTGGTGGCGAAGCTGCCCGAGACCACCGGTGGGTTCCAGCTCAACCGGTTCTGCGCATCCGGCCTCGAGGCGGTCAACACCGCCGCGCAGAAGGTGCGCTCCGGCTGGGACGACCTGGTGCTGGCAGGCGGCGTCGAGTCGATGAGCCGCGTGCCGATGGGCTCCGACGGCGGCGCATGGGCGACCGACCCCGAGACCAACTACACGATCGGCTTCGTCCCGCAGGGCATCGGCGCCGACCTGATCGCGACCATCGAGGGCTTCTCCCGCGAGGACGTCGACCGCTACGCGCTGCGGTCCCAGGAGAAGGCCGCCGCCGCATGGTCGGGCGGCTACTTCGCCAAGTCCGTGGTGCCGGTCCGCGACCAGAACGGGCTGGTCATCCTCGACCACGACGAGCACATGCGGCCCGACACCAAGATGGAGGGCCTGGCCAAGCTGAAGACCGCGTTCGACGGCATCGGCGAGATGGGCGGCTTCGACGAGGTGGCACTGCAGAAGTACCACTGGGTCGAGAAGATCAACCACGTGCACACTGGCGGCAACAGCTCCGGCATCGTCGACGGCGCCGCGCTGGTGCTCGTCGGCAGTGAGAAGGCGGGCAAGTCGCAGAACCTGACGCCCCGGGCGCGCATCGTGGCGACCGCCACCAGCGGCGCCGACCCGGTCATCATGCTCACCGGCCCGACGCCCGCGACCCGCAAGGTGCTCGACCGCGCAGGCTTGACGGTGGACGACATCGACCTGTTCGAGCTGAACGAGGCGTTCGCGTCGGTGGTGCTGAAGTTCCAGAAAGATCTGAACATCCCCGACGAGAAGCTCAACGTCAACGGTGGCGCGATCGCGATGGGTCACCCGCTCGGCGCTACCGGCGCCATGATCATGGGCACGATGGTCGACGAGCTCGAGCGCCGCAATGCGCGCCGGGCGCTCGTCACCCTGTGCATCGGCGGCGGCATGGGTGTCGCGACCATCATCGAGAGGGTGTAAGACCATGGCAGAGAACACGATCAAGTGGGACAAGGATGCCGACGGCATCGTCACCCTGACGCTGGACGATCCGACCGGCTCGGCCAACGTGATGAACGAGCATTACTCCGAATCCATGCACAACGCCGTAGAAGAGCTAGTACGGCTTGCCGCAGAAGACTCCGTCACCGGAGTCGTCATCACCAGCGCGAAGAAGACCTTCTTCGCAGGTGGTGACCTGACGGCGATGGTCAAGGCCCAGCCCGAAGACGCAGGCGAGTTCTTTTCCACTGTGGAGAGCATCAAGGCCGACCTGCGCGCGCTGGAGACGCTTGGCAAGCCCGTCGTCGCCGCCATCAACGGCGCTGCGCTCGGCGGTGGCCTGGAGATCACGCTCGCGTGCCATCACCGGATCATCGCCGACGTGCCTGGCGCCGTCGTCGGCTTCCCCGAGGTCACGCTGGGCCTGCTGCCCGGCGGCGGCGGTGTGACCCGCTCGGTGCGGATGTTCGGCATCCAGAAGGCCTTCATGGAGGTGCTGAGCCAGGGCACCCGCTTCAAGCCCGGCAAGGCCAAGGAGGTCGGCCTGGTCGACGAGGTGCTGGCAAGCGTCGACGAGTTGGTGCCCGCCGCCAAGGCGTGGATCAAGGCCAACCCCGAAAGCCATACGCAGCCATGGGACGCCAAGGGGTACAAGATGCCCGGCGGCACGCCGTCCAGCCCTGCGCTGGCCGGCATCCTGCCGTCGTTCCCGGCCCTGCTGAAGAAGCAACTCAAGGGTGCGCCGATGCCCGCGCCGCGGGCCATTCTGGACGCCGCGGTCGAGGGCGCACAGGTCGACTTCGACACCGCGAGCCGCATCGAGAGCCGCTACTTCACCCATCTGGTCACCGGCCAGGTCGCCAAGAACATGATCCAGGCGTTCTTCTTCGACCTGCAACACATCACCGGCGGTGGCTCACGGCCCGAGGGCATCGGAAAGACGCCGATCACCAAGATCGGTGTACTCGGCGCGGGCATGATGGGCGCAGGTATCGCCTACGTCTCGGCCAAGGCCGGCTTCGACGTCGTCCTCAAGGACGTGTCGATCGAGGCCGCGGAGAAGGGCAAGAACTACTCGGAGAAACTCGAGGCCAAGGCACTCGAGCGGGGTAAGACCACCGAGGAGAAGTCCAAGGCGCTGCTTGGCCGGATCACCCCGACTGCCGATGCCGCCGACTTCAAGGGCGTCGACTTCGTCATCGAGGCGGTGTTCGAGTCGGTTGACCTCAAGCACAAGGTGTTTCAGGAGATCGAGGAGATCGTCGAGCCCAACGCACTGCTCGGCTCGAACACCTCCACGCTGCCGATCACCGGTCTGGCGACCGGTGTGAAGCGGCAGGAGGACTTCATCGGCATCCACTTCTTCTCGCCTGTCGACAAGATGCCGCTGGTGGAGATCATCAAGGGCGAGAAGACCTCTGATGAGGCGCTGGCCCGGGTGTTCGACTACACGCTGGCGATCGGCAAGACCCCGATCGTGGTCAACGACAGCCGCGGCTTCTTCACGTCGCGGGTGATCGGCACGTTCGTCAACGAGGCGCTGGCGATGCTGGGTGAGGGTGTGGAGCCCGCGTCCATCGAGCATGCCGGTAGCCAGGCCGGCTATCCGGCACCGCCGCTGCAGCTGTCCGATGAGCTCAACCTCGAGCTGATGCACAAGATCGCCGCCGCCACCCGCAAGGGAGTCGAGGACACCGGCGCGACCTACGAGCCGCATCCTGCCGAGGCGGTCGTCGAGAAGATGATCGAACTCGGTCGGCCCAGCCGGTTGAAGGGCGCCGGCTTCTACGAATATGTCGACGGCAAGCGCTCCGGCCTGTGGCCCGGCCTGCGGGAGACGTTCAAGTCCGGATCCTCGGAGCCTCCCCTGCAGGACATGATCGACCGGATGCTGTTCGCCGAGGCGCTCGAGACCCAGAAGTGCCTCGACGAGGGAGTGCTGACGTCGACCGCCGACGCCAACATCGGCTCGATCATGGGCATCGGGTTCCCGCCGTACACCGGTGGAAGCGCGCAGTTCATCGTCGGCTACGAGGGCGCGGGCGGCAGGGGCAAGCAAGCCTTCGTCGCGCGGGCCAAGGAACTGGCGGCTCGCTACGGTGACCGATTCAACCCGCCGGCGTCGCTGACGTCATAGCCCGACGGCGAACGTGAAGACCCCCGGGGCACTGACAGTGCCTTCGGGGGTCTTTCGTATCGTCGTGTAAGTGAGTGCCGAAGCCGTCGACGGAGTCGGGTTTCGGTCGCAGCGAGGCCCGGTGCTCGCATCGATCATGCTCACGATGAGCCTGGTTGCCCTTGACGCCACCGTGCTGGCCACGGCGGTCCCGACGATCGTCGGTGAGCTGGGCGACTTCGCGCTGTTCCCGTGGCTGTTCTCCGGGTATCTGCTCGCGCAGGCGGTGACGACACCGCTCTATGCGAAGTTGTCCGACGTCTACGGCCGCAAGCCGGTGATCCTCGTCGGTATCGGGCTCTTCATGGTCGGGTCGATCCTCTGCGCTGTCGCCTGGTCGATGCCCGCGCTGATTTTTGCGCGCGTCGTGCAGGGCGTGGGTGCCGGTGCGGTGCAACCGATGTCGGTGACGATCGTCGGCGACATCTATTCGGTCGCCGAACGGGCGCGGGTACAGGGCTACCTCGCCAGCGTGTGGGCGATCGCGTCGGTGGTCGGCCCGACCATGGGCGGACTGTTCGCCGAGCTCGGGATCTGGCGGTGGTTGTTCGCGCTGAACGTGCCGCTGTGTCTGCTGGCCGCATGGATGATGACGAGGCGCTTTCACGAGAACGCGGAGCGAGGCCACAAATCTGTGGACTATCGCGGGGCGGCGCTGCTCACCGCGGGCCTGACGCTGCTGGTGCTCGCCGTCCTGGGAGGCGGGCAGGCGTGGGAGTGGGACTCCGCGGCGAGCATCGGCGCGTTCGGTGGTGGTGTGGTGCTGCTTGCGGCGTTCTGTCTCGCCGCGCGTCGGACGGCCGAGCCGATACTGCCTGCCTTCGTACTGACTCGGCGGCTGCTGTCGACGACCACCGTGGTGGGGCTCGGCGTCGGGGCCATTCTGATCGGGCTCACCTCATATGTGCCCACGTATCTGGAGGGGTCGCTGCGGGTCTCACCGGTGCAAGCGGGCCTGGCACTCACCACGCTGACCATCGGCTGGCCCTTGACCGCCGGTCTGGCAGGCCGAATCTATCTGCGGATCGGCTTCAAGAAGACCGCACTCATCGGTGCCGCCCTTGTGCTGTCGGGCGCCTGCGGACTTCTTGCGATCGCGCATCAGCCGAACATCGTCGCGGTTGCCGCGCTGTGCTTTGTAACCGGTTGTGGCCTCGGTCTTTTGGCGTTGCCGACCCTGATCGCCGCGCAGTCGAGCGTGGACTGGGACGAGCGCGGGGTTGTCACCGGTGCGAACCTGTTCGCCCGCTCGATGGGCAGCGCGCTGGGAGTTGCGGTGTTCGGGGCCCTCGCCAACTCCTACTTCGGCGAGGGTGATGTGCACACGCTCGGCGCCGCTGCGATTCAATCCGGCACAGCTGCCGTGTTCGTCGGTGTTGTCGTGGTGGCGGTGCTCGCCACCGCCGCGGTGGTCGCCATGCCGCAGACTCCGCCGCACGACCTGGCGGCCTAGGATTTGAGCCCGACGCCGACAAGGAGGCCCGTGATGGCCGATGTGAAGCTCATCCCACTCGAGGTGCTGCTCGGCAACCCGGAACGCGCGTCGGTGCAGATCTCGCCGGACGGTAAGCGACTGTCCTATCTGGCGCCGCTCGACGGGGTGCTGAACGTGTTCGTCGGCGACGCGGGAGCCGGCAATGAGCGGCCGGTGACCCACGACACGGGCCGAGGGATCGAGGGGTACACGTGGGCGCACGACAACCAACACCTGCTGTATGTGCGCGACAAGGACGGCAGCGAGAATTACCGCCTGTACGACGTCGACGTGGAGACAGGCGTGGAGCGCGACCTCACGCCGCTCGAGGGTGTGCAGTGCCGGCTCATCGCGCACCGCAAGCGGTTTCCGAACGAGGTTCTGCTCGGTTTGAACAAGGACAACCCGCAGTTGCACGACGTCTACCACCTCGACCTGACGACGGGAGCGCTCGAGAAGATCGTCGAGAATCCGGGGTTTCTCGGTTGGGTGGTCGACGACGACTTGTTGGTGCGCGGTGCGGTAACGCCCACCGAGGACGGCGGCATGCTCATACTGGTGCGCGATGACGAGGAGGCCGACTGGCGCCCGCTGTTCGAGGTTCCGCCCGAGGATGCGGAAACGACTGGGCCGGTTGGCTTCACGAAAGACGGCTCAGGTATGTACCTGCAGACCTCGATCGACTCGAACACCAGTCGGCTTGTCAAGATGGACATTGCGACCGGCGCCGTCGAGGTGATCGCCGAAGACCCGAACTACGACATCACCGGTGTGCTCCTGAACCCCGACACTCGCGAGATCGACGGCGTGATCGTGTACGGCGACCGGGTGGAATACCGCATCTTCGACCCATCGATGCGCGCCGACGTCGAAGCGCTTCAGCAGCTCAACGACGGTGACCTCGGGATCAGCGACCGCGATCACGACGACTCGACCTGGCTGGTCGCGTTCGACAGCGATGCCGGCCCGGTCAAGTTCTACACGTGGGACCGCGCCGCCAAGAGCGCGACGTTCCTGTTCGACCACCGGCCCGAACTCAACGACTACCCTCTGGTGCCGATGGAGCCGTTCGCCTTCACGGCACGCGACGGCCTGACGGTCCACGGGTACCTCACCTTTCCCGCAGAGGTCGAGCGCACGGATCTGCCCGCGGTTCTGGTGGTGCACGGCGGTCCGTGGACCCGCGACGGATGGGGGCTGGATACCGAGGCCCAGTGGCTGGCCAACCGTGGATATCTTTGTGTGCACGTGAACTTCCGGGGCTCCAGCGGGTACGGCAAGGAGTTCCTCAACGCCGGTGACCGCGAGTGGGGCGCCAAGATGCACGACGACCTGCTCGACGCCGTCGATCACCTTGTGGCCCAAGGAATCGTGGGCCGCGGGCGGGTGGCGATCTATGGCGGTTCCTACGGCGGCTACGCCGCGCTCGTGGGTGCGACGTTCACCCCCGACGTGTTCACGTGCGCGATCTCGATGGTCGGGCCGTCCAACCTCAACACGCTGATGGAGTCGTTTCCCGAGTACTGGAAGCCGATGCTGGTGACGTGGCACAAGCGCGTCGGTGAAGATCCCGAGTTCCTGTGGTCACGGTCGCCGTTGTCCCGAGTCGACGACATCGCCATCCCGGTTCTCATCGCGCAGGGTGAAAACGACCCACGGGTGAAACGGGCGGAGTCAGAGCAGATCGTCCAGGCGATGAAAGAGCGTGGGATCGACCACGAGTACGCGATGTACGAGAACGAAGGGCACGGCCTGACCAAGCCCGAGAACCGCCTGGACTTCTACCACCGGGCCGACCGCTTCCTTGCCAAACACCTTGGCGGCCGGGCGGAATGACGTCATCCGCTCAGGTGCGAGCCGTCAGCGCCGGATAGTCCGGCAGTGGCATCGAGTCATACAACCTCACTCCCTTGCGATTGAGCCGTGCCAGGGCTTGGGTGACAGCGAGCGGGAGCACCGAGACGACGCGCGCCGTGCCGACAAGCGCCCTTACCCCCCAACGGCTACCGGGCACGATTGTCTTCGAGTTCACCCTGGCGAGCGCACGGCTGCCGAGCACCGACGGCACCATGGTCGCTTCGTATCGGGCGAACGCAACTGCGGGATCGCCGCCCGCCGCCGCGATCTCGCCGGCCAGTACGTACGCGCCGTAGACGGCGAGGCTGGTGCTGCCCCCGACCGCAGGCCCCGGGCAGTAGCCGGCATCGCCGACGAGCGTGACCCGACCCCGCGACCAGCTGGTCAGCTCGAGCTGGGTGATGGCGTCGAAGTAGAACGCCGGCGTGTGCTCCACTTCCCGGAGCCATCGGTCGACCGGCTCGGACATGCCGGTGAATGCCGCACACAGCTGGCCTCGCTGGCGCGCGGCGTCGCGGTGGTCGTAGTCCAGCGTGTGCCGTGGCCTGAAGATGAACACCGCACGCGCGTCCTCGAGGTGGTCGGCCGTGTAAACCATCGCGACCCGGCCGGGTTCGAAGTAGCCGTCCATCTCACCTTCGCGGGCAAGCGATTTGGGCACGGACACCACCGCGAGGTATCCGCCGAGGAAGCGTTCGGGCACGCCGTCGCCGAAGGCGATCCGACGCACGCCGGAGTGCAGCCCGTCGGCGCCGACGATGAGGTCGAACCGCCGTGGTGCACCGTGCTGGAACGTGACCTGACCGTCATCGGCGATGGCGGTGATCTCGTCGCCGAACACATAATCTGCGTCATGCCGGCCGGCGTCGTAGTAGATCTTGCTGAGATCGTCGCGCATGATCTCGACGTGCCGATCTGACACGGCGCCGATGAGCTTGAGGTAGTCGATACGCGCCGGCTTGGTCGCCCAGGGCCGGTACGCGTTCAGCACCGTGGTCCCGGTGGCGTGTTCCTCGATGCGGGGCAGTACGCCCATCCGGTCGGAGATCTCCATCGCCGGACGGAACAGGTCGACGGCGTGGCCTCCGGTTTTGCGCAGCGCGGGCGCGCGTTCGACCACGGTGACGTCGAAACCCCGTCGGGTCAGCCAGTAGGCGAGCACGGGTCCAGCGATGCTCGCACCGGATATCAGAACCCGCATGCCGACTCCTCCATGGTGATTTCGGCGCGCTGGCGTGCGCTCAGCGTCGATTAGCGCGCCGAAATCGCGTTGGTACGGGCTCAGCTTATGACGGTTGTCTGCACGTCTTGGTTATGGTCGAGGCGTGACCGAACCGTTTACCGAGAGGTTCGCGGCCGGGCTGGCCGGCTACGGCGACGGTCAGTGCATCGAGTACGAGGGCCGGTGGTTCTCGGGCAACGAAGTCACCGCATACGCCGATGCCATCGCGTCGGTGCTGCGCGAAGCGGGCGTCGCCGACGATGCGCCGGTCGGGCTGGTGGTGCGCAACCGGCTACCGCACGCCGCCGCCATCATGGGATTCATCGCGGCGGGCCGCGCCGTCTCGATGATCTATTCGTTCCAATCGGCGGAGTCGATCGGCCGCGACATCGAGACGCTGTCCCTGTCGGCGGTCGTGGCCGACGAGCAGGACTGGACTGACGAGGTCGTCGCGGCCGCGAAGCGCGCGGGCAGCGCAGGGGTCGCCATCTCGATGCGGTCGCCCACCGTCGCCGCTGTGCGGGGACTCGAGCGTCGCGACGCCAACCGCAGACACGCTGAGGCCGAACCCGGTGTGGCACTGCAGATTCTGACCAGCGGCACCACCGGTCCGCCCAAACGGCAGTCCATCAAGACGAAGGTGCTGGAGCGGACCGTCTTCAGCGTGACCAGTGGCGAGCCGGCGCCGCCGGGCGCCCCGCCCGAGTTCTCGTACTGGCAATTCGGCGGCATCGGGGTCTGCCAGCTGATCGCCGGCGCATACAACGGCAGGCGGATCGTCATCCTCGAGCGGTTCTCTGTCGACGGCTGGGTGAACGCGGTGAAGACGCACGGGATCAAACGGTCCGGCGTGCAGCCCGCCGTGATCCGCATGCTGCTCGATGCCGACATCCCGAAAGAGGACCTGGCGTCGCTGGAATTTCTGATCAGTGCGTCGGGTCCGCTCGATCCGGAGACCCGCGACGAGTTCGAGGCCCACTATGGCATCCCGGTCAAGTTAGCCTACGGCGCAACCGAATTCGCCGGATCACTGTGTGCCTGGACACCGGAGATGGACGCCGAGTTCGGCGCATCCAAACGGGACAGCGTCGGCAGGGCGCTACCCGATACCGCGCTGCGCATCGTCGATGCGGACACGGGGGTCGACGTGCCCACCGGCGAGCAAGGGCTGCTGGAGGCGAAGATCACCGCGATCAGTGACGACTGGATCCGCACCACCGACATCGCGTCGATCGACGAAGACGGGTTCGTCACCCTGCACGGCAGGGCCGATGGCGCCATCAACCGCGGCGGGTTCAAGGTGCTGCCGGAAACCGTTCGGCGGGTGCTGGTTTCGCACCCGGCAGTACGCGATGCCTGCGTTGTCGGGATACCCGACGCACGGCTCGGTCAGGTGCCGTTCGCCGCCGTCGAAGCCGTGCCCGGCGAGCCGCCGCCATCCGACCAAGAGCTCACGGACCTGGTTCGTCGATCGCTGCCGGTCTACAACGTGCCCGTCGCGTTCGCCGTCGTCGACGAACTTCCGCGCAATCCCGCGCTGAAGGTGAGCCTGCCCGCCGTCGCCGCACTCTACGAGGCGCGCGCAAACAGGTAGAACCGGCCAGGGTCCTTGCCGTTGTGGTTCATGGCCGGTTCGCTGTTCGACGACAGCAGCGTCCACGGGCCTTCGAACCGTTGCGCGACCTCGGAGGGCTCGATGCCCGGCACGCCGTACGAACTTCCCGGGATGAACTCGACGAGCAGCAGCCGCGCGTCGGGTGCGGCGGCCGCCGTCACCTCCCGGACGTAGTCATGCCGGTCTTCGTCGTTCATGCCGTGCAGACAGCCGTTGTCGATGATCAGGTTGAAGTCCGACCCGATGCCCTCCTCGCAGAGCCGGGTGACGTCGGCCTGTTCGAACCGGATGTCGATTCCGTTTGCCGACGCCTTCACCCGCGCCCGCTCGATCGCTCGCGCCACGTAGTCCACACCGGTGACCTGCCAGCCGTGCCCGGCCAGATAGATGGAGTTATCGCCGGTGCCGCAGCCGATATCCAGCGCCTTGCCCGGTGACAGAGCGCGGTCACCCTCGATCAGGTTGGTCAGGCTCGTCGGCAGGGGATGCCCGTCCCAGGGAGTGAGCCCCAGACGGTAAAGCGTTCGGAACAGCAGCTGCCGGGACCCCACGTCAGATCGAGCCGAGGTCCGAGGAGTTCCAGTGCTCGGGTGTCATGTAGATGGCTACGCCCTCGCCGTGCTCGCGGCGGGCGAACTCCAGGTACCCGTCCACGGCCTGCGGCGGCAGATAACGCTTGACCATCTCCACCAACTGATCGTCGGTTGCCGGCTCGATCCGGCTGACCGGGCCGTCGACGGAGACATAACGCACGGTGGGTTCGACGCGATCGACCATCAGCGTGAATTCACCCTGTGTCTCGATGAGCCGGTGCTTTCGCGAGCCGGCCCCGGTGTGAATCCACGGTTCGCCGCCGGGGCTGTACTGGTACCAGATCGGTACGGTCAGCGGTCCGCGCTTGTCACCCGCGCTAACCGACAGGGCGGCGACATGTGGTTCGGCCAGAAACTGTTCGCGTTCTTCCTTGGATAGGGCCATGATTGCCAGGCTAGTCGCGGTCGTAGAGTGCGACATATGCGCTTTGGATTGTTCATCCCACAGGGATGGCGACTCGATCTCGTCGGCATTCCCACCGAAAACCACTGGCCGGTAATGCGTGAGCTGGCGCAATACGCCGACAACGGGGCCTGGGACTCGCTGTGGGTTTACGACCACTTCCATACGGTGCCGATGCCCACCGACGAGGCGACCCACGAGGCGTGGTCGCTGATGTCGGCCTACGCGGCGTCCACGTCGCGCATCAAGCTCGGCCAGATGTGCACGGCGATGAGCTACCGCAATCCGGTGTACCTGGCGAAGGTGGCCGCCACCGCCGACATCATCTCGGGCGGCCGGGTTCAGATGGGTATCGGTGGCGGTTGGTACGAGCACGAGTGGAAGGCCTACGGGTACGGCTTCCCGTCAGCGGGTGTGCGGCTGGCACGGCTCGACGAAGGTGTCCAGATCATGCGTGACGCCTGGCGCGACGGACGAGTCACGTTCGCGGGCAAGCACTATGCCGTCGACGGTGCGATCGTTGCGCCTAAGCCGTTGCAGGACGGTGGACCTCCACTGTGGATCGCAGGCGGTGGCGAGAAGGTCACGCTGAAGATTGCTGCGCGCTACGCGCAGTACACGAACTTCAGCTCCGAACCCGACGTGTTCGCTCACAAGTCGCAGGTCCTCGCCGATCACTGCCGTGACGTCGGCACCGACTACGACGCGATCGTCCGCTCGTCGAACTTCAACGCCGTCATCGGCGAGTCCGAGGCAGACGTGGCGGACCACATCGCCCGGATTCGGGAGAAGCAGGTCGGCGTCGCGAACGAACAGGCGGTCGACAACATGCTCAACATGGTCAGGTCACCGGACTCCGCATCTGGTACCCCCGAGCAGGTCGTCGAGAAGCTGAAGCGCATGCGTGACCTCGGCTGCGAATACGCGATCCTCTACTTCCCCGAAGCCGCCTACGACCGCAGCGGCATCGAGTTGTTCGAGCAGAAGGTCATCCCCGAGCTGAGCTAGCGGCTAGCCGCCGAGACGCGACACCTGGTAGTGGCCGATACGCCAGCCGTCCTCACCGCGTTCGAGAAGCGCACCCAGGTAGACGTCGACTGTGGGCCGGTCGGGAAACGCGAAGTCGACCTTGGCGTAACCGAGCACCAAATCGTGTGCCGGTCGACGCGTTTCGAGCAGCCGGTAGGTGACCGTCATACCGGAGGGCTGGGCCGAGTAGTACTCGCCCACGCCGTGGCGCCCGACGCTGTAGGGGTGCAGCCCCTGGAAGATGACGTTCTCGCTGAAGACCTCGGCGATGCGCTGCGGCGCGGCGATCGAATCGGCTGCCACACTTCGTGTTCCGCCCATGGTCCAGGCGAAGATGCTGAGCACTGCGGCAGATACCGCAGCGATCCACCACGCCGACTGCCATCCCGCGCCAGGCTGGGCGAGCACGAGCACCGCCGACAAGGCGATGCCGACGCCGACGCCGCCGAAACCCCACCCGGGTAGATGAGGTGAGTGGTCGCCGAGCTGATCCAGCATCGAGTTGACGGCGATCACGAAGACCACTGCGCTGGTGAAGCCGGCGACGGCACGCAAGCCCAACCAGCCAAAAGCGTTGGATGCGAAGGGCATTGCCGCCAGCGTGGCAACCAGCACGACCAACGACACCCTCAACGCCATCGCCGACCGGGTCAACCGGTTCGACGCGGTGCCTGCCAACGCGCCTGCGAGGTATCCGACATAGTTCGCGGTCGCCAGATTTCCGGCCAACTGCGGGGTCAGGTTCGCCTGCGCGGTCATCAGCGGCAGGATCGGTGTGTAGGCGAACCGCCCGATGCCCATGGCCGCGGCCAACGCCGCTGCGCCTTTGACGATATGGGCCCAATTCGCATGCATGAGCCGATGATGCGTCGGCGTACGCGAAGCACGCCACGACCGAATTGCTCGCAGCTGCGAGGCCGAACCTCACACAGCTGGGCCGAGCTAGCGCCGCCTAGGGCGTCGGCGGTGGCCCAGCCGGAATCGGTGCCATTCCCGGCGGCGCGTTCGGCGGCGGAGGGCCGTCGAAGTAGCCGGGAGGAGGTGGGCCGCTGATCGGGTAGTAGCCCTCGGGCAGCGGCGGACCGCCCCCCGCGGCGCCCGGGGCGCCCTGCGGCGCCGACGGCGGGGCTTCGGAACCCGGGGCGTTCAACGATTTGAAGCCGGGCGGCAGCTGCGGCGCGGGACCGGCACCTGCCGGGGGCGGCGCGCCTCCCGGCATCTGGCCTTCCGGCGTTTCGGCGAAGTTGTACGGATCCTTGGCCTGATGCCAGGCATCCCGCAGGAAGCCCAACGGGCCGTCCGATTGCCCCGAGCCGTACTTGGGGTTCGAGATCTCGGGCACCATCGGCGGTCCGACCGGCGGCGGCGCCGCGACCACGTCGCCTCCAACGGGCTGGCCCGCGGGAGCGGCTTCGATCACCGGCTGACCCGGCGGAGCGGGCTCACCCGGCACCAGGGGCGGCACCGGATCGGCAGCAGCGCTGGCCGCCGCGCCCAGCGTGCCGAATCCGATGACCGTGCCGGCGACAGCTGCCGTCACGATTCTCCTGCGTCGTGTCATGGGTCACGAGGCTAGCGCACTAGGGGCGGCCACGCGCCGGTCGCAGAGTCTCGCAGGCGTAGATGCCGAAGTCGTGGCTTGCCGGTGCCGCCGATGACGAGAATGGTGTTGTTGGTTGTGTTCGGCTCAAACACGTATTTTTCATGTCCGATCGTCTGAGAGGAGACGCCGGCGATGGAGAAGATCTCGCTCACCGCGCTCGCGCGACAGCATCTGGAAACGGCGCGCGCCGCGAGCAGCGGTCGCAGCTCGCACACGATCTACGGCGGCCACGAGCACTCGTTGCGTCAGACCTTGATGGCGATGACGGCGGGTAGCACGCTCGACGACCATGAAAGCCCCGGCGAGTCCACACTGCAGGTGCTGCAGGGCAGGGTGCGGGTGACCAATTCGTCGGCAGGCTGGGACGGGTCGCCCGGAGATCACATCATCCTGCCGCGCGTTCGTCACGGATTGCACGCGGTGGAGGATTCGGTGGTGCTACTGACCGTCGCGAAACCCGTTGGGTCTCACGTCTAGACGGCAGGGCCGAGCAGGTCGTCGGCGTCCTTGATGACGTAGCCGTAGCCCTGCTCGGCCAGGAAGCGCTGGCGGTGCGCGGCATACTCGGCGTCCAGGCTGTCGCGGGACACCACCGAGTAGAAGATCGCGCCGCCGCCGTCGGCCTTGGGTCGCAGCAGCCTGCCCAACCGCTGCGCCTCTTCTTGGCGCGACCCGAACGTCCCCGAAACCTGTATCGCCACATTGGCTTCCGGCAGATCGATGGAGAAGTTCGCGACCTTGGACACCACCAACGTGGGGATCTCGCCGCGGCGGAACTCGTCGAACAGCGCCTCACGTTCGGCTGTCTTCGTCGACCCCTGGATCACCGGAGCGTTGAGTTCTGCGCCAAGCTCGTCGAGCTGATCGAGGTAGGCACCGATCACCAGCGTCTGATCGCCGGGGTGGCGTCCCAGGATCGATTTCACCACCGCGATCTTCGAATGCACCGTCGAGCAGAGCTTGTACCGCTCTTCCGGCTCGGCAACCGCGTAGAGCATCCGCTCGTTGTCGGTCATCGTCACCCGCACCTCGATGCACTCCGCAGGCGCGATCCAGCCCTGAGCCTCGATGTCCTTCCACGGCGCGTCATAGCGCTTGGGTCCGATCAGGCTGAACACGTCGCCCTCGCGACCGTCCTCACGGATCAGGGTGGCCGTCAACCCGAGGCGGCGCCGGGACTGCAGATCGGCGGTCATGCGGAAGACGGGCGCGGGCAGCAGATGAACCTCGTCGTAGATGATCAGGCCCCAGTCTCGGCTGTCGAACAGCTCGAGGTGCCGGTATTCGCCCTTGGTGCGGCGGGTGATCACCTGATAGGTGGCGATGGTGACCGGTCGGATCTCCTTCTTCTCCCCGGAGTACTCGCCGATCTCTTCCTCGGTCAGCGACGTGCGGCTGATCAGCTCGCGCTTCCACTGCCTGCCCGCCACGGTGTTGGTGACCAGGATCAGCGTCGTCGCGCCCGCCTTGGCCATCGCCGCAGCGCCGACGAGCGTCTTGCCGGCACCGCACGGCAGCACGACGACGCCCGAGCCGCCCTGCCAGAACGAGTCGGCGGCCATCTCCTGGTAGTCGCGCAGGTGCCAGTTCTCCTGGTCAAGGGATATCGGATGCTTCTCGCCGTCGACGTAGCCGGCCAGATCTTCTGCAGGCCAACCGATCTTGAGCAGCATCTGCTTGACCCGACCGCGCTCGCTGTTGTGCACGATGACGGTGTCGTCGTCGATGCGGGCGCCCAGCATCGGCGCGATCTTCTTGTGCCGAAGCACCTCCTCGAGGACCGCGCGGTCGAGGCTGACGAGGGTCAGCCCGTGCACGGGGCTCTTCACCAGTTGAAGCCGGCCGTACCGGGCCATCGTGTCGACGATGTCGACCAGGAGCGGCTGCGGAACCGCGTACCGAGAGAACGACACCAGCGCGTCGACGACCTGTTCGGCGTCGTGGCCTGCGGCCCGGGCGTTCCACAGCGCCAGCGGCGTTATCCGGTAGGTGTGGATGTGCTAGGGCGCGCGTTCCAGCTCGGCGAACGGGGCGATCGCGGCGCGCGCCGCGCCCGCTTGCTCGTGGTCGACTTCGAGCAGCACCGTTTTATCGGACTGCACGATCAAGGGCCCGTCTGTCATTTTGTCCATTATCCCGACTCTTGCGACATGCGCCCCGACAGCCCCGCGGAATCAGGCCTCGTCGGCCGACATCACCGACGTGACGCGGTGGATGGCGAAGTCGCGGACCCGGCCCGTCGCGGGGTCATACGCGGTCAGCTGGCCGCCGCGGACGGACACCGGCGCCACCACGCGCTGGGTGGCCACCCCGGCCGGGTCGACATATCCGATCACTACCGAGCTCTGCACCCGGGCCGCCTCCTGCAGCTGCGACATGGCCACCGCCGGGTCGATCCGCATGTTGGCGAACGGCGTCGCCGCGACCTTGCGCAGCACGGCGACGATCGCGCTCAACGTCTGGCCCGGCGCGGGCGTCGGCGCTCGAGGGGCGCGGCGATAGGCAGGCGCGGGGACGCGCGCACCGCAGGCGCGGATGTCGACGATCGCTCCGGTGGAATCCTCGGCGGCGGGAGCGAAGCCCGCGGTGCGCAATGCCGCGAGCACCTCCGAGATCGGCGCTTGTGACACCGCGACAGTCGGGGCGAGCAGCCGCATCTCGAGGGGTTCGGCGGCGGGCGCGCCGACCGCCTGGGCAAGTAGTGCGGGATCCTCACAACGGACGAACGACGCGGCCATCCCGACCCGCAGCTGTCCGTGCCTGCGCGCTACGTCGTCGATGAGATAAGTAAGACCTTGCGGTACAGGGGTTTTGGAGTGTCGCCCGAAAAGGGCGTGCAGTTCGCCTGCCGTGCGACCGGTGTCCAGTGCACGCCGGATCGACGACTCGCTGATCCGATACACCATGGCCGCACCCGCTGACTCCACGGTCGCCACGGAAGCCAACTGCTCGCCGAGATCGCGTTCGAGTGGCCCGGGGACGACGACGGTCAGGTCGGCCTGCAGCAGGAAGTGGTCGATGGGCTTGGGCAGTACCCGCGCCATCGCATCGACGGCACCGACATCGCCCGCGAGCAGCTTGCGTCCAGGCCCGGTGATCGCGCCGCGACCGACGATGCCGAGCGCGTGCGCCTCGGTCAGCAGGTCGGCGACCGGCTGCGGCTGAAGCCGCACCCCCCAGCGGGGGCGCCGCCACACCATCGCGCTCGACGCCTCTGCCGCGTCGACCCCCGCCCCCTCGGGCAGGTCGGCGAGTACGGCGAGCAACAACCGGCGGTCCAGCGGTGCGGCGGTGGAGTAGAGCGAATCCGACAGCGCCGCATAGGGTTTGCCGTCCGGTCCACGACTGCCGATCAACCCCGGTCTACCGGGAAGGTCCAGCCAGGTCGACGCAAGCAGCTGCCAGCGGGCAGCGACGGGGGATTCGATGAACCGGTCGGCGGCCACGGTCGGCGCCCAGTACGGCCCAGAGCCGTCGAGTGGTTCGGGGTCGGGCAGGCCGGCCGCGATCAACCCCGCGGCGGCCGAGACCTCGAGGACAAGGCCGAGTCTTTGCTCGTCGATCCCGGTCACCTTCGTCAACCGCTTGACGTCGCGTACACCGAGGCCGCCGCTGCGGAGTTCGGGAACCGGTGTGGCGCCCAGGGTTTCGATCACCAGCTCGACTTCGCGCAACAGATCTATGACGGCGCCCGCTGCGACTGCGTCGACGTCAGCTGCGGTCGTCGTCGACACCACGGGGTTTGGCGCCGTCAGCCCGAGGGGCCCTGGGACCTCGCCGCGCAACACCTGACCCACCAGTCGGGGAAGGATGACGGTTTCGGCGTCGATCTGGCGGAGCAGGCCCGCCGCCAACAGCCGCTGCACGGGCCGGTCCGGCGGCGTGCCGGGCGCGGCGTCGCGGGTCCTGCCCATCGGCGAGCCCTCCGTCAACCGCCGCAGCAGATCGCGCTGCGCATCGTCGACGACAGCGAGCCGATCGGCGATCTCGGCGCTGGTTAGCTCAGCGCCTTCGAGGACCGCCTGTCCCGGATACCAAGGCAGGCCCGCCGAGGCCTCGGCGGCCACCCGGACCTCGGTGTCGCCCCACACCAGAGCGCGTTCGCGCAGATCGTCGACGGCGGCGGCCAGGCCATCCTCGCCGATGCGGCCGTCGATCAGCGACGTCAGCTTGCTCAGCGGCACCGGCGTGGTGTCGGCGTGCAGGGTCAGCAGTGCGTCGAGCACCGCGAGGTGCAGGAAATCCAGCTCGTCGGTGGCGGCCTTGACGGACTGCCTGGCCTGCGCGCGGGCAGCAAGTGCTGCGATGCTGCCGGGCGGCGGCTGAGTCAGGTCGGGCCGCAGCTCCAGCAGCCGGATCAGCCGCTCGTCAGGCAAATCGGCTAGCCAGGCACCCAACGGGGCGCCCGGATTGTGTTCGGACATTACTGACCAGCGTAAAGCAGGCTCAAGCCCGTCTCGCTCCTCGCGTCCGCGCCGGTCTCGCCACTCGCCGCGGCGCCTGCCACAATATGGGGCGTGGCAGAGAAGAAGCAGAAGACCCGCTATATCGACAACGGGTGGCCGACCACCGACGTCGACGACGATCACGCGGTCAGCGAGCTGGCCGCCGACCGCACCGGCGCGCTGTCGCCCTTCGGCGACCTGACGTTCCCGATGCCGTCCGAGGATCTGCCGTATACGCACCCGGTCACCGTCGTCAACAAATAACGGTGGTCCAGCCTGGCGGGGATCGGCTGTCACACCTCGACGAGTCGGGCGCGGCCCACATGGTCGACGTGACCGGCAAGGACGCCACCAGGCGCAGCGCCGTCGCGGCAGGCACGCTGCGGACCCGCGCCGATGTGGTCGAACTCATCGCGAGCGGAGGGCTACCCAAGGGTGATGCGCTCGCCACCGCGAGGGTCGCAGGCATCCTGGCGGCCAAACACACCAGCGACCTGATCCCGCTGTGCCATCAGCTGGCGTTGACGGGGGTCGACGTCGACTTCGAGATCGGCGAGGCCGAGGTCGGCATCACGGCGACGGTGCGCAGCACCGACCGCACCGGGGTCGAGATGGAAGCGTTGACGGCAGTGAGCGTGGCCGCGCTGACGCTCTACGACATGCTCAAGGCCGTCGACCCGGCGGCGAGCATCGACGACATCAGAGTGCTCCGCAAAGAGGGCGGAAAAACGGGGACGTGGACACGGTGATGAGCGCTCGCCCGAAGGACAGATGGACATGACGCGTACGGCGAGGGTGATCATCGCATCGACCCGCGCGGCGACCGGCGTCTACACCGACCGCACCGGCCCGATCATCGTCGACTGGCTGAACCAGCGCGGCATCGTCACCCCCGCGCCCGTCGTGGCCGCGGACGGCAGCGCGGTGGTGCGCGCGCTGTTCGCGGCGGTCGGCGAAAACGTCAGCGCGATAATCACTTCCGGCGGTACCGGCATTTCGCCGACGGACCGCACTGCTGACGCCACCGCCGACATGGTCGACTACCAGATTCCGGGCCTGGCCGACGCGATCCGGCGCTCCGGGTTGCCGCACGTGCCGACGTCGGTGCTGTCACGCGGCGTCTGCGGCGTCAGGGACGGCACGCTGATCGTGAACCTGCCCGGATCGACGGGTGGCGTCAAGGACGGTCTCGGCGTGCTCGACGATGTTCTCGAGCACGCGCTCGACCAGCTCGCAGGCAAGGACCACGCGCAGTGACCGCCGTCGTGCTGCGCGCCGAGCTGACCGATCAGACCATCGAGCTTGCCGAGCACGAGGGTCTGGTTGCGCATCAGGCCGCAGGGGCCGTCGTCGGCTTCGCAGGCGTGGTCCGGGATCACGACAGCGGGCACTCGGTGACGAGGCTCGAGTACTCCGCGCACCCGACCGCCCAGCAGACACTCGCAGACGTCGCCGCCGAGATCGCGGCCGACTGCACGGGTGTCCGGGCGATCGCCGTCAGCCACCGCATCGGTGCACTCGAGATCGGAGACGCGGCATTGGTGGCCGCCGTCGCCGCCGACCATCGGCAGGCGGCGTTCGACACCTGCGCCCGGTTGGTGGACAGCGTCAAGGCACGGCTACCGGTGTGGAAGCACCAGTTCTTCGCCGACGGCTCCGACGAGTGGGTGGGTTCGGCCTAGCCGACGGGCGCAGGCGGCACTACCGGCTCGCCCGGCATCGGCGCGGGCGCAACCTCGGCTCCGAGAGGAGCAGGCGGAACATCCCCGACCGGCCCGGGAGCGATGCCCGGACCCGCGTTGAGGTTCTCCGAACCCGGTTCCGGGGTCGACATCGGCCGCTGGGTCAGCGCGAGCAGCGCGTCCTTGCCCGTGATGTCCTGGGTCTGGATCGCGTGCCACAAATCCTTGAGGTAGCCGACGTTGGGGCTCTGAGCCGGTAGGTCGCCCTCATTCAGCGTGGTGCCTGTCGGCAGGTTCTGCGGGCTGGCCAGGTGCGGGACCTCGGCGGCCGCAACAGGAAGCTCGCCGGTCACCGCCTGGTTGGCCGCGTCGAGAGCCGGCGCAGGAATATCGACCGAGTTCACCAATGCCAACGGATCGGCTGCGGGCGCCGGTGCGGCCAGCGGATCGACCGGGGCCGGACCGGGAAGCGTCGGCGCGGGCTCCAGCGGCGGTGGTGCCATGTGCAGCGCCCATTGCTGGGGGCCGTCGGCGGGGGCGTCGGCTGCGACATCCCAGTCCGCTGCGGGCTGCTCGAGCGAGGCGTTGACGACCGGATGCGCGACGGGCGCGGCGTCCGGTAGCGGGGTGTCCAGCAGCGGCGGGACGTCGGGCATCTGCGACGCGTCGGGCAGCGGCGCGTCGAGTGAGACGAACTCGGCGGCCGGGGAAGGCGGAAGCTCGGGTGCCGGTGGCGGCGGAAGCTCGGGTGCCGGCGGTGGGGCGTCGGGCAGCGGGGCGGCCAGCGCGTCGACGGGAGCGGCATCCGGTGGTGGCGGTGCGAACGGGTCGAGAGGCGGAGGTGACGGCAGCTCGCCATTCAACCCCGCGGCATCGATGGCGCCGTCGACGGCTTCTTGAGCGTTGTCGATCACGTTGCGCGGCGTCGAGCTGGACAGCCCGCGGCCGCAGACCGGCCACGCGCCGCGGCCCTGGCTGCCGAGGACGCGCTCGGCGACCGCGATCTGCTCTTCCTTCGTGGCCATGTGGGCCGACGGCGCGAACTCACTGCCGCCGTGCGAACGCCAGGTGCCCGCCGAGAACTGCAGACCGCCCTGGTAGCCGTTGCCGGTGTTGATGGCCCAGTTGCCGCCGGACTCGCAGCTTGCAACCTTGTCCCATTCGCCATCGGTGGCTGCTCCCGCATGCCCGGCGAGGGCGAGGCCTCCACCACCGATGACTGCGCCCGTGAAGGCGACTTTCGCTACTGATTTTGCCGATGACGTGGGCTTACGGTGCCGTCCACTGCTCATGGGTGTGTTAAGTCCTCTCTGATGCGCCCGCGAGGTCAGCTGTCGGGTTCGGGCTGGAGAGGTTGCCCGGCCTGGCCGTTTCGAGAAACGGTTTCGGCTTCACCCCAAGGAGCCGCAAGCGGCTCCTGGTCCTTTTTCGGTGGACCGGTTGGGTCCCCCGCCTCCATCCATGATTTTTCGGTGAGTTCCTGCCCGACGGATGGAGCTCGGCGCTACCAGGCAGGAAAGGCTAGCCGATTAGGGTCGACTGGCTTGCGGAAGAACTTAACGGGTCTGCGCGTTGTAGTCATCTTTTGCTCGTTGCGGCGTTTCGCCTGGCGGCAAATCCTAATGAGGTTCTAAAAGCGCAGGAGTCTCGGGCGTTTCTGCTGGTGCATGTCGTGCTCCACCAGTCTGTAGCCAGCTTGTGACCATTTTGTTATGTGACGTAAATCACGATTAGCCGCCGGCGAAGGGCGGCAGCACATCGATTATCTGCCCGTTTGTCAGCTCTGCGGTCTGGTCGCGAACGGCGACGCCGTCACATAAGAAGGAACACCGCCGCAGCACCCGGGCGAGCTCAGGACCGCGCTCGGCGAGGGTCTCGACGAGCGCGGAGACGGTTGTCCCGGACGCCGTCTGCACGGTTTCGGTCTGGGTGCCTGCGGCGGCGCGAGCCGCGGCGAAGTACCGCACGGTGAGCGTCAGCGTCTGCGCAGTGGCAGCTTCCACGGTCATCCGCCGATCGCGCTCATCGGCCGGTCCGGCTGCACGAAGTCGGGGTCGTTGATGCCGTGGCCCGCGGGCTTGGCCCACATCGCGGCGCGCCATGCCGCCTCGACGGTGGCATCGTCGGCGCCCGTACGCATCAGCGCGCGCAGGTCGGTCTCCTCGCGGGAGAACAGACAGCTGCGCACCTGGCCGTCGGCGGTCAGTCGGGTGCGGTCACAGGCCGAGCAGAATGCATCCGACACCGACGCGATGATGCCGACGGTCGCTGGGCCGCCGTTGACCAGCCAGAGTTGTGCGGGCGCGGAGCCGCGTGGAGCGGGGTCCGGGGTCAGCGTGAAGTGCCTCTGCAGGGTGGCCAGCACCTGGTCGGCGCCGATTGTCGTGCCGCGGGACCACTCGTGACCGGCGTCAAGCGGCATCTGCTCGATGATGCGCAGCCGGTAGTCGTGCTCGAGGCTGAAGCGCAGAAGCGACACCGCGTCCTCGAGCCCGGTCGTCGGGTCGAGGACGGCATTCACCTTGACCGGCCGCAGGCCCGCGCGGTGCGCCGCGGCAAGGCCGGCCAGCACGTCGGCGAGCCGGTCGCGACGGGTGATGTGCGCGAAATGTTCGGCGTCGACCGTGTCGAGCGACACGTTGATCCGGTCCAGGCCGGCGCGCTTGAGGCCGTCAGCCCGGCGATGCAGGCCAATCCCGTTGGTGGTCAACGTGATTTCAGGTCGAGGATGCAACGCGGCGGTCGCGGCGACGACCTCTTCCAGGCGCTTGGCCAACAGGGGCTCGCCGCCGGTGAAGCGAACGCGCGTGACGCCGAGCCGGGTCACCGCGATGCCGAGCAGGCGGGTGAGCTCGTCGACCGTCAGCAGCTGCTCGCCCGACATCCAGTCCAGCCCCTCGGCAGGCATGCAGTACGTGCACCGAAGGTTGCAGCGGTCGGTCAGTGACACCCGCAGATCGGTCGCCACCCGGCCGTAGGTGTCGAGCAGCGGTCCGTCGGTCGGTGCGGGCCCGACGGGACGAGACACCGAGGGAACGCCGAGCGCGACGACGGTCACGCGGCGGCTCGTGAAGAGTTTGAGGACAGGTCGCGCGTCTCATCGACGGGCACGATCTCCTTGCCCAACGGCACCAGCGAGACCGGGATGAGCTTGAGGTTGGCCAGGGCGAGCGGGATGCCGATGATCGTCACCGCCATCGCGACCGCGGTGACGACGTGTGCGATGGCCAGCCAGATCCCGAACAGCAGCACCCAGATGATGTTGCCGATCAGCGCACCCGGCCGGGTGCCCGGTTTGTCGATCACCGTGCGACCGAACGGCCACAGCGCATAGGACGCGATGCGCAGCGACGCGAAGCCGAAGGGGATCGTGACGATCAGGATGAAGCAGATCAGAGCTGCCAGCAGGTATCCCAGCGCCAGCCACAGGCCGCCGAAAACCAACCAGATGATGTTCAGGATCAGGCGCATCTCTTCCTCCAGCGTGGGTTTCAGCCTACCGAGTAATGGGGGTGCTGGTCTGCGCGGCCTCCGAGTAGGATCTTCCCAACGCGTCCCTGCGGAAAAGGCGGGACGCTTTCCTTATGTGATTGACAGAGACGAGCGGGTGAGACCAGTGCCGACCGGCCGGGTTAAGTGGTACGACGTCGAGAAGGGCTTCGGCTTTTTGTCGCAGGAGGAGGGCGAGGACGTCTACGTGCGTTCCTCCGCGCTGCCTGCAGGCGTCGACGGACTGAAAGCGGGACAGAAGGTCGAGTTCGGCATGGCAGCCGGTCGCCGTGGCCCGCAGGCGTTGAGCCTGAAGATCCTCGACTCGCCACCGAGCCTGACACGTACCCGTCGTGAGGCCGCCGCGGCCGAGCACAAGCACTCGCCTGACGAACTGCACGGCATGGTCGAGGACATGATCACGCTGCTGGAAGGCGCGGTGCAGCCAGAGCTACGCAAGGGCCGCTACCCCGACCGCAAGGTGGCGCGCCGGGTGTCCGAGGTGGTCAAGGCCGTCGCCCGAGAACTCGACGGCCAGTAGCCTCCCGCGCGAATGGGGGCATGCTGGTGGCATGGCTGAATATGTCTCCAGCGGCGGCGAGTTCAACCGCGAAACCGACTACATCACCACCCGCATCACCGCGGACGGCCGCGACGGCTATCCCGTCGAACCCGGCCGTTACCGGCTGATCGTCGCGCGGGCCTGCCCGTGGGCCAACCGCGCCATCATCGTGCGCAGGCTGCTCGGCCTGGAAGATGTGTTGTCGATCGGCTTCTGCGGGCCCACCCACGACGCCCGCAGTTGGACCTTCGACCTCGACCCCGGCGGCGTCGACCCGGTGCTCAAGATCCCGCGGCTGCAGGACGCCTACTTCGCCCGCGATCCGAACTACCCCAAGGGCATCACGGTGCCCGCAATCGTCGACGTGCCGACAGGGCAGGTCGTCGCCAACGACTTCGCGCAGATGACGCTCGACCTGTCCGGCGAGTGGACGGCGTATCACCGCGACGGGGCACCGGAGCTTTATCCCGAGCCGCTCCGCGAGGAGATCGACGAGGTCGCCAAGCGGATCTACACCGAGGTCAACAACGGCGTCTACCGGTGCGGCTTCGCCGGCTCGCAGGCGGCCTACGAGAAGGCCTATGACCGGTTGTTCACCGCGCTGGACTGGCTCAACGGGCGGCTGGAGAATCAGCGGTTCCTGGTCGGAGACACCATCACCGAAGCTGACGTCCGGTTGTTCACCACGCTGGCGCGCTTCGATCCCGTCTATCACGGTCACTTCAAGGCCAACCGCTCCAAGCTCGACGAGATGCCCGCACTGTGGGGCTATGCGCGCGACCTGTTCCAGACTCCCGGCTTCGGTGACACCACCGACTTCGTCCAGATCAAGCAGCACTACTACATGGTGCACACCGACATCAACCCGACCCGCATCGTGCCGAAGGGCCCGGGCTTGTCGAACTGGCTGACACCGCACGGCCGGGAAGCATTGGGCGGCAGGCCGTTCGGCGACGGCTCACCGCCCGGGCCGACGCGGGACGGCGAGCGCGTACCCGCCGGACACGGGGCAGGCTAGGGCCAGGTGGTGCGCACCGACCACTCGGCGTGCGTCCACGGAAACTCGTTGCCCGCCTCGTCGCGCACGAGCGTCGGCAGCTGCACCGCGAAGCCGAAAAGCCTGCCGCGGTGCGGATCCATCGTGGGGATCGTGACCGCCAGTGTGCTACTCGACCGGAATTCGTTGACGACGTCGGCGCCTTCGTAGGACCGCACAAGGACCCACGGCGCACGGGCAATCGCCTGCGGCACGGACAGCTGCACCGCGTTGCGCGCATCGACGGCCAATTGGCCGTCACTGCGCGGTGTTTCGCATTCGGTGGGGTTGAGCACATTGCAGAACTGATACGGTCCGACGCGCACCAGTTGGCCGCGGGTGTAGGCGCTGATCTCCGGGTGCTCGGGTGCCGGAGACCGGGTCAACCGCCAGATCAGCACACCGGTCGCGACAGACGCCAGCACGGCGACGGCGACAAGGACCGCCAAACCTCTCTTCACTCCCGCGGCACCGTCCAGCCCTTGCCTTTTCCGCTCCTCGCGTGCGCACCCTCCTGCGCCGCGACGACCGGGCGGTTGCCGCCGAGTCCGGGGATCAGAGAGTCGCCGCGATAGCTGACGAGCGTCTGCGCCAGCCCGAGTATCAGCATGGTCGAGATCACCGTAAAGCCAATGTGCAGTTGGGTATACACGAGCACCCCCGTCGCGCCGCCCGCAACCCAGGCCAGCTGCAGGAGCGATTCCGACCGTCCGAACGCCGACGCGCGCGACTCCTCGGGCAGATCGTCTTGTAGCGACGCGTCCAGTGAGGCCTTCGCGATCGCACTCGCGGCCGATGTCACCAACGCGGCAAGCGCCGCCACCAACAGCTTTCCGGTCAGTGCGGTGGCCAGCGCGGCCACGGTGACCGCGGCGGTGCTGCGCACGACCAACTGCGCCGGATGCCCCAGCTGCAGCCGGGCGCTGGCGTAGTTGCCGCCGAAATTGCCGATGGCCGCCGCCGCACCGATCAGGCCGAGAATCAACAGCTGCTCCCAGCCGCTCTTTTCGTGCGACTTCGCAACGAACGCGGGGTAGAGGAACAGGAAACCCACCATCACCTTGATGGTGCAATTGCCCCACAACGCAGTGATGATGTTGCGGCCCAACGGTTGTCGTGCGCCGCCGGCCTCGGAGAACCGCTGCGGATGGCGGCGCAGTTCGTCGCTGCGGCCGTGGTAGCTCAAGGTGGTGGGCACCTCGCCCTCGGTGACCTCCACCCACTTCGGGATGCGCATCGCGAGCACTGCGCCTGCCACGGTCACGGCGATGCAGACGTAGAGGGCGCCTGGCATGTGCAACAGGTTCAACAAGTATTCCGCGGCCGCCGCCACCGCGCCGCCCGCGATGGTTCCGCCGAGCAGGCCGAATACCGTCAGCCGCGAATTGACACGCACCAGGTCGATGGTCGGCGGCAGCACACGCGGGGTCACCGCACTGCGCAGTACGCTGAATGACTTGGACAACACCATCATTCCCAGTGCGCATGGATAGAGCACCCAGGAGGGGAAGCTGCCAGTCTCGCCGTCGTAGTTGGCTATCAGCACCACCACGAGTGCACTGCGGAGCGCGAACGACATGGCGAGGGCGAGCCTGCGGCCGTGCTGTAGGCGATCGAGTGCCGGACCGATCAGCGGGGCGATGATCGCGAACGGCGCGATGGTGATGATCAGGTAGAGCGCGACCTTGCTCTTGCTCTCTCCTGACGCCGCCGCGAAGAACAGCGTGTTGGCCAGCGCGACGGCCATTGCGGAGTCGACGGCGAAGTTGGCCATCACCGGATACGTCAGCGCGGTCAGGCCCGACTTGTCGGCTCCGTCGGCGGTGGCGGCACGCTGAAACAGGCCGTACATCTTCGTGCCCATCTCCCGGCTGCGTTGAGCCGCCGACCGGGGCCCGCTGTGGACGCCGCGACCCGCGCCCGCACCGACACCGGGAGGTGCATCGCTGCGGCTGGACGACCGCGCCTCCAGGTCCGGCAGATACCGGTTGGCGCTCGGCGTGGACGAGCGGCGCTGGCGTCGATGGTTCACGCCGTCGCTGGGGTAGTTCGCCATTCCCGGGTGCTCGTCGCCGTCGCCTGCAGGCGGTCGGGGCGGGTAATAGCGCGGATCATTTCCGTCTCCCCGATCACGGGGGTCCCGCTGTGATCCGCTCACAACAAGATTCTCCCCCATCGCGATGGCGGCGTCGCGCAGCCGACCGGGTGTGGCTGCGCGCGGGCCGGTCAGGCACTATTGACCACGTGGACAGCGTGACGGAATCCACCGAGGACGGCTCGGTCGCATCGGCGATCGAGTCGTCGGCGGACCTGGAGGCGGTGCTGACGGGCGCCGTCGATGTGGCGCGCGCGGCGATCGTCGAGCACAGCGGTGACACCGTCGGCGAGTATCTGGGCGCGACGTTCGACGATCCCACCGCCGCCACCCATCGTTTCCTGGCCAAGCTGCCCGGCTATCAGGGCTGGCAGTGGGCCGTGGTGGTGGCAGCGCATCCCGGCGCAGACCACGCCACGATCAGCGAAGTGGTGTTGGTGCCGGGGCCGACGGCGCTGCTGGCGCCGCAGTGGGTGCCCTGGAACGAGCGGTTGAAGCCCGGCGACCTCGGTCCCGGTGACCTGCTCGCCACACCGGCCGAGGACGAACGCCTTGTACCCGGCTTCGCCGCCACCGGCGACCCGGCGATCGACGATGTCGCCTACGACCTGGGCCTTGGCCGACGGCGCCTGCTGAGCCAACTGGGTCGGGCCGACGCCGCCCAGCGCTGGCACGACGGCGACTTCGGACCAGGGTCCGCGATGGCCCGATCGACCCGCCGCGTGTGCCGGGACTGCGGTTTCTATCTGCCGCTGTCCGGGGCCCTCGGATTGATGTTCGGCGCATGCGTCAACGAGTTCTCCGCGGACGGCCATGTCGTCGATGCCGAATACGGATGCGGCGCGCACTCGGACACGCCGGCACCCGCAGGTGCCGGTTCACCGCTCTATGACCCCTTCGACGACGGCGTCCTTGAAGTCGTGGAGCCGCAGGCACCCCCCGCCGACGACCCGCCACCGTCGACCGGCGAGCCGGAAGCATCCGACGCCGACGAGCCGGCATCATCTGACGCCGACGAGCAACCCGCCGACGAGGAACCCGCCGAGGCCGAGCAGCCGGGCGACGACGTCGAGGGCGATCAGCCTCAGGCGTGACCGGCCCGGTGCGGCCTCGAGTTCAGTTCGACAGCGGCCCGGACAAGGGCGGTGAACGCCTTCTCGTCCAGCTGATCGTTCTCTTCGATGTCGATGGCGCGACGGGTGTTTCCGTCCAGGCTGGAGTTGAACAGGCCTGACGGGTCGTCCAGCGATGCGCCCTTCGCGAATGTCACCTTGACATGGTTCTTGTACGTCTCACCGGTACAGAGCATTCCGTCGCGGTACCAGACCGGAACGCCTCGCCATTTCCACTCCTCGACCACATCAGGCTCGGCCTGCTTGATCAGTTCGCGTATGCGCGCCAGCATTTCGCCCCGCCAGTCACCGAGTTCGTCGATCCGGGCGTCGATCTTCTTCGCCGCGTCAGTCACGCCTCACCTCCTGGATGCGAACGGTGTTGCCCGCGGGATCGCGCAAGGCGCAGTCCCGCGAGCCCCACGGCTGGTCGGTCGGCTCCTGCATGACGTCGGCACCGCTGGCCTGCGCCCGCTCGAACACGGCGTCGAGATCGGTGGTGGCAAGCATGATGCTGGCGTAGGTGCCTTTGGCCATCATCTCGGCGATGACGCGCCGTTCGTCGTCGGTGATGCCGGGGTCGGCGCCGGGAGGCGTCAAGACGATGTTCATATCCGGCCTACCCGCAGGGCCGATGGTGATCCAGCGCATCGCGTTTCGACCGATGTCCTTGCGCACTTCGAACCCGAGCGCGTCGCGATAGAACGCCAGCGACTGCTCCGGATCTTCGTGCGGAAGAAAGCTCGCGTTAATTGTGATGTCCATGCCGTTCACGCTAGGTGCAGTCGCGCGGCAGGCGCTTCTCGATTCCTGATCGGTCGCGTCACCTGTTTCTCCACGCACGACGGCATCGCATGCGTGGCGCCTGAGGTTTGTTCGCGGTAGAGGCTCGGCGACATGCCCACCAGTTCGGTGAATCGTGTGCTGAAGGTGCCAAGCGATGAGCAGCCCACGGCGAAGCACACCTCGGTGACGCTGAGATCTCCCCCGCGCAGCATCGCCATCGCACGCTCGATGCGCCGCGTCATGAGATAGGAGTAGGGCGATTCGCCGTATGCGAGCTTGAACTGTCGGGACAGGTGGCCCGCCGACATGTTCACGCCTCGGGCGAGCGCCTCCACGTCGAGCGGCTGCGCGTATTCGCGGTCCATCCGGTCGCGAACGCTGCGCAACAGCTTGAGGTCGCGCAGGCGCTGCGTCTCACCGAGCGTGCGGGTCACGTTTGCGATCGTGCCATATGCGAATGCGTCGAGTTCCGAGAGCGCCTTGCACAACACCATCGTGTCGAGCAGCACCTGGTTGGTCCCCTGGGCGAGCGTTGGCGGCATCGTGTGCGCAGCATCTCCGAGCAGCGTGAGCGCCCCCTGACCCGGTGTGCGGGTAATCGGATGCCGAAAGTGCGGGAACGGCGAACGGGCGAGGTCGTCGTCGGTCAGGGTCTCGAGCAATCGATCGATCGAGTCCATCCATCCGGTGAAAGTGGACCGGATCATCTCGATCGGCCGCTCTGGCCTGACGAAGTCCGCCGACCACGGCACGTCGAACCACCACTGCAGACTCGATCCGCCTGCGGGCCACAGGCCAACGCTTCCGTGCTCACCGACGACGATTCGTGCGATGTGCTTGTCGGGCAGGTCGGGAAGCGTGACCAAGCCCTGCCAGCTGCAC
>NZ_JAVHWK010000122.1:0-19729 GCF_032159775.1 Mycobacterium sp.
CCAGGAACGGTCGTCCCTGATCCTTGTAGCGCGGCAGCGCCGTGATGGCGGCCAAGCACACCTCCTGTGCCACATCGTCAGCTGAGAGACCGCTCCGCTCGGCCGTCCCGACCCTCGCCCGGCAGTAACGGACAACGATGGGACGGATGGTCTCCAGCACCTCCCGGAGCGCGTCCCGGTTGCCCGCCACGGCTTCAGCAACGACAGCATCGAGACGTTCTCCCGAAATTGTCATCGGTGAAGCTCTCTCCAGCGTTACTGATGGGACAGGTGGCGTTTAAGTAACTGGGCTAAACACTAACTCTCGGGTCGGCGCCGCCCGGCTCAGCGATCTTGCAACATGCCGCCACGGCGCCGCACCGTATCAGCGGACACGTCGCGAATTCCAACGACTTTTGCGGTGGAGTGGTTCCCGCTGCCGATTTCGTCGAGTAGACAGGCCAACGCCCAGCTCAACGGGACAAGGCCGTGTTGCTGCGCGGCGTCCAGCGCGGCGTCCGCCACCGCGCGCGAGCGGTTGAGCCTGCCGTCGCAGCAGAGCGCCGCAGCCAGCACCACTTGCGATTTGACGCGGTGACGCGCCGAGCCGAACGCGTCGGCGCACTCGACTGCCCGCTCGGCGTGATCTATTGCGGTCCCGCCATCGCCGGTCGCCATCGCCAGTTCGGCCGACACCCACGCCAACCGCACCGCAGGGCGCGGCGGCCCTTCGTCGAGCAAACCCCTTACCCGCCCCAGTGCCGTCGCGGATGCGGCGAACCGTCGAACACCGAGGGCGTCGGCGGCCAGGCCGATCAGCGCGTCGGTCATGCCCTCGACATCGCCGCCCGCGGTCGCCAGTGCACGACCATCCCAGCCGCGCGCCGCGTCGTGTCGACCGAGCTGACGCAGGAAGGACGCCTGCGTGCTGTTGGCCAGCGAGGCCAGCCGCCCGACACGGTGCAGCCGCCGGAGGTAAGCGAGATCGGCGTAGGCGTTCGCGTAGCGGCCCTGCCCGCCGGCGACGACCGCGCGGAGCCACAACTCCTCGGCGGACTGTGCCGTCGGTAGCGGCCAGCGCCCCGGGTCATCGCCGAAGGCGGCGTTGGCGATCATCAGCCGCCGACGTTATCAATACGTCGGGGCGATTCCGATACCCATGGACACGGGTCGTTGGATGGACGCCGGATCTCTTGGTTAACAGTTTGTGCGCCACGTGTTACAGCCATGTCAACCGCCGACGGGCCGCTGAACGAAATCGTCGTGTCGGCATTCGGAGCGAACTGCGGAAACCCGAGTCATCGTGCATTACCGGGCCGTGGGCTATCACCCTCATCGATGAGCGCGGGTCGAACCGATGAACGTGATGTAAATTCTCGGCCTGCGGTTATGTCCTTGAGCACATGTTCGGGCTATTGACTGCTTTTGCTAAGCGCACCTACTTTGTGTGCACGAGTAGTCATCGGCGACTTGTGCTCGGTTCGGTTCCACAACTCACGCACCCGTGCGGTCTCCAAATCGGTGCGCAGAGAGGGGTTTTCCACATGCCACAACCGCAGCAGCTACCGGGACCCAACGCAGACATCTGGGATTGGCAGATGCACGGCCTTTGCCGAGGAGTCGATTCCTCGGTGTTCTTCCATCCCGATGGAGAGCGTGGCCGGGCCCGCGCACAGCGCGAGATGCGCGCAAAAGAGATGTGCCGGAGTTGCCCGGTGATCACCCAGTGCCGCTCTCATGCCCTCGCCGTCGGAGAGCCATACGGCATCTGGGGTGGGCTCTCGGAGTCGGAGCGCGAACTGCTCCTCAAGCGGGGCATCCGCCGCGCTTCCTGACTCAGCGCGCGCTTTCGACAGGTCGCGTTGAGCGAATCCGGCGAAGCGGCACCCGGCGCCTGCGAACCTTCCACGATCCCCACTCGCCCAACGTGACGCCTGCGGCCAGCGCGGTGCCGATGGCGAGTGCACCCAGCACCGAAGCGAACCCGACTGCGTGCTGATCGTTGAGGATGGCGTAGATCCCGTGCAGCAGCGAGAGGCCGGGTAGCAGCGGCACGATGCCGGTGATCGACACCACCAGCGGTGGCGCGAGGTTGCGACGTTCCATCAGCCGGCCGACCAGGCCGATGGGCACCGCTGCGACGAACGACGCCACCACGGCGCCCAAGCCGGCGCCCTGGGCGAGAAGAAAGACGATGGTGCCCGCGGCGCCGCCGAACGCCGCTGCCATCGCGGCAGACCGCTCGGCATAGCAGGCGAGGGCGAAAGCCGTCGCGCTCGCCGCACCGAACGCCACACGCGCAGGCATCTCCGCCAGCGCGGGCGGGGCAGCTGCGCTGATTCCGACGAACGGCGCACCGAACCGGCTGGCGAGATGAAGCACCAATGCCACGCCGGCGATCGTCGCGGCCGTCAACATCACCAGCTCGAAGAACCGGGCCGCAGCGGTGACCGGAGCACCCGAGATGACGTCGCCGACCGAGCCGACCAGCGAGAGGCCGGCGAGGAGTACGACAAGGCCTGCCGCGATGGCCACCGTTGGTTCGAACTGGAACCCCAGCTTCGGACTGAGCGCGTAGAGGAGGATCGGCGGCGCAGTCGCGATCGCGCCACCGACCGCGTACTGGAAGAAGAACGGCAGCCCGTGCCTGTTCAGTCGCCGGTTGACGCGGTCGATCGCCATCGCGCTCACCGCGCTGACCAGGCAGGCCAGCAGGCTCGCACCCAGGGTTCCCGCCGTTGCGAAGGCCAACGCGCCCCATGCGAGGGTGGCTATCCACCGTTTGTACGGGTGCGGGGCGGTGATGATCGTTTCAAGCTCGTCTCGGGCCACTGTCGGGGAGACGTCGCCGGCCTTGATGCGGCCGATCAGGCGGTCGACGGCGGCAAGGCGGCTGAAGTCCATCGACCGCGATTGCACAATGTGCAACGTGGTCGCCGCGGGCATCGTCGGGCCTCGGTATGCGGCGACGTGAATCGTCGTGTTGATGACGTCGACCTCGCACCGTTCGATGCCGTACGCGGCGGCTATGGCCGAGACCTGCTCCATGGTGGCCGTCGCAGGAGTTCCGGATGCCATCAGAATGGCTCCGATGTTCCCGGCCAGATCGAGTACGTCGCCAACGAGCTCGTAGTAAGCGTCGTCGCGCTCGCTGCGCTGTGAATCCGTGATCCGCGGCATGGCGTCCGTCGGCGGGTCGGTCTCGCGCACGATCCGGCTCAAGATCTCGCGGTGACGCGCACGCCACGGCTGGCCCGCACGATCACGGGTCATCTCCACAACACTCCCCCTTCGGTTACATCGGACGATTCGACACAGCGCGCAACGAGCAGGTGAGCCGAACGTTTCCGTTTATTGCTTTATTTTCAGGTGGTTTGGCTCACACCGTCAGCGCTTCTGCATAACGGGAGCTAGCACCCAATTCTACGGGGAACGTCAAATTCACTGCGTATTAATCATCTTGGCTGCGTATCCGCCATGCCGATGTCACAGCACACGGCAATGAAGTCCGATGCCAAAAGCAGATATACGTATTCGTTTTTGTCACTGTCCGATGACACATATATGCCGTCGAAGAGATCCCCGGTCTCCCCACAGCAGAAGGTGAAGACAACGCTGTGCAGGATCTCATCGCACAGCTCAACGAGGGAAAGCATTTTCCGACGGCCGTTATCGAAGTCATAGCAATCCGCGATGTCGTCGGCCGACAGCGGGCGCCTGCCGGTCAGTTCGAAACACCTGACCGGAACTTGACGTCCCTTGAGTCCTACCGCCGTCTCGCCCGCTTCCACCAGCTTGCGCATGGCGTACGCGCTGGCCGCAAAGTCCCGTTCGATGAGGTAGCCGGTTCGGTCGGTCCACCGCGTCTGCTTCGTCCTGGCTTCCAGTCGGGCGGCGGTCTTGAGGATCTCGTCCTGCCATGGGGCTGGGTCGTCGACCACACAGCGAGGATAAGGTTCGCGAGGCCCGCTGCTGGGCCTTATCCCAGTTCGTAGCTTTCGCGCGAGGCGCGAAAGAAATGCCCGGTGGCGGTGTCGGTGCATGTCACGCTCGACAGCTCGCTGACGCAAGTGATCGCACCGTGCGAGTAGGCCTGGCGGTAGTCGAGAGTGCGCGCTTCCGGTGCGCTGAACTTGCTTGCTCCCTCGTAGCATCCGAGGTTCGCCGGTTTGCCCTGACTGACGTAGAACTGCAGACCCCCGAAATCGACGTCGCATGGCCTGCCGAAAGGGCCGATAGTGGAAGTCGGCGCCACCCAGGTGTGCTCCCGGACTTCGCAATTCACCCCTGAGCTGTCCGCGTAGACGCTGCAGATGATGTTGCCCGACGGCGTGGCGAAGTCGTGGTCGTGCGGGATTTCGCCGCCCTCGCCGCAGGCGTTTGCGACGTCGGCAAGGGGTAAGGCGGCCGCGGCCGCAATGGACAGCGCCGCAATTATTTGGAACTTCATGGTGTCCTCGCTGTGGTTGGTCGGGCCGTTTCTGCCCGTTACGCACAGACTGCTGTGGACGCCTTGGCGGATCCTTGGCGTGGGACGATCCACTCCGGTATGGACCGGCTGTCGAGACCACCGAGGAGAGAGCATGACAACACACGAGACTGGCGATGAGTCGTCCGCGGGCGCGGTCACGGTGTCGGAGGCAGGGTCGGGAACCTACACGCAGCAGATCACCGTCGGTCACCACCGGCTCGTCGCTGACGAACCGAGGCCGATCGGCGACGATGCCGGACCGAACCCCTACGATTTGGTATTGGCCGGCCTCGGGGCCTGTACATCGATGACGCTGCGGATGTACGCCAATCGTAAAGGCTGGCCGCTGGACTCGGTTCGAGTGACGTTGCGGCACTCACGCATTCACGCGGAAGATTGCGCTCACTGCGAGACGACCAAGGGATGGATCGGGCATATCGACCGCGAAATCGAATTGACCGGCGCCCTCGACGACAGTCAGCGGCAGCGGCTATTGCAGATCGCCGACCAGTGTCCGGTTCACCAGACGCTGACTTCGGAGATCGACATCAGTACATCCCTGAAGTGAAAGTCGCTGCGGTACACCGCACGGCTAGGGTCGACGAGCCCTGACGAGCCGGATCACCGCATAGCCGATAGCACCGGCGACGACAAGCACGGCCAGCCACGGAAGCACCAGGCCAAACAGCAGCACCATGCTGCCGGCAACGGAAACCAGTGCATCCCAACCTCGTTCGATCTGCCCCACGAATCCCTGGTACTCCTTGGGCGCCGGTCCACCGATCGTCTCGGCGACGAAGGTGACGTCGACGGTGCTGTACTCGATGCGGTCGCCGAGCGCGTCGCGCTGCGCACGCAGGCTGTCCAGATCTGCTTGGCGCTGAGAGAGTGCGTTTTCAGCGGAGATGAGCGCTTCGGGATCCTTGGCGTCACGCATGATGGCCAGAAGGCGATCCACCGACGTCTGCAGCGCCTTGATGCGGGCGTCCATGTCGACCCGTTGCGCGGTGACGTCTTCGGATCTGGTCTCGGCCGTCTGCACCGACCCCAGCGTCTTGAGCTCGCGCACCATACCGTCGAGCTTCGACACCGGAACCCGAAGCACAACAGAGGTGCGGGCCAAGCCGCGGTCGGATCCCGCGTCCTCGCTGCGACTGTCGACCCGACCGTCGGAGTCCTCCACCATGACTGCCGCTTTGTCCGCGGCCTCCGAGGTGTCGGGAACCTTGATCGTCATCGACGCGGTCTTGACGACGTCGCGCTGCGCGTCCTCCGCCGGCTGCGGCCCCTGCTGGGGCGGCGCTTCCGGTGCGCCTGCGGCGACGCCTTCCTTGAGGCTGGAAGCGCCCGCATTGTCGGGCAGTGACGGCCCCGCGCAGGCCGTCAGGACACCGAACGTCGCGATGCCCGTCATCGCCAACGTCAACCACGTGCGGTTTGACCTGCAGGAAATCCGGCTCATTCAGCCACCTTGCCATTAGCTGTGAGCTTCGCCCATTTTCGCTGGAAGCGCCGGGCTCGTGGTGCGCCGAACTGCCAGTCTTTCGCTGCCCGGCGACCGTTTCGTTGATGGTTGCGTATATCGGACCGGCACATCGCTGACCCAGACCCCGAACGTCGACGCCGATCCATCCGTGCGGTAGAGGCGTGGCGCGACGTCAGGCCCGACAAAGAAACCGTTGCCAGGGATCGGGTCCATCGGATGGGCACTGGACGGTGGCACGAGCACGATCGCGACCACTGCGGCTACAAGCCCGGCCGCTGCGTGGCGTAGATGCTGGAGGCGCAAAATTCCTCGCCGTCTGTTGCCGATTCCGTCGGCAGCGTAGCGCCTATGACGAACATGCCGAATACAGTTCTGTGATGCCGAACCGTCGCCGCCGCGCATTGGCCACCTTCGGCGCCGCCATGTCTGTGCTTACGGGGCCGGCTCTTCTGAACACCGCCGAGGCTCATGCTGCCCCGCTGCCCGGCTTCTGCGTGCCCCCCAGCGTCGTGGACGACGTCTGCACCGCGCGGCAGACGTCAGTGACGGCCGACGTCGTCAACGGGACGATCACCGGGACTCCAGTCGGTGGCGGGACGGCGATTACCCTTGCGGGACAAGGAGATACGTACCTGGAGTCAACGGGATTCGGAGATGCACCGCCGGCGCCGGTTGAAAGCTGGGACGCCGCCATCGACGGGGTCAGCAACCTCGACGTCGACGCGTCCGATCCCAACTGGTACGGCAATGCCAAGGCCAAAGTGTTTCTGCCGAGGACCCTGAACGACCTGGCCACCCAGTTTCCCCCCGACACTCTGGTCGTCCGGTTCGCGGCTGACGACACCCAGCCGGACTCGTTCCGGCTCATATCGATTCAACCGACGCCCCTGTAACCAGCGCTCAGGTTCAGGCGGGGTCTGGTGTGAGCCGCACGGCCGGCCAGAACAATTCGAACAGCCGCTGCCTCCATCCGTCCGCGACTTTCCCGGTGCGCGCGTGCTCGGCGATATATGCGCCGACGATCGCGTCGATCAGCGTCGGGGTGTTGACGTCCTCCCGCACTGAGCCGTCGGCCTTGCCCGCATCGATCGCCATCGCCACCTTGCCTCGTTGGTCGACGAGAATCTGCCGGAAAACCGCGGTGAAATCGGGGTCATCGTCGGTCAACATCGCCGCCAGGCCGCCGAGTCCAATGCCGTCCTCGATCGTTTCGACGGCGTGATCGATGACCCACCTGAGTCGGTCGGGTGCTTTCGTCTCGGGATCGAGGGGTGTCGGCGATGCGAGCCGCGACAAAGCGCTTGCCAGCATGTCGCGCCGATTGGCATGCCGTCGGTAGATCGTCGTCTTTGCGATCCCGGAGTGCGCGGCGACCGCCTCAACCGTCACCGCGCGCGGTCCACGTGTACGCAACAGATCCAGTGTCGATTCCGCGATGCCGTCCTCGACGCTCCGTTGCCGTGCCATGCGGGTCTCCCTCGTCCTTTCGCTACGGGAATATTGCCGGTCAACCCTGCGCTACGCCATACGTAGCACAATACGCTACGCGTAGCGTAGCTGACGATATCGACCAGGATGAGGTGGATGAAGCAATGTTCAAGGCTTTCAGGCGTATTTCCGTGAGTTCGTTGGCGTACGCATCGCTACTCATGGCGTTCGTCTCGCTCGGAGCATTCGTCGCAGCGCTGGCCACCGAGAGTCGCTGGACCACGATCTCGGGTGTCGCTCTGGTCGCGTGCCTGGCCGCGTCCGTCGCAGGTTTCCGCGCGGCGGGCCGTGCGGTCGCACGCACCACTGCCGTCGCCGAACCGGCAAGCGCCGTCAGTATCTTCTCGACACCGCTTCAACAGGAGCAGGTCGATCGGTACCTGGAGACCTACCGCGGAGGCCGCGGCGCCCCGCGGACCGAAAGAAGAATGGCCGTGCTGGTTGATGGTAAAACGACCAAACACGCTGTGAGGCCGGCGATTCTAAGAAGGCAGCCGACGAGCGCTGCCGAGCGAGAGAGCCTGTCGGCGTGACGTCGCACATTAGGACCCCACCCGGCGCGCCAGGCGATGCAAGGGCGAGTCACGCTGCCGAGTCGAGACTGAAGACTTGCAATGTCCCTGATTTGCCCTTCAGGGCATGGGACCCACGGTCGGAGATTCCAAGTGGTCGAGAGACTAGGGCGTCGACGCACTGTTGGGTGAGAAGGATCGTGTCGCCGGTGGTCTTGGTCAACTGCTCGACGCGGGCGGCGACGTTGACGGCATCGCCGATCAAGGTGAATTCCAGCTTGCTTCCACCGCCGATGGTGCCGGCGATCACCACACCGGTGTTGATCCCGATACCGATCCGAAGCGCGCCGCCGAAACGTTCTGCGACCATGCGGTCAATCACCACCGCGGTGGCCACTGCGGCGTCGGCGTGATCGGCCAGATCGTTGGGGGCGCCGAAAACTGCCAAGGCGCCGTCGCCGAGGAATTTATTGACGTGGCCCCCGGCGTCGACGACCGCAGGCACCACGATCTCGAAAACGGCGTTGAGTCGGGCCACGGTGTCCTCGGCCGTGTTGGCCTCGGCGAACGGCGTGAAATCACGGATGTCGACGAACATCACGCTCACCTCGCGACGTTCACCGGTGAACAGATCGTCGCCCTGCTCGAGTAGTCGCGCCGCGAGGGTCGGGTCGACGTAGGTGCCGAACGCGGCCTGAAGTCGTTGTCGCTCAGCCAGTCCGGCCTGCATCCGGTTAAACGACGCCGCCAACGCACCGAGGTCATCATCTTGAACTACCGGCAAGCGCTGGCTGTAGTCGCCGGCCGCAACACGTTCAGTGCCTGCGGCGAGATCGCGAACGGGCTGCAGCGACGGTGAGAACGCCGCGCCCATGGTGATCGGCACTCCGAAGCCCAGCGTCACCGCACCCCCGATCACGACGGCGAGCACGGGGACCGAAGCGGCCAGATCGAACACGGCCGCCAGCATCGCGCCCCCGGTGGCGAACGCGAACGCGGTCGCGAGGATGCAGACGTTCGACCACGCGGCAAAAGTCGGGCGAGAGCGGGGTAGGGAATCACCTAGCCCCGTGTCACCGGCAATGGCGACCCTGGCCGGCCGCAACGCTGCCTCTGCAAAGCTGTGCACCGCGATCAGCTGGACAGCAGTTGCGAACGCGGCACCAAGGATTGCGTACTGGACGAGTCGCGATCCGCTCGCCCCGACGATCACACCGACAACCACCAGTTGAAGCGCGATCCCAACGGCGTTGCCCCCCACCGCTCGGGCAACCAGCCCCCGAGCCGAGGTATAGGTGGCATCCAGCGCCGTCGCACGATCGACCTCCCGACCGGCTGCCCACTGATCAACCAGGCGGATTCGGCCCAGGCCAGGGAGAAGCATGACGTACACCAGCACGAGCACGGTGATGACGGTGACGGCGGCTGCCTCGACGTACTGATCGGACTTCTCGAAAGCGACGACAGCGATCGACGGCACGAGATAGATCGACGTCAGCACCGGATACGTGATCCCGTACGCCGCCCACGAGTATCTCGCCGCGTGCCGATCCCATGCCCACTGCCAGATGTGTTCCATGTCGGGAGACTAGGCGTCCGCCGGCTATTCGCTTGCTGGAAGGCCGCACAACCTGCGCACGGCACCGAGGCCGGCCGCCGTGCCGGGCCAGTGCCTGGACAGCGCGGCAGGACCGGCGCGTCGAGCGACCGAGCGTAAGACAAGAGCCACGACGATCGCGTCGTCGGCGTAGCCGAGCACCGGAATGAAGTCGGGGATCAGGTCAAACGGCCAAGCCAGATAGCCCAACAAAAACACCAGACGAATCCGCACACCTTTCGGCATCGTCGGATCCCTGGCCAGCCGCTTGAGCAACACCAGCAGGTCGGGCAGCAGCCGAACCAACTCGCGCAGACTGAGATCGTCCGGTTTCGACAACCACAGAACGACACCGAGCGCCAGCCACAACAGCACAAGACCCGCGACCACGCCTAGGGCGATCGTCCACCACTCAGAGAACACGGCTCATTCTCGGTGACGGGCAAAAAAACACCCCCGGCTGTTGAGACCGGGGGTGTTTTTCGGAGCTGTTGTTCCTAGTGGCTGTGACCGTGACCATGGCCGTGGCCGTGGTCTTCCTCCTCGGCGGGCTTCTCGACAATGGCCGTTTCAGTGCTGAGCACCATCCTGGCCACCGACGCGGCGTTGAGCACCGCTGAGCGGGTCACCTTCGCGGGGTCGACCACACCGTCGGCAAACAGGTCACCGTAGGTCAGCGTGGCGGCGTTGAAGCCCTGCCCGGCAGGCAGTTCGCTCACCTTGTTGACAACGACTGCCCCGTCCAGGCCTGCGTTGGTCGCGATCCAGTACAGCGGTGCGGACAGCGCCTGCGAGAACACCTCGACGCCGAGCGCCTCGTCTCCGGACAGCGATTCCTTCAACTTCGACAGGGCCGACCGGGCCTGAACCAGCGCGGCGCCGCCACCGGTGATGATGCCCTCCTCGACCGCGGCCTTGGCGGCTGAGACGGCGTCCTCAACGGCTTCTTTACGCTTTTTGAGGTCCGTCTCGGTGGCCGCACCGACCTTGATCACCGCGACACCGCCGGAGAGTTTCGCGAGCCGCTCTTCCAGCTTCTCGCGGTCCCAGTCGGAGTCGGTGGCCTCGATCTCGCCACGCAGCTGTGCCTTACGTCCGTCGATCGAGTCCTGGGTGCCGCCACCGTCGACGATCACGGTGCTGTCCTTGCTGACGACGACGCGGCGGGCGCTACCCAGCACGTCGAGGCCGACCTCGCGAAGCACCAGACCGACGTCGGGGTTCACGACCTGACCACCGGTGACGATGGCGAGGTCATCGAGGAACGCCTTGCGGCGGTCCCCGAAGAACGGCGCCTTCACCGCGACGGCCTTCAGCGTCTTACGGATCGCATTGACCACCAGTGTCGAAAGCGCCTCGCCTTCAACGTCTTCGGCGATGATCAACAGCGGCTTCCCGGATTCCGCAACCTTCTCCAGCAACGGCAGCACATCGGGCAGCGAGCTGATCTTCTCGCGGTGCAGCAGCACCAGCGCATCCTCGAGCACCGCTTCCTGGGAGTCGAAGTCGGTGATGAAGTACGCCGAGATGAAGCCCTTGTCGAAGCCGACGCCGTCGGTGATCTCGAGCTCGGTATTCAGTGTCGAGGACTCCTCGACGGTGACGACGCCGTCCTGGCCCACCTTGGTCATGGCCTCGCCGACCAGCTCGCCGACCACCTCGTCGCGCGAGGAGACAGTGGCGACCTGAGCGATCGACTTCTTGTCGGTCACCGGAGTGGCCGCGGCCAGCAGTGCCTCGGAGACCGCGTCGGCGGCCTTGCCGATGCCCGAGCCGAGCTCGATCGGGTTGGCGCCGGCGGCGACGTTGCGCAGCCCCGCCTTGACCACGGCCTGCGCCAGCACGGTCGCGGTGGTGGTGCCGTCGCCGGCGACGTCGTTGGTCTTGGTGGCCACCGACTTCAACAGTTGGGCACCGAGGTTCTCGAACGGGTCCTCCAGGTCGATCTCACGAGCGATGGTGACGCCGTCGTTGGTGACCGTCGGGCCGCCGAAAGCTTTGGCCAGCACCACGTGCCGACCGCGCGGACCGAGCGTCACCCGTACCGCACCGGCGAGCTTGTCGACGCCGGCTTCCATTGCGCGGCGCGCGGTTTCGTCGAATTCAATAAGTTTTGCCATGAGCGTATCCGTCCTTGCTAAAGCATGACGCCCCGGAAATCCGCCGCTGCTACGCGGGGATCACCGGGGCGGTCAAGCTCGTCGTTTATTTGTTGACGATTGCCAGCACGTCGCGCGCGGACAGGATCAGGTACTCCTCGTTGTTGTACTTGATCTCGGTGCCGCCGTACTTGCTGTAGATGACGGTGTCGCCCTCGGACACGTCAAGCGGGATCCGCTTCTCGCCGTCCTCGTCCCACCGGCCGGGGCCGACTGCGACGACGGTGCCTTCCTGCGGCTTCTCCTTGGCGGTGTCGGGAATGACCAGACCGGATGCGGTCGTGGTCTCGGCCTCGTTGGCCTGTACGAGGATCTTGTCCTCGAGTGGCTTAATGTTCACGCTCGCCACGATGGAGCCCTCCACTAGTTCGGGGTCGAACCGGGGCACATCCCCGGATCTACTGACTTGACAGCATTAACAGGTGTTCGGCATGCGTCCGTGCTCTCGCGCCGTCGTCGCGGGTGCCGGTCGAGAGCGTGGCCGCCTGCCACCTAGCACTCTATACATGAGAGTGCTAGCACTCAAGGTCGGCCCTTGCGTATCGCCCCTGGCGAACGCGCACGTCGCCGAAATGCGCGATGACCAGCGGGTTGAACAGGTCGGCACGCTCCCACTGCAAAAAATGGCCGGCCCCGGGCAAAACGACTGGGCCGGTGCGGTCGGTGAACGCCACCTCGCAGGTGATCAGAAAGTCGGGGCCGACGACATGGTCGTCCATGCCGTAGAGGGTCAATGTCGGCACATCGACCTTTTTGTCGAGGATCGGCGGCTCGCTCACCGGACGTCCGTGCGCCAGCTGATACGCCGCCCAGGCCGTCGGTCGGCGGAACCTCCCGCCGGTGGATGACGAACGCATCCGCTGCCGGGGTGGCGGGCTGCGCGGGTCGTAGCTTCAGGTCGTAGTGCATGTCGATTACTTCCCGAACGCTGAGGGATCGACCATCAAATGCGCCGACACGTCGCCGATCATCTGAATATCGACCTTTCGCTCGGTGAAATACCACCCCTGGTCGTCGCGGGCGAACGCGTCGTAGTAACGCCCGACGACAATGGGCTGGATCGACACGGTTTCAGTGTCCTGCATGACACAGAAAGTAGACCGCGTGGCGGCGGTCCCGTCACCGCTGAGTTCGACGACGGGATTGAGCACCAAATGTCTTGTGCGCGGCGTATTTCCGTGCTCGGGGTACCGGCGGGTGGTCATCGCGAACAGTTTCGCGATGTTGTTCGCGCCGGAGACCGACCCGGACGCCGGGCCGCCGAATGTCGACCGAGCCAGCAGACGTCCGACGCCGTCGAAGTCGCCGGCGTCGATCAACTCGGCGTACTGGTACAGCAGTTCGGTGATCTCGAGTTTGTCTGTGCTCATTCCTGACTCCCACTCACAATTGTCCTTTCACCACGGGCAAGCCCGGGTCGGTGGCCACGTCGAGCGGCGACGGCGGCACTCCGGCCGCCACCAGGTGCGCGGCGAAGGACGCGATCATCGCGCCGTTGTCGGTGCACAACCGGGGCCGCGGAATCCGCAGGGTCAAACCCTTTGCCGCACAACGCTCCTCGGCAAGTTCTCGCAGTCGTGAGTTGGCGGCGACGCCCCCGGCGATGAGCAGCGTCGACACCCCGAGCTCGGCGGCGGCCCGCACCGCCTTCTTCGTGAGCACGTCGGCCACCGCCTCCTGGAATCCCGCTGCGACATCGGCCTGCGGTGCGGCCGGGTTTTTCTCGACGTAGCGCGCGACGGCCGTCTTGAGCCCGGAGAAGCTGAACGCATACGGATCATCGCGTGGCCCGGTCATGCCGCGGGGGAACACGATTGCGTCGCGGTCACCCTCGCGGGCCAGGTCGTCGAGCACCTTGCCGCCGGGGTAGCCGAGGCCGAGCAGTCGGGCGATTTTGTCGTAGGCCTCGCCGGCGGCGTCGTCGACGGTGCTGCCGAGCTCCTCGATCGGTTCGGCCAGCGACCGCACATGCAGCAAATTGGTGTGACCGCCGGAAACCAGCAGCCCAACGCATTCCGGCAGCCGACCGTGGTCGAACACGTCGGCGGCGAGGTGCCCGCCCAGATGGTTGACCGCGTAGAACGGCACCTGCCAGGCGACGGCGTAGGCCTTGGCCGCGGCCACCCCCACCAGCAGAGCACCGGCCAATCCCGGCCCGATGGTGGCCGCCACGACATCCGGCTTTTCGATGCCTGCCGCGTCAAGGGCGCGGCGCATGGTGGGGCCCAGCGCTTCCAGGTGTGCGCGCGACGCGATCTCGGGCACCACGCCGCCGAACCTCGCGTGTTCGTCGACGCTGGAGGCCACCTCATCGGCCAGCAGTGTCACGGTGCCGTCGGCGGCCAGCCCTGCGATGCCTATTCCGGTTTCGTCGCAAGAGCTTTCAATGGCCAAAACTGTCGTCATGACGAACCTCCCTGTGCGGGGCGCTGCATGGTGTAGGCGTCGGCCCCGCTGACCCGGTAATAGCGCTTACGCAGCCCGATGTTGACGAAGCCGGCGCTCTCGTACATCGCGATCGCGGCCGCGTTGTCCGTGCGGACTTCGAGATAGACCGGGCCATCGGCGGCGAATTGCAGCAGGCGGTTCAGCACCTGCCTGCCGATACCCTGGCGCTGATATGCGGGATCGACACCAATGGTGTGAATCTCGTAATCGTAGGGCGCCTTTCGCCCGAGTCGGGCAATGCCTCCATAGCCGACGAGTTTGTCGTCGGCGCGTGCGGCGACGTAGTGGATGTGCGGCGCTGCGAGCTCACGCAGGAACGCCGCCGCCGGCCACGGGTCATCGCCGCCGAAGAGCTGCGCCTCCAGTTCCGCGCACCTCGCAGCGTCCCCGGGTGCCAGTTCGTCGTAGGTGACGGTCATGACTGCACCGGTGGGACGGCCTGCGGCTTGGCGTCGGGCCGCCGCAGATACAGCGGAACGAGCGGCTGCGGCGGCTGAGCCCAGTCGACGACACGCACCAGCCCCGAGGCCGTCGGATAGACCGCGGGCTGCCGTGGCAGTGAAAACATCGCCGCGTGCTCGGGCGAGCCGGCAACGGCGCCAACGTCGGTCGGTACGTCGGCCGGTGCACTGACGGCCGGGCCGTCTATGCGCGCACCGTCTCGGTACCGCGCCCAGTACACCTCGCGCCTGCGCGCGTCGGTGACGACGAGCACGTCCCCCGCGGTATCGACCCCGATGGCGTCCAGACTGCACACGCCGTACACGGGGACATCGAGAGCCTGGCCGTATGCCGCGGCAGTGGCCATGCCGACCCGCAATCCGGTGAACGGCCCCGGGCCGCAACCCACCACGACGACGTCGAGGTCGGTCACCGAGATTCCCGCGTCACCAAGAGCGGCAAGCACATTGGGGGTCAACTGTTCGGCGTGGGCGCGTGGGTCGATGGTAATCCGCTCGGCGAGTACGTCGATGCTGTCACCGTCCCATCGCACGATTCCCGCCATGACGGCCGGCGTCGCGGTGTCGATCGCGAGGACGACCTTCGTCATGACCGGCTCCACCGCCAGATCGCCGTCCGCACTTCGGTCTGCCCACCGCGCTCGAGGCGGATGTCGAGGTGCCGCTCCGAGAGACGCTCGACGATGCCCTCGCCCCACTCGACGACGACCACGGCGTCGGCGAGGTCGGTGTCGAGGTCCAGTGAGTCGAGTTCGCCCAGCAGGTCGGCGCCGGGGTGGTCAAGCAGCCGGTACATGTCGACATGGACCATGGCGGGCGCGCCGGACTGCCGCGCCCGATGCACCCGTGCCAACACGAACGTCGGCGACGTCACGGGTCCGTCGACATTCATCGCCTCGGCTATTCCCTTGGTCAGCACCGTCTTTCCCGCACCCAACGGGCCGGACAGCACCACCACGTCGCCGGCCCGCAACAGTGCGCCGAGCCTGGCGCCGAGCGCCTTGGTGTCCTCGGCGGTCGGCAGCTCCGCTGTCCCCGCCGATCGGTCAGCCATGCGGCCTGGCCCTATCGCGTAACCGCCTCGTCATTGCGACGAGTTTCGACGGCGTGGCGCGTTCGACCAGGCGGACGAGCGCGTCGTCGATGATGTCGGGCTGTTCGAGCTGCACCAGATGCCCTGCGCCCCGGACGATCACCAGCTCGGACTTCGGCAGTTCGGCGGCCATCGACTGGGAATGCTCGACGGGTGTGATCAGATCTCGGTCGCCGCAGGCGATCAGCGTCGGCACCTTGGCCAGGGTCGGGAGCGCCGCCTCCTCGTCGTGCACCTCGAGCGCGTGCAGGAACTCGACAAGCGTGGCGATCGGGGTGCCGAGCATCATCTTCTCGGAGAAGTCGACGACGCTCGGGCTGACCTTCTCGTCGCCGTAGGACGCCGCCCGCAGGATCGGGGCGATCACCGACTTGGCCGCTCCCCTGGTCCGGTGCACGGTCTTGGGTGCGTAGCGGACAGCGAACCGAACCGCTTCCAGCACAGGATTTTTCAGTATCTCCGTCAGGGGCGACCGTGCGACACCTTCGGCTGCCGACGAGATCAGCGCTACTCCGACGATGCGGGTGGGGTAGCGCTGCGGGAACTGTCGGGCATGCGACAGCACCGTCATTCCGCCCATCGAGTGCCCGACGAGCACCACCGGCCCCTTGGGTGCGGTCACGGCGAGCAGTGTTTCGAGATCCTTGCCGAGTTGCTCGACGGTGTAGGTGTCGGGAGGCGCCTCCGCCGACTGCCCGTGCCCGCGCTGGTCGTAGAACACCATCCGCACCTGGGGGCCCCATTCCTGCTCCAGGCGTGCGCGCTGGAAGTAGAAGGCGCCCATCCGCAGGCAGAATCCGTGGGCGAACACCACCGTCAGCGGGGCGTCCTGCGGACCGGCCTCCCTCACCGCGAGGTCCACCCCGTCGGGTGTGGTCACCACCGAGCTGCGGTCGGCGTCGAGCAGCTCGAAATCCTCGCCCCGGTAGAGATCGTCGCGCGTGGTACGCCTGGTCATCGACCGCGCGATGGACACCCCCGCGATGGTGCCGACCGCGGCCAGCCCCGCGGCACCCGCCAAAAGACCGGCGTTCGTCTTGCGCCGCAGCCGTTTCGGGTCGTTATCGCTCACCGGTTGAGTCCTCCGCCGAGGTGCCCAGGTACGTCCTGACGACCCGACCTCGCGGACTGGTGACAACCTCGTAGTGAATGGTGTCGAGCACGTCGGCCCAATCCTGTGCGGTGGGTTCACCGTCGGCGCCTGGGCCGAACAGGATCGCCTGGTCACCCTCGCTGACGTCGCCCGCGTCGGGGCCGAGGTCGACAACGAACTGGTCCATGCAGACGCGGCCGACGCTGGGCCGCAGCCTGCCATTGATCAGCACATTCATTCGGCCGCTCAGGCCACGGAAGATGCCGTCGGCGTACCCGACCGGAAGCAGCGCCAGCGTGGTGTCACGGTCGGCGATCCAGGTGTGCCCATAGGAAACCCCATCACCGGCTCGGACCGACTTGACCAACGCCACCGGGCATTTCAGTGTCATCGCGGGCCGCAATCCCACGTCGCCGCGCTTGGGGATCGGGTTCAGCCCGTAGATCGCGATGCCGGGGCGGACCAGGTCATACGCCAGGTCGGGCCGGGACAGCGCGGCGGGCGAGTTGGACAGGTGCGCTATCTCGAAGTTCACGCCGACCTCGCGCGCCTGGTTTCGCATCTCGACCAGCCGCCCCGCCTGCAGGTCGTTGACGGGGTTGTCGGGGTCGTCGCCGTGCGCCAGATGCGACATGATCGCGTGTAGCCGGATCGCCTCGTCGGCCGCCGCCCCGCGCAGGGCCGTCAGCATCGACGAAAACTCGGCTGGGCCGGCACCGTTACGGCTGAGCCCGGTGTCCACCTTGACGGTGACGTTGGCGGTGACACCGGTGAGCTTGGCGGCGGCGAGCAACTCGTGCAGCTGCCGCGATGAGGACAGCGCCACCGCGACATCGGACTGCAGCGCCGGGGCGAAGTCGGTGCCCGGCGGATGCAGCCACGCCAGCACGGGCGCGGTGATGCCGTCGCGGCGCAGCGCCAGCGCCTCGGCGATGGTTGCGACACCGATCTCGGCCGCGCCCGCCGCCAGCGCCGCCCGCGCGACCTGGGTGGCGCCGTGGCCGTAGCCGTCGGCCTTGACGACGGTCATCACCTGCGCCGAGCCCGCGAGTTCGCGCAGCACGCGGACGTTGTGCGCGACCGCGCCGAGGTCCACCACCGCCTCGGCGTTTGCGCCGGGCGTCAGCGAAGTCGTCAGTTCGGTCGTGGGCATCGTCATGTCACCACCGCCGATTGTCCCAGACCGGCGAAACGCGTTAATTTGCCCATCGACTACCCGGGGCCGCTGTGCAGCCAGTCGCCTGACCGCACCCGCCACGTCGCTCTCGCGTAGTCGAGCTCCGAATGCGGCCACTGCGTGACGATGCGGCCCGATGGCGAGCGGTAGTAGCTGTCGCATCGCGTCCAGATCGTCTGCTCCAGTTCTGCGGAGATGCGTTCGTTGAAGCGACGCTCGACTTCGGGATGGACGTCGATGAAGCCTCCTCGGCGCGCTAACCTGCTGACCGCACTGGCGATGAGCCGGGCACCCGCCTCCAGGATGTAGATGATGGAGTTGGCGCCCTGGTTGGTGTTCGGGCCGTACAGCATGAAGAAGTTCGGAAACCCGCTGATGGCGGTTCCGAGATAGGCCTGCGGGTCACAGCCCCAACGCTCGTGCAGGCTTTCACCGTCGACGCCGATGACGTCGATGCCCGACAGGTAGTCGCTGGTTTCGAACCCCGTCGCAAGCACGATGGCGTCGGCGTCGATCGCCGTGCCGTCGGCGGTGATGATTCCGGATTGCGTGATCTGGGCGATGGGTTCGGTGACGAGGTCGACGTGGTCGCGTTGCAGTGCGGTGTAGTAGTTCTCGCCGAGCAGGACCCGCTTGCAGCGGAACGGGTACCGCGGCGTCAACGCATCGCGCAGCCGGTCGTCTGCGACGTGCTTGTGCAGGAAACCCCGGGACAATTTCTCGACGACGGCCATCTGCGGATGGTCGGGTGTCAGCGCGGTGTTGTCGTGCTGCAGCTTCCACAACCGCCATCGCTCACGCCATGACGCCCAGGGCAGCCGACGGTAGCGGGACAGCTCCGCAGCGCTGTAGGGCCGATCCTCCTTTGGGACCATCCACGGCGGTGTCCGCTGAAATACCGTCAATTCGGCTGCTACGTCGGCGAGTTCGGGTACGACCTGCACACCGCTGGCCCCTGTTCCGATCACCGCCACCCGTTTGCCGCTGAGGTCGACAGTGGTATCCCATTGCGCGGTGTGCATGAGCGTGCCGGAGAAGTCGGCGAGGCCGTCGATGTCGGGGTAACGAACCGCGCCGAACAGCCCGACGGCACTCACCACGACATCGGCGACCACGACGCCGCCGGAGGTCAGATTCACGTGCCAGTTCGACGCCTGCGCATTCCATTCCATGCTGCGCACTCCGGTGTTCAGCATCAGGTGTCTGCGGAGGTCGAACTCGTCGGCGACCGTCTCCAGGTAGTTCAGAATCTCCGGCTGATACGCGTAGGTGCGGCTCCACGCCCGGTTCGGCGCGAACGAGAAGGAGTACAGATGGCTTTGGATATCGCACGCCGCGCCAGGGTAGATGTTTCGCCGCCACGTCCCGCCGACGCCGTCGGAGCGTTCGATTATCGTCAGGTCATCAATTCCTCTGCGCCGCAACGCTACTGCCGCGGCAAGGCCGCCGAAACCGGCACCGATGATCGCTACCCTCGGGCTTGGGCGGCGACGGGAAAGCGCCGTGATGCGGCCTACCAGGTAGCGCTTCGTCACGACGGTTCGTAGCCCTCCGGTGCGCCGTTGGACCGCGACGCGGCGAGTATGTCGGCGTATTCGGTTGGGCTGCCGTAGAAGAAACTGCCCTGGCGGGTCTTCGCGTTCGCCTGACCCTCCCGGTTGTAGTAGCCCGGTGTGCACGCTTTGGCCCGCTGCGCGCTGGCGGCGGACCGCTCCACGATGGTGTCGACCCAGGCAGTTTCGGCGTCGACGGACGCCTCCAGCCG
>NZ_JAVHWK010000208.1:0-25434 GCF_032159775.1 Mycobacterium sp.
GCGTGACGCGCATGGTGAACAGCACCTGCGCCTGATACGGCGATGAAAACACCATCTTGTCGATCGACGTCACGTCTGCGCTGGAGAACTGCTTGCGGAACGCGTCGCTGCTCAGATCCGCCAGCGCCAGGTCTGACTTCTTCTCCTTGACGGCGTCGAACAGCCCGCAGAGCGTGTGTCGGGCGATCTGTTCGACATCACCGTGCTGCAGCGCATCCAAGTAGTCCTGGATCGCCGTCTGTGCCGCCGTTGTGGTCAGCGTCTTGCGGGTCGCCGGATCGTCGTCGGAGCCCATCACCAGAACCGTCGTGACCACAGCAGCGGCCAGCACCGCGATCACGAGCAGCGCGGCCAGTACGCCGCGCCACCGACTGCGCTTCGGATACGGAATCGGCGGCGGCAGCGTGCCCGGATAGATCGGTGCCGCAACGGGATTGTGCGGATACGGCACAGGGGGACCGGGATGCGGGGGTGGAGGGCCGATCGGTCCAGCGCCGTATTGGGGCGGATACGGACCAGCCATGAAGTGTGCTCTCCGGAGTTGTCGGGGAATGCCGTCTACAGTGACCCGAACGAGTCTTGTAGCAGGTTAGCGCAAGCGGCCGGACGTGGGCGGGACCGTGACGCTCGGTAAGATTACCTAGACAGATTAATGAATTGAAGGGTGCAGCTTCGTGACCATTGCGGTAACCGGATCGATCGCAACCGACCATCTCATGCGGTTTCCGGGCAAATTCTCCGAAGGACTGCTGCCTGAGCACCTGCAGAAGATCTCGGTCAGCTTCCTGGTCGACGACCTGGTCATCCACCGCGGGGGCGTCGCGGGAAACATGGCGTACGCGATCGGCATCCTCGGCGGAGACCCGACGCTCGTCGGTGCCGTCGGAAAGGATTTCGACGACTACCGGGGATGGCTCACCAGCCACGGCGTGGACTGCGACAGCGTGCTGATGTCGGAGACCGCCTATACCGCCCGATTCGTCTGTACCACAGACCACGACATGGCACAGATCGCCTCGTTCTATCCGGGTGCGATGTCGCAGGCCCGTGACATCAAGCTTGCCGATGTCGTGTCTCGCAGGGGGACACCGGATTTGGTGATCGTCGGCGCCAATGACCCCGACGCGATGTTCCTGCACACTGAAGAGTGCCGCGCGCTCGGCCTTGCCTTTGCCGCCGACCCGTCGCAGCAGCTGGCCCGGCTGACCGGCGAGCAGATCCGAGCGCTGATCGACGGCGCGACATATCTTTTCACCAACGACTACGAATGGGACCTGCTGCTGCAGAAGTCCGGGTGGTCGGAGGCCGAGGTGATGAGCCAGATTCAGATGCGCGTCACCACGCTGGGCGAGAAGGGCGTCGACATCGTCGGCCGAGACGGCACCTTCATCCATGTCGACGTGGTGCCCGAGACGCACAAGGACGATCCCACAGGCATCGGCGACGCCTTCCGGGCCGGCTTCTTGACCGGGGTTGACAAGGGGCTGTCGATCGAGCGCGCCGCACAGTTGGCGTCGCTGGTCGCGACACTAGTGCTCGAGGCCCCGGGCCCGCAGGAATGGAGCTGGGACAAAGACGCAGGCATCAAGCGGCTGGCCGACGCCTACGGGGCGGATGCGGGCACCGAGATTTCGGAGGCGCTTGGCGCCGACCGATAGCTCGGAGGCGCTCGGCGCCGACCGATAGCTCAGCGGCGCTCGGTTAGAGCTGCACGGGATAGGTCGGCTCGCTGATCTGAGGCGTCACGCTGCCCTCGACGAAGATCGCATGCCACAGCATGAAGATCAGCACGGTCCACAGTCGTCTGCTGTGATCGGTTACGCCGGTGCGGTGCTCATCGAGCATTGTCCGAACCGCTGCCGTGTCGACGAGCTCACCGGCGCCTGACGACGCCGTGAGGCCGCAGGCCCAATCCAACAGTTCGCCGGCCCGCAGCCAGTGCCGGATGGGCACCGGGAAGCCGAGCTTCGGCCGGTTGAGTACGTGCGGGGGAATGACCGGCTCCAGTGCCCGGCGCAATGCGTACTTCGTCGTGGATCTGGTGATCTTCTGGTCCAACGGCAGCCGGGATGCCACCGCGAACACTTCCGGATCCAGGAACGGCACGCGCAGCTCGAGCGAGTTGGCCATGGTCATCTTGTCGGCCTTGACCAGTATGTCGCCGCGAAGCCAGGTGAACAGGTCGATGTGCTGCATCCGTGCCACCGGATCCCAGCCCTCGGATTCTGCGTACACCCGCGCCGTCACATCCGTATGGGTCCAATCCGGACGGAATCCCGGCAGCACCGCCTGCAGCTGCGCGTCGGAAAAGCTGCGCGCGTTGCCGTAGTACCGCTGCTCGAGCGTTTGGCTGCCCCTGTGCAGCAGGCTCTTTCCGCGCATGCCGTCCGGCAGCGGCGCCGAAACCCTGGCCATGGAACGGCGCAGCGGACGGGGCATATAGTCGAAGGGCTTGAGCGACAACGGTTCCCGGTAGATCGTGTACCCGCCGAACAATTCGTCGGCGCCCTCGCCGGACAGCACGACCTTGACGTGTTTGCGCGCCTCCCGGGCGATGAAGTAGAGCGGCACCAGCGCCGGGTCGGCCACGGGTTCGTCGAGATACCAGACGATCTCGGGCAGTGCCGAGACGAACTCGGCCTGGCTCACCACCTTGGTGACGTGCCTGGCGCCGATCGCCTCCGCCGATGCCACCGCCACGTCGACCTCCGAGAAGCCTTCGCGCTCGAAGCCCGTGGTGAAGGTGATCAGCCGTGGGTTGTGCCGCATGGCGAGCGCAGCGATGGCGGTGGAGTCGATGCCGCCGGACAGGAAAGCACCGACGGTGACATCAGCGCGCATGTGCTTGGCCACCGAGTCCTCGAGCACGGCGGTGATCTCGTCGTATCGGCTCTGTTGCGTCCCCGCGGTGAACGGCTTGGCCGCGAACCGGGGGGTGAAGTACCGACTCACCTCCGGTCGGCCGCCAGGCCGGATGCGGGCGTAGCTGCCGGACTCCAGCCTGCGCACGCCGCGGTGCAGCGTCTCGGGCTCGGGGACGTACTGCAGCACGGTGTAGTGCTGGACGGCCCGTTCGTCGATGCCCACGTCGATGCCGAGGTCGTCTGCGAGGCTGAGCAGGCACTTCTTCTCGCTGCCCACTGCCGTGCCTGCCGACCCCGTCGCCATGAACAGCGGTTTGATGCCGAATGGGTCACGTGCGCAGAGCAATTCGCGCTCAACGGTGTCCCACAGCGCGAATGCGAACATGCCGCGCAGCCGGGTCAGCGCGTCGGTGCCCCAATAGTGGTAGGCGGCGATGATGGCCTCGCCGTCGCCGTCGGTGTGAAAGGTCGCGCCGTTGGTTGCGGCCAGTTCTTGCCGCAACTCCAAGTAGTTGTAGATCTCGCCGTTGAAGACCAGCACGTAGCGGTCGGGCGAGTCGGCGGGGCCCCAGCGCAGCGGCTGGTGGCTGTGCGCGATGTCGATGATCGACAGCCGGTTGAAGCCGAGGACGACCTCACCGTCGTGCCATGTGCCGGGTTCGTCGGGCCCGCGGTGACGCATCAAATGCGACGCGCCGGACACCGCATCGACTAGTTCCGCGGAGATGTCGGCGGACGGATCGGTCAGCAGGGCCAGGAGTCCGCACACGGCGCCAGTATGCCGAATGGCGGCGTGGACTATGACGAGCACTCAGTAGGCGAGGTGTGTCGAGACCAGCACCTGTGTCATTCCCCGGTCGCTGCGCTCCACCCCTGCAGGGTGGTCTACGCTGCGTAGTATTCGCCTAGTTCCACCGACTTCTAGGAGGCTGCAACGTGACACCTCGCGGACGCTGGGTGGTGGCACGGAGAGCGGCGTTGGTTGTCGTACTTGGTGCGGCTGCGCTGCTGCTCAGCGGGTGTAGCTGGTCGGAGGTGCTCGGCCTTGGCTGGCCCAACGGAATCACACCGCAGGCCCACGTCAACCGTGAACTGTGGATCGGCTCGGTGATTGCCGCCCTCGTCGTCGGTGTCATCGTGTACGGCCTGATCTTCTGGTCGTCGGCATTCCACCGGCGCAAAGAGGGCGACGGCGAGTTACCCCGCCAGTTCGGCTACAACATGCCGCTCGAGTTGGTGCTCACGGTCATTCCCTTTCTGATCATTTCCGTGCTGTTCTACTTCACCGTGGTCGTGCAGGAGAAGGTGCTGGATAAACAGCCGAATCCCGAGGTGACGGTCGACGTCACCGCCTTCCAGTGGAACTGGAAATTCGGATATCAGAACGTCAACTTCAGCGATGGCACGTTCAAGTTCGACGGGGCGGACCCCAGCCGCTCACTGGCCGCAGCGGGCCCGGAAGGGCTGCAGGGCGAAGAGGGCGGCGAGTTCGGCTCCAGTGGCGAAGAGCACGCGATCGGGGCCAGGGAGCGCGACAACAAGGACTATCTGAACTTCGACAAAGTGGAGACACTCGGCACCAGCAGCGAAATCCCCATTCTGGTGTTGCCGACGGGCAAGCGCATCGAGTTTCAGCAGGCGTCGGCTGATGTCGCACACGCCTTCTGGGTGCCGGAATTCCTGTTCAAGCGCGACGTGTATCCCGATCCTGCGGCCAACAACCAAGACAACAAGTGGCAGATCAGCGAGATTACGAAGACCGGAGCTTTCGTCGGTCGCTGCGCAGAACTCTGCGGCACCTACCACTCGATGATGAACTTTGAGCTGCGGGTCGTGGAGCCCAACGACTTCAAGGCCTACCTGCAGCAGCGGATCGCGGGCAAGTCCAACGCCGAAGCGCTGATCGCAATCAACCAGCCGCCGACGGCGGTCACCACCCGTCCGTTCGACACCCGCCGCGGGGAGCAGGCGGGGGTACCCGCCCAGGCGAGCAAGTAGGGATCTCATGCACATCGAAGCCAGGCTGTTCGAGTTCCTGACCGCGTTCTTCGTTCTCGCGGCCGTCGTGTACGCCACGCTGACCGCGATGTTCCAGTACGGCGGCATCGAGTGGGCGGGCGTGACGGCCCTGGTGTTGACCGCGGGTCTGACGATGATCACCGGCACCTTCTTCCGGTTCGTCGCGCGCCGACTCGACACCAGGCCCGAGGACTACGAGGACGCCGAGATCAGTGATGGTGCCGGAGAGCTCGGCTTCTACAGCCCACACAGCTGGTGGCCGATCATGATCGCGCTGAGTGCCTCTGTGACGGCCGTGGGCGTCGCAATGTGGCTGCCGTGGCTGATCGTGGCCGGGGTGGTCTTCGTGCTCGCCACTGTCGCGGGCCTGGTCTTCGAGTACTACACCGGCGCCGAGAAGCACTGACCGCCAAGGTCACATCTGGGCTTCAGTTGGTTACCTACCGCATGGGCGAATTCGATCCGCTCATCAGTTTGGGTAGGGTTGCCGGGGCCGACTCAAAGTGGCTGTCCGCCGCTTGCTGTCGCGCCGTTGAAGTCGTCGAGAAGGATAGGCGTAGATGAGCGGGCCGAATCCTCCAGGGCCGGACTCCGAAGGGGCGGACGACCTGGATCAGGAACCGGGTGAGTCGACCGCCGAGGAAAGTTCTGTCCAGGACGCCACGGGTGAGACGGAGATCCATTCGCGGGCGTACTCGGCGCCTGAGTCCGAGCAGTTCACCGCGGGCCCGTACGTGCCGGCCGATCCCGAACTCTATGACTACGACGAGTACGACAAGACCGAGCTGGTGGACGCAGGCAGGCCGCCGCGCTGGCCCTGGGTTGTCGGCGTCGTCGCGATCATCGCCGCGATTTCGCTGGTGGTCTCCGTCTCGCTGCTGGTGATGGGCACGGACTCCGACAATCTCAACGCCCAAGGCGGGCCCACCTCGACATCGTCGCCGCCGGCGCAGGACGAGATCACCACGACGACACCACCGCCGCCGCCGCCCCCGCCGTCGTCCGAGGAACCACCGCCGCCACCGCCGCCGGAGACAGTCACGGTGACCGAGCCGCCGCCCGCGCCTGCACCGGCACCGGCACCGGCGGAGCCGCCACCCGCCCCTGCACCGGCACCGGAGGAACCCTCGAGCGCACCCGCGCCGCCGCCCACGACGACGCGTGCGGGGCCCCGTCAGGTCACCTATTCGGTGACGGGTACCAAAGCACCCGGCGACATCATCACGGTCACCTACATCGACGCGTCGGGCCGTAGCCGCACTCAGCGCAACGTCTACATTCCGTGGTCGCTCACGGTCACACCGATCTCGCAGTCCGAAGTCGGCTCGGTGCAGGCATCCAGCCTGTTTCTGGTCAGCAGGCTCAACTGTTCGATCACCACGAGCGACGGCACCGTATTGTCCTCGAATACTGGCAACTCCGCACAGACAAGCTGCTGATGACATACAAAACCGGGGCCGCGGCCCCCTCGCGGCTCGATCCGACGTCGAGCGACGCAGGCAATGTGGACCGGATGCTGCTCGCTGCGTGCGCGGTGATCTGGCTCGCCGCGCTGGGGTCCGCCGTGGCGGCGACCGTTGCCCTTGTCGACCTCGGCAACGGCCACCAGGAGTCGTCTGCGACCGATTCGGGCACGCCGTGGTTGCTGTACGGCGTGATCGGTGTGTCGGCGCTCGTCATACTCGGCGCCATTCCACTGCTGATTCGGGCACGGCGTACGGCGATCGACGATCCCCGGGCCGCCCGCGGCGCAGCCGCCGGACCACCCCCCGGTCGGGCTCCGACGACTACACGCGCGCCTGAGCCTCGCACGCAGCAGCTGCGGACCTCGTCGCAGGCGACCGCCGCGACGAGCCGGCAACGCAGGGCCTACCCGACCGCCTCGCCGATCAGCACGTTCGACGCCGCGTTATCCCCGGCGGTGGACCGGGTGTGGCTGCGCTGCGCCGTCGCCATCGCGTCCGCGATCGGTCTGGCGCTGCTCGGCATCGGTATCGCCACCTATCTGATGGCGGCGGGCCACGACACATTCGCCTGGGCGGCTTACATCGTGGCGGGCCTGATCACGTTGGCCATGCCCGCCATACCCTGGATCTATCTCCGACAACTGCACGACCTCGTCGACGGCTGACATGCCTGCCGGCAGGCAGGCTGCGTCAGTGGCCGTTCGACGAGCCGTGTCCGTTGGAGCCGTGCCCGTTCGACCCGTGCCCGTTGGAGCCGTGTCCGTTCGACCCGTTGCGATCCTGGTGCTCGCGTAAAGCCGTGAGCGCCTTGCGTTCTCCGGCGTGCTCTGCCTCCATCAACGCGTCGTGCTGGTCGACGGGATCAGCTCTCAGGAAGCTGCCGGTACCCGGAGAGCCCGCGGAGCCGAGCTTGTTCATCCGCTTGGGCACCGGGGCGCCCTGGTATTCCAGCGGCAGTGGATGGCCGTGGTCATCGACCGGCCCCAGCGGCTGGTGCAACTCGATATAGGCGCCGTGCGGCAGCCGCTTGATGATGCCCGTCTCGATGCCGTGCTCGAGCACCCCGCGGTCGCTGCGCTGCAGCCCGATGCACCACCTGTAGGCCAGGTAGTAGACGATCGCGGGCAGCACCACCATGCCGATGCGGCCGATCCAAGTCGTCGCGTTCAGCGAGATGTGGAACTTGAGCGCGATGATGTCGTTCATGCAGGCGAACGTCAGCACGATGTAGAACGCGATCGCCATCGCGCCGATCGCGGTGCGCACCGGAGCGTCCCTTGGGCGCTGCAACAGATTGTGATGCGCCTTGTCTCCGGCGAACCTCTTCTCCAGGAACGGCCACGCCGGAAGGAGCATGAATATGACGCCCATGAGCACAGCGATCCACACAGGCTGAGGGATCGTGTGCCCGAACAGGTAGAACTCCCATGCCGGCCAGAGCCGGATGAGGCCGTCGGTCCACATCATGTAGAAGTCCGGCTGGCTGCCCGCCGAGATCTGCGAGGGCTTGTAGGGGCCGAGCTGCCAGATCGGGTTGATCTGCAGGAGGCCTCCCATGATGCCGAGAATGCCGGTCGTCACCGCGAAGAACGCGCCGGACTTGACGGCGAACACCGGCATGACGCGGACACCGACGACGTTGGTCTCGGTGCGCCCCGGTCCGGGGAACTGGGTGTGCTTCTGGAACCACACCAGCGCGAGGTGCGCGCCGATGAGCGCCAGGATGATGCCCGGGATCAGCAGAATGTGAAGCGCATAGAGCCGCGGGATGATGATGCCGATTGAACAATCGTTTCCGACACCGCCGCAAGGGAAGTCACCGCCGAACAAGGCCCAGTGCAGCCAGGTGCCGACGATCGGAACGCCCATCGTGATGCCGGAGAATGCGGCGCGCAGGCCGGTTCCGGACAGCAGGTCGTCGGGCAGCGAGTATCCGAAGAAGCCCTCGAACATGGCCAGGATCAACAGCAGCGAGCCGATCACCCAGTTCGCCTCACGGGGACGCCGGAACGCGCCGGTGAAGAAGATACGCGCCAGGTGCACCATGATCGATGCCGCGAAAAGCAGTGCGGCCCAGTGGTGGATCTGGCGGACGAACAGGCCGCCCCGCACCTCGAAGCTGATATCGAGCGTCGATGCGAAAGCCTTCGACATCTCGACGCCCCGCAGCGGCTGGTAGACGCCGTCATAGGTGACATCGACCATGGACGGATCGAAGAACAGGGTCAGGTAGACACCGGTGAGCAGCAGCACGATGAAGCTGTACAGGGCGATCTCACCCAGCAGGAACGACCAGTGGGTGGGGAACACCTTGTTGAGCTGTCTGCGGACCGCAGCAGCGGGGTGGTACCGCGAGTCGATCGCGTCGCCTTGTGAGGCCGCAATCTCACTGAGGCTCGGTGGTTTCGGCAGTGTCGGACTCATATCGTCTTCCGTTCCCAGAATGCCGGACCGACGGGTTCGATGAAGTCCCCGGCGGCGACCAGGTACCCGTCCTGATCAATGGTGATGGGCAACTGCGCGAGGGCGCGCGCAGCCGGGCCGAATATGGGTTTCGCGAAATGCAGCGCATCGAACTGAGACTGGTGGCACGGGCAGAGAATGCGATAGGTCTGCTGCTCGTAAAGCGAAGAGGGACAACCCAAGTGCGAGCACACCTTGGTGTAAGCGAACAGATCGCCGAAGTTGAAGCTCTCCTGGCCCTGACGCTTGACCACCCTGTTCATGTCGCCCGGCTTGATGCGGATGAGCATGACGGGGTTGCGCACGCCCATGGCTATCTGGCTCAGCCGCTCATGGGAATCGACCGTGGTCCCGTCACCGTCGGACTCGCGCCACGGGAACACGGTGAGCATGCCGCCCGCGTCGAGGTCCTCCGGTCGAACCTTGACGAACGGCGACTCTCCGGGCTTACCGGTGGAATTGGCCAAAAAGATCGTCTCGCCCTTGAACTGCGGGGTCCACCCCGACGTCCACAGCACGGCCTTCTTGCCTTCGGCGGTGGGAACCACCGGCTTCCACGGGTTCTTGATCAGGCCGCCGATGAACGCGACCAGGGTGCCTGCACCGAATGCGCCAAGGCCGATGCCGAACGACAGACCGATCAGCTTGCGGCGCTTGAGGGTCGAACCCTCCAAGGCATCGGTGAGATTGGCTGCGACGGTCTTGCGCTGGATCTCGGGAGAGCTGCCGTCGTGACGATCCTGGATGGAGATCTCTTCCGGGATGAACTTCTTCTGGTACAGCACGGCGCCGATGCCGATCGCCAGGATCGACAGGCCGAAGGTGAAACCGTAGAGCGGGGTGGCCAGGTCGTACCACAAGTGGCCGGGCTCCTCTGTGCCCTTGTACTCCCAGGGCCAGAAGAGGAATATCCCCAACAACGCAACACCCGAAAGCCCGCCGAGCAGAAGCCAATTGGCCACCGAGCGTTCGGCGCGTTTCTCGGCCTTGGTGCCCTGTATGGGCCAGCGGTCTTCCTTGTAGACAATCTCGACGCCGTCGAGCTTGCCGCCGAGCTCAAGTAGTTCCTCGCGCGACATCGATGCAAGCTCAGCGTCGCTGGGCTGCCCCGGAACGCCGGCGTGGCCCGGGGCGTCGGTGCCCTTGGGAGTGTTGTCAGCGCCGTCGCTCATGACCGGGCTCCGATCCACAAGGCCGCCCCAACGACGGCCACGATCCCGATGATCCAGGCGGCCATGCCCTCCGAGGTGGGGCCGAGACCGCCAAGGCCGTAGCCGCCGGGGTCCGGCGCTTCGGCTGCCATCCGCACGTAAGCGACAAGGTCGCGCTTCTCGTCGGGGGAGAGTTGACGGTCGGAGAACTTCGGCATGTTCTGCGGGCCGGTCAACATCGCGGTGTAGATCTGCGCGGGGTCGGCGTTGGTCAGCTCGGGTGCGTACTTACCCGACGACAGCGCGCCGCCCTTGCCGGTGAAGTTGTGGCAGGACGCGCAGTTCAGCCGGAACAGGTCACCTCCGCGGGCGACGTCGTCGCCGATGAGGGATTCGGAGGCCACCTGGCCGTTGTCGGTGCGCGGCACCATGGGGCCGCCGCCGTTGGCCTGAACGTAGGCGCCGAGCGCATCGATCTGCGCCTCGTCGAACTGGGGCGGCTTCTGGGGTGCCTGGGCCTCCCCGCGCATCGCTGGCATTCGACCCGTCGACACCTGGAAGTACACGGCGGCCTCGCCGACTCCGACGAGGCTCGGCCCGCGGCCGGTCACGCCCTGCAGGTTGATGCCGTGGCAAGTCACGCACGACGTCTCGAACAACTCCTTGCCGGTGCGCAACATCGCCGACGCCGACTCATCGGCGACGGCCACCTGCGGCTCCGGTGTGAGGGTGGCGGCGAGGCCGCCCGCTACGCCAAGGCCGACCAGCAGCAGCACCGCCGCCGAGAGCCGCCGACGAAGCCGACGGCGTTTCAGTGTCGCCGGCCTCCCGGCTCCGTGCTTCGATGTCGCCGGCGTTCCGGCTCCGTGCTTCGATGTCGCCGGCATTCCGGCTCCGCGGGCCTTGCGGGTCATCGAACCCCTTCTCATCGGCAGCCTGCTCATCGGACGAAGTAGATGGTGGCGAACAGCGCGATCCACACGATGTCGACGAAGTGCCAGTAGTACGAGACGACGATCGCGGCCGTGGCCTGTGCGGGTGTGAATTTGCTCATAGTGGTGCGCGCAAGCAGGAAGATGAAGGCGATCAGACCGCCGATGACGTGCAGGCCGTGAAATCCGGTGGGCAGGTAGAAGACCGAGCCGTACGCGCTGCTGGAGATCGTGGTGCCGTGCTCGACGAGGTGGATGTACTCGTAACCCTGGCCGAGCACGAAGAACAGCCCCATCAGGAAGGTGATGACATACCAGCGCCGCAGGCCGAAAACGTCGCCGCGCTCGGCGGCGAAAACACCCATCTGGCAGGTGAAGGAGGACGCGATGAGCACCAGCGTCACCGGCACCGCCTGAACCAGGTTCAGCTCGGTCGGCGGTGGGGGCCATACGCCACCGGCCTGCGAGCGGGCGGTGAAGTACATCGCGAACAGCCCAGCAAAGAACATCAGCTCACTGGAAAGCCATACGATGGTGCCAACACTGACCATGTTCGGCCGGTTCAGCGAATGCACTCGGGACGTGATCGCGGTTCCCGAGGTCCCTACAGCGCTCGTCACAACGCAAGTATGACGCTTTGTAGTTGTTGAACTCCACCCGGGTGGAGCAATTCGTCATAATCTCGGGCGTGACTTCTGCTGAAATCGAGCCGTCCTGGGCGATGATCCTCGGACTGTTGACCACGCAACAGCCGCTGAGGGCGGGGCAGGCGGCGTGGGCGATGGACCAGATCATGACCGGCGCCGCAACGCCGGCACAGATCGCCGCTTTCGGCGTGTCGATGAAGATGAAGCGGCCGACGTCCGCCGAGGTGACCGAACTGGCCAATACGATGCTGTCCTACGCCAGGCGAGTACCCACCGAGGAGATCGGCACCGACACCGTCGACGTGGTGGGCACCGGCGGAGACGGGGCGAACACCGTGAACCTGTCGACGATGGCCGCCCTCGTGGTGGCGGCCGCCGGGGTGCCGGTGGTCAAGCACGGCAACAGGGCCGCGTCGTCCCGCAGCGGCGGCGCCGACACGCTGGAAGCCCTCGGGGTGCGCATCGACCTCGGCCCTGACGACGTCGCCCGCAGCGTCGCCGAGGTCGGCATCGGTTTCTGCTTCGCGCCGGTGTTCCATCCTTCCTACCGGCATGCCGGAGCGGCCCGCCGCGAGATCGGCGTACCGACGGTGTTCAATCTCCTTGGGCCGCTGACGAATCCGGGCTCGCCGCGTGCCGGGCTGATCGGATGCGCGTGGGCCGATCTGGCCGAGGTGATGGCTGGCGTGTTCGCCACGCGCCGCTCCAGCGTGCTGGTCGTGCACGGTGACGACGGGCTCGACGAACTCACCACGACGACGACGAGCACCATCTGGCGCGTCCAGGCAGGCACCGTGGAGAAGCTGACCTTCGACCCCGCGGGATTCGGGTTCCCCCGCGCCGACATATCGGCGTTGGTGGGCGGCGATGCCGAGACCAATGCGGCGGAGGCACGCGACGTGCTGGCGGGCGCCACGGGGCCGGTGCGCGACGCGGTGGTGCTGAACGCCGCAGGCGCGATGGTCGCCCACGCGGGACTAACCAGCGGCGCCGAATGGCTGTCGGCGTGGGAGTCGGGTCTGAGCCGGGCCATCGATGCGATCGACTCCGGGGCGGCCGAACAACTGCTGGCGCGTTGGGTGCGGTTCACTCAGCAGATCTGACGAATCGAGCGTTTGCTCGGCGGCCAGCCGCGCCGACCTCGCCGTCGCCGCCCACGACGCCCATCGTCCCGCGGACGCGGTCGGTGACGCCCAGCCGGGTTCGGCGCGCACGATGCGCACACCCGGCTGGGCGAGCCAGCGCATGACCAGCGCCACCTCTTCCACCAGCGCACCACCCAGCGGGGCGGCGTTCGGCAGAATCGCCTGTGCTGCAGCGCTTATCGCGTCGACCACCGGCATTGGCGGAACGCCGCGGCGCGCGACACCCGCTGCGGCGAGCTGACCGCACCGGATCACCGCGAGATTCCATCCGCCGTCGCCGTCCGAGCGTGCCGCGACGAGCTCGGTGACCGACGCCAGCGAGCGCAGTCGCTGACCGCGCCACAGCACGTCGATCGCGGCGCAGGCGTGATCCCGCAGCCGGGCGGCGGTCTCGTAGCGGTGGCAATCGGCCAACTCGCCGATGCGCGCGAGCACCGCCGAGAGTGCGTCATCCTCGAGCCCGTCGATCAGCGCCGTCGTGCGCCGTGGCGCGTCGGCGTAGTCGGCTGCGGCGATGCCGCGCAGCGCCGGGCACGGCGACAGCTCGCGTTCGGGGCAGGCGGGGCCGTGCTGGGCCGAGCGGGCGATCCGGGCGGTGCAGGTGCGAAGGCCGGTGAAACGGGCGAGAAGGTCGGCCGTCTCGACGGCGTCGGCGCGTGACCGGAACGGCCCGACCGCGCTGTCGCTCTTCGGGGTGCGCACGATCGACAGGCGCGGAAACGCCTCCGCCGTCAGCACGATCCACCACCACCGCTGCGGGAACTTCGATCGGCGGTTGTAGGGCGGCGCATGCGCTGCGAGCAGCCGCAGCTCGCGAACGCCCGCCTCCAGGTCATGCGCGCACTCGACGTGGTCGATCGCGGTGGCAAGCGCCACCATCTCCTTGATCCGCGGCCGTGCGTCAGAGCCGTTGAAGTACTGACCTGCCCGTCTGCGCAGATCCACCGCCGTGCCGACATAGAGCACCTCGTTGGCGGGGCCGCGGAACAGGTACACACCCGGCCGGTGCGGCAGGTGCGCGGCCAGTACTCGCTTGCGGCGCTGCTGCGGTGACACGTCGGGCAGGTAGGCGCGCAGGTCGGTATAGGTGTGCACGCCCTGGTTGCCGACCCGTTCGATCAGCGCGTGCAGCACGTCGACGGTGGCTCGCGCATCGTCGAGAGCGCGGTGCGTCGGCGTGGTGGCAGCGCCGAACAACCGGGCCAGCGCCGAGAGCCGAACGCTGGGTGCCTCGTCGCGGGTCAGCACCCGGCGGGCCAACCGGACGGTGCACAGCACCGGCGGGCGTGGCCACGGGATCTGGCAGCGCTCCGCGGCGGCGCGCAGGAAGCCGATGTCGAACCCCGCGTTGTGGGCGACCAGCACTGCGCCACGGGCGAATTCGAGGAACGCAGGCAGCACCGTGTCGATCTTGGGTGCGTCATGCACCATGGCCGAGGTGATGCCGGTGAGTTCGACGATCTGCGGCGGGATGCTGCGGCCGGGGTCCACCAGCGTGGCCAGCTCGCCGAGCACCGCCCCGCCGCGCACCTTCACCGCGCCGATCTCGGTGATGGCGTCGACGCTACCGCCGTCGCCGGATGCGCGGCCACCGGTGGTCTCGAGGTCGACGACGACGAACGTGGTGTCACGGAGCGATTCGGAGGCCAGGTCCAGCGACAGCTGTTCGGAATCGGAGAAGCTGGGCCGTCCCATGCGCTGAAGGTAGGCACTGCGACCGACAGGCTGGAGTTGCCACGCGCCAGATGTCGGTGGTGCCCGTTAGCGTGCGACTAACTCCAACGAGAGGACGGTCAGATGGACGAGGCCGATGAGCGGGGCACCGATACCGATGCGGTGACCATCGATTGCGATGACTGCGCTGTGCGTGGCCCGGGCTGCAAGGACTGTGTGGTGAGCGTGTTGCTCGGCGTTCCGGACACGCTGCTGCACGACGAGCGGGCCGCGCTCGAGGTGCTGGCGGAGGCAGGTCTGGCACCGCGGCTGCGGTTGGTACCGATTCACCGGCACGGGGATTCGGGAGTTGTCGCCTGACGACACGCCTAGCAACAGAGCGTGTCCGAAAAACTCTGAGAGGCTGTTAAATTTGCGTCTCTTGTTTGGACAAGGCTGATGCCGTTTCGTAACCTGTCTGAGACCTAAGACAGTTCGGGGCGACTTGCCAACGGCAGTTTGAGGACTCAAATCTTGACGCTCGACCGTACGCAGCGGATCACGCGCGGACTTAAGCGACCCGCTATATATGCGATAACGGCACTGACCCTGTTCGGAGGGATCCTTGCCGGCAACGTCCAAGCAGATCCAGCAGCCGACGCTCTGGCAAAGTTGAATGAGCTGTCGCGGCAGGCCGAGCGGACCACCGAGGCTATGCATTCGGCACAGCTCGATCTGGACAACAAGCTGGCCGCACAGACTGCGGCCGAGGCGAAGCAGTCCGCGGATCAGGCGGCAGTCGATACTGCCACTGCAGAACTGGCAACGTTCCAGTCGTCGGTCGATAAATTCGCGGCCGCCCAATATATGGGCGGTAGGACCAGCGGCATGGACGCGATGCTGACCGCCGACTCGCCGCAGCGGCTCATCGACCAGCTTTCGGTCCAGCGTGTGATGGCATCCGAGATGCGGGTGCAGATGAACAGCTACCGAACCGTCAGCGATCAGGCAGCCAAGGCACGGGAAGCCTCCGCCAAGTCGGCGGCCGAAGCGAAGACCGCGGCCGAGCAGGCCGCGGCAGTGCGCGCTGACCTGCAATCCAAGCAAAGCCAGCTGCAGATTCAGATGGCCGTCGTCAAGTCACAGTTCGAGGCGTTGACGCCGGGCCAGCGGGAAGCCCTCGCAGCCGTTCCACCTCCACCGCCGCTTCCCGAGGCGGCGGGGCCCGCGCCGCAGGATCCGGCGATCGTGGCCGCACCACCCGAAGGCGGCATCCCACCGGGCGATGTCGCGCCACCCGACGGCGCTGTGGCTCCCGAGGTGCCCGGCGGCACCGGCGAGGGAATGATGGCGGTGCAGGCCGCGCTGACCCGCATCGGCTCGCCCTACTCGTGGGGCGGATCAGGGCCGAACCAGTTCGACTGCTCCGGCCTGGTGATGTGGGCGTTCCAGCAGGCGGGTATCTCGCTGCCGCACTCCAGCCAGGCGCTGGCCCGGGGTGGCCAGCCGGTGGACACGTCGCAGATGCAACCGGGAGACGTCGTCAACTACTACTCGGACGCGTCGCATTCGGCCATCTACATCGGCGACGGGATGATGGTGCACGCGTCTACCTACGGCACGCCGGTGCGAGTGGCACCGGTGAACAATGCCCCGATCTACAACGTCCGCCGGTACTAGACGTCGGTATCTCGGCCCACTGCTGATCGTCGAGTTGATTCTGGCGGTGATGCTTGTCGGCAGACCTGACGCGTCTTCTGGTCCACCGGCGCCCGTGTCGACACCGGCCGCGACCGCGGCGGCTTCGCGTACCGAGACGGTGTCCGATGGCCGCACCGTCGAGCTGATGAGCCTCGGCGGCCCGACAACGCAACCGCTGCTCGCCCGGGTGTCAGGGGACATGGACGACGCCGTTGCAGCCGTGACGCAGTTCTGGGGCCCCGATTGGCCCCGCGACATCATCGTGGTGGCCACCGCCTCCGACGAGCAGTTTCGCGCCTTGGCGGGCGGCGGTTCCGACATCGCAGCCGCGACCACTGGACGGCGCATCGTCTTCGCGCCGGGGGCCACTGCGATGAGCGCCGCCGATTTGCGAATTGTGTTGCGCCACGAACTCTTTCACTATGCTGCCCGCGCCGACACGGCGGCCGACGCCCCACGGTGGCTGACCGAAGGCGTCGCCGACTTCGTGGCACGGCCCGCCGCCCCGCTGCCGGGTCGACGGTCGGCAGCCGAGATCGCGGTGCTTCCGACCGACGCCGACCTGGACACCGTGGGGCCGACCAGGACGCTCGCCTACGACCGGGCCTGGTGGTTCACCCGATACGTGGCGGACGGGTACGGGACGCCTGCTCTGCGGCGCCTCTACCTACGGGCCTGCGGGCCTTCGCACCCCGGCATCGAAGCGGCCGTGTCCGAGACGCTCGGCGCCGACCTCGACAAGGTGCTTATTGCCTGGCGGCGTTGGCTATCTCAGTTAGCCTGACCGCGATGCCCCGGGTTTTGCTGGTTACCAACGATTTTCCGCCACGACGTGGCGGGATCCAGTCGTACCTGCACGAACTCGTCGGCCAACTGCTGCAATCCGGGAACGACTACACGCTGACCGTGTATGCGCCGAAGTGGAAGGGCTGCGAGGAGTTCGACGAAGAAGCCCAGGCGACGGGCTATCGCGTCGTGCGCCACCCCACCACCCTCATGCTGCCCGGTCCCGGCGTCGACGACAGGATGCGCCGCCTGATCGCCGACTACGACGTCGAGACGGTCTGGTTCGGTGCGGCGGCGCCGTTGGCGCTGCTGGCACCGCGTGCACGCAGTGCGGGCGCTCAGCGCATCGTCGCCAGCACGCACGGCCACGAGGTGGGCTGGTCGATGCTGCCGTTGGCGCGCAACGCATTACGTCGCATCGGAGACGACACCGACGTGGTGACCTACGTCAGCGCCTATACCCGTGGCCGGTTCGCATCGGCGTTCGGGCCGCACGCCGCGCTGGAGTATGTGCCGCCCGGGGTGGACACCCACCGGTTCGCGCCGGATCCGGCGGCCCGCGCCCAGATGCGGTCGCGGTACGGCCTCGGCGATCGTCCGGTGGTCGTCTGCCTGTCCCGGTTGGTTCCACGCAAAGGTCAGGACATGCTGATCCGCGCCCTGTCTGCGATCCGGGAGCGCGTCGACGGCGCCGTGCTAGTCATCGTCGGGGGCGGGCCGTATCTGGCGACGCTTCACCGCCTTGCCCGGGATGCGGGGGTCACCGACCACGTGGTCTTCACCGGCGGGGTGCCCGGCGGAGAGCTGCCCGCACACCACGCGATGGCCGACGTGTTCGCGATGCCGTGCCGGACGCGTGGCGCCGGACTGGACGTCGAGGGCCTCGGCATCGTCTACCTGGAGGCGTCCTCGACAGGGGTGCCGGTCGTCGCGGGCGCCTCGGGCGGTGCGCCGGAGACGGTGCGGGACGGCGTCACCGGACGCGTCGTCAACGGTCGCGACGTCGACGAAATCGCCACCGCGATCACAGACATACTGGCCGACCCCGAGCGCGCAGCCGAGATGGGCGCCGCCGGGCGCCGCTGGGCCGTCGACAACTGGCAGTGGCGCAACCAGGCGGCGCGGCTGCACAGCCAGCTGACCGGCTGAACCTCAGCCCTTGGCGTAGAGCGCATCGATGGCATCGGCGAACTTCTCCGCCACCACTTTGCGCTTGACCTTCAATGTCGGGGTCAGCTCGCCGGTCTCCTCGGTGAAGTCGACGGGCAGGATGCGGAACTTGCGGATCGCCTCGGCCTTGGACACCGCCTGGTTGGCGTCCTTGACGGCCAGATCGATCTCGGCGGTGAGGTCGGGATCGTCAGCGAGGTCGGCGACCGTCGCGTCGGCGTTCTTCCCGTTACGTTCCTTCCAGCCGGGGAACGCCTCTGGGTCGATCGCGATGAGCGCGGCGATGAACGGCTTTGCGTCGCCGACGCACATCGCCTGGCTGATCAACGGGTGGGCGCGAAGCCGATCCTCGAGGACTGCCGGGGCCACGTTCTTCCCGCCTGCGGTGACGATGATCTCCTTCTTGCGGCCGACGATCGTCAGGAAACCGTTGTCGTCGATCGCGCCGAGATCGCCGGTGTGGAACCAGCCGTCGGAGAACACCGCGTCGGTCTCCTCCTCGTTGTGCCAGTAGCCTGCGAACACCACGCCGCCGCGCACCAGCAATTCGTCGTCATCGTTGAGCCGCATGCTGTTGCCTTCCAACAGCTTTCCGACCGACCCGACCTTCAGACCGTCGAGCTGGTTCACCGTGATCGCCGCACTCGTCTCGGTCAGTCCGTAGCCCTCGTAAATCGTCAGGCCGACACCGCGGTAGAAGTGACCGAGCCGCGCACCCAGCGGCGCGCCACCGGAGATCGCGGCGCGGCAGTGGCCGCCGAGCGCCGCCCGCAGCTTGCCGTAGACCAGACGGTCGAACACCGCGTGCCTGGCGCGCAGCAGCATTCCGGGCCTTCCGCCATCCTGCGCCTTGCTGAATTCGATCGCGGTGGTCGCGGCGATCTCGAAGATCTTGCCCTTCCCGTCCTTGCGGGCGTTCTGCTCGGCGGTGTTGTAGACCTTCTCGAACACCCGTGGCACCGATACGACCAGCGTCGGCTTGAAGACCCCGAACATCGGCACCAGGTTCTTGATGTCGCTGGTGAAACCGAGCGTCACCTTGTTCGCAAACGCCGCGATGGTGAGCGCTCGGGCGAGCACGTGCGCCAACGGCAGGAACACCAGCAGCCGCTCACCCTTGTCCAACAACGTCGGGAACGCCGCCTTGGCTCCCCGGATCTCGTAAACCAGGTTCGAGTGCGTGAGCTGGCAGCCCTTCGGCTTACCGGTGGTGCCCGAGGTGTAGATGAGCGTGGCCGGATCGGTGGACTTGATCCCCGACAGCCTGTTGTCGAGCTCGCCGCGGTCGACAGAACCGCCCGCCTCGGTCAGCTCGTCCAGCGCCGAGGGACCGGAGCTGTCGATGCGCAACACCTTCCGAAGCTCCGGCAGCTCGTCGGCGAGATGTTCGATCTTGTCGGCGTGCGCGTCGGTCTCGGCGAACACCAGAACGGCGCTCGAGTCGCTGAGCACATGGCGTACCTGCTCGACCGAACTGGTTTCGTAGATCGGCACCGTCAACGCGCCGACCGACAGGATCGCGAAGTCGATGATCGGCCACTCGTAGCGGGTGGCCGAAAAGATCGCGACCCGGTCACCGGGCGAAACACCCTGGGCGATCAAACCGAGCGCGACCGAACGAATCTGCTCGGCTGCCTGCGCGGCCGTCACATCCTTCCACTCGCCGTCGACGAGTCGCTCGAAGATCACGTGGTCGGGGTCGTCGCGTTCGTGCGCATAGACGGAGCTGACGATGTTGTCATGCTCCGCGACTTCGAACGATGCGGGAACGCTGAACTCGCGCACGGTGACGGCCTCCGAGGTGGTAGCGGTTTTGCCACCGACCAGCCTAGTGGCCACGGCAGTGGCATATGTGAAGCTAGTGGCGATGAACAGCATCCAGGTCGCCGACCAGACGTTCGTGGCGGCCGACCCCGTCGAGGTCGGCAGGGCCGTGGCGGACCCGGCGAGCTGGCGACGCTGGTGGCCGGATCTGCATCTGACGGTTATTGAGGATCGCGGTGCCGTCGGCCACCGCTGGAGCGTCACCGGGGCGCTGACCGGCACCATGGAGGTGTGGCTGGAGCCTTCGCTTGACGGCGTCATCCTGAACTACTTCCTGCACGCCGAGCCCGCGGGTGCGGCCGCATGGCAACTGGCCAAGATGAACCTCGCCAAGCTGACGCATGAGCGCAGGGTGGCAGGCAAGAAGATGTCGTTCGAGCTCAAGCAGAAGCTGGAGGCATCGCGGCCGGTCGGGATGCCTCCGCTGGCCTGATATTGGGTTAGACCCAGCAGCGACGGGTAGATTTCCATTCCATCGAGTGCGATCCAAGCAGGGGAACAATTACGTGGCGGACAAGACGGCGCAGACCATCTACATTGATGCGGATCCTTCCACGGTGATGGACGTCATCGCCGATATCGGCTCCTATCCGGACTGGGTTGCCGAGTACAAGGAGACCGAGGTTCTCGAGGCCGACGACGAGGGCTACCCGAGGACGGCCCGGCTGGTGCTCGACGCGGCGGTGCTCAAGGACACGATGGTGCTGGCCTACGATTGGCCTTCCGACCGGAGCGCGGTCACCTGGAAGCTGGTCTCCAGTTCGCTGCTGAGGTCTCTTGACGGCGCATACCGATTGGCGGCCAACGGATCTGGCACAGATGTCACATATGAGCTCTCGGTGGACCTGGTCATTCCGATGATCGGCCTTCTCAAGCGCAAAGCCGAACGCAGGCTGACCGACACCGCATTGAAGGATCTCAAGAAACGAGTCGAGGCTGAGTGATTCCCCCACGCCTACCCACGCCCGGATCAGTCTCTTCGTTGGCAAGGGCGGCGTAGGTAAGTCGACGCTGGCGACCGCGACCGCGGTGCGCGACGCGCAAAGCGGCCTGCGGGTCCTTGTGGTGTCCACTGATCAGGCGCACTCCCTCGGCGACGTGCTCGGTACGCCGGTGGTGCCGACCGGGCTGCGGGAACCGACGCGGGTGCTCGCCGACAACGCGGATGCCGGCGGCGGGTTCCTCGACGCGCTCGCCCTCGACACGCTGGCCCTTCTGGAGGCACGCTGGCGCGACGTGGCGGAGGTGCTGACGGCAGGATTCGACGAGTCAGAGCTGGGAGATATTGCGCCAGAGGAGCTTTCGGCCGTTCCTGGTATTCAGGAGGTGCTTGGTCTTCACGAGGTCGGCGAGCTGGCCCGGTCCGGGGAATGGGACCACATCGTCGTCGACTGTGCGTCGACGGCTGATGCGATGAGGATGCTGACGCTGCCGTCGACCTTCGGCCTGTACCTGGAGCGGGCGTGGCCGCGCCACCGCAGGCTCAGCTCCGTCGCCGACGATGCGCGCACGGCGGCGATCGTCGACCTGATGGAACGGGTCGACGCGGGCAACGGTGCACTGACCGGCCTGCTCACCGACGGGGACGCGGTGAGTGCACACCTCGTGCTCACCGCGGAGCGGGTCGTCGCCGCCGAGGCTGCCCGCACTCTCGGCTCGCTGGCGTTGATGGGGGTGCGGGTAGATGAGCTGATCGTCAATCAGTTTTTGGTGCAGGATGATTCATACGAATACCGCAACCTGCCTGACCATCCTGCCTTCGACTGGTACGCCGCACGGATCTCCGAACAGCAGGCGGTCCTCGACGAACTCGACACCACCATCGGCGACCTGCAGCTGGTCCTGGTTCCCCACCTCTCGGGCGAGCCGATCGGCCCCAAGGCGCTCGGCGAGCTGCTGGAATGCGCCCGCAAGCGTGACGGCTCGCCGCCGCCCGGCCCGCTGCGCCCGATCGTCGACCGCGAGTCCGGATCTGGGTTGGAGTCGGTTTATCGGCTGCAGCTAGAGTTGCCTCAAATCGAGTCGAGCGCCCTGCGGCTCGGCCGGGTCGGCGACGATTTGATAATCGGCGCCGGAGGGATGAGGCGCCGGGTTCGGCTGGCGTCCGTCCTGCGGCGGTGCATCGTGATGGACGCCCAACTCAGGGGCAGCGAGCTGACAGTACGATTTCGACCAGATCCGGAGGTGTGGCCGTCATGACAGACACACACTCCGATCTCGGCCCGGAGCTCAGAGCATTGGCGCAGTCCATTCTGGATCGCATCGATCCGGCGGTTCGGGTCGCGGCGGCCGCCGCTGCAGGCGCCGACGGCCCCGGCAAGTGCCAACAGGTGTGGTGCCCGGTGTGCGCGCTGGCAGCACTCGTCAGCGGCGAGCAGCACCCGTTGCTGACGGTGATCGCCGAACACAGCGTCGCGCTGCTGGCGGTCGTGCGCGCGATGGTCAACGACATCGAGTCGACGGCAGGCAGGCAGCCGCCCCCGCGCGACGATCCGCCTCCCGACGGACCGCCAACCTCGGGTCCGGGCCGGTATGAGCACATCCCGGTGACCGTCGAGGACTGACGGTAGAGTTGTCCCAAAGCACCGTCCGGTGCGCCCCAATCCGGGAGGGTCCATGTGGTATTGGCTGTTCAAATACGTTTTCATGGGTCCCTTGCTGACTTTGCTCGGCCGACCCAAAGTCGAAGGGCTGGAATACGTTCCGGACTCCGGCGCGGTCATCCTGGCGAGTAATCACCTGGCGGTCGCCGACAGCTTCTACCTGTGCCTGGTGGTTCGGCGCCGGATCACGTATCTGGCCAAGTCCGAGTACTTCAGCGGCACCGGCCTTAAGGGCTGGTTCCAACGCTGGTTCTTCACGGCAGCCGGGCAGGTGCCGATCGACCGCGCCGACGCCGACTCGGCTCAGGGCGCGCTGGAAACCGCGTCGCGGTTGCTGGACGAGGGCAAGCTGCTCGGCATGTATCCCGAGGGCACGCGCTCGCCCGACGGCAGGCTCTACAAGGGCAAAACGGGCATGTCCAGGGTCGCGCTGCGCACGGGCGTGAAAGTCATCCCCGTCGCGATGATCGGCACCGACGGCGTCAACCCTCCTGGCAGCAAGATGTGGCGGTTCGGCCGGGTGACCGTGCGGTTCGGCAAGCCGATGGACTTCAGCCGATTCGAGGGCCTCGAGGGCAACCGGTTCATCGAGCGGGCGGTCGTGGACGAGGTGATGTACGAGCTGATGCGTCTGTCGGGTCAGGAGTACGTCGACCTGTACGCCGCCGACATCAAGGAGGGTAAACAACCCTCCGCAGAGCTCGTTGCCTAGCTAGTTGCAGGCACAGGCGAGGCGCTGACGGCTGCCGGTTGTGAGTCGGTCTGGCGGGTGGACACGGTCCCGGCGACCACGATGACGGCCAGCGCCCACCACACGTAGGAGCCACCGACCAGTTGGCGCCACAGCGACGCCGTCGTCTCGTGGTGTTCCGGCATCAGGGTGATGGGCGTCCACACCATCAGGGCCACTCCGGCGGCGGTGACCGTGCCGAGGAGCGCATGCCGAAGGCGGTAGGCGATCACGCTGCAGACGATCACCGTCGGCAGCGCCCATACCCAGTGATGAGACCACGACACCGGCGACACCACGAGGCCGAACATCGCCACACAGATGAGCGCCAGCACGGGCTGGTCGGCCCGCAACACGCGTCGCGCCGCCCAGATCGTCACCCCGAGCACCGCGAAGCAGGCCAGCGTCCACAGCACGAATCGTTCGCCCTCACCGAGGCCGAGGCGGGCCAGTGCGCCCGCGATGTTCTGGTTGGTGTTCAGCGTCGCGGTGCCGATCCGGTCGGTGTTGCGCACCGTGTCAGTCCAGTACTCCAAGGAGTCACGCCAGGCGAACGCGAAGCCGACCAGCGTGGCGACCACCGCCGAGGCCACGGTGACGATCAGCGTGCGGGTGTCGCGGCGCAGCAGGAAGTACAGCAGGAACACCGCGGGGGTGAGCTTGAGCGCGATGGCCACACCGAGCAGAACGCCGCGCGGCCACGGCGTCTTGCGGGGCACACAGTCGGCGATGACCAGCGTCATCAACACGACGTTGATCTGGCCGAAGTCGAAGTTCGCCCGGATCGGCTCCAGATAGACCACCGCGGGCGCTACGAGAGCGGCGGCCAGCCAGCACCGCCGCAGCCAAGTGGGCTCTGCGGTCGTCGACGACTGCGGCCAGACGTCGATACGCGTCAGCACGATCACCGTGGAAACGATCAACAAGACGAACGTGGTCACCGTGATGGCGCCGCTGGCCACCGACAGCGGGAGCAGGGCGAACGGGGCGAAGGCGATCGCGGCAAGCGGGGGATAGGTGAACGGCAACTCCAGCCCCACCTGGGTCTCGAACATCGCGCCGTCGGCATACAGCGGTTGGCCGTCCAGCCAGGCCCGGCCGCCCATGCGGTAGACGTCGATGTCGATGCGGTACGTGACGTGGCCGAGCAGCCTCCAGCAGGCCCAGACCACCGCCGCCAGCGTCAGCAGCTGAAACAGCCGCCACGCGACGGATGGCCACCGATTAGCCCCGCCGGGCCGTGGCTTCTCCGCTCCTCGCGTGCGCGGCCCCAACCTACTCATCTTGAAGCCCAGAGTATCGGCCGACGGCGGCGCGCCGAACCATATCCCCGGCACGTCGCCGCCTCGGCAGCGTAAGTTTTCTGCGTGCACCTGAGGCTGGACCTGAGTCCGGAGATACCCAACGGACGGATGCCGCTCGTCTTCTGCCTCGTCGCGTTCATCCTCACTTTCTTCGTCACCCGCACGATCGTGCGCTACATCCGCAGCCACGCCGACAGCGACAAACCGCGCAAGTGGTGGCAGCCGCGCAACATCTCGGCGGGAGGGGGCTTGCACATCCACCATGTGGTCATCGGGGTGATCCTGGTGATGATCTCCGGGGTCTCGATGGTCACCTTGGCTGTTGACGGGGGGGTGCCCGAATTCACCGTCGCAGCAACCTTTTTCGGGATCGGTGCGGCGCTGGTGCTTGACGAGTTCGCGCTCATTCTGCACCTGGAGGACGTGTACTGGGCCGAGGACGGTCGAACGTCGGTGGACGCGGTGTTCACGGCGGTCGCGGTGGCCGGCCTGTTGGTCCTCGGCTTCAACCCGCTGTCGTTCTTCGACATCGGCATCTGGCGGGAAGACCACACCCTGGCGGCGCGCGCAACGGTCATCGCGTTGGCGCTGATCACGCTGGCGCTGGCGGTCGTGGTGCTGCTCAAGGGCAAGCTGTGGACCGGCTTGATCGGCATGTTCATCACCCCACTGCTGCTCGTGGGGGCATTCCGGCTGTCCCGCCCGCATGCGCCGTGGGCGCGCTGGCGCTACACCGACAAGCCCCGCAAGATGCACCGGGCACTGGTCCGCGAACGCGTACTGCGCAGGCCGGTGGTGCAGGCCAAGCTCTGGTTGCAGCATGTCATCGCGGGCGAGCCCCGGTTCCCCGACGACACCGAGGTGAACCAGCAACTCGACCGCGAGATCCACCCCGCGCCGGCACCGCCGCCGGATCCGCAGACGGTCACCGAGAAAGCGTCTGCGTAGGGGCGGCGTGAAGTACTTCTACGACACC
>NZ_JAVHWK010000209.1:0-15929 GCF_032159775.1 Mycobacterium sp.
CGATGCCGTTGCGTTCGGCGTGAATCTCGTTGAGCCGGGACGTGAGTCGTTCGGCAAGCCGCCGTGAATTGGCGAACACGATTGAGCTGCGGTGCGCCTCGATCAGGTCGACGATGCGCTCCTCGACGTCGGGCCAGATCGAGTTGTTCTCCAGGTTCGCCATGTCGGGAACGGGCACCTGCACCGACAGGTCGAACGTCTTGGCGGCAGGCGGGGCGACGATCGTGGTCGGCGCCTGCCCGGACAGGAAGCGCGCCACCTCTTCTCGCGGGCGCACCGTCGCAGACAACCCGATCCGCTGCGCGGGCTTGTCCAGCAGCTGATCCAGCCGCTCGAGCGAGAGTGCCAGATGGGCGCCGCGCTTCGTCGCGGCCACCGCGTGAACTTCATCGACGATCACGGTCTGCACCGACGCGAGCGAGTCGCGCGCGGCCGACGTCAGCATCAGGAACAGCGACTCGGGTGTGGTGATCAAGACGTCGGGGGGTTTGGCGATCAGCTCCCGCCTGCGCGCGGGTGGCGTGTCGCCGGAGCGGACGCCGACGCTGATATCCGGTGCGGGCAGGCCCCGACGTTCTGCGATGCGGGTGATACCGGTCAGCGGCGTGCGCAGGTTGCGCTCGACGTCGACGGCCAGCGCCTTCAGCGGTGACACGTAGAGGACCCGGGTGCCCGTCCCCACCGGCCGGGGCTCAGCGGCCAACCTGTCGATCGCCCACAGAAACGCGGCCAGCGTCTTGCCTGACCCGGTGGGCGCGACGACCAGTGTGTTGTCCCCATCGGCGATGGCCGACCACGCCTGCGCCTGGGCATCCGTCGGCACCACGAAGGTGCCGTTGAACCACTCCGCGGTCAGTGAGCTGAACCGGGAGAGCGGGTCCTGGCTCACGAGGGGAGCGGGAGTGCTTCGAGGGCTCACGTAGCCATCGTGCCAACCGACACCGACAAATCAGGTACCACGCTGTTCGGGCGCGACCGCCTCGGCCAGTTCGGCAGGTACCCCGGGCACCCGTCCGACCATGTCGAGGAGGGCGTGGGCGCAGGTGTCGGCGATCTGGCCTGCGTCGATGGATGGATCCAGGATGCGCTGCCTGCACATCTCCATGGTCATCGCGAGCCAGCCGTACATGGTGATCCGGACGTCGCGCTCCACCTTGGAATCCAGGTCACCGCCGAGCCTCTCGTTCATCCGGCCCAGCAGCCGGTTGATCTGCCGGTCCTTGTCGGTGTCCTCGATGCCGCGCAGGACGGGGTCGGATGCGCCCATGCCGACGTACGCCGCCCATGCGCCGTGCGGGTGCTTCTCGTCGTAGTGCAGATACGCCAGCACGCCAGAACGCAACTGCTCGAAAACGGTCTGACCCGGCACCGGCGGGAAGTTGGTCGCCTCGAACAGTCGGTCGCCCTCGGCCTTCACCACCGCGGCGAAGAACGCGCGCTTATCGGGGAAGTAGTGGTACATCAGCGCGCGGGAAACGCCCGCCCGTTCGGCGATCTCGTCGATCCGGACCTCGTCGTACGGCCGTTCACCGAAAACCTTGGCACCCAGCGCCAGCAGTTCGGTCCGCCGATTGTCGGGGGACAGCCGCCGCCGCTGCGATGACCCGCTCGGGCGAAGAGCGTCAGACGCTGCAGGCACCCCGCCATTCTAGGATGACGCCGTGGCCGAAATTCACGTCGAACGCACGATCGCGGCGCCGCAGGACCGGGTCTTCGACTGGTTGGCCGACGTCGCCAACCTGACCGTTGCCCCGTTGACCCTCCGGGCCGGATGGGCCAAGGGCACGACGGGACCGGGGCAGGGCGCCGTTCGGAACGTGATCGCCGCAGGCATGTGGCTGCGCGAGAGGTACACCGCATACGACGCGCCGCGCAGCTACTCGTACCGGATCTTCAGTTCTGTACCGGCCATCAACCACGATGGCGGCACATTGACTGTCTCTGCGGCGGGCGAGGGCACACGCGTCGACTGGGACACCGCCTACACCCATCCGGCCTGGGTGGGCGGCAAGGCGCTCGAGGCCGTGACGGGGCGGGCGATCAGGTCGGGCTTCGTCGCCATCCTCGACGGCTGCGCCAAGGCGTTGGGAGGCCTTAGCCGAAGTGCACCCCCTGGGCCAGGGGTAGCTCGGAGCTGTAGTTGACGGTGTTGGTCGCCCTGCGCATGTAGGTCTTCCAGGCATCCGAGCCGGATTCGCGGCCGCCGCCGGTCTGCTTCTCGCCGCCGAACGCGCCACCGATCTCGGCGCCCGAGGTGCCGATGTTGACGTTGGCGATGCCGCAGTCGGAGCCGTCGGCGGCCATGAAGCGTTCGGCCTCCCGTACGTCGAGTGTGAAGATCGCTGACGAAAGGCCTTGCGGCACCGCGTTGTTCATCTCGATTGCCTCGTCGAGGTCGTCGTAGGTGAGCACGTAGAGGATCGGAGCGAACGTCTCGCTGTGCATCAGCTCGGTCTGCGCGGGCATCCGAACCACGGCCGGTGCCACGTAATACGAGTTGTCGCCGAGGTCGTGACGGTCGCCGCCGAACACCTCGCCGCCCTCGGCGCGGGCCCGCTCCAGCGCGCCGACCATGTCGCGGTAGGCCGTCTCGTGAATCAGCGGTCCGACGAGGGTGCCGTCGGCCGCCGGGTCGCCGACAGGCAGCTGCCGGTATGCCGACACGATCCGCTCGACGAGAGTGTCGGCGATGGACCGGTGCACGATCAACCGGCGCATCGTCGTACAACGCTGGCCCGCCGTCCCCGCGGCGGAGAACACGATGCCGCGGACAGCCAACTCGAGATCGGCCGACGGAGTAACGATCGCGGCATTGTTGCCGCCGAGTTCCAGCAGCACCCGGCCGAACCGCTGCGCGACCCGCGGGCCGACCTGCTGACCCATCCGTACCGAACCCGTCGCGCTCACCAGCGCCACGCGGGGGTCATCGACCATGCGCTCGCCGACCTCGCGCCCGCCGATGATCAGCCGGGTCACCGCGCGCGGCGCTCCGACGTCGTCGGCGGCCCGCTCGGCCAACGCCTGGCAGGCCAGCGCGGTCAGCGGGGTGAGCTCCGATGGCTTCCACACCAGCGTGTCGCCGCAGACCAGCGCGATCGCCGCATTCCATGACCACACCGCGACCGGGAAGTTGAAGGCGGTGATGACGCCGACGACGCCGAGCGGATGCCAGGTTTCCATCAGCCGGTGCCCTGGCCGCTCGGAGGCGATGGTCTTGCCGTACAGCTGCCGCGACAGCCCGACAGCGAACTCGCAGATGTCGATCATCTCCTGCACCTCACCGAGGGCCTCTGAGGTGATCTTCCCGGCCTCGATGGTGACCAGCGTGGCGAGATCGTCCTTGTGCTCGACGAGCAGCTCGCCGAGCCGCGCCACCAGCGCGCCACGCACGGGCGCGGGAGTAGTCCGCCACGTCGTGAACGCCTGCGCGGCTTCGGCGATGGCGGCGTCCGCCTGCTCCGGTGCCGTCTCCGCGACGGTGAACAGCACATCGCCGGTGATCGGCGTGCTGGCGTGCACCCCATGTGCGCCCGGCTCACCGAGTTCGACGCGCGAACCGATGGCCTGCAGTGCGTCGCGAGCCTGTGCGCGCAAGTCGTCGGCGGTGGGAAGCTGTGATATCTGAACGCTGGTCATGATGCTGCGACTTTCTCGTAGAGCTCGTAGGGGTCATGAATCAGATGGCCCGTCTGGCCGGCCATCCAGTCGGCTGTGTAGTCCCAGCCGAGATCTTCCTCGCCTGCAGCCTTCTGCGCGTCGGTATCGAGGTTTGATCGGAATATCCCCGCCGCTGATGCGGGCAGGAAATCCTCGTACACAACGGGTTTCGACGGGTCGCCGCCGTGATAGTAGGCCAGGCCGGCCGATGCCATGTGCTCGTGGCAGGCGGGGAAGTAATCGGCCCACGCCGTCGCCGGATCCGGGGTGGCCATGGCGGCGTCGAAGCGTCGGCGTCCCTCCGGGGTGAGGGCGACGCCGCGCGACTCGACCTCTCCGAAGCGCACGCGCAACGTGCCTTCGACGACGTTGCCATCGGCGTCACGGAAGCGCCGCGGCTCCGCGAGAGCCCGAAACGACGTCTGCCGCAACAGCACATCGGGGCCGTGCCGGCGCGGCGGACCTTGAATCGCGTCGGTCATCGTGATGCCGCGCGCGGTCATCCGTCGGTACAGCTCGTCGATGTCGAGGACACGCGGCGTGAGGTGGTTGATGTGCGTGGTCGTGACACCCGCGATGTCGGCAGCGACGGCGGAGACCGCGGTCAGCTCGTCGTACCAGCGGCGATCAATCGGTTCACGGGACAACGCGAAGGCAGCCACCGCTGCCTCGACGAACGTCTCGGCGTGGTCAGGCTCTGCACCGCCGGCTGCGGCGATGGTCCGAGCCTCCGCGATCAACGCGGGATCGAAGAGCTGACGCTCGGACAGGAAACGCTCGACGCGGCCACGCAACTCGGCGGAGAAGAAGCGTGTGTCGGCGGTCGCCAGCATCGACGTGAAGACGCGGAATGGGTTGCGTTCCAATTGATCCGCGTCGATCGGGCGAAACGCCGTGGACACTACCGGCACCGGCGGCGTGGCTTCGCGCAAATCGTAGAACCCGACCGGGTGCATGCCGAAGGCCGCAAACAGGTCGGCGACGTCGGCGAGTTCACGCGGACTGCCCACGCGGATCGCGCCGTGGCGTTCAGCGGTCACCCGCTGCGATCCGCCGACTTCGCGGTTCACTTCCGAACTGACGTCGACGAGCGTGGTGTACGCGGGCACCTCGGCGCCGTACATGCGCGACAGCGCGGCGGCGAATTGGGCGCGCAGCTGCCAGGTTTCGACTGCCCGACTCATCTGGACCATCCGCTCGGATACAGTGCCGCCATGAGCGAACCGCTCGACGACATCGATCGGATACTGGCGCGCGAACTGGTTCTCGACGGTCGAGCCACGCTCGCACATCTGGCGACCACGACGGGTTTGTCGGTGTCCGCGGTGCAGTCACGGGTGCGACGACTCGAGTCGCGCGGGGTGGTGACCGGGTACTCGGCCCGCATCAACCCCGAGGCCGTCGGGCACATGCTGTCGGCGTTTGTGGCCATTTCTCCTATCGATCCATCTCAACCCGATGATGCGCCCGCCCGTCTCGAGCACATCGAGGCCATCGAGTCGTGTCACTCGGTGGCGGGCGAGGAAAGCTATGTCCTCCTGGTGCGTGTCGAGTCGGCGCGGGCGCTTGAAGACCTTTTGCAGCAGATCCGGACGGCGGCCAATGTGCGCACTCGAAGCACAGTCATCCTACAGACTTTTTACGCAGGACGCGACCATATCCCGTAAATCTTCCGGTCAAACCGTATCTAGACCGTAAATAGTCTGTTATTCTGGGCATCATGACCGCTGTGATGACCCCTGCCCAAAAGACAGCCGCCGTCCCCGCGATCGGCCCGGCCGACGTGCGCGAGGTGCTAGGCCGCAGCATCCTCGCCGACGGTCTGGACTTCGTGCTCGACATCGAGCGCTCGGCCGGCTCGATCCTGGTCGACGCCCGTACCGGTGAGCGCTACCTCGATATGTTCACCTTCTTCGCGTCCTCTGCGTTGGGCATGAACCATCCCGCGCTGGCCGAAGACGAGGCGTTTCGCACCGAGCTGGCGCAGGCCGCGATCAACAAGCCGAGCAACTCCGACGTGTACAGCGTCCCGATGGCGCGCTTCGTCGACACCTTCGCGCGTGTGCTCGGCGACCCCGCACTGCCGCACCTGTTCTTCGTCGACGGTGGCGCCCTGGCCGTCGAGAACGCGCTCAAGGTTGCGTTCGACTGGAAGAGCAGGCTCAACGAGACGCGTGGCATCGAAGCCGAACTCGGCACCAAGGTGCTGCATCTGCGTGGCGCCTTCCACGGCCGCAGCGGATACACGCTGTCGTTGACCAACACCGACCCGAACAAGGTCGCGCGGTTCCCCAAGTTCGACTGGCCACGCATCGATGCTCCGTTCATCCGGCCCGACGCCGACATGGACGCGGTCGAGGCGGAGTCGCTGCGACAGGCGCGGGCGGCCTTTGAGGCCAACCCCCATGACATCGCCTGCTTCATCGCCGAGCCGATCCAGGGTGAGGGCGGCGACCGGCATTTCCGTCCGCAGTTCTTCGCCGCGATGCGCGACCTGTGCGATGAGTTCGACGCGCTGCTCATCTTCGACGAGGTGCAGACCGGCTGCGGACTGACCGGGACCGCCTGGGCGTACCAGCAATTGGGTGTGATGCCCGACGTGGTCGCGTTTGGCAAGAAGACCCAGGTGTGCGGCCTGATGGCGGGCCGCCGCGTCGACGAGGTCGTCGACAACGTGTTCGCCGTCAGTTCGCGAATCAACTCGACGTGGGGCGGCAACCTGGTGGACATGGTCCGTTCGCGCCGCATTCTCGACGTCATCGAGTCCGACGGATTGATGGAGCATGCCGCCGAGGCGGGCCGTTACCTGCACGCCCGGCTCGAAGAGTTGGCCGCGGACTTCCCCGAGCTGGTGCACGACGTCCGCGGCAGCGGCCTGATGCGTGCATTCAGCCTGCCGTCTGCTGCGCAGCGCGACGAGCTGATCGCCAGGCTGTGGGATCGCCACGTCGTGATGCTCGCCAGCGGACCCGACAGCGTCCGGTTCCGCCCCGCGTTGACGGTGTCCTTCCGCGAGATCGACGAGGCCGTGGGCGCCGTCCGGGACGCGCTCAGCTGACCTCTTGAGCGGTCAGCCTACGGACGATCGACCGCAGTCTCGGCAGCTCAGCTCCGCCGACCAACTCGCACCCATGTAACTCCGCGAGTTTGATTGCTGCCGGGGTGAATCCGTGGTTGGTGACGACCATGGTCTTCGAACAGCCGTGCATCGGCGCACCCGCGACGACTTCTTGAACCGCACCCGCGCCGACCGGCCGTGACTGCCGTTTGCACTGCACCGCGACGCGATCGGGCCGCTTGCCGACGATCAGGTCGACGCCCCAGTCGCCGGTCACCGCAGTCATGATCACCGGAACCCCGCAACCCCGGGCGATGTGCGCGACATGGTCTTCGAACTCCATGCCCGTCATCGCCGACTCCGCCGCCGCCTCTTTGGGACCGGGGGTGAAGGCGCCTTTGACTGTGGCCAGCAGGAAACGCGGCGTGGCGGCCATCACCACCGGTGCGACGACCCCGACGGCAAGACTGAGAGGGATGGCTACGCCGCACAGGTGAGCCGCCGCACCTGCTGCGATCCCGACGGCGACATACACCTTCGTTCTGGTGCGCATCACGAGGCGAATGGTAGGTCCGCGCACCGACAGCAGCGGTTGTTGGGCCGCTAGGCGACCTGTTCGTTGGACCCGCGAATCGTGCGAGTGCCGAACGGTTGAGCAGGTACGGTCAGCAGATGGCAGCCCGGGGCGCTCTCATGGCAGGTATCGCCAAGCAGCTCGGCCATCCTCGCGGCGTGGGTGGCCGGATAGTCGGGCTCGCGCTCAACCGAGGTAACCGTGGCTTCGTGAGCGCAGCTGTGCAGGCGTTGGACGCCGGGGACGATGCCGTGGTAGCCGATGTCGGATTTGGCGGCGGTGTGGGCCTGAAGTTGTTGCTTGACAGCGTCGGTCGGTCGGGGTCCGTCCATGGAGTGGAAGTGTCCGACACGATGCTCAAGCAGGCCGCGAGGCGGTATCGGCGCGACGTCGCGGCGGGGCGGTTGACTCTGCACGACGGGTCGTTGACCCGTCTGCCTTTCGCCGATGGGGCCTTGAACGGTGTCGTGACCGTCAACACCGTTTACTTCGTCGCCGAACTGCAGGAGGCGTTCACCGAGCTGGCGAGGGTGACGGCACACTCGGGGCGCATCGTCGTCGGCGTCGCCGACCCCGAGACGATGGCGAAGTTGCCGTTCACTGGGCACGGCTTCCGCCTTCGCCCCGTACCCGAGGTCATCAACGCCCTGCAAAGCGCGGGTTTCACCGTGCACCACCGTCGGATCAGTGCCGCAGAAGGGGCACCCCACCTGTTAATCGGTACGCCGGCTTTATCAAGCTGACTTTCGCGAACTCACCCACGTCCAGGATCAGCCAGCGCGTATCGAACCGGAACGCGACATCAACATCGCCCGCGAACCCGCCAAGCGGAGGTTTAACCCCGGATAGCCAGGGGAATCAGCCAGTGGTGTACCGCACCACTGGGGATCTGCGACGCCAGGGCCCGGATGCCCGAGACGGCGTTCGCGATGCCGTCCGGTTCAGCGTTGGCGTGGCCGTCGCAGCAGCGGTATTCATGGCGGTAGCAACGGTGTGGGTCGGCACCTGTGGCGGGTCGACGTTCGACACGGTTGCCTGCGGCGCACCGCAACTCACCCTTCTCGCCCTCGGCGCCCCGCTGATCCTGATGGGCGGGGGAATGTGGGCGTTCCTTCGCACCTATCAGGTCTGGCGCCAGCACGGCACCTCGTCGCCGTGGCATGCGGCGGGCTGGGTTCTGATGACCGCGATGCTGCTGGTTCTTGCGACGGGCCTGCCGTCCATCGCAATGCCCTGATCGAAAGGCACTGCAATGCCGGACAATTCGGAACGGCCCCTCACTGCCGTTGCACTCGTGTGCAGCCTGAAGCGCAGCCCCACGCAGTCGAGCAGTGATCTGATGGCCGAACATGTCTGCGAACAACTGCGCAGCCACGGGGTGAAAACCGACACGCTGCGATGCGTCGACTACGCGATCGCACCCGGCGTCGAGGCCGATATGGGCGACGGTGACGAGTGGCCCAAGATCAGAGACCGCGTTCTCGGCGCCGACATCCTGCTGCTGTCGACCCCCATCTGGCTGGGTCATCCGTCCAGCGTCACCCAGCGCGTGCTCGAACGTCTTGACGCCGAACTGTCCAACACCGACGACGAGGGAAGGCCGATCATGTACGGCAAGGTCGCCCTCGTCTCGGTCGTCGGCAACGAGGACGGCGCGCACAAGGTCTTCGCCGACTGCGCCCAGGGACTTAACGACATCGGGTTCTCTTTCGCGGGTCAGGCGAACACCTACTGGAACGGCGAGGCGATGCAGTCCAAGGACTACAAGGACCTCGAGGAGGTACCCGAGCCGGTGGCGAAGACGACGGCCTCCGCCGCGCGCAATGCCGCACACCTCGCCGGTCTGCTACGAGCCCAGCAATACCCGCCCGAGCAGTGATGTCGGATTCGGCGTCATAGGCGCCGGGTAGTCCTACCGTAGACGTATCCCTGTCAACGGGCAGAGGTGTGGCGGAAGGAGTAGCCATGAAAAGCCCTAAAGATCCCGTCGACCATTCGAGAACGACTCGGCCGCACGCGGGCGAATCGATGACGGATACCAAGAACATGCCCGCGCTCATCGTCATCGGGGTTGCGCTCGCTTGTTTTATTGGCGCCCTAACCGCTCACGCGTCGGGTCATCACAGCACCGGCCTGGTGTTCGGCTCGATCTCGGCCGTGCTCCTGGTCGTCGGGCTGGCCTGGTTGGCCATCGAGCACCGGCGAGTGCGCGGCGTCGAAGAACGCTGGTACTCAGAACATCCCGAAGCTCACCGCCAGCGACCCAGCAGCTAGTCGACTGAAAACAAAAAAGAAGCCCAGCCGGTCTCCCGGCTGGGCTCCTGGTCAAGCATTTGGCTCTTACTGATTGGCCTCTTGGCGCTTCTCGGCTGCCTTCGCGCTGCCGCGGGCCGCGTCGGCCTCGGCTTCCTTCTTGGCGGCGTCTTGCTGGGCGTCGGCCTTGTCCTGCTGTGCCTTGCCCTCATCGACCAGGTCGTTACGACCCGCGACGGTTCCGACCGCTTCCTTCGCCTTACCCTTGACGTCTTCCACGGCGCCCTTGACGCCTTCTGCGGGCCCACTGTTCTTGTCAGTCATAATTCACCTCTCCGCTTGGCGGATCTGCTTGGGGTTTTGCCCTGCTACGGGCTACACGGGGCTATCTCCCCCCGCGCAACAACAGGGTTTCCCACTGGGCGGGTCGCTAAACGCGAAGCCTCATTCATCGGCCGGCAATACGGCCGAGTACCTGGTGTATTGCGGCCGCAGAAAAATTCGGTCGGCCCCCACCCGTGCGACATCCTCCCAGCCGGCCAGGAATGTGCCGCGGTGCCGGTAACGCAGCAGCGCGGCCAGCATCGTCGGCGCGGTGGCCGAACTGCGCTCATAGCCGAGAAAGGATGACTTCGTCCGGGGGCTGACGATCAGCCCCACAACCCGGGGCGTCGACGGGTCGTTTTGCAGATCGCCGGAAACGGACAATCGCACATCCACGACGGTGCCGACCCGATGGCCGGCCGCGTCGACGACACGCAATCCGAGAAACCTACTCAGCTGCATGTCGGCCTCCCGGGATGTGACGGATGATCCGGTCTCGCAGCCACCGCTCCACCCAGTCCACATCGAAGGTCTCATCGGTCTGCTTGAGCTTGACCACCACGCCAACCGCGTCGACCCACGTCCACGGGATTTGCTGCATCAGGGACCGCGGTGGCGCGCCGCCCAGGATGCGGGTGGCCACCACCCTGCCCGACAGCAGCGCGGTCACCTGCGGCGCCTGGGATCCGTCCTCGACGTCTCGGTCCAGTTCGACACCGGACAGTTCCAGGTCGTCGACGATTCCGACGGGGTCGTCGTGCTCGTTGAGCAATTGGCGGTCCAGCAGGTGCAGACGCGCATCGACGAGTCGGCCGCGGTGCCGCTTGGCCGGTAATTCGTCGCTCATTGGCCGGCTCCTGTCACGATCATCAGCGGGATGGCCGACAGCGACGCGATCAGGATGATGACGAGATACACCGAGGCGAGCGTGTTCATCACCTTCCCGTTCGTCTCGTCGCCCATGTACTGAGCGTCGTTGGCGACGATCAGAATCGGTAGATACGTCAAGGGCAGTGCGATCGCCGAGAAGACAACCGAGTATTCGGTGACCAGGATCGGGTCGACGCCGGTGAACAGAACGGCCGAGCCGACGATGATGGTCACGAACATCACTACGTGGAATCGAGCGGCCTCCGCGGGCCTGCGGAATTTGCCCCAGGTCCAGCCGAGGAACTGCGCCAGGATGTAGCCGCCGGACAACGTGGTCTCCAGCGCCGCGCCGAACGTCGCCGCCACGATGCCGACGATGACGAACGCCAGCGCCAATTTTCCTCCGGCGGCCACCACGGGCATGACGGTCTGTGAAAGCGAGGTCACTTCGATCTGGTTGGGCAGCAGCACAATGGCCGCACCCGCGGCGATCGCGATCGACAGGATGCCGCCCAGCGGGAAGCCGATCATGACGTTGAGTCGGGACGTGCCGAGGTCCTTCCTTGTCCAATGCTCTTCGACCGCACCGGAGGAGAAGAAGAACACTTCGTACGGTGTCATGGCGGCACCGAACAACGCGACCGCGTAATACCAGTAGGTTGCCGACGACTCCTGCTCTGGAATGATTGGGGCCGTGGCCTGATGGATAAGGTCGCCCCAATTCGGATGCAACGCAAACACACTCACGGCAAAGACGATCAGGCACAAGCCGAGCAGACCCGTGACGTTTTCCATGATCGAAAACTTCACCCGCCAGATCACCACCCAGACCGCGAAAGCGGCGACAGGTATCCACATCATCCGGCCGACGTCGGTGGCCAGCTGCAAAGCCAGGGCCACACCGCCGATCTCTGCCGTCAATGTCATCAGATTGACCAAGAATGAGGCCGACAAGTTCGACGCCGCCGCTTTCGGCCCGAGCCGTTCCCGAATGATCTCGAACGTTGCCCGTCCGCTGACCGCAGCCACCCGGCCAGCCATGTTGGCATAGAGGCAGATCCCGAGCACGCCCACCGGCACCACCCACGCCAGTGCGAGTCCGAACCGGGATCCGACGACGGCGTTCGTCACCAGATCGCCGATATCGAGGAAACCGCCGATAGCGGTGAGAATCCCGAGCGCGACCGAGAAGAGCTTGGCCATCAGCGGTATCGGCTTTCCAACGCATCAGCTGACGCGATGAGATCTTCGCGCGCCTTGCGCGGGTCAGGTTCTGTGGTGACCTCGCGAATCGCCGCCGCAGCCGCATTGAGTTGTCCGACGATAGTCGTCATCGAGTCGGTGAGCGCGCGCTGCCGCTCGATGTCGACCGGGTCATCGGCCTTGAGATCGGCAATACCCTGGTATGCCTTGACGACCTCGTCGCGGGCATCTGACAGCGCGACGCTCGTCAACGCCGCGCTGGACCGCCGTTGGTCATACAGTTCTAAGGCCAGCGCGCCGCTCCGCGCCGCCCCCGTGGTTTCCTCCATGGCCTGCGCCAGCTGGCCCGGCATTCCGTCCCGGTTGGCCGGGCACCGGGTCAGTAGAAGGCCGAGACCGATCACCAGCAGCGCAAGCGCGAGCGCTGCCCTAATGCGCATGTCAGACGGGTACCCGGAGTAGTGATCACGAAACGGTGCCGGATCCCTGTTAGTCCGTAAAGCGAAGCACTTCGAAGTCACTTTGCGAACAGTCGAGCGATCGAGGTTTGCAGATTTTGAGCCCGCGGTAACGCGATTGACGTGGATATCCGTGGCCCTGCGCGCTCACTTCTGGTGTGGCATGTGCCCGTCAACAGCGCCCGCGACGCCACGGACGCGGTTTGTCCGGTCGCCATCGGCCGCGTGCCGTTGAAGTTTCGAGACATGGAGACCTTGAAATTCGCGCTGCAAGGCTTCGTAACCGATCTCGCCGCAGCGTCTTTGGCCGGAAAGGCGGCACGCGAGTTTGCGCGGGCGTCTTTCTCGCTGGACCGGTTTCTGGATCAGTGGCGCGTCATCGAGGAGCGCTGCGGATGAACAGGACGGAATGGCGCCGATGAAGATCGCGATGGTATCCGAACATGCGAGCCCCCTGGCCGTGCTCGGCGGGGTGGGTGCAGGAGGCCAGAACGTTTACGTCGCCGAGTTGTCGGCGGCGTTGGCCCGCCGCGGGCACGAAGTCTCGGTGTATACGCGTCGCGACGACCCCGGGCTGCCAGAGCGAGTTCACACACCGCAGGGCTACACCGTGGTCCATGTGCCCGCCGGACCGGCCGAGCCGCTGACCAAGGACGAGCTGTTACAGCACATGGGTCCCTTCGCTCAATACCTGGACGCGCAGTGGTCTGTCGACCGACCCAATGTCGCGCACGCGCACTTCTGGATGTCCGGCATTGCCACCCAACTGGCGGCCCGTCATCTCGATCTGCCCGCGGTACAGACGTTCCATGCGCTCGCCGTGGTCAAGCGTCGCCACCAGGATGCCGACGACACGAGTCTGCAAGACCGGCTGCGGCTGGAGTCGATGGTGGCAAGGGCTGCGACCTGGGTCGCGGCGACCTGCACCGACGAGGTGTTCGAGTTGATGCGGATGGGCAGGCCGCGCAGCCGAACATCGGTGGTTCCCTGCGGGGTTGACAATCACCTGTTCACCCCCGACGGTCCAGCGGCTGCCAAGAGCACGATGCATCGCATCGTCAGCGTGGGAAGGTTGGTGCCGCGCAAAGGGTTCGACGACATGGTGCGGGCGATGCTGTCGATACCGCACGCCGAACTGGTCATCGTCGGCGGTCCGAAACCGACGGAGCTGAAAAGTGATTCCGAGGCCTGCCGGTTGCGCGACCTCGCCGATGAACTCGGTGTCGGCAGCCGCGTACACCTCCTCGGCTCGGTTGCTCACCAGGACATGCCGGCGATACTTCGATCAGCCGACGTCGTCGCGTGCACGCCGTGGTACGAGCCCTCCGGCATAGTGCCGCTCGAGGCGATGGCCTGTGGTGTACCGGTAGTCGCCTCCGCGGTCGGCGGCATGCTCGACACGATCGTGCACGATGTGACGGGCCGGCTGGTCGCTCCGAGGAAGCCCAACGAGGTTGCGGCGGCGATAAACATGTTGCTTGGCGACACCTTTCTACGGCAAAGCTGCGGCGCCGCAGGGCGGGATCGCGTGCAGGCCCGCTACTCCTGGGATCGGGTGACATCCGACATGTTGCGGATCTACGACAAGGTGGCAGAGTTCCGTGCCCCGCAGATCTCCGATGCGGATGTGCAGTCGGGATGAGCTGGCCGGGCTGACGTACGTCGGTAGCGGCACGCCGGGCGGCTTCTAACCGCGCGCCACCTTGCGGATCAGCCGCGCGGTGCTGTCCTCCAAAATCGCCTGACGTTGGCCGGCGGTCTTCGCGCGGTTCGCACTGCGCACGCCGGCGGCGATGGTCATCTTCTTCTCATACCCCTCGACAACCCGAGGGTCGACGTAGGAGCCGCGAGCCACCGCGGGGGTGTTGCCGAGTTCCTCTGAAACCTCCTTCATCACCGCGGATTCCACCCGCTTGATCACGGTCTTGTTCACCGGCGGGTCGGCGTCCACGAAGGCCGCGGCCGCCAGCACCGTGCCGTGCCAGGTGCGCAGATCCTTGACGGTGTACTCATCACCGACAAGTTCCTTGAATCGCGCGTTGAGGTCATCGGCGTGAATGTCTTTCCACTCCGACGAGTTGCGGCACACGAGCAGGCGACCAGTGCGGTCAGGTCTGCGCATCAGCGCGCGCACCGACCGGACCACTTCGGCGTCCTCGATGAGCAGGGTGCGACGCACGCCGCTCTTGGCGGGGAAGTCGAACTCGACGGCTTGACGCCGAAGTGCCACGTGTTCACAGAGCAGCGTGGCGATGCCGAACGAATTGTTCTCCTCCGCGTACTGCTCACCGCCGGCCCGGAAGTACCCGAGATCCAGCAATTGCAGTGCCAGGGCGAGGACGCGGTCGCGCTCGAGGCCGCGCTTTTTGAGGTCGGCGTTGATCTGACGACGCATGTCGGGCAGCGCCTTCGACATCTCCAGCACCCGGTCGAACTTCTCCTCGGCGCGGTCCTGCTGCCACTTCTCGTGGTAGAGGTATTGGCGACGACCCGCCACGTCCGTGCCGACGGCCTGGATGTGGCCGGACGGATGGGGACTGATCCAGACGTTTTTCCACGCCGGCGGAATCACGAGGCCCTTGATTCGCGTCAGAGTGGCCTCGTCGGTGATCGCCTTGCCCTCTTGGTCGTGATAGGAGAAACCGCGACCGCGTCGCACCCGGTGCAGACCGGGGCCGCTCACTACGCTGCGACGCAACCGCATGGCAACCTGCCGTTACAAACCCGCAAAGGCTGGGTATCAAAGATCGATGTCATTGCATCATCGGCGCGAGGATGTCGTTCATTCGGCGTTATTACCCCGCCGAGAGCCACATCACACGTTGCTGGAAGCTGGGTGCGCCAGTGGTTAGCTGGGACGCAGCTTGGAGTAGTGTCGGATCGACATTGCCGGGAGGTCAGATGGCCGACGTCGAGAAAAACAACAACGGGCACCAACACGGTGATCGTTCAGTCGAGGTTCGTGTTTCAGCACAGCTGGAGAACCTCGCCGTCGTGCGCACTGTCGTCGCCGCGATCGGCACGTTCGAAGATCTCGACTTCGATGCGGTGTCCGATCTACGGCTCGCGGTCGACGAAGCGTGCACGCGACTGATCCGGTCAGCCGTGCCGGACTCCACCTTGGTGGTCGTGGTCAATCCACGCGAGACCGAGGTGGTCGTCGAGGCATCCACAACATGCAAGACTCAGGACATACTGACTCCGGGCAGCTTCAGCTGGCACGTGCTGAGCTCGCTCACCGATGAGGTCAAGACGTTTCAGAACGGTCAGGGTGCCGAAGAAGGTCAGGTGTTCGGAATCTCTATGACGACGAGGCGAGCGAGTTCGCTCAGGTGAGTCGGCAGTCCTCCCAGGGTTCGTCATCACGGCAGAACTCTGAATACGCGGATGTCGCAGACATGTTCCGCGAATTGCAGGCGCTGTCAGAGGATTCGGCAAAGTTCAGCCGCCAACGGGACCGCATCGTCGAGCGTTGCCTGCCGCTGGCCGACCACATCGCGCGCCGTTTCGACGGACGCGGCGAGCCGCGCGA
>NZ_JAVHWK010000213.1:0-12631 GCF_032159775.1 Mycobacterium sp.
GTCGGCGACTACATCTTCCAGGTCGAGGTGCCCACCGAAGAGGTCACCGAGATCAAGAACGGCCAGCGCAAGCAGGTCAACCGCAAGGTGCTGCCCGGCTACATCCTGGTCCGCATGGAGCTCAACGACGAGTCGTGGGGCGCGGTGCGCAACACCCCCGGCGTGACCGGCTTCGTGGGCGCGACATCACGACCGTCGGCCCTGGGCCTCGACGATGTCGTCAAGTTCCTGCTGCCGCAGGGCCAGCCGAAGAAGGCCGCCAAGAGCACCTCGGGTGCGGCGTCGTCGGAGGCCAGCCTGGAACGGGCGCCGATCGAGGTCGATTTCGCCGTCGGCGAGTCGGTCACCGTCATGGACGGACCGTTCGCCACGCTGCCTGCCTCCATCAGCGAGGTCAACGCCGAACAGCAGAAGCTCAAGGTGCTGGTGTCCATCTTCGGCCGCGAGACGCCCGTCGAACTGACCTTCAACCAGGTCGCCAAGATCTAGAGAGGAACACCCACCACCATGGCTCCGAAGAAGAAAGTCATCGGGCAGATCAAGCTGCAGATCCAGGCCGGGCAGGCCAACCCCGCCCCGCCGGTCGGTCCCGCGCTGGGTCAGCACGGTGTCAACATCATGGAGTTCTGCAAGGCGTACAACGCCGCGACGGAGAACCAGCGCGGCAACGTCATCCCCGTGGAGATCACCGTCTACGAGGACCGCAGCTTCACCTTCAACCTGAAGACCCCGCCCGCGGCCAAGCTGCTGCTCAAGGCCGCGGGTGTGCAGAAGGGTTCCGGCACACCGCACACCACCAAGGTCGCCAAGGTGACCTGGGATCAGGTGCGCGAGATCGCCGAGACCAAGAAGGAAGACCTGAACGCGAACGACATCGATCAGGCCGCCAAGATCATCGCGGGCACTGCCCGGTCGATGGGCATCACCGTCGAGTAGTTCGACGGGTTCTTCGTGGGAGAGCTGGCATCGGCTCGCCAACCACACCTCTGATTAGGAGATACGAAATGAGCAAGACCAGCAAGGCTTATCGCGAAGCCGCCGAGAAGGTGGACCGGGACAAGCTGTACACCCCGCTGGAGGCTGCGAAGCTGGCCAAGGAGACGTCCTCGAAGAAGCAGGACGCGACCGTCGAGGTCGCCATCCGGCTCGGCGTCGATCCGCGCAAGGCCGACCAGCTGGTGCGCGGCACCGTCAACCTGCCGCACGGCACTGGTAAGACGGCCCGAGTCGCGGTGTTCGCCGTCGGCGACAAGGCCGCAGAGGCCGAGGCCGCGGGCGCCGACATCGTCGGCAGTGACGACCTCATCGAGAAGATCCAGGGCGGCTTCCTGGACTTCGACGCCGCGATCGCCACCCCCGACCAGATGGCCAAGGTGGGCCGCATCGCGCGTGTGCTCGGCCCGCGTGGCCTGATGCCGAACCCGAAGACCGGCACCGTCACCCCCGACGTGGCCAAGGCGGTCAACGACATCAAGGGCGGCAAGATCAACTTCCGCGTCGACAAGCAGGCCAACCTGCACTTCATCATCGGCAAGGCGTCGTTCGACGAGACGTCGCTCGCCGAGAACTACGGCGCCGCGCTCGACGAGATCCTGCGCGCCAAGCCGTCGTCGTCGAAGGGGCGCTACCTGAAGAAGGTCGTCGTCTCGACGACCACCGGCCCCGGCATTCCGGTCGATCCGGCGGTCACCCGTAACTTCACCGAGGCCTAAGCCCGTCGAAGTGCGCACGCTCGCAACGGCTTTCGTCGGGCTGACGATAGCCGTTGCAGGCGCGCCCGTCGCGCAGGCCGAGCCGGCCACTGCGGCGCAGGCCGGTTACGTCGACATCACCAGCGTCATCCCGGACGCGGTCGTCGACCTGCGCTATGCGACGGCGGACAACTTCGTCGGCAAGCCGCTGTATCCGGCCGACGCGCGTTGCCTCGTGCACGAGTCGCTGGCGCCGGGCCTCGTGAAGGCCGCCGACGCGTTCCGTTCGCGCGGCGCGAAGCTGGTGTTCTGGGACTGCTACCGCCCGCACGCCGTGCAGGCCGAGTTGTTCGACGCCGTGCCGGACTCGAACTGGGTGGCGCGGCCGGGGACATCGGCGCGTAGCCACGAGTCGGGCCGGTCGGTCGACGTGACGCTGGTCGACGGCCACTATGGCTGGCCCATCGACATGGGCACAAGCTTCGACGACTTCTCGCCCAAGGCAAAGGCTTTCGCCACCGGCGGGGTCACCGCCGACCAGCAGGCCAACCGCAAATGGCTGCGCGACGGCATGGCTGCCGGTGGTCTTTCGGTGTATTCGGGCGAATGGTGGCATTTCGACGGCCCCGACGCCAACGTCGACCAACCGATCCTCGACGTCCCCCTTTCCTAGCGCGAGCAGACGCATATGTACCCGAAAAGCCCTTGAGAAGGGTACTTTTGCGTCTGCTCGGCAGGCTAAGGGGAGCACTCGGCGATGCGGCGGGTCAGGAAGGCTCGGGCCGGGTCGGAGCCCGCGTGTGCCAAAGCCGTCTCATACCACCGCAGTGCCTCGCTTCTGCGACCCGCCCGCCGCAGCAGATCGGCCCGTATCGACGGCACGGTGCTCGATCGGGCCAGCCGCGGATCGTCGGCAACGCCATCAAGAGCAGCAAGTCCGGCGGCGAAGCCGTCGCGAAACCCGATGGCCAGGGCGCGATTAGCCCGTACCACGGGGGAGTCGGCGACCTGCAGCAGCCGGTCGTAGGCCGCGCAGATCGTCGTCCAGTCGGTCCGGTCCCAGCTCGGCGCCGTCGCATGGATCGCGGCGATCACGGCCTGCGGCAGATACGGCCCGTCTGCACCGGCGGCCATCTGCAGGCGCTGCACACCGTTGGCGATCCTGCCGCGGTCCCATCGGCTGCGATCCTGCTCATCCAGCGGCACCAGTGCGCCATCGCCGCCCACCCGGGTGCCTCGCCGCGAATCATGCAGAAGCACAAGGGCGGCCAGGGCATGCGCGTCATGTGAGTCGGGCATCAGCGCGCACAGCTCACCGGCGAGCCGGACGCCCTCGTCGCAGAGCTCGTCACGAATGGCCGAAGGGCCCGCAGTCGACCAGTAGCCCTCGGTGAACACCGAGTAGATGCAGCCGAGCACATGAGGAGTGCGCTCCGGCAGAAGCTCTGCAGGCGGAACCCGCAGCGGGATGTTCGCGTGCCGGATCTTGGTCTTGGCCCGCGTAATTCGCGCTCCGACGGCCGCCTCGGACTGCAAAAGGGCCCTGGCGATCTCGGCGACTGTCAGCCCGGAGATGAGCCGAAGCGTCAACGCCAATTGGGACGCCCGGTCCAGCGCCGGATGAGCGCAAGTGAACATCATCCGCAGCTCGTCATCGCGGACCGGATGGGGAATGTCCGCGCGATCGGTGCGGGCCCGGATATCGTCCACCACGGCTGCGAGCTCCTTCCCCGGCCGGACCGATTCGCGGCGCAGCCGGTCCAGCGCGCGGTTGCGCGCCACCGTCATGACCCACCCGCCGGGATTGTCCGGCACGCCGTCGCGGGGCCAGGCGCGTAGCGCTTCGGCGAAGGCCTCCTGGACAGCGTCCTCCGCGACGGTCAGGTCACCCGACCAACGCGCGAGCGCGGCGACGGCAGGGCCCCACTCACGCCGAAAGACGCTGTCCAGGTTAGCCATTGACGGGTCAGAGCCCGGATACGCCGGCCAGCCGCCGCAGTTCCACCGTCGACGCAGGAATCATCGACGCCACCTTCACCGCCTCGTCCCGGTCGGCGGCGTTGATGTAGTAGAAGCCGTTGGCCACTTCTGCGCCCTCGGCGTACGGCCCATCGGTCAGCAGCACCTCGCCGTCGCGCACCCGCATCGTCGTCGCCGTCGTCGGCGGGTGCAGCGGGGCGCCGCCCACCGCGCGGTCACCCGCAATCTTGCCGAACTCCGTGTGCGCCTTGATGCCCTCGTCCCACCGCGGAGTCCCCGGCTCGACGGCGGCGTCTGCCGGCTCGAGCAGCAGCGCCAGCCAGCTGTCGGTGGTCAGTGGCGTACGCGCAGGGGAGAAGTGCACCATCGGCCACACCTCGACCCCGCCGTATTTGGCGGCCGGAATGTCGCGGGCCAGCGCCAGCGCCTCGTCGAGGTTCTCGGCCTCGAAGACGTAGTAGCCGCCCGCGACCTCGGCGCCCTCGGCGAACGGGCCGTCGGTGACGATCGGGGCGTCCGGTCCGCCGGAGATGCGCACGCCGGTCGACTGCGGCGCCAGCGCATCGCCCGCCCGTATCGCCGAGGCGGCCTTGGCATGGAAATTCTGGTACGCCGTCATCTCATCGGCGCCCTCTTCGGGCGTGAGATCACGTTCAGGGCTGATCAGCAGGGCGAAGTAGTGCATCTTCGAAACCTTCCACGTCGAGGAGCAGAACCCTGTGTTCCACTCTCTACCTGTCCGACGAACGGGGTCGCACGAATCCGACAACGACTAACTGCATCCGCCCGGCGCGCTCGCGGCACGCGCACCTGCCTGTCTGGGTAGGGTCGACGAAGAGTCGTCAGAAAGTCGTCAAAAGTACCGAAGACGAGTCGCAGTGATGCTGCACATCGGGGAAATGAGGCATCAGATGGCCGGACAAACAATGCCGGGTACATGCCCGACGTCATCGTCGGAAGTTCCAGGCGAGCGGCACGCCCCACCCTGAAAGAGTGTTATCTGCCACACAAATATGGCAGAAGGTCTCATTGTCGCGCACTAAGGTAACTAACCGTGACTGGTGTGACAAATGTGAGAGCCGTGGTCACGTTTTCGCAGATCGGAACGCCTAGAGGAGGAATGCATTGAATCCCGAGGTCCCCGCCGATTCACGGCTTCAGCCCACTATCTCTTAGACTACGCTTATGGAGAGTGCTTCTGTGCGTGGCGCACCCGGTCGAGGAGTAGGGCCGGCTACCGAGCCCTACTTGGACGCGAACGGTCACATTGCGCTGCCCGAGGGCACGAACCTGTCCGCGCTACTCGACAAGAACATCGTCGACTTCGCCGACGCGCTCGCCTACCGCTACGTCGACTACAGCCAGGATCCCGACGGAAAGGGCGTCGAGCTCACCTGGGACCAGGTGGGCACGCGCTCACGAGCGATCGCCGCCCGGCTGCAGCAGGTGACGACGCGGGGTGATCGCGTCGCGATCCTGGCGCCCCAGGGCCTCGACTATGTGACCAGCTTCTTCGGCTCCATCCAGGCCGCGAGCATCGCGGTGCCCCTTTTCGCGCCCGAGCTGCCGGGCCACGCCGAACGCCTCGACGCCGTGCTCACCGATGCCCAGCCCGCCGTGGTGCTGACGACGACCGCCGTTGGCGACGCCGTGCAGAAGTTCGTCCGGCTGATGCCGCGCGAGAAGCGACCCCGCATCATCGCCGTGGACGCCATCCCCGACTCGGTGGGGTCGACGTACGCGCCGGTGACGCTTCTCAACGACGAGGTTGCCTACCTCCAGTACACGTCTGGTTCGACCCGCACCCCGACCGGCGTGGAGATCACCCACCGCGCCGCGGGCACGAATCTGCTGCAGATGGTGCTCTCCATCGGACTGGAAGGTGCCGCCGACGAGATCAACGGTGTCAGCTGGCTGCCGCTGTATCACGACATGGGGCTGATGATGATCGGCTTCCCGATCCTCTACGGCGGACACCTCACCTTCATGTCGCCGATGGCATTCGTTCGCAGACCGTTGCGCTGGATTCAGGTGCTCTCTGACGAGTCGAAGAACTGCCACATCGTTTCTCCCGCACCGAATTTCGCGTTCGATCTGGTCGCGCAGCGGGGGATGCCCGGCGAAACGCCCGTCGACCTGAGCAAAGTGGTGCTGATCAATGGCTCGGAACCGGTGAACCTCGAGTCGATCCTCAAGTTCACCGACGCGTTCCTGCCGTACGGCCTGACCAAGACCGCCGTGCGGCCGTCGTACGGGATGGCGGAGGCGGCGCTTTTCGTTTCGTCGATCCTGCCCTACACCGAACCGACGGCTGTCTACGTCGACCGCGAGGAGCTGGGACGCGGGCGGGTCGTTCGCGTTGAGCCCGACGCCCCCAACGCGCTTGCGCAGGTGTCCTGCGGCGAGGTGGCGGTGAGCCAGTGGGCCGCGATCGTCGATCCCGACACCGGGGCCGAACTACCCGACGAATGCGTCGGTGAGATCTGGTTGCATGGCGACAACATCGGTCGCGGCTACTGGGCGCGGCCCGAGGAGACCGAGTACACATTCGGCAACAAGCTTCAGTCCCGTTTGGACACAGCCAGCCACGCCGACGGCACTCCCGACGATGCGACATGGCTGCGCACCGGCGACCTCGGCTGCTACATCGACGGCGACCTGTACATCACCGGGCGGATCAAGGACATGGTCATCGTCGACGGCCGCAACCACTACCCGCAGGACATCGAGGCGACTGTCGCCGAAGCGTCCGACGGGATACGGCACGGCTTCGTCGCGGCGTTCTCGGTTCCGGCGCGTGAACTGCCCGACGGCGCGCCCGACGACACAAGCGAGAAGCTCGTCATCGTCGCCGAGCGGGGGCCTGGAGCGGGCCGGGCGGATCCACAGCCCATCATCGACGCCGTCCGCAAGGCGGTGTCACGCAAGCACGCCGTCAACACCTACGACGTTCGGCTCGTCGCCGCCGGTGTCATCCCGCGCACGACAAGTGGCAAGTTGGCGCGACGGGCATGCCGCGCGGAGTACATCGAGGGGACGCTGAGCACGCGGTAGCGCTCAGCGCGCGGCGGAGTTACCCTGCGGCGCCCGGCTTGAGGTACGTGACCAGGTTGCAGTCGAGCATCTCGTCGGCGAAGTAGTTCTGGCAGCCGCGCAGGTACCTCATGTACCGGTCGTAGTTCTCTTCGTTGGCCACCGCGATCGCCTGATCCCTGTTGGCTTCCAATGCGTCGGCCCACGTGCGCAGCGTCCGGACATAGTGGGTCTGCAACGAGAGATAGTCGGGCACAACGAATCCCGCCTTTTCGCCGTGCGCCACCATCATCGTGGCGGACGGGATGCGGCCGCCGGGGAAGATCTCGGTGATGATGAACTTGATGAAGCGGGCCACGTCGAAGGTCAGCTTCTTGCCTTTGGCAACGTATTCCTCGGGCCGGAATGCGGTGCTGCTCTGGATCGCCATCCGCCCGTCATCGGGCAGGATGTTGAACGCGTTCTTGAAGAAGTCGTCGTAGCGCTCGAATCCGAAGTGCTCAAAGGCCTCTATGGAGACGATGCGGTCGACCGGGTCGCTGAACTGCTCCCACCCTCGCAGCAGAACCTGGCGCGAGCGGTCGCTGTCGACGGAGTCCAGCAGCGCCGTGGTGTAGGCGTGCTGGTTCTTCGACAGCGTCAAGCCGACGACGTTGACGTCGTACTTTTCCACCGCCCGCTTCATCGTGGCGCCCCAGCCGCAGCCGACGTCGAGAAGCGTCATACCCGGTTTGAGGTCGAGCAGGTCGAGGTTGAGATCGGCCTTCGCGATCTGCGCCTCTTCCAGCGTCATATCGTCGCGCTCGAAGTACGCGCAGCTGTAGGTGCGCGTCGGGTCTTGGAACAGCCCGAAAAAATCGTCAGAGAGATCGTAATGAGCCTGAACTTCTTCAAAATGCGGCTTCAACGGATCCTTTGGCTTTACGGACATGTCCGTCATCTCGCCTCTCGATAACTTGGTCTGATTCCTGGCATGCAGGACTTCTGAATTGTCAGGGACGCTACTTGGTCGAACGTCCCCAGGCCCATTCGCACGGTGCCTGTTAAGTGCCGGGTAAGTCACTTTTCCATTGTGAATTGGTTTATGTCGACATAGCCGGTCCGGAAACCGTCGGCCGTCCCCCTGAGAAACTTCATGTATCGCTCATAGACCTCTTCGGACTGTATCGCGACCGCCTCGTCCTTGCGAGACTCCAGCACGTCGGCCCACATGTCGAGAGTCTTGGCGAAGTCGGGCTGCAGCGACTGGATCCGGGTCACCTTGAATCCGGCCTTCGTCGAATGCTCCTCGACCTTTTCCACCGACGGCAAACGTCCACCCGGAAAGATCTCGGTGAGAACGAACTTGATGAAACGGGCAAAATTGAAGGTGAGTGGGACGCCCTTTTCCTTCATCTCCGCCGGGGTCAGCCCGCAGATCGAGTGCACCATCATGACGCCGTCATCGGGCATCAACTCGTAGGCGAACTTGAAGAAGTCGTCGTAGCGCTCGAATCCGAAATGCTCCAGCGCCTCGATCATGATGATCCGGTCGACGGGTTCCTTGACCTCTGACCAGTCCTGCAACAAAACCTTGTAGGACCTGTCGGAGTCGACGCCTGCGAGCAAATTCTGGCAGTACTCGTGCTGGTTCTTGCTCAGCGTCACGCCGACGACGTTGACGTCATACTTTTCCATCGCCCGCTTCATCATCGAGCCCCAACCGCAGCCGACGTCAAGCAACGTCATGCCCGGCTTCAGGCCCAGCTTGCCGAGGCTCAGATCGAGCTTGGCGATCTGCGCCTCTTCCATTGTCATGTCTTCACGGGGGAAGTACGCACAGCTGTAGGTGACCGTTGGGTCGGTGAACAGCTGGAAGAACTCGTTGCTGAGGTCGTAGTGCGCGCGCACCTCATCGACGCTCTGCCGCTTCTTGGTGGTGGCTGCCGTTTTGTCGGCCATTACTTCTCCAGAGTGAACTGATTGACGTCGATGTAGCCGACCCGGAACCCGTCCGCGCAACCGGTCAGGTACCTCATGTACCGCTCGTAGACCTCTTCAGATTGGATGGCGATCGCCTCATCCTTGTGGGCCTCGAGGTTCTGCGCCCAGATGTCCAGCGTGCGCGCGTAGTGCGGCTGCAGCGACTGGCGGCGCGTCAGGGTGAAGCCGGCCTTGCCGCTGTGCTCTTCGACCTTCTCGATCGACGGCAGCCGGCCGCCGGGGAAGATCTCGGTGATGATGAACTTCACGAAGCGGGCGAAGTTGAAGGTCAGCGGCATTCCGCGCTCGACCATCTGCGGACCGCTGAGCGCCGTGATGGTGTGCAGCAGCATGATGCCGTCGTCGGGCATGAGGTCATACGCGAGCTTGAAGAAGTCGTCGTACCGGTCGAAGCCGAAGTGCTCGAAGGCGCCGATCGAGACGATGCGGTCGACAGGCTCGTCGAACTCTTCCCACCCCTTGAGCATGACGCGCTTGGAACGCGGGGAGTCCGACTCCTCGAACACCTTCTCGACGCGCGCGGCCTGGTTCTTCGACAGCGTCAGGCCGATCACGTTCACGTCGTAGCGCTCGATGGCCCGCATCATCGTCGAGCCCCAGCCGCAGCCCACGTCGAGCAGCGTCATCCCCGGCTCGAGGCCCAGCTTGCCGAGCGCCAGGTCGACCTTGGCCCGTTGCGCCTCTTCCAGCGTCATGTCTTCGCGCTCGAAGTAGGCGCAGCTGTAGGTCCGCGTCGGATCCAGGAACAGTGCGAAGAACTCGTCGGACAGGTCGTAATGCGCCTGAACGTCCTCAAAATGCGGCTTCAGGCTGCCTTTGCCCTTATCTGACATGTCGATGTTTGCCTCTCTGATAACACCAAGGCTTCCACCGAAAAGACGTGGTGGAGGACCTGCTCCGGGACGCGCCATGGATCAACCCCCGGATGCCTCCCGCCTGGAGAATGCTAACCGATTTCGGGGTGAGTACCGAATCCGCAATAGCTGCCGGTCAGGGCGCTTCAGCGAAGTTCGTCTTCAGCTCGCCGACGAGCTGGTCCCAGACTTCCTCCGGCAGATCGTGGGCCATTCCGTCGATCAGCACCAGCCGCGCGCCCTTGATGGCGTGGGCGATGGCGCGCCCGCCGGAGGGGCGCATCAGCCGGTCGGCCTTGCCGTGGATCACGACGGTCGGCGCCGTGATCTGGCGGTCGTAGTGCCGCAGGCTGCCGCTGCCGAGCACCGCAGCGAAGTGCCGCGCGATGCCCGCGGGGTAGTAGGCGCGCTCGTAGCCCTCGATCGCGTCGGCCCGCAGCTGCTCCTCGGGTCGCGGATAGCCCGGGCTGCCGATGATCGTGGCCACCCTTACCGCGTTGGCGACGATCGCCTCTTGCGTGGAGTCCGCAGGCCGCTGCAGAAGGGCCCGCAGCTGCTGGGGACCCGGCGGCGGCAGGAGCGCCTGGTTGTTGCTGGAGAAGATGATGCCGAGCGTCTTCGTGCGCCGCTGGAATCTGGCCGCGAAGATCTGGGCGATCATGCCGCCCATTGACGCGCCGACGATGTGCGCACGGTCGATGCCCAGGTCGTCCAGCAGTGCGGCGGCGTCGTCGGCCAGATCTTCGAGCGTGTAGACCGCCGGGCTGGGCTTGCCGAGAAACGACCGCACCATCCGCGGCAACAGTTTGGCGCCCGTGTGACGGCCGGTCACCTTGCTGGACAGGCCGACGTCGCGGTTGTCGTAGCGGATCACGCGCAGACCCTGGTCAACGAGCTTCTCGCAGAAACCCTTGCGCCACAACAACAATTGCGCGCCCAGGCCCATGATGAGCAGCACCGGAGGATGGTTCTGGTCGCCCATGTCCTCGTAGTAGATGTCGAGATCGCCGGATTTGGCGGTGCCGGTACGGATTTCCACTTAAGCGTCGACCTCATCTACTTCGGGATCTTTGTATTCGCGGCTGACCTCGACCATGAAGTTGGCGAAGTAGCCCGTCAGCTGCGGATCCGTCATCATCTGCCAGCGCGGCGCCAACAGTTTCATGTAGCGCTCGACATAGAGGAACTGCTTGCCGATCAGCACCAGCTCGCGCGGCAGTTTGACGTCGTAGGCGTCGGCCAGCGTGGACAGTTGCTTGCCGATCTCGGCATACGACATGTCGCCGAGGTTCTGCATGGTGAGCGGGGTGGCGAACTTCTCCAGGTCCTTGGCCGCCTCGGCCTCCGGCCTGACGTTGCCGACCGCGCCCATCAGCACGACGATCTTGCCCGCCGCGGCGTGGTCCTTCTTGACCAGCAGCGCGTACACCAGCTCGCGCAGCAGCCAGCGGGTGCGCGGGTCAACGCGGCCCATGATGCCGAAGTCGAAGAACACGATCTTGCCGTCGTCGTCGACGTACAGGTTGCCCGCGTGCAGGTCGCCGTGGAACAGGCCGTGCCGTAGCCCGCCCTCGAAGAGGCTGAACAGCAGTGCCTTGACCAGCTCGGTGCCGTCGAAATTCTTCTTGCGGATGGCGGCGACATCGTCGATGCGAACGCCCTGGACGCGCTCCATCGTCAGCACCCGCGCGCTGGTCAGATCCCAGTACACCTGCGGCACCCGGATGTTGCGGCCAAGTGGCGACGCGTGCATGTGCGACACCCAGGCGTCCATCGACTGCGCCTCGAGGCGGAAGTCCAATTCCTCGGCGAGGTTGTCGGCGAAGTCGGCGACGACATCCTGCGCCGACAGCCTGCGGCCCAACTTGGCCAACTCGACCAGCTGGGCCCCACGCTTGAGGATCTGCAGATCGGCGGCGACCCGTCGCCGGATGCCCGGTCGCTGGATCTTGACGACGACCTCCTCGCCGGTGTGCAGGGTCGCGTAGTGCACCTGCGCGATCGACGCCGACGCGAACGGTTGCTCGTCGAAGGTCTTGAACAGGTTGGTGGGCTCGTCGCCGAGATCCTCGACGAACAGCTTGTGGATCTCGTCGGCGTCGGCGCGCGGTACCCGGTCGAGCAGGCTGCGGAACTCCCGCGAGAGCTCCTCGCCGAACGCGCCCGGGCTGGACGCGATGATCTGGCCGAACTTGACGTAGGTGGGGCCGAGATCGGAGAACGCTTTCGGGATCTCTCGAATGACCTTCTGCTGCAGTGAACCGCGGCCGGCGAGCTTGGTGACGACTCGTGCGCCGGTGCGGGTTACCTGCCAACCCGTCGCTCCGATGCGGGCCGCTTCGACGGGCAACGGGACCCGATCAAGCTTGGCCACCTCGCGGTGCTTAGTCGTACTCATGGTTAGCAGTCTCTCAAAATCAGCCGTGACCCGCGAAAACCTGTGGAGCCGGTCACACTGACCTGCGGTTGTGGCGGCCTCGAGACCGTGAGCACAATGCGCACAACCTCAACATCGCTGGATACGGTCGTTGTGAGCACAAGCACGCCATCGCGCCTGCGGATCCCTAACTTCTAGACGTTAGCGAACCGTCCCCAGGAGCAACCATGACCGTGCTGCAGAAACCACCGCAGAGCCCTTCGATGAAGCGCGTCGCGACGGCGAGCTTCGTCGGATCCGCGATCGAGTACTACGACTTCTACATCTATGGCACCGCGGCGGCGCTGGTGTTCCCCAAGGTGTTCTTCCCTCATCTGGGCGTGACGATGGCGACAGTGGCCTCGATGGCGACCTTCGCCGCGGCGTTCTTGTCCCGTCCGATCGGTGCGGCGTTCTTTGGCCACTTCGGCGACCGGCTGGGCCGCAAGTCGACCCTGATCGCGACGCTGTCGATCATGGGGCTGTCCACCGTGATGGTGGGTCTGGTGCCCGGCGCGGCGACGATCGGCATGGCGGCGCCGCTGATCCTGCTGACGCTGCGGCTCCTGCAGGGTTTCGCGGTCGGCGGCGAGTGGGCGGGCGCGGCACTGCTGTCCGCCGAGTACGCGCCTGCGAAGTCCAGGGGACGCTACGGGATGTACACCCAGATGGGT
>NZ_JAVHWK010000002.1:0-6119 GCF_032159775.1 Mycobacterium sp.
TCTGCTGCACCGGCATCTGCTGCATCGGCATCGGCTGCTGGGGCATCGGGGCGTAGCCGTAGCCGGTGTGCTGGGGGCCGTAGTTCTGGGGCTGGGGGTAGGTGGTGTACATGATTTTCTCCTGTGGTCTGAAGTGGCCCTTGCGGCCGCTTTCACAGGTAGGAGCGATCAGCCCCGATCACTCGCACACTTTTCCCGAAATTATTTTGAGAACTTTTTCGCCGACCCATCGGCGCAGGTCAAAGGCACTTCAGCCCGCCAGGAACTCGGCGACCTCGGCGGCGACGCGGCGGCCCTGCGCACGCCCCGCGCGTGCCGACGGCTCCCGACATGCGGGGTCGAGCGGGTTGGGACCGAACGCTGCCAACGAGTCGCCGTCGGCGAACACGCCAAGTGAACGGCGCCCGAATGTGTCGACCTCGACGGCCGGGTCGGGCCCAAAGGGCGAGGGGGTGCCTCTACCCGATGGCACCAGCACGACGACCGCGTCGCAATCACCGGCCAGTCTCAGGTTCATCGTGCTGCCGACGCCGCCGTCCATGTATCGCCGCTCGCCGATGGTCACCGGCGGCCACGCGCCAGGCACGGCGCAGCTGGCGGCCACGGCGTCGACCAGGTCGACACCTGAGGTCGCGGTGAAGGCGACCAGCTCGCCTGTCCCGATGTCGATCGCGGTGATGCGCATATCGCGGTCCGGCCACTCGTGCGACGGCAACCGCTGGGCGATCACCTCGCGGCGGACCGCCTCGGACACGGTCGGCGTGGTGTTCGCGACCGCGCCGATGCGTTGCAGCTTCTGCTCCCTGGTCGCATTGGCGTCCGAGAGCGCGTTGAGGAACAGCTCGGTGATGTCGTCGATGTCGACGCCGGGACTGATCTCCTTGGACGTGCCTTCGATTTGCCGGTTGTACAGCTCGTCGAGGCTCGCAGCGCTGCCGAGCTGCGCAGCGACCGCGGACCCGGCGGAGGTACCGATGAGCACGTCGGAATCCCGCAGGGCGCGCGACGCCTCCGCTGCTTCGTCTTCGATGCCGCGCAGAATGCCGATTTCCCACGCGATGCCCGCCAGTCCCCCGCCGGCCAGCACCAGACCACGTTTCGCTGTCACGGACGAAAGTCTGCCAGGCTGGCATTAGTCAGCCCGCAACGCCGATCTCGAGGAGCAGACGTCAATGAAGACGAAGGCCGCGGTTCTGTGGGGACTGCACCAGAAGTGGGAGGTCGAGGAGATTGACCTCGACGGTCCCGAGCGCGGCGAGGTGATGGTCAAGATGACGGCGAGCGGCATGTGCCACTCGGACGAACATCTGGTCACCGGCGACCTGAGGATGACTATGCCGGTAGTCGGCGGCCACGAGGGGGCCGGCGTGGTGGTGGAGGTGGGCGACGGCGTCACCGACGTCTCCGAGGGCGATGCCGTGGTGCTGAGCTTCATCCCCGCATGCGGTCGGTGCGGGCCGTGTGTGCGTGGCATCAGCAACCTGTGCGAACTCGGGATGCATTTGCTGCGGGGCCCGCAGCTGGACGGTACTCACCGCTTCCACGCCCGCGGCCACGATGTCGGCCAAATGTGTTTGCTCGGAACATTTTCCGAGTACACGGTGGTGCCGACGGCGTCAGTGGTCAAGGTCGACGCGAGCGTTCCTTTGGACAAGGCGGCGTTGGTCGGATGTGGGGTGACCACCGGATACGGCAGCACAGTCAACACCGGCGGGGCTGCAGCAGGCGACACGGTGGTGGTGATGGGCGTCGGCGGTGTCGGCATCAACGCGGTTCAGGCGGCCCGCATCGTCGGGGCACGGCACGTGGTGGCGCTGGACCCGGTTGAGTACAAACGCACCCGGGCATTGGAGTTCGGCGCCACCCACACCGCGGCCACGCTCGAAGAGGCCGCCTCGCTGGTGATCGGGCTGACCCGCGGGCAGAAGGCCGACGTATGCGTCGTCGCCACCGATGTCGCCGAGGGCGCCTACGTCGCACAGGCGCTGAGCCTGGTTGGCAAGCGCGGGCGCGTGGTGATGACGGCGATGGCGCACCCGGACGAGAAACAGGTCAACCTGTCGCTGGTCGACTTGACGCTGTTCGAAAAGCAGGTTCGCGGTTCGCTTTTCGGTTCGTCGAACCCTCGTGTCGACATCTTCAAGATGCTCGACCTGTATGACTCCGGCCAGCTCATGCTTGATGAGCTGATCACCCGTGAGTACGAACTGTCCGACATCAACTCCGGCTACGACGACATGCGCAGCGGCCGGAACCTGCGCGGGCTGATCCGGTTCTGATGCTCCGCGCCCGGTATGTCGTCATCGTCGCGGCCGCATTGTGGGTAACTGCACCGACGGCCGTCGCCGAACCGCCTGCCCCTCCGTCGCCGATCGCACCCGCACCGGCTCAACCAGCCAATATCGGCGACCTGAAGGCCGAAGCGACGAGGTACTACGACAGCGGCGCCTACCTCACCGACCTGCAGTCGGCGGCATAGTCCGCCATCCCGTGGGTCGCCGAGAATCAGCGCGCGGCGTCGACGGTGATCTCGCCGACGATGGACGTTTACAACACCGCGAAGGACCGCGGTGCGGCGATCTTCTTCAACACCGGCCGCCCGGAGTCACAACGGGCGGCGACAGAACACAACCTCGCCGACGTCGGGTACGCCGGCTATACCAGGCTGATCTTGGAACCCGATGGCACGCATTATGATTCGGCCGCCGACTTCAAGGCACCGCAACGGCAGGCGATCGAACAGGAGGGCTACACCATCGTCGCCAACACGGGAGACCAGCCGTCGGATCTCGAAGGCGGGTTCGCCGAACGCACGTTCCTGCTGCCGAACCCGTTCTATCGCATTCCGTGAGTAACGGGATTATCAGTGCACGAGCTGTCTGGACAGCTCGTCCAGCGACTGCCGGGCGTAGCCCTTCCACAGCTTGCCGAATACCGGCAGCAGCGGCGCGGTGAGCCCGGTGCGGGGATGAATTGTCCATCGCCACGTCACGTTGGTGCCTGCGCCGATCGGCTCGAAGATCCATTCGCCGTCGATGTGACCCACCAACGGCGACAGCGGACCGGTGACCTGCGACAGCGTGTACCCGAACGAATGAGGCGCGTTGAACGCGGTGAGCTGTTCGTGCATGCTGCCGCCGCCGACGAGTACGACTGTGCGGGACTGCCCAACGGCATCCCAGTCGCCGGTCTGGTCTCGGGTTTCCTTGATCGGCGGGATCGGGCCGTACCACCGGTGGAACAGTTCTGGCAGCGGCATCGGGACCATGTCGCGGAAGACGTTGTCCTGTCCCATCGGGATGGTGCGGGATTGTTCGACCACCAACGGCTTCGTCATGACCCGAGACTAGCCGAGCGCGGGCGACGCCTTCCCGCTGATCAACGGGAGTTCGAGCATGGTCAGGATGCCCGGCTCGGCCGCGCAAACCGCGGGCACCGAGTTCACGCAGTGCGCCGCCGTACCGACGATGCCGTACTCCGGCCCCTCGCCGCCGATCTCCGAGTGAAAGCCGTGGACGGTGATGGTGATGTCCGGATTGCCGCGAACCTCCATCTCGTACCGCTGGCCTCCTGGGCCGAATGTCCATGGAGGATCCAGGCTTTCCTCACCCATCAGCCAGTTCACCGTCACACGCACGACGGGCTCCCCGTCGACGAGGGCTTCCCAGTGGAACCTGCGCCCCGCGACCTGGCCGGGCTCGAGGAGGCCAAGCGGTGAGTCGATCGGCGCAGTTGCCAGCGCGACCTCCTGCGTGGCCCGCACCTTCGGGTCGGCGTTGAACCCCATCTTGGCGACGACCATCTTCACGGCCTGGATGAAACCGCTGTCGAGCATCTTCTGCATCGGCCCGGTCAGTGCCTTCTCGGGGACCTCGCCGAAGCCCATCACGTGCCGGAGCACGTCGGGTGCGTTGTAGCTCCGCAGATCGGAGAACTCTTCTGCACGAACGAATGTCACGCCGGTGGAGAAGGCCGAGAACAGCAGCGGGAACTTCTCGCTGATGCCGCCGGGTGCCATGCCGGTGCCGTGCAGCGTCGCGTTGCCCTCCAGCGCCGCTTCGCGCATCGGCGCAGCGCTCCGCTCGCTGGGGTAGAGCCAGCCGACGGGGGTGACGACATTCTTGCCGGATCGCAACAGCGCAGCCACCTCGTCGGGATCGGCCATCAGCGGCGCGTAGATCACCGCGTCCGCATCGAGGGCAAGGATGTCGTCGGTGCTGTTCGTCGCGGTGACACCGAGCGGCCCGACCCCGATCAGCTCGCCGACGTCGCGACCCGTCTTGTCCGGCGAGTGCACCCAGCATCCGACGAGCTCGAGGTCCGGGTGCTCCAGCACGCCCTTGATCGCCGCGACACCGACACCGCCGGTGGCCCACTGCACGACCCGAAGGCCCATGTCATACCTCCCGATATCGCAAAACTAGAACACGTTCTACTCAGGTCTACACCAGAAGACGCACGGGCAGGTCACAATTGCGGTGATGGCCGAGAAGGGTGCCGAGTTCGGCGTGCTGGGACCGCTGCAGATCCGCGTCGACGGCGAATCGGTGCCGGTGGGCACGCCCAAGCAGCGCGCGGTGCTTGCCATGCTGGTGATCAACCGCAACCGCCCCGTGGCGACCGATGCGCTGATCGAGGCGGCGTGGGAGCAGTTCCCGCCCCCGGATCCACGCGCCAGCCTGCATTCCTATGTGTCCAACCTGCGCAAGCTGCTGGCGGGCATCGGCGTCGACTCCCGCACGGCATTGGCCAGTGCGCCACCTGGCTACCGCTTGATAGTGCCCGAAAGCGATTGCGACATCGGGCGATTCGCGCTCGGCAAGTCGGCGGGCGTGCAGGCCGCCGCCGCCGGGAAGTTCGAGCAGGCCAGCCAGTACCTGTCCGCGGCGCTCGCCGAATGGCGCGGTCCGGTCCTCGAGGACCTGCGCGACTTCCAGTTCGTCGACGCATTCGCCACCGCGCTCGTCGAGGACAAGATGCTCGCCCATACCGCGCACGCCGAAGCCGAGATCGCTTGTGGCCGCGGCTATACCGTGATCGGCGACTTGGAGTCGCTGACCGCCGGTCACCCCTACCGTGAGCCGCTGTGGGCGCAGCTGATCACCGCCTACTATCTGGCCGAACGCCAATCCGACGCGCTGGACGCCTACCGGCGGTTGAAGACAACGCTCGCAGAGGATCTCGGTATCGATCCCGGCCCCACCGTGCAGGCACTCTATGGGCGGGTGCTGCGCCAGGAACCGCTCGACGTCAAGCGTGTCGCGCGGACCACCGCCATCCACACCGCCACATCGCTGGGCCAGCGCACCGCGATCAGCGGCGCGTCCTCGGCCGCCCGGCTTCGCGACGCGTCCGGCCGCAAATATCCGCTGATGGCGGCGGCCACCCGAATCGGCAGGCTGCCCGACAACGACATCGTCCTCGACGACCAGAACGTCAGCCGCCACCACGCCGTCATCATCGACACCGGCACCAGCTTCGTGGTTTCGGACCTGCGGTCGGCCAACGGGGTCGACGTGCGAGGTGAACGGATCCGCGCCAGCGTCACCCTCTCCGACGGAGACCGCATCCGGATCTGCGACCACGAATTCGTGTTCGAGATGCAGGAAGCCGAGGCGTAGCGCAACTCCGCCTGTTCGCTGGCATTGTGCCGTGTCGATAGGGCACCTAGACAGTTCGCTCCCTGATGTGTTTCTGTCGTCAGATGCCAAACAAGGTTTTTGTGGTCGGGGTCGGGATGACGAAGTTCGAGAAGCCGGGCCGCCGCGAGGGGTGGGACTACCCCGATATGGCGCGAGAATCGGGCACGAAAGCGCTCGAGGATGCCGGCATCGACTATTCCGAGGTGCAGCAGGGCTTCGTCGGTTACTGCTCGGGTGACTCGACGTCGGGCAACCGTGCCCTTTACGAACTGGGCATGACGGGCATCCCGATCGTCAACGTCAACAACAACTGCTCGACGGGTTCGACGGCGCTGTTCCTGGCCGCGCAGACGATCCGCGGCGGCCTCGTCGACTGCGCGATCGCGCTCGGCTTCGAGAAGATGCAGCCCGGTCCGCTCCAAGGCGGCGCCGATGACCGCGAATCTCCGATGGGCAAGCATGTCAAGGCGCTGGCCG
>NZ_JAVHWK010000011.1:0-3363 GCF_032159775.1 Mycobacterium sp.
AGCGCGGCCAATGGGCCGAGTCTGCGTATCCCATCGACGTAGTTTTATTGAATTTAAAAAACCGCCGTACAAAATCCAGCTAACTGGGTACTTTTTACTCAGTCGGGGACAAAGTAAACGGAGGGGACAACCATGAAGAAAATCGTTGGCGCTGCGTCCGCAGCCGCCGCCGCAGTCGCATGTATCGCCGTCGGTACGACAGGAACGGCATCGGCCGATCCCGAACTGAACGGGACCTACACCTTGACCGTCGACGAGACGCAGGCCACGACCACTGGGTTCCAGATGAAGAACCCTGAGGTCGAGACCAAACAGTGGGTCGTCACCTCCTGCGGCGCGGGTTGCGCCAACGTGACCGTCCCAGACATCCCCAACGGCGGTGGTCAGCTGAAGTTGGTCAACGGCCGATGGGAAATGTCGAAGGATATGACCTTGATGAACTGCAATCCCGGCCAGCCGGACGTCACGGTGACGACTTCCCTCGACCCAGTGACGCTCCAAGGAACAGAAGTGAACACGAACCATTGCATCAACAACGTGATCACTTCTCCCGCCACCTTGACTCCCGCGTAGTCGGCGATCCACGGGCGACCAATACCGTCTGCCCGACAACTCACTACTGGTTGCGGCCGGGCTGAGGTTGGCGTCAGCGAGTGCGAACTCGAGCGGCGCCAGCCCTTAGCCTGGCCGCAGCTTTTGGCGCCTTAAAAGTCTTTGGGCTGTGCCTTAAAACGCGCCAAGGCGACCCTCAAATGGAGCGGGCGACGGGAATCGAACCCGCGTAGCTAGTTTGGAGCTTTGTACGTGGCCGAACATGGGTTCGGAACTGTGCTGGTAGCGGGCTCGCCTATGTGCGAGAGACGAATCCCGCGGGCTCCAAAGCTCCGAGTGTCGGGTGAGGCTGATTAGCCCTAATCATGCCCAGCGCTGACATCTTCCTGGCGCACGCGCTGGCTGCTAGCGTCTTCAGCTACGACGACGCTTGGGGGGTGGACGTCGCCGCAGAGTTTGGCGGTGAATGCATGTTAGGAGGGTTTGAGATGGTCACGCATACGTCGGCAAGGTTGAGTGTCCTGTTTTGCGCCTTGGCGTTGAGCACCGGGGCTGGGGTCGCATTTGCCGAACCCGACCTGGGTCCATTCATCAACACGACGTGCACTTATTCGCAAGCGGAGGCGGCGCTGATCGCGCTCTCGCCAGACCATGGCAAGGAATTCGCCGATTCACCGATGACGCAGACCTGGCTGCATGCGTTTCTCGACACGCCAGTCCAGCAGCGTTCCCAATTGATTCAGCAGGCGCCCCAGTTGACGCAGTACACCGGACTCGTCATCGACATCGCCAACACCTGTAAGAGTTATCCAACTATCTAGGGTGGAGTATCACGTCTTCGGCCGCCCGGCTCGGAGTGCTCATCAGGGCGGTTGCCGTGTCCGAACCGACGTCGTGCATACGCCGAGCCCTTCGCGGGGACCTTGCTAAAGACGACTCGTGACGAAGGCTGCGGCCTCGTTGGTCATCCCGTTCGTCCCATACAGAAGGTGCGCAATTCCGGGTTGCCCCCCGGGGGCCCCGGAGCAGATGTCGTCACCGGGTGCGCATAACTCGATGGTCTTGGGCTGGTAAAGCGGGCCGATCTTGATAGGCGGCACGCCATAAGCGCCCAGGAACTGATCCGAAGGCTTCCCGAACAGGGCAACCGCGGCGACGTGGTCAGCAACCTCGGGCGCCATCGGTTTCGGAACGTACTGTACGTAGTCGGCAGGCACTTCCTTCGGAATGGCAGCCGAGGTGACGAATCCCGCCAGCGCCGCACCTTGGGAGTATCCGCCGAGCACAATCCTGGTCCTCGGGCAGTTTGCCGCCATCGCGACGACATGATCTCTCGCGTCATAAATCCCATTCATGACGGTACTGAGGAACGGCAATCCCCCCTGAAAGTCTCCGGGGGCAGGAAAGTCACCGCTGGCGGCGTAGTCGACCCCATATACCGCGACCGACCGATTACCGGCTTGCGCGCGCACCGAGTCGACAAACGCCTGTCCCACACCGCCGACACCTGGTGGCTCGTAGGTACCGCGGGCGAAAACCACGTCAACGTCGGGGCACGGCTCAGCGACCGCGAACGGACTCGGCGACCCCAGCAGCGCCGCCGCGCTCGCCACCACGGCGGCAAGGAATTGAGCGATGCGGCGTGGGCTGTCGATACCCTGCAGCCGACGCCCACAGCTAGTGTAAATCGACCTCGTGACGTTCATTATTTCCCCATAGCGTCGCCACATCCCGACCCTGGGGTCAATGCTGCCATAGCAGGGGGCACGCCAGCATCGCGTTTCCAAAAACCAGCGGCCTGAGCTGCATGTGCGCGGGTGTGGGCGCTCGATGATCCCGCGGCAGCAACGCCCGAAGGCTAAAGCTGCCAATCGTTAGAGCCGTCGTGCCTGGAGTATGTACCGCCGCTGGAGTTCTTCACAACGATCGGATCACCGGCGCCGAAGTTGTCGAAGAACCATTTCGCGTTGGTGGGGCTGATGTTGATGCACCCGTGGCTGACGTCGCGCTTGCCCTGGTCACCCACTGACCATGGCGCGCTGTGGACGAAGTCACCACTGTCGTCGAAGCGCACGGCCAACTCGACCGTCGTTTTGTACCCGTACGTCGAGTTGACCGGCACTCCGTACGTTGAGGAATCCATCACCACCGAGGGCATCTTCTCCTGGACGTAGTAGGTGCCGTTCGGGGTCTGGTGGCCGCCGGCTGCCATACCCATCGACATCGGGATGGTCTTCTCCACGGACCCGTTGCGGGTGACGGTCACTTGGTGCGTGGCGTCGTCCGCGGTGGCCACCAGCGTGTCTCCCGTGCGGAAGCTCCACACTGTGCCGCCGGCATCGACGGTTACGGCGGTGTGGGCGGGCCAGAAGTTCAGCGGGCGCCAGCGCAGCTGCGTCGGAGTCATCCAATAGAACTTGCCGGGAACCGGAGGGACCGACGAGACGTGAATTGCGCTCTCGGCCGCGCCGGAATCTTCAACCAGGCCGGGGAAGTTGACGATGATCGGCTGGCCCACGCCCACCGTCGAGCCGTTCGCGGGTACGAATTTCGGCGGCCCGAATGGCGCCGTGCCGGTAAACGGTGTTGGATCCTGTCCCGGAACCCCTAAGCCTGAACCTGGGTCCGGATCCGCCAGCGCCGGCCCCGCGCTCAACACCAGCGAAGAGCTCAGAATGGTCGCCGCCATCGCCAATTTCAGAGCGGCAAAAAGTCTTGCCGTCGTACAGCCCGTCATAGAAGTCCCTCCCATTCAGCCAGTGCAGTGTCGCACGGCGAGACGGTGTGGCGGCCATTGATGTGCCCACCGGG
>NZ_JAVHWK010000105.1:0-38562 GCF_032159775.1 Mycobacterium sp.
CGTCGTATGCGCTCTCCGAGCGCGAAGCGGGCAGCGATGCCGCGGCGATGCGAACCCGAGCCCGCGAGGACGGCGACTCCTGGATCCTCAACGGCACGAAGGCCTGGATCACCAACGGCGGCAAGTCGACCTGGTACACGGTGATGGCGTCCAGCGACCCGGACAAGGGCGCCAATGGCATCTCGGCGTTCATGGTGCACAAGGACGATGAGGGGTTCACCGTCGGGCCCAAGGAGCGCAAGCTCGGCATCAAGGGCTCGCCGACCACCGAGTTGTACTTCGAGAACTGCCGGATCCCAGGCGACCGCATCATCGGCGAGCCCGGCACCGGGTTCAAGACGGCATTGCGCACGCTCGACCACACGCGGCCGACCATCGGCGCGCAGGCCGTCGGGATCGCCCAGGGTGCTCTGGACGCGGCGATCGAATACGTCAAGGAGCGCAAGCAGTTCGGCAAGTCCATCAGTGATTTCCAGGGTGTCCAGTTCATGCTGGCCGACATGGCGATGAAGGTGGAGGCCGCGCGGCTGATGGTGTACTCCGCTGCGGCGCGTGCCGAGCGCGGAGAGCCGGCGCTCGGCTTCATCTCATCGGCGTCGAAATGCTTTGCGTCCGACGTGGCCATGGAGGTCACCACCGACGCCGTGCAGCTGTTCGGCGGCGCGGGCTACACGCAGGACTTCCCGGTGGAACGGATGATGCGCGACGCCAAGATCACCCAAATCTACGAGGGCACCAACCAGATTCAGCGCGTGGTGATGTCGCGCGCGCTGCTGAAGTAGCAGACCGGGCCTTGGCTGGTCGGCATGCGCCATGTGGGTCAGCACATGTTCTGAAGCAGATTCGCATCGTGCACCCGAGGTCTCGCCGGTTCATACCCCGCGGACCGGCGACACCGTCCGCGGCTCACTCACCGTCATGATGTCGGGCCACCATGCATCGCACTGCTTGAACTGCCGCGACCACCACGGCCAACACGGAAAGTAAATCGTGTGTGGTGATTCCATGGTTCGTACTGAGAACGATCAGGGTGCGTCCCTCTAACGACTTATTGACGAAGGGCCAGAGAGCAGCGGACACAAAAACTGCCGCAATCGAGGCCCAATTCGGCTTCGCCAAACACCACGCAAGCGAAGCGAAGAGAGCATTCATCGCAAGCACGCTGTAAAAGAGCTGATGCGGATCGACTACTACCACCAAGCAATCCTCCCCACCCGGCGGGCACGCTCGGAAAATCTAACAGCTGTGAGCACTCGGGGAAGCCTGCGGGTCGCAGCGGCGATTGGTCGGAACGGCGAACGGTTGATGTTATCCGAGCGAAAACGGCACGGTCGCGTCGTATGCCCACGTCCGCACCGGCACACACCTCCGAGGTCGATATCGGTCTCGGCCGGTCCGAATGTCAGGTCGAAGGCAGGCGGTGCCGACCCGCGGTCGGCGCATCGCCGGGTTTCAATGAGCAGCCGGCCGCAACCCGGGCGGGCGCCGTCGCCAGCATGAACTGCCTTCTGGCGAGCATCGGGCAAGCGTTCACTGAAGTGCTAGCTGCGGGTGATTTTCTCCGTCTGCCTGCGGCGTTCCTGGCTTGCCGGATCCGGATTGGCCACCAGCACAAGCGAAGCACCCGCGACGAGCACGGCCAGAAAGTTGGCGATCAGCTCGTCGGCGGTGTCCCACTGGGCGGTCGACAGCACCCGGTCTTCTGCCGTGATGCCCTGCGCGGCAGCGGAATCGGCTGCCGCGGCGATGAGTTCGTCGGCTGACCGGCCGTCCAGCGCCGGGCCCGGCGCCCGTTCACCGACCACCTGGTCGCCGTGCACCCGCACCGACGTCGCGTAGTCGGTCACCCCGATCGGCAGATCGGCGACCGGCTTGCCGAACGGGTCCAGGCTCAGCACCGCGATCTCTCCCGGCCCGACGGCGGCTTCCGCGTCGGCGAACCGGTCTTGTGTGCACAGCGCGATGTCGGCCTCGCCGGGACCGATGAGGACCTCGGCCCCGATGTACCAGACGCCGAGCAGCACCGCCGCGGTCTGCCAGTGCGCAGGCAGCAGCACCGCGACCCGGCTGTCTGGTCCCGCACCGAATTCGTCGCGAAGTAGGTTGGCCGTCTTAGCCGCCCAGTTGAGAAGCGTGACCGTCGACAGCTCGATCCGTTCGCCCGACGCGTCGTCGTAGTAGGTGATGCGTGGGCCGACGGGATCCCGCAGCAGGACCGGATCGAGCAGTGCGGCGCTTACGGTCGTCAATTCACGCAGTCTGGGTTGTCCGACCCCGCGGTGATGATCGGTGACGGCGCGGGGGGAGCGTCCTCACCCGTCGACTCGCTGGCCGCGGGGTCGGCGGTCGCCAGCGTCGGGTCGGCGCCGTCGAGACCGGCGCCAGGGCCGGTGTAGTCATTGCCGAGCACAACTCGCACAGCGCCCGGCTGCACTGACGGGTCGGCAGCGACCGGAAGGCCGCCCAGATCCTTGGAAACCGCTTGTGCGCCAAGGTCATCGACCGCGTTCGCCAGCACCTGGCTGGCCTCAAGTACGCCGGAGTCGTGATTGCCGACCGGCCCTTGAGCGAAACCCTTTTCGGTCAGCACTGCCGACACCGACGCGGCAAGGCCGTTGATGTCGGTGGCGTTGATCACCTCCACGGCAGTCTTGCTCGGTGTGTACGCCAGCTCCTCGGTCTTGCCCGCGTCCTGGTCCTGCAGCAGGCCGTCGACCCACTTGTGCACTTCGGTGGGATCCACTCGTACGACGCTCTGCATCCCGTCGTCGCTCCAGCCGTTCTCGTCCAGCACCGGGATGGTCGCGAAGGCGACGTTGCCCGCCGCCAGCTTCTGCAGCTGCTCGGCGAACTGCATGACGTCCCAACCGTCGGAAAGCACCACCGATCGCTGCACAGCTTCCTGCAGGCGGTTGAGGGTGGCAGGGCTCGACAACGTCTTCCCCGAAATAACCTGGTGAGCAAGGGAAGCCATCACCACCTGTTGGCGGACCACCCTGTCGAGGTCGCCGCGGGGCAGATCGTGGCGCTGCCGCACGAAGCTCAATGCCTGCGGGCCATCCAGCTTCTGCCAGCCGGCAGCGAAGTCTGCACCCGAAAGAGGTTCGTACACGGCGTCTTTCAGACATACGTTCACACCGCCCAGTGCGTCAGTGATCAGCGCGAAACCGAGCAGGCCGATTTCGGCGTAATGGTCGACGGTGACGCCGGTCAGGTTGGCAACCGTCTTGATCAGCGCCTCGCGGCCGGCTTCGTTGGCTTCGGGCTCGGCCACCGACGGGTCGACACCCTTGTCCTCGACCAGCTGCTTCATCTTCTCCAGGTGCACCGACCCGTAGACGCCGTTGATCTTCATCTTGCCGATACCCGGCGCTTCGACGTAAGAGTCGCGGGGGATGGAGATCGCCGTCGCGGACTTCCCGTTATTGGGAATGCGGATCAGGATGATCGTGTCAGTGTTGGTCGATTCGTCGTCGCCTGCCCGCAAGGTGGCCAGTTCTTCTTGCGACAAGGGATTGCCGTGGGCGTCGGTGCGGCTGTCAAGGCCCACAAGCAGGATGTCGATCGCGCCGTCCTCGCCGCCGCCGCCGAGTGCCGCCGACGAGATGTGGTTGATGCCGGATTCGAAGGACCGGATCTTGCTCCAGGCCACGCCCGTCCCGATGACGACCATCGCTGCCGCAAGGACAGCGATCGTCCGCAACACACGGGATGGCATCAGGCCAGGTTACTTGGGTCAAGGGCGATGAGCCGGTAGCTGCAGCCCGGCGTGCCAGACTCTGCTGGTGGCCGATCGAATCGTCATTACGGGCGCAGGCGGGCAGGTCGGGCGCTATCTCAGCGCCGAGGCCGGGCGAAAAGGCCTCGATGCGCTGGCCCTGACGTCGGCACAGTGGGACATCACCGACGCAGGCGCAGCCGAGCGGATCATCGAGCCGGGCGACATCGTGGTCAATTGCGCGGCGTACACCGCAGTGGACGCAGCAGAAGCCGACCCGGAACGCGCCCACGCCGTCAACGCGGCCGGACCCGGCATCGTTGCCCGGGCATGTGCGACCGCGGGTGCGCGGATGATCCACATCTCCACCGACTACGTCTTCAGCGGGGCGTTCGACGGCGCGCCATGGCCCTATGACGTCGACGACGCCACCGGACCGCTGAGCGTCTACGGCAAGACCAAGCTCGCCGGTGAGCGCGCAGTGCACGCGGCGCTGCCGGACGCGCACGTAGTCCGGACGGCGTGGGTGTACACCGGCGCCGGAACGGACTTCGTCGGCACCATGCGCAGACTGGCGGCAGGCGGCGAGACCGTCGACATGGTCGTCGACCAGATCGGGTCCCCCACCTACGTCGCCGACCTCGTCTCTGCGCTGTTGGAGATCGCCGGCCGACCGACGGCGCCGCCGCTGCTGCACATCGCCAACGACGGTGCGGCCAGCAGATTCGAGCAGGCTCGCGCGGTGTTCGACGGCGTCGGAGCCGATCCTGACAGGGTGCGGCCGGTGTCCAGTGAGGATGCGCCTCGGCCTGCGGCGCGACCGCCGTATTCAGCGCTTTCCGGTCGCGCCGCGGCGGCTGCGGGCCTGGCCCCGTTGCGACCGTGGCGTGAGGCGTTGGCCGAGGCGATCGGAAATTAACCGTCCCGCTACCCTCGACGCCGTGAGCGACGAGTTGACAGTGGTGACGGTGACGTATTCACCCGGACCGCACCTCGGCAGATTCCTCGCCACGTTGTCGCACGCCACCGAGCGGCCGGTGCGGGTGGTGATGGCAGACAACGGCTCAACCGACGGGAGCCCCGAGGAGGCGCTCGAGCGGTTCCCGAACACCCGGCTGCTGCGCACCGGCGGGAACCTCGGCTACGGCACGGCGGTGAACCGGGCGGTCGCAGAGCTGCGCAAGGATTCCGCCGACCTCGATATGTTCGTCGTCGCCAACCCCGACGTGCAGTGGGGACCGGGCAGCATCGACGCGCTGCTTGAGGCGGCGGATCGCTGGCCGACGGCGGCCTCGCTCGGCCCGCTGATCCGCGACCCCGACGGTTCGGTCTACCCGTCGGCGCGGCACCAGCCCAGCATCGTCCGGGGCGGCATGCACGCGGTGATCGGTCCGGTGTGGCGTACCAACCCGTGGACGGCTGCCTACCGGCAGGACCGGCTCGAGCCCAGCGAACGTCCGGTCGGCTGGTTGTCGGGTTCGTGTCTGTTGCTGCGCGGCGAGGCGTTCGATCAGGTCGGCGGCTTCGACGAGCGCTACTTCATGTATATGGAAGACGTCGACCTGGGAGATCGGCTCGTCAGGGCCGGCTGGCGAAATGTGTATGTTCCGTCGGCGGAGGTTTTGCACGACAAGGGTCATTCCACTGGTCGCGACCCTGCCCGCAACTTGGCCGCGCATCACAGGAGCACCTACACTTTCCTCTCTGATCGACACAACAAGCGGTGGCAGGCGCCGCTGAGGTGGACGATGAGAGGCGCGCTCGAGGTGCGCTCGCGACTGGTGGTCAGAAGCAGTCGACGAAAGGCGAAAGGACGGCACTAGCGTGGCGGATCCCGTCAATCCCGCGGCTGTTGATGCCGTCATCCTCGTCGGCGGCCAGGGCACAAGGCTGCGGCCGCTGACGCTGTCGGCGCCCAAGCCGATGCTGCCCACTGCCGGGCTGCCTTTCCTGACCCATTTGCTGTCCCGGATCGCGGCGGCGGGCATCGAGCACGTCGTGCTCGGTACCTCATACAAGGCGGGTGTGTTCGAGTCGGAGTTCGGCGACGGTTCCAAGCTGGGCCTTCAGATCGAATACGTCGTCGAAGACGAGCCGTTGGGCACCGGCGGCGGGATCGCCAACGTCGCACACAAGCTGCGACACGACACCGTCATGGTCTTCAACGGCGACGTGCTGTCGGGCGCTGACCTCGGTGCCCTGCTGGCCACCCATCATGACCACGACGCCGATGTGACGTTGCATCTCGTCCGCGTCGGCGATCCGAGGGCGTTCGGTTGTGTGCCGACCAATGCCGACGGGGTCGTCACCGCGTTCCTGGAGAAGACCGAGGATCCGCCGACCGACCAGATCAACGCGGGCTGCTATGTGTTCAAGCGCGACGTGATCGAGCGCCTGCCGAAGGGCAGGCCGCTTTCGGTGGAACGCGAGGTCTTCCCGCAACTGCTCGCCGACGGTGCCAAGGTGTGCGGATACGTCGACTCCACGTACTGGCGCGATATGGGAACGCCCGAAGACTTCGTCCGCGGCTCGTCGGATCTGGTTCGCGGCATCGCGCCGTCGCCGGCTCTGCAGGGCCACCGGGGGGAGTCGCTTGTGCACGACGGCGCCGCGGTGGCTCCGGGCGCGCTGCTGATCGGCGGGACGGTCGTGGGCAGGGGTGCCGAGATCGGTCCGGGCGCACGCCTGGACGGCGCGGTGATCTTCGACGGGGTTCGCATCGAGGCAGGATCGGTGATCGAACGGTCCATCATCGGCTTCGGTGCCCGCATCGGCCCGCGCGCGCTGATCCGCGACGGTGTGATCGGCGACGGTGCCGACATCGGTGCGCGCTGCGAGCTGCTGCGCGGTGCCAGGGTGTGGCCGGGCGTGGCCATCCCCGACGGGGGCATCCGCTACTCGACAGACGTCTGACCCTGGTTCCCGCGAAATAGCCTTCCCGGCTGCGATCCGTCGGATATCGCGACCCGGAATGCTATTTCGCGGAAGTTTTTCTGCGCGCTGCGGCCGCCAGCTGTGCGAGCCCGAAGTCGGTGCCTTCCGGCAATGCGTTGAGCGGCCACCAGCGCAGGTCCAATGACTCGTCGCTGCAGACGATTTCGGCGTCGTCGGGAGCGTGAGCCATGAACTGCATGTCCAGGTGACGGGTCGACACACCCAGCGAGCACACCACTGGATGCACGTGCAGCGCTGCGATGTCCGTGTCGATCCTCAGCCCGGTTATGCCCGACTCCTCCGTCGCTTCCCGCAGCGCGGCAGCGACGATGTCGGGGTCGTCGTCCTCGCAGTGCCCGCCCAGCTGCAGCCAACGGCCGAACCGCGGATGTAGGGTCAGCAGGACCCGGGTCCCCGTGTGGTCGAGCACCAGCGCGGAGGCGGTGATGTGGCCGGGCACGCATTCTCTCCTGCACGCGTCCTCGCGGGCGAGCACAAACGACAACACCGCATAACGCAGCGCGTCCTGCGCGGGATCGGGTGCGGCCCACGTGGCGAGCGCTTCGATCGTGGACTGACGGAGCGTCACTTACGCACCAGCAGGCCCTCGGTCGATGCCGGCCCGCGCGGGTCCAATGGCTCGGCGGGGTAGCCGATCGCGACGGCGCCCAACGGTTCCCAGTCGTCGGGCAGATCAAGCTCGGACCGAACCAGATCGGCGGCGAAGATCGTCGAACCGATCCAGCAGCTGCCGACGCCGCGTACGGCCAGCGCGACCAGAAGCGCCTGAACGGCCGCGCCGACCGCGACGGTGAACATCGTGTGTTCGGCGGCTGTGCGTGCGGCGTCCGGATATCTGTGCGCACCGTCGGGGACCATGAACGGGATGACCAGTTCGGGTGCGTCGTAGAGGATCTGGCCGCGACCGACCCGGCGTTCGACGGCGTCGGGCGCCTTGCCGTCGTCGCCGAGATCGGATCGCCACTTGTCCTTCATCCGATCCAGCAGCGCGATCTTGGCTGTCGCGTCTGCCATCCACACGAACCGCACCGGCCGGGTGTGGTGCGGCGCGGGCGCGGTCAGCGCTTCTGCAACGGCGGCCTCGATGAGCTCGGGCGCGACGGGCTCCCCGCTGAACCGCCGAACCGATCTGCGCAGTAGCTGCGCCTGGCCGCGACCCAGCGCGAGCGCTTCCTCGGTGCCCAGCCAGAAAAGATCCTCCTCGCCTGGTCGCAGCAGCGTACGGGCGTTGGATCCGTCGTCGTGCAGCGTCAGTCCCCGCACCACCGCGACCGGGATCCCGGTCAGCTTGCCCTTCACCAGATCGGCGGCGGCGGCGATTTCGTCGGCGACCGCGACCTCGGTGACGACGAGCTCGTTGCCGTGGATGTCGTGCGCACCCGCGTAGCCGTGCAAGACCGTGAGACCCGCTGCGCCGATGGCGGCGTCGATCTGGCCGTTGCGCCAGGCGCGGCCCATGGTATCGGTGACGACGATGCCGACGGTCACGCCGAGCCGGTCACGCAACCCCGCCCGTAACGCCGACGCGCTGCCGTCGGGGTCCACGGGCAGCAGCGCGAGTTCGGTTGAGCCGACGTTGGAGCCGTCTACGCCCGCGGCGGCCTGGACGAGACCGATATTGTTCTCGGTGATCAGCGTCCGGCCCTTGCGGGCAAGCACCCGCACGGCCTCCCGGTCGATCAGTTTGCGGCGCAGCGTATCCCGCTCTTCAGGATCTGCGGGCGCGGGCACGATACGGCCCTCGCACTTGGACAGCACCTTGCTCGTCACCACCACGACGTCGCCGTCCTGCAGCCACGGTGCGGCGGCGGCCAGCGCTGCGGCAAGGTCGTCGCCGGGGCGGAACTCGGGCAGGCCGTGCACTGGAAGCAGTTCGATCGCGGCGGCGGCTCCGTGCTCGGTCATGGCTTGACTCCCGCGAGATCGATTCCAGCGCGAACCATTTCGGCCGTCGTCGACGGATCGGTCATCAGCAGCGGCACCGACCGCACCTCGACACCGGCGATGTCGGCGTCGTCGCCCTCGTGCACAAGCCAGCCGTCGAGAATGCCGACGCCCGACCGTGATCCGTAGTATCCGCCGACTGCTTCCGACGTGCTGGCCACGCCGATCACCTTGAGGCATTCGTCCGCCATGCCGCGCAACGGCTTTCCGGCGACGATGGGGGAGTAGCCGATGACGCGCGCCGAGGTCGAGCGCAGGGCGCCGCGGATTCCTGGTACGGCGAGGATGGAGCCGATGCTGACCACCGGGTTGGACGGTGCGATGAGCACGACGTCCGCCGACGCGATGGCGTCGGCGACCCCAGGCCCCGCGGTGGCCTTGTCGGCTCCGACGAAAGCGAAGCTGTGCGTCGGCACCTGCGCCCGGTACCTCACCCACCATTCCTGGAAGTGGATCGCCTTGCGGTCCCCGGTCTCGGGATCGGTGATGACGACGTGGGTTTCGCTGCGGTCATCGGAGGCGGGAATCAGGGTCGCACCGGGGGACCAGCGATTGCACAACGCCGCCGTCACCTCCGACAGCGGATAGCCGGCCCGCAACATCTGGCTGCGGATCAGATGGGTGGCCAGGTCGCGGTCACCGAGCCCGAACCAATCCGGCTGCACGCCGTACGCGGCGAGTTCCTCCTTGGCATGCCAGGTTTCATTGCGGTGGCCCCAGCCGCGTTCGGGGTCGATGCCGCCGCCGAGGGTGTACATGCATGTGTCGAGGTCCGGGCAGATACGCACGCCGAACATCCATGCGTCATCGCCGACGTTGACGACCGCGGACAGCGAGTGATCTTGTGATTCCTCGCGAGCGAACTGGCCCAGGCCGAGCAAGTGCTGCAAGCCCAACAGGAATCGCGCACCGCCGACTCCGCCGACCAGAACGGTGACCTTCACACCGATCGAGACTAGGCGTTCGGTCACGAACAGGTCTCAGCAGCCAGGCGATATGAGGCTGTGACAGACACGCCGGAGCTGCGACGCGCCGAAATGAGATAACGAGATGGTATGAAAATCGGTTCCAGCGCTTGACCCCGGCAGCTAACAAGTGTGTAATCACATCAGTGTCATTTTTCGGTTGGCCGGCCGGTTCCGGTGTCGCAGACCGAGATTCGATCACATGTTCGAATTGAGTTGCCGCACATTTCGGTCGTGGGGCTTTCATAGCGGTTCAGCGAGACTAAGTGTGAGGAGGGGAAGATGTCTTTTGAGCAGGTCGATTTCGGTCAGCACGCAGCATTCGACAATCGGGTACTCGGCTCCGTAGGCAAAATCCCGCACACCAATACCGGGCCTGCGGCGTTCGAAGAGTTGGGGCGACCCCAATTGAGTCTGGTACCTGAGCGTCCAGAACTCGATGCAATCGCGCCGGCAATCTCGGATGACGAATGGCAGGAGCGCGCGCTGTGCGCGCAAACCGACCCGGAGGCGTTCTTCCCCGAAAAGGGCGGCTCGACTCGGGAGGCCAAGCGCATCTGCCTGGGCTGCGAGGTGAAAGACGCCTGCCTGGATTACGCGCTGGCCCACGATGAGCGGTTCGGCATCTGGGGCGGCCTGTCCGAGCGGGAGCGTCGCCGCCTCAAGCGCGGCATCATCTGACGCTTGCGCTCACTCGTCGTCGATCGAAGGGTCGATGACCGAAGGCTCTACGCCCAGATACGTCGCGACCTGGGCCACCAATACCTCATGTAACAACTCGGCGAGTTCGACGGTGTCTTTCGCCCGTCGCTCGATCGGCTTGCGGAACAACACGATTCGCGCTCGAGTGGAATTGCCGCGGACATCGACCCCCGCCGGGATCAGCCGGGCCAGCGCGATGGGACCGTCAGCCACCACCTCCGGCGGCCACTGCACACTCTCGGGGTCTTTCGGGGCCATCCGCGGGATCTCGTCGACGGCGACGTCGAGCGCATTCACCCGGTCCTGCCATCGCCGCTCGATAGGCTCATAGGCCTCGAGCACCGCCATGTCGAACCGCTCGGCCCGGCTGCGCCAGCCCGGCACGGTAGAGGGAAGCAACGGACCGCGCATGTCACGGCCTCGGCGTGATCGCTCGGCCACGTGAAGAACTGTAACGGTTGGAAGTCGGCCCGCCGACCGCTGCGTGTCCCACGCCGTGGCGGGTTTGTCCCGCGATAGCCTCTCGTTCGTGAATGTTCCCCGTCGCTGCTGCCGGCCCGGGTGCCCGCACTATGCCGTCGCGACGCTGACGTTCGTCTACTCCGATTCCACCGCGGTGGTCGGCCCGCTGGCCACGGTCTCGGAGCCACATTCTTGGGATCTGTGCGTGAGCCACGCGGGCCGGATCACCGCGCCCCGCGGCTGGGAGCTGGTCCGCCACGCCGGGCCGCTGCCGACGCATCCGGACGAGGACGATCTGATCGCGCTCGCCGAGGCCGTCCGGGAGGGCCGCGAGGCTCCGGTCAGCGGTATGGCGGCCGGTTTCACCGACCCCGTCACCGGTGTGCACGGCGGCGCGCTGATGGCGCCGCCTGCCCCCCGACAAGACTCGAACGGCCGCAGGCGCGGCCACCTGCGGGTGTTACCCGACCCGGCGGACTGACCGGAAGTAGTCGTCACCGCGACCGATAGGCTGGCTCCATGTCCCGACCGGCCGCGGCTGTTCACCGCGTCATCAAGGCATATGACATCCGTGGCCTGGTCGGCGAAGAGATCGACGACGGCTTCGTCGCCGACGTCGGCGCGGCCTTCGCTCGGTTGATGCGCGACGAGGGCGCCCGTCAGGTGGCGATCGGTTACGACATGCGGGCGAGCTCGCCGACACTGGCCGCCGCCTTCGCCGACGGCGCGATGTCGCAGGGCCTTGAGGTCGTGCGGATCGGACTGGCCTCTACGGATCAGCTCTATTTCGCTTCTGGAATGTTGGACTGCCCAGGCGCGATGTTCACCGCCAGCCACAACCCGGCGGCCTACAACGGCATAAAACTCTGTCGCGCAGCCGCCAAGCCCGTCGGCAAGGACACCGGACTGTCGACCATCAGCGACGACGTCATCGCCGGCGTGCCCACTTTCAACGGGCCGGTGGGCACGTTGACGGACCGCGACGTGCTCGCCGATTACGGCGAGTTCCTTCGATCGCTGGTCGATTTGACGGGCCTGCGACCGTTGCGGGTCGCCGTCGACGCCGGGAACGGGATGGCAGGCCACACCGCACCCGCGGTCTTCGGCGCGCTCTCCTCGCTCGAGGTGTTGCCGCTGTATTTCGAATTGGACGGCACCTTCCCCAACCACGAGGCCAACCCGCTGAACCCGGACAACCTCGTCGACCTGCAAAAGCACGTGATTGCCACCGGGGCCGACATCGGGCTGGCGTTCGACGGCGACGCCGACCGGTGTTTCGTGGTGGACGAATCGGGGCATCCGATTTCGCCGTCAGCGGTGACTGCCCTTGTCGCCGCGCGCGAGTTGAGCAGGGAGATCGGCGCAACGGTGATTCACAACCTGATCACCTCACGGGCGGTGCCCGAACTGGTCATCGAGCGGGGCGGGACCCCGGTGCGATCCCGCGTCGGCCATTCATACATCAAGGGCTTGATGGCCGAAACCGGCGCGATCTTCGGCGGTGAACACTCGGCGCACTACTACTTCCGCGACTTCTGGGGCGCGGACTCCGGGATGCTAGCCGCGCTTCACGTGTTGGCGGCGCTGGGTGAGCAGCGCAGGCCGCTGTCGGATTTGATGGCCGACTATCAGCGCTACGAAGCCTCCGGCGAGATCAACTTCACCGTCGTCGACGCGCCTAAGTGCGTGGAGTCGGTGCTGAAGTCGTTTGCAGACCGCATCCAATCGATCGACCACCTCGACGGGGTGACGGTCGATCTGGGCGACGGCAACTGGTTCAACCTGCGTACCTCCAACACCGAACCGCTTCTGCGGCTCAACGTCGAAGGGCGCACGACCGAGGATGTCGACGAGGTGGTCGGGCGGGTAGGGGCCGAAATCGCCGCGCAGACCGAGGTGTCGACATGATCGCGCCCCCCGCGATCGACTTCGACGACGCCGAGGGGCTGCTGGCCGCCGATCGGGGCGGGCTGCTGCGCGGGGCCTCGATGGCGGGCGCCCAGGTTCGCGCGACCGCCGCAGCGGTCAGCGAAGGCGCGCTGGAGTCCGTCGCCGGTGACCCGCCGCGCACGGTGATCTGGGTTGCGGGCCGCGGCAACGCCGAGACGGCAGGCTCGATTCTTGCTGCGGCGCTTGGCGGTTCGGCCGCGGCGCCGATCGTCGTCTGCGCAGACGCGCCGCCGTGGATCGGTGCGCTGGACCTTCTCGTTGTCGCGGGCGACGATCCCGGTGACCCCGCCCTCGTCAGTGCGGCCGCAACCGCGGTGCGCCGCGGCGCCAGGGTGGTCGTGGTAGCGCCGTACGACGGCCCGTTGCGCGACGCCACCGCGGGCCGCGCAGCCGTGCTCGAGCCACGACTGTGGGTGCCCGACGACTTCGGTCTGATCCGCTATCTGGCCGCGGGCGTCGCGGTGCTGCATGCGGTCGACCCGAGCCTGAGCGCGGATCTGAGCGCGCTCGCCGACGAACTCGACGCAGAGGCGTTGCGCAACAGCGCGGCCCGCGAACTGTTCACCAATCCCGCCAAGACGCTGGCCGACCGGATGACCGGGCGCGCCATCGTGCTCACCGGTGACAACGCGGCCACGCTCGCGGTCGCCCGTCACGCGGGCGCGACCATGCTGCGGGTCGCGCATCAGGCGGTCGCCACCGTTGGGCTGGCCGATGTCATCGTGGCATTGCGCACGGGCCTTGGCGCGCAGTCCAACGCCGACCGCGAGGCCGCACTGTTTCACGACGACGAGATCGACGGCCCGGTGCCGGAGCGCGCCCGGGTCTTCGCCATGACACTGCAGGCCGAGCGCGCCGTGGTGACGGCACGCGTCGCGGGACTCGACGACGTCGACATCGTCGGGGCCGAGGACGTGCCCGAGGTTGCCGACGCGCCGGTCCAGTCGGGGCGTCCCGAGCAGCAACTGGCGATGCTGGCCGTTCGGTTCGAGATGGCGGCCACCTACCTGCGACTGGTTCGGGGTTAACTGAGTGAACCTGTTACGAGGAGCACTGCGGACCTATGCTTGGGGCTCGCGGACTGCCATTGCCGAGTTCACCGGAAGGCCAAGTCCCACAGCGCATCCGGAGGCTGAGTTGTGGTTCGGCGCGCACCCCGCTGACCCGGCATGGCTGGAGACCGACGCCGGGGAGCATTCGCTGTTGGATGCCGTGCGTGCGGATCCGGAGGGCCAGCTGGGCGGGGCGGTCAGTAATCGCTTCGGCAACACGCTTCCGTTCCTGATGAAGGTGCTCGCCGCCGACGAACCGTTGTCCCTGCAGGCCCATCCGAGCGCCGAACAGGCCGTCGAGGGTTTCGAGCGGGAGGACCGGCTCGGTATTCCGGTGTCCTCGCCGATCCGCAACTACCGCGATCGCAGCCACAAACCGGAACTGCTGGTGGCGTTGGGCACCTTCGAGGTGCTCGCCGGGTTCCGGCCCGCCGCGAAATCGGTCGAATTGATGCGTTCCCTTGCGGTTTCGGCTCTGGATCCGTTCGTGAACCTGCTGGCAGGCCAACCGGACGCCGACGGTCTGCGCGCGCTGTTCACCACGTGGATCACCGCGCCGCAACCCGATCTCGACCTGCTGGTGCCCGCCGTGATCGACTGCGCGATCGACTATGTCCGCTCGGGCGAAAAGGAGTTCGCGGCGGAGGCAAGGACGGTGCTCGAGTTGGGGGAGCGGTACCCCGGCGACGCTGGTGTGCTGGCCTCCCTGCTGCTGAACCGGTTTACGTTGCGGCCAGGCGAGGGCATCTATCTTCCCGCGGGCAATCTGCACACGTACCTGCATGGTGTCGGTATCGAGGTGATGGCCAACTCCGACAACGTCCTTCGCGGCGGCCTGACCCCCAAGCACGTCGACGTCCCTGAATTGCTGCGGGTGCTGGACTTCACGCCTGCCAGCGAGGCGGCGCTGCGGCCGACGACGTCGCAGGACGGGATGGATACGGTCTATGAGACCGTTGCGCCGGAGTTCTCGGTGTCAGTACTCGGGCTGGACGGAGACCTTCTCGGACACGAGGTCGACGCACCGTCGCGCCACGACGGCCCGCAGATCCTGCTGTGCACCGAGGGTTCGGCGGACGTGCACGCCAAGTCCAGCGTGGTGACGCTGCAGCGGGGCGGCGCGGCGTGGGTGTCGGCCGACGACGGGCCCATCAGGCTCGTCGCCCAGCGTCCGACCAAGCTGTTCCGCGCGACCGTGGGCATCTGATGTCGGCCGAGGGCAGCACAAAAGCGATCCTGGCGGCTCTGCTCGCCAACGCGGGCATCGCCGTGGCGAAGTTCATCGGCTTTCTGATCACCGGCAGTTCGTCGATGCTGGCCGAGTCGGTGCACTCGGTCGCCGACACCAGCAATCAGGGTCTGCTGCTGCTCGGGCAGCGCCAGTCACGCAAGGAAGCCGACCCGCTGCATCAGTTCGGATACGGTCGCAGCCGGTACTTCTACTCGTTCGTGGTGGCGATGGTCCTGTTCACCCTCGGGTCGGTATTCGCGCTGTACGAGGGCTACCACAAGATCTCCCATCCGGAGGAGCTCACCTCGCCGATCGTGGCGATCGTAATCCTGGTTGTGGCAATCGCGTTGGAGGGCTACAGCTTTCGGACCGCGGTCAAGGAGTCGCGACCGTTGAAGGGCTCTGGCAGCTGGTGGCGGTTCATCCGCAACTCGCGTAACCCGGAGCTTCCCGTCGTCCTGCTCGAGGATTCGGGCGCGCTCGTCGGCCTGGCGTTCGCGTTGACGGGTGTCGGGCTGACGATGCTGACCGGAGAACCCGTTTGGGACGGCGTCGGCACCGTCGCGATCGGCTTGCTGCTCGGCGCTATCGCTGTCGTCCTGATGATCGAGATGCATAGCCTGCTGATCGGTGAGGGAGCGACAAGGGCAGAGGAGCGCGCGATCCGGGCGGCGATCGATCAGACCGCCAACATCGACCGTCTGATTCATCTGCGCACGCAGTATCTCGGACCCGAGGAGCTGCTGGTGGGTGCAAAGATCGCACTCGCAGCTGAGACCGACCTGGCCACGGTGGCGACCACCATCAATGCGGCCGAAGCGGCGATCCGCGAGGCGGTGCCCGCCGCGCAGCTTATCTACCTGGAACCAGATCTCGATGGCGCGCTGACCGGCTAGCGGCCCGCTTCTCGGCCAGGAACAACCGCATGTTGTGCCCGATGGTCCGGCCGACCAGCTTCACCGACGGGACCATGTAGAGACTGTCGAGCAGGCTGAACCGGCGCAGAAACCATTCTGCGAGAATGGGATCGGTTTCGGCCGCACCGAGAAACTGGTCGAAGAGGGCGCCCACCGGTCGGTACCACCACGGCATCGGACCCGAGGCCCGGTGCAGCACAAGGTCTCCGATCGCGTTCATCGTCCACACCGGGTACGTCGACTTCGCCGTCGCGGCGTTGAACTCTCGGGCAAGGTCGGCACCGGGGGTTTCCAGAGCCCGGCGCAGGTGGCCCGCCTGCAGCGAGGTCATCGTCATGCCCTGCCCGAAGGTGGGATTGAAGCTCGCCACCGCATCGCCGAATGGCAGGATGCCCGCAGGAAAGCTGTCCATCTTGTGGTACCGGCGCCACTTGCTGGTCGGGTATTTATGAAAGGCCACGTCACCGATCGGCTCGCCCTTGCGAATGGCGGCGGCGATATGTGCGGGCACCACTTCGTCGGCCAGCGCACACATCTCGGCGAAATCCTGCGGCGGCTCCACCTTGGCCACGCCGAACGTGGTCAGGGCCCAGGTGCCGTCCTCGTAGAACAGCATGCCGAGTCCGCGCGGCTGCTCCCTGGAAGCGCCTGCGACGACCACCTTCTCGGTGATGAGCCCGTCCGGTATGCGCAGCTGGTGTGTGGCGTAGCTGACGCCGACATCGACGCTGTGCTCGGGAGGTCGGTCGAATCCCCACTGCTGCAACCAGACCGGTAGCCGGGTACCGCGGCCTGCGGTGTCGACGACGAGGTCGGCAGGCACCTGCTCGCCGGTATCCAACCGGACGCCGGTCACCCGCTGCAGCGCGGCATCGAAGCTCGGCTCTGTGACGCCGGCACGAATGACGTCGACGTTGGGGATCGCGGTCGCCCTGCGCCGGATCTGCCATTCCAGGTGCGGACGGCTCGGCACATACGCGGTGAACTCGTCGCGCAGCTTGCGCGTCGTCCCCAGGACGTGTCCAGCCCCGCCGAAGTGGATGCAGTCCGGCCGGTTCTCCAGGATCGGCACGCCCGCGGCGACCATGTCGTCGAGCAGCCCGGGAAAATGCGACTCGAGTTCCTGGGCGCCCCGCGCCATCAGCAGATGGACATGCCTGCCTTGCGGCACCGCGGCCCGGTTTGCCGGCTCGGCGGGCAACTCGTCGCGCTCGTACACCGTGACCCGGTCAAAGAAGTCCGAGAGCACCCGCGCTGCGCACATGCCCGCGATGCTCGCCCCGATCACGACCGCGTGATCCCCATTCCGCCCCATGGGCGCCGATGGTAGTGGGTACTCATCGGGCGCCGACCCACCTTCGGGCGGCGTCACGAAAGGGTAAGGCGTATGGATCGCGTATTGCTGGGCCGGCGAACCAAGTCCGTCGAGCAGTCCATCGAGGACACCGACGAGCCGGGGACCCGGCTGCGCAAGGACCTGACCTGGTGGGACTTGATCGTCTTCGGGGTGTCGGTGGTGATCGGCGCGGGCATCTTCACCATCACCGCGTCCACCGCAGGCGGCATCACCGGGCCTGCCATATCGATCTCGTTCGTGCTCGCCGCGATCGCGTGCGGGCTGGCGGCCCTGTGCTACGCCGAGTTCGCCTCCACCGTCCCCGTCGCGGGCAGCGCCTACACCTTCTCCTACGCCAGCTTCGGCGAGGTGGTGGCCTGGATCATCGGTTGGGACCTGGTGCTCGAGTTTGCGGTCGGGGCCGCAACGGTCGCCAAAAGCTGGTCGACGTATCTGGGTGAGGTGTTCGGATTCGCGGGCGGCGAGATCGCACTGGGCCCACTGAACCTCGACTGGGGTGCCGTCATCATCGTCGCGATCGTCACCACGTTGTTGGCGCTGGGCACCAAGCTGTCGTCGAACGTCAGCGCCGTCATCACCTTGATCAAGGTGGCCGTCGTCCTCGTCGTCATCGTGGTGGGCGCCTTCTACATCAAGATGGCGAACTACACCCCGTTCGTCCCGCCTGCCGAACCCGGCGGCGCTGCGGGGGAGCAGTCGCTGTTCTCGCTGCTCACTGGCGCAGGCAGCAGCAACTACGGCTGGTACGGCCTGTTGGCCGGCGCGTCGATCGTGTTCTTCGCGTTCATCGGATTCGATGTCGTCGCGACCACCGCAGAGGAGACCAAGGATCCGCAGCGCGACGTGCCCCGCGGAATCTTCGGGACGCTGGCCATCGTCACCGTGCTTTACGTCGCGGTGGCCGCGGTGTTGTCGGGCATGGTCTCCTACACCGAGTTGGCGAGGGCGGGCGAGGACGCCAACCTCGCGACGGCGTTCACGCTCAACGGCGTCGACTGGGCCGCAACGCTCATCAGTGTCGGCGCACTGGCCGGGCTGACGACCGTCGTCATGGTCTTGATCCTCGGCCAGATCCGCGTGCTGTTCGCCATGTCGCGCGACCGGCTGCTGCCTCACAAGCTGGCCCAGACAGGCGAACACGGCACGCCGGTGAGGCTGACCATCATCGTCGGTGTCGTGGTGGCGGCAGCGGCGGCGTTCTTCCCGATCACCAAGCTCGAGGAGATGGTCAATGTCGGCACGCTGTTCGCCTTCATGCTGGTCTCGGCAGGCGTCATCATCCTTCGCCGGAGCCGCCCTGACCTGCACCGTGCCTTCCGCGTGCCGCTGGTGCCGTGGCTGCCGATCGCCGCGATCGTGGCCTGCCTGTGGCTGATGCTGAACCTGACGGCGCTGACCTGGATCCGCTTCATCATCTGGATGGCGATCGGGATCGTCGTCTACCTGTTGTACGGCCGCAAGCACTCGGCGCTCGCCAAACGGGAGGCAGCCGCGGATTCGGCGCGCTAATCCACCGCGAGCGTCGTCAAGCGCGCCCGATTCGCGAGTAGGGGAACGTTTGGCGCCCGTCGCCGCGTCACATCAGGCGAGCGGCGGAGAGACGAATCGCGTCCGGCCAGTGGAAGCGATGCGGGCGCGGGGTTTACTTCGTCGACGATCGACCGTTCACCGACGCGGCGCGCATCCGAGCAGCTGTCTGGGGATATGGGATGCAGGCGGCCGCGAGCGGACTTACGGCGGCGTGGTGGCACGGCTTGACACAGTTCGCGCCCGCTGTAGTCGAAGTGACTACGCCACGCAACAGCCACGGCCGGCGCCACCCTGGAACCAGCGTCAGGCGCCGCGACTTGGAACCGGTCGACGTCGTCGTGGTCAACGACATGCGGTGACCGCCCTCGCGCTGACCGTTGTCGAAGCCTCGGCGAAGCGCAGTGGTGGGGCCAGATTGATGGACAACGCACTGCAGCGCCGTACCGAACTCAACAGCCTCTGGCGCGCGCACCTACGCATAAGGGTCGCAGCAGTCATCCGCACTGTGATTTCGGCGCGCTAACCGACGGTCAGCGTCGCGAGGCGCGCCCGATTAAACGATCGAGGAGCTTGTTTACAAAATTGCCATCTGTGTCTAGACAGGCGACAAATCCGCCTCTATAGTCAAGTCATCAAGGTGATGACACTCACAGGGAGGTGGACCGTCGTGACGGCCCAATTGACGCAAACCGAAATCGAGGCGTGGCGAGACAAGAAACGGCATCTGTGGCTGATGGGGCTGATTGCCCCGACCGCGTTGTTCGTCATGCTGCCGCTGGTGTGGGCGTTCAACCAGTGGGGCTGGCACACCGTTGCCCAGGTGCCGTTCTGGATCGGCCCGATCCTGCTCTACATCCTGCTGCCCGCGCTCGACCTGCGGTTCGGGCCTGACGGCCAGAACCCGCCGGACGAGGTGATGGAGCGGTTGGAGAACGACAAGTACTACCGGTACTGCACCTACATCTACATCCCGTTCCAGTACGCCTGCGTCATCTTCGGCGCGTATCTGTTCACCGCCGCCGATCTGAGCTGGCTCGGCTTCGACGGCGGGCTTGGCTGGGCGGCCAAGATCGGCCTCGCCCTCTCGGTCGGTGTCCTCGGCGGGGTCGGCATCAACACCGCCCACGAGATGGGCCACAAGAAGGACGAACTGGAGCGCTGGCTGAGCAAGATCACGCTCGCGCAGACCTGCTACGGCCACTTCTACATCGAGCACAACCGCGGCCACCACGTCCGTGTCGCCACCCCGGAGGATCCCGCGTCGGCCCGGTTCGGCGAGACGTTCTGGGAATTCCTGCCGCGCAGCGTGTTCGGCAGCCTGAAGTCCGCATGGGAGCTGGAGGCCAAGCGGCTGCGCCGGGCTCAGAAGAGCCCGTGGCACTGGTCCAACGACGTGCTCAACGCGTGGGCGATGTCGGTGTTGCTCTACGGCGCACTGATCGTGGCGTTCGGGCTCGCGCTGATCCCGTACGTGGTGATCTCCGCCGTGTTCGGCTTCACGCTGCTCGAGACGGTCAACTACCTGGAGCATTACGGGCTGCTGCGACAGAAGCTCGACAGCGGACGCTACGAGCGCTGCACGCCGGTGCACAGCTGGAATTCCGACCACATCGTGACCAACCTGTTCCTGTATCACCTGCAGCGGCACAGCGATCACCACGCCAACCCGACCCGGCGCTACCAGACACTGCGCAGCATGGACGGTGCGCCGAACCTGCCGAGCGGCTACGCGTCGATGATCGGGCTGACGTACTTCCCGCCGCTGTGGCGCAAGGTGATGGACCACCGGGTGCTCGAACACTACGACGGCGACATCAGCAGGGTGAACATCCATCCGCGGGTACGCGACAAGGTGCTCGCCGCGTACGGGCCGCCGGCCGCGAATGACGATGCGCCCAGGGCGGAGAAGTGCGAGTGACGCTCGCGCTGCGCGCAGAGTCAACGAAGGAAGGTAACGACATGAACGACTACAGGCTGTTCGTCTGCGTGCAGTGCGGCTTCGAGTACGACGAGGAGAAGGGCTGGCCAGAAGACGGCATCGCCCCCGGCACCAGGTGGGACGACATCCCCGACGACTGGAGCTGCCCGGACTGCGGCGCGGCCAAATCCGATTTCGAGATGGTCGAGGTCGCGCGCTCTTGACGGCTATCGTCGCCCCTGTGAACGAGGTTCGGACCGCGCAGCGCATCCCCTACGCCGAAGCGTCGAGGGTGCTGCTGCGCGATTCGATCCTGGACGGCATGCGCGACCTGCTGCTCACCCGCGATTGGTCGTCGATCACGCTGTCGGCCGTCGCGAGCGCGGCGGGCATCAGCCGTCAGACCATCTACAACGAGTTCGGCTCGCGGCAGGGCCTCGCGCAGGGTTACGCGATGCGGCTGGCCGACCGTCTCGTTGATGCCGTCGAGAAGGCGATCATCGGCAACGTCGGCGACATCTACGCCGCGTTCCTGGAGGGCTTCCGGGATTTCTTCTCGGAGTCCGCCGCCGACCCGCTGGTCATCTCGCTGCTGACCGGCGGCACCAAGCCCGACCTGCTGCAGCTCATCACCACCGACAGCGGCCCGATCATCACGCATTGCTCGGCACGCCTGACGGACACCTTCATCCAGAGCTGGGTGCGCGCCAGCGAGGAGGACTCCGGCGTGCTGGCCCGTGCCATCGTGCGGCTGGCGATGAGCTACGTCTCGATGCCCCCGGAAGCAGACCACGATGTGGCCCGCGACCTGGCACGTCTCATGACGCCGTTCGCCGAACGGTACGGTGTCATCGAATCGAATTAGCCGCGGCTTGGGACGACCGGGTTGTGCGGGCTAATGTGTAAATAAGCTAATTAATTGCGTGGAGAAGAAGGACGAGCATGACAACGACTGAGCAGCGGCTGACCGCCGATGTTGCCAACGGCATCGATTACAAGGTGGCCGACCTGTCCCTGGCTGAGTTCGGCCGCAAGGAGATCAGGCTCGCCGAACACGAGATGCCGGGCTTGATGGCGCTGCGCCGCGAGTACGCCGACGTGCTGCCGCTGAAGGGCGCGCGAGTGTCCGGCTCGCTGCACATGACGGTGCAGACCGCGGTGCTGATCGAGACCCTGGTGGCGCTGGGCGCCGAGGTCCGCTGGGCGTCGTGCAACATCTTCTCCACCCAGGACCATGCGGCCGCTGCGACCGTCGTCGGCCCGCACGGGACACCCGAGGAGCCCAAGGGCGTCCCGGTGTTCGCGTGGAAGGGCGAGACCCTCGAGGAGTACTGGTGGGCCGCCGAACAGATGCTGACCTGGCCCGGCGAGCCTGCCAACATGATCCTCGACGACGGCGGTGACGCCACCATGCTGGTGCTCAAGGGCGCCCAGTTCGAGAAGGCGGGCGTGGTGCCTCCCGGTGAGGACGACGACTCCGACGAGTACAAGGTGTTCCTGGCGCTCATCCGCAAGCGCTTCGAGACCGACAAGACGAAGTGGACCAAGATCGCCGAGTCGGTGCAGGGCGTCACCGAGGAGACCACCACCGGCGTGCTGCGGCTGTACATGTTCGCCGCCGCAGGCGAACTGCAGTTCCCGGCCATCAACGTCAACGACTCCGTGACCAAGTCCAAGTTCGACAACAAGTACGGCACCAGGCACTCGCTGATCGACGGCATCAACCGCGGCACCGACGTGCTGATCGGCGGCAAGGCCGCGCTGGTCTGCGGCTACGGCGACGTCGGCAAGGGTTGCGCCGAGGCGCTGAAGGCGCAGGGCGCCCGCGTCGCGGTGACCGAGATCGACCCGATCAACGCGCTGCAGGCGCTGATGGACGGCTTCGAGGTGAAGACGGTCGAGGAGGCCGTCGGCTGGGCCGACATCATCATCACCGCGACCGGCAACCAGGGCATCATCACCCTCGAGCACATGAAGGCGATGAAGCACCAGGCGATACTCGGCAACATCGGCCACTTCGACGACGAGATCGAGATGGCGCGCCTGGAGAAGGATCCCAAGATCCGCCGGATCAACATCAAACCGCAGGTCGACGAGTTCGTCTTCGAGGACGGCCATTCCATCATCGTGCTGTCTGAGGGCAGGCTGCTGAACCTCGGCAACGCGACCGGTCACCCGTCGTTCGTGATGAGCAACAGCTTCTCCAATCAGGTCATCGCACAGATCGAGCTGTGGACCAAGAACGACGAGTACGACAACGAGGTCTACCGGCTGGCCAAGCATCTCGACGAGAAGGTCGCCAAGATCCACGTCGAGGCACTCGGTGGTTCGCTGACCCGCCTCACCAAGGAGCAGGCCGAGTACATCAACGTCGACGTGGACGGTCCGTACAAGCCGGAGCACTACCGCTACTGATTTCACGCTCGAGACTGCGGACAGATCGCGAATCAGCCGAAAAGCGCGCACTGTCCGCAGTTTCGTCGTTAGGGTCGCCCGGTGGGTCGGGGATTCCTGGGGGTTCTGCTTGCGCTTCTGTTGATCGGTTCCATGGGGGTCTCGCCACCCACTCATGCCGATGATCCGACGAACGACGCGCACGATCCGTATTTCAACGAGGACGCCTACCAGGAGTTCTACACGCCGCCGGACCCGCTACCGCCAGGCGCGCCGGGTGACCTGATCCGCACGGAGCCGTCCCGGCTGGTGTTGGAGCCGTCCGGTCAACTCGGCATGATCATGGCCGACGCGACCCGAATCATGTACCGCAGCACCGACATTCACGGCAATCCCATGGCGGTCACGGGCACCTACTTTGAGCCGTACAACGACTGGCCCGGCGGTGGACCGCGCCCGCTGATCGTGTACGGGCCCGGCACCCAGGGGCAGGGCGACCAGTGCGCGCCGTCGCGTCAGTTCAACCAGGGCATCCACTGGCGGCCGTTTCTGGACCTGGCGTTCAACTACGAGGAGCTGTTCGTCTCGACGATGGTCGCGCGCGGTTTCGCGATCGTGATGACGGACTACCAGGGACTCGGCACACCCGGCCTGCACACGTACGTCGCCCGGGTGCCGCAGGCCGACGCGATGCTCGACGCCGCCCGCGCGGCGAAGAACCTGCCGGACACCTCGCTGAACCCCGATGGCCCCCTTGCCTTCTGGGGCTACTCCCAAGGCGGTGGCGCAGCAGCGGCGGCGGCCGAACTGGCGTCGTCATACGCACCGGAATTGAACGTCGTCGGCACCTATGCCGGCGCGCCGCCCGCCGACCTCAAGGAACTGTTTCCCTATGCCGATGGCAGCGTGCTGGTGGGCGCCGTCGGCTATGCGCTCAACTCGGTGATGACCGCCTATCCGGAGCATGCCGACGCGATCCGATCGAAGCTGACGCCACGCGGTGAGGACATGCTCTTCAAGGTGGCCGACCAGTGCGTCGCCGAGACGCTCACGAAGTTCATGTTCCGGCATCTGCAGCCGTACTTCACCGAGGACATCTTCCAGCTGGTCAACGAGGAGCCGTTCAGCAGCTTGTTCGAGGAGCAACGGCTCGGCCGCTTCAAACCCAATGCGCCCGTGATGATCCTGAGTAACCGATTCGACCCGTTGGTGCCGTGGACCGGCGCCAACCAGCTCGGTCGCGATTGGTGCGCCCAGGGTGCCGACGTCCAGTTCTGGACCAACGAAGAGCCGCCGTTTCTCAACAAGGCGATCATCAACCACGCCCTGCCGATGCTCGTCGACGGCGAGCGGGCCATGCAGTGGGTCGCCGACCGGTTCAACGGAGTGCCGACCACACCGAACTGCGGAGAGTTCTAGCTGGCGAGGGTATCGGGAGTGGTATCAGCCGCCGCCGGAAACCGTCGGCAAAGTGCCCGCCTCTGAGCGACATTGTCGCTGAAGCGGGCGCTCGACTAACTACTGGCGACTTTGTCGCTCAAAGGCGGGCATCTCTCTACAACCACGACGGGCGGGCGCTGTGGTGCGTCGCGTCGAGTCCTGACAGTCGCGTCATCGATCGCGAACCTCACGACGAATTCCCCCTCGAAACCGTCGTTGAATTCACACACGCGGCCCTAAGGATTCTGGGCAGCGGGGGGAATCGGCGCCGGGTTACCGCAGCGGGTCTTGATGTCTGCTAACGGCTGGCGGATGCCGGTCAAGTCCGCCTTCGTCTTTGGGTGCGCCTTCATGTACGCCTGCACCTTCACCGTTGACTGGTCGCGCGTCAACCCTTCCAGGGAGTTGTAGAAGTTGTTCACGTCGGGATGGCTGAAGAGGTAGTCGGCCGTCGCCTGCTGCACGCCTGCCCGCGCGAATTCCAGGTCGGCGGCACTGCAGTTGGGCGGATTGGCGTTAGGGTCCTCATCGGCGTGCACGAGGGGAGCCGCCGCGAAAAGCGCCGCACCGACAATCGCCGTGCTCACGAGCAATTTCATTCCCCTAGTTTTGAACAGGCTGTGCCTGGTTGCCCCGATCACAAGCGCTCTGACAGGAAACCCGAAGACAACGAGCGGGTTAGGCTCGCCCCCGTGCTGATCGCGATAGAGGGCGTCGACGGTGCTGGCAAGCGCACGCTGACCCGCGGCCTGCGCGCGGCGTTCGAGTCCGAAGGCAGAACGGTGGCAACCCTGTCGTTTCCCCGGTACGGCCAATCGGCGGCCGCCGACATCGCCGCCGAGGCCCTCCACGGCGGGCACGGTGACCTGTCCGGCTCGGTGTACGCGATGGCCGTGCTGTTCGCCATGGACCGCGCGGGCGCCCGTGAGGAGATCGACCGCCTGCAGGCGGAGTACGACGTAGTGATCCTCGATCGCTGGGTCGCCTCCAACGCCGCCTACAGCGCAGCCCGTCTGCACCAGGACGCCGACGGCGATGTGGTGGCGTGGGTGCGCGAGCTGGAGTACGGGCGGCTGCGGCTGCCTGCACCCGACCGGCAGGTGCTGCTCGACGTGCCTGCCGAGCTGGCAGCCGAGCGGGCGGAGCACCGCGCCAACACCGAAGCCGACCGGGCGAAGGACGCCTACGAGCGCGACGACGGTCTGCAACGGCGCACCGGCCGGGTCTACTCGGAGCTGGCCGCGAACGCGTGGGTAGGCCGGTGGTTGGTGGCCGGCCCGGACACCGACGGCACAGCGCTAGCTGTCGAGCTGGGTAAATAGCCGACTCGCGGGCGCGCTATCAGCGATTTATCGCGATTTGGTGACACCATGGACTCCATGAGGCAAAGGATCCTGGTCGTCGATGACGACCCTTCGCTCGCCGAGATGCTGACGATCGTGCTCCGCGGTGAAGGGTTCGACACCGCAGTCATCGGCGACGGCACCCAGGCGCTCACCGCCGTGCGCGAGTTGCGGCCCGATCTGGTCCTGCTGGATCTGATGCTGCCCGGCATGAACGGTATCGACGTGTGCCGTGTGCTGCGCGCCGACTCCGGGGTGCCGATCGTGATGCTGACGGCCAAGACCGACACCGTCGACGTGGTGCTCGGCCTTGAGTCCGGCGCCGACGACTATGTGATGAAGCCCTTCAAGCCGAAGGAGCTGGTCGCACGCGTGCGAGCCCGGCTGCGCCGCAACGAAGACGAGCCGGCGGAGATGCTTTCCATCGCCGATGTCGACATCGACGTGCCTGCCCACAAGGTGACAAGGCAGGGCGAGCAGATTTCGCTGACCCCGCTGGAGTTCGACCTGTTGGTGGCGCTGGCACGCAAACCCAGGCAGGTGTTTACTCGAGATGTGCTTCTCGAACAGGTGTGGGGCTACCGGCACCCCGCCGACACCCGTTTGGTGAACGTGCATGTCCAACGTCTGCGGGCGAAGGTTGAGAAGGATCCTGAGAATCCGCAAGTTGTGCTGACTGTTCGAGGAGTGGGATACAAGGCCGGACCTCCGTGACCTTGCGCGGCTGGGCCGCGGCCGTGACATTGACCGCCAGGCGGTCGCCGTGATCTTCAGCTCGAAGCGGCGCATTCAGCGGCGATCTGCTCCACTGATTCGCGGGTTGGGCGCGCTCGGTCGAGCATTAAGCCTTGCCTGGCGCCGTTCCCTGCAATTGCGGGTGGTGTCGCTGACGCTCGGGTTGTCACTGGCGGTGATCCTCGTGCTCGGCTTTGTGCTGACGAGCCAGATCACCGATCGCATCCTCGAGGTGAAGGTGCGCGCGGCCACCGAGGAGATCGAGCGGGCCCGCAACACCGTCAGCGGCATCGTCGGCGGCGAGGAGACCCGGTCGCTGGACAGCAGCCTTCAACTGGCCCGCAACACGCTCATCGACCGCAAGGCTGATGCGGGCGCGGGACTGGCGGGCGCGTTCGACGCCGTGCTCGTCGTTCCGGGTGACGGTCCGCGGGCCGCGACCTCGGCGGGTCCCGTCGCGCAGATCCCGAACGCCCTGCGGGACTTCGTGAAGGCCGGCCAGGTCAGCTACCAGTACGCGACGGTGCGCACGGACGGCTTCTCCGGGCCCGCTCTCATCGTCGGCACCCCGACGTCGTCGCCCGTCACCAATCTCGAGCTGTACCTTGTCTTTCCGCTGAACAACGAGGAATCCACGATCGCACTGGTGCGCGGCACGATGGCGACTGGCGGTGTCGTGCTGCTGCTCATGCTCGCCGCCATCGCGCTGATCGTCGCACGCCAGATCGTGCTGCCGGTGCGGTCCGCCTCGCGGATCGCCGAGCGGTTCGCCGAAGGCCACCTGACCGAGCGGATGCCGGTGCGCGGCGAGGACGACATGGCGCGGCTTGCGGTGTCCTTCAACGACATGGCCGAAAGCCTGTCGCGGCAGATCACCCAGCTCGAGGAATTCGGCAACCTGCAGCGCCGCTTCACCTCCGACGTCAGCCACGAACTGCGGACCCCGCTGACCACGGTGCGGATGGCCGCCGACCTGATTCACGACCACAACGACGAACTCGAGCCTGCGCTGCGGCGGTCAACCGAGCTGATGGTCAACGAACTCGACCGGTTCGAGATGCTTCTCAACGACCTGCTCGAGATCTCCCGGCACGACGCGGGCGTCGCGGAGTTGTCCGTCGAGGCGGTCGACCTGCGCGACACCGTGCAGAGCGCGCTGGTGAACGTCGGCCACCTCGCGGGCGACGCCCAGATCGATCTCATCGTCGACGTGCCGACCGAGGAGGTCATCGCCGAGGTCGACCCACGCCGGGTGGAGCGCATCCTGCGCAATCTGATCGCCAACGCCATCGACCACGCGGAGCGCAAGCCGGTGCGGATCAGGATGGCCGTCGACGAGGACACCGTGGCGGTCACCGTCCGCGACTACGGCGTCGGATTGCGGCCCGGCGAGGAGAAGCTGGTGTTCAGCCGGTTCTGGCGGTCCGACCCGTCACGGGTCCGGCGCTCCGGCGGCACCGGGCTCGGTCTGGCCATCAGCATCGAGGACGCCCGGCTGCACCAGGGCAGGCTCGAGGCGTGGGGCGAGCCCGGCAAGGGCGCCTGTTTCCGGCTGACCCTGCCGCTGATCCGCGGCCACAAGGTGACGACGAGCCCGCTGCCGCTGAAACCTGTTGGGCGCGAACGCAAGGCAAAGAGCTCGGAAAAGGAACGGCAACCGGCGGGGGAGAGCGTGTGAAGCGCCTGCTCGCCGTCCTGTCCGCGTGCGCGCTGGTGTTGGCCGGATGTGCTGGGGTGCCCAGTTCGTCGGCGCCCCAGGCGATCGGAACCGTCGACCGTCCCGCACCACCGAGCCTGCCGAAGCCGACGCCCAACATGGATCCCGATGTGCTGTTGCGCGAATTCATCAAGGCCACCGCAGATCCGTCCAACCGCCACCTGGCCGCCAGACAGTTCCTCACCGAATCCGCGTCCAGCGGCTGGGACGACGCGGGCAGCGCGCTGCTGATCGACCGGGTTGTGTTCGTCGAAACTCGGGGCCCGGACAAGGTTTCGGTCACCATGCGCGCCGACATCCTCGGTTCGCTTTCCGACATCGGGGTGTTCGAAACGGGCGAGGGTGCGCTGCCTGACCCAGGACCGATCGACCTGGTGAAGACGTCGGGCGGCTGGCGCATCGACAAGCTGCCGAACGGGGTTTTCCTTGACTGGCAACAGTTTCAGGAGACCTACAAGCGCAACACCCTGTACTTCGCCGACCCGACCGGTAAGACCGTGGTTCCTGATCCCCGCTATGTCGCGGTGTCCGATCCGGACCAATTGGCCACCGAACTGGTCACCAAGCTGATCGCAGGCCCGCGTCCGGAGATGGCGAACACCGTGCGCAACCTGCTCGGCCCGCCGCTGCGCCTGCGCGGACCGGTAACTCGGGCCGACGGCGGCAAGATGGGGGTCGGCCGTGGCTACGGCGGTGCCCGCATCGACCTGGAGAACCTGTCCACCACCGACCCGCATAGCCGCCAACTTCTTGCGGCACAGATCATCTGGACACTGTCTCGCGCCGGCATCAACGGCCCCTACGTCATCAACGCCGACGGCGCGGCGCTGGACGACAGGTTCGCCGAGGGCTGGCAGACTTCGGACGTCGCGGCCACCGACCCCGGTGCGGCCGACGGCGCGGCCGCCGGGCTGCACGCGTTGGTCGACGGGTCGTTTGTGGCACTGGATGGACAACGCGCCCCGCGTGTTCCCGGCCCGTTTGGTGCGACGCCCAATCAGACCGGGGCGGCCGTGTCGCGCAGCGGCCAGGACGCGGCGTCGGTGGTGACGCTGAACGCGGGCGCACCGGAGATGGCGTCGTCGCTATGGGTCGGTCCGATCGGCGGAAATCCGTTGCAGGCGATGGACGGTCGGTCGCTCTCGCGTCCCACATGGTCACTGGATGACGCGGTATGGGTGGTGGTGGACGGCAACAACGTGGTGCGCACGGTGCAGGATGCGTCGGGGCAGCCGGGCCGCATCCCGGTCGACTCCACGGCGGTGTCCACCCGGTTTCCTGGGCCGATCGCCGAGCTGCAGCTGTCCCGCGACGGAACGCGCGCGGCGATCCTGATCGAGGGACAGGTGATCCTGGCCAGCGTCGAGCAGACGCCGGGCGGCGGGTTCGCGCTGACGTATCCGCGCCGGCTGGGCTTCGGCCTCAAGAACACCGTCGTGTCGCTGTGCTGGCGCACCGGCGACGACATCGTCGTCAGCCGCACCGATCCGCAGCACCCGGTGTCCTATGTCAACCTCGACGGGGTGAACTCCGACGGCCCCAGCCGCAACCTGCTGATGCCGGTGGGGGCCGTGGCCGCGAACCCGTCGACGGTGTACGTGGCCGACGCCCGCGGCATCCTGCAGCTGTCGGGCTCGGCGGCCGAGAACGACCCGCGCTGGGTCGAGGTCCGTCCGTTGATGACGCCGGGTGCGATACCCGTGCTGCCGGGCTGAACCCTGACGCTTTTACGAGTTACGCAGACAAAACGCGTGTGATGGCGTTTCCTGTCTGGAGGGTTGTAGGCCCAGCCCGCCGAAAGGTCCGCGATGAACATCAATGACGTCCATGTGCCACGCCAGCAGGTGATCCGCGGTGCCGGTTTCGTACTGACCGCGGGTGCGCTCGCGGCCTGCGGCGATGGCGGAGACAAACCCGCAGACGAACCCGCGGCAAGCAGCGAGGCGGTAACGACCCCAGCACCCGCTGAGGCGGCAGGCGGTGCGATCGCCAAAACCGCCGACGTGCCGGTCGGTTCGGGTGTGATCGTCGACGACGTGGTGGTGACCCAGCCCACCGCCGGTGTGTTCAAGGGGTTCTCCTCGTCCTGCACGCACAAGGGATGCGCGGTGAACAAGGTGGCCGACGGCACGATCGACTGCCCATGCCACGGCAGCAAGTTCAACCTGGACGGCACCGTCGCCAACGGTCCGGCGGCCAGGCCTCTGGAGTCCAAAGCCGTTTCGGTGCAGGGCGATTCAATCGTACTGATGTGACCGCACCGGTCAGGCCGAGCTGACGCCGCGAATCCTGCCCTCGCGGAATGCCTCGACGAAGTGCCGATGGTCCTCCCGTACGGTCGCGGCGTAGGTGAGCCCGAATTCGACGATGTCGTCGACGAACTCGTCGGTGCGGTCCCCGATCATTTCTGCGATCGCGTCCTCGGTCTGGAATCCGACGAGCTCCTGGTCGCTGTCGGCGTCACCGACGCAGTGCACCTTGGCCACCGCACGGCCGAGCTGTTCGATCACCTCGGTCAGCTCGTCGGGTTCGGTCAGTTCGCTCCAGTCGAGGTCGGACTCATACGGCGAGAGCTCCGCGACGACGAAACCGACCCCGTCGATCTCGGTGTGGCCGAGCAGGGGATCGGCGTACGCCTGCAACGCCCGCTGCGATACCGCGGTGCGGTGCCCCTGGTTCTTGAAGTACTTGTGCACGGCCTCGTCGTCGACGACCCGGCTCGGCGCGGCGACGTTGCCCTGCTTCATCGACAGCACGATGTCGTTGTCGAGCGCCTGGTTGAAGCCCTCGATCAGCACGTTGTAGCTCGGTAGGCCCGCGCTGCCGATGCCGAAGCCGGTTCTGCCGACGATGTCCTTGACGTCGTAGGCGATTTCGCGGAACTTCTTCGATTTCGGGATGGTGTCCTGATAGGCCTCGAATGCGGCCTTGACCTTCTCGTATTCAGCCTCGTCGAGCTCGCGCACACCCGAGTTGTGGCGAAACCGGCGGTCCGCGTCGTCGACATGGGTGATCCGGTGCAGCATCTCGTAGCGCGTCGACAGGCGCGCGTCCTGCAGGGCGGCAAGCACCGCCCCGCGGGCTGTGTCGAGGTTCAACGAGAACGTCGAGTCGTCGTCGGTCTGCCTGAACCACGTCACCTGATCGAGATAGGAGCGGGTGAATGCCGCGATCAAATCGCGAATAACGTTGTCCGACAGCGCCTTCTGCCAGCAAAGCAGCGCAACACTGGCCGCGAACCGCTGCAAATCCCAGGTGAAGTGCCCGACGAAAGCCTCGTCGAAGTCGTTGACGTCGAAGATCAGCATCCCCGAGCCGTCCATGTATGTGCCGAAGTTCTCGGCATGCAGGTCGCCCTGGATCCAGACCCGGCCGGTCCGCTCGCCAGCCCATCGGTCCTCCTGATCGGCGACGTCGGCGTAGAAGACGCAGGCGCTGCCGCGGTAGAACGCGAACGGGTCGGCGGCCATCTTGCGGAACTTCGTGCGGAACGCGTCGGGGTCGGCCTTCATCAGGCCGGCAAAGGCCTGCTCGAGGCAGTCCACGATCTGCGACTCTCGATCGGTCATTCACAGGGAGTACCCAGACAATGAGCCGGCGAAATCTGCGTGGCGGCTGCGATGCCCGAGTTCCCGCAGCCATGGCGCAGAAGTCGGCGAACACCGGCCACCGAGGACCCTTGACGAGGTGCATCTGATCAGCTAATTTCGTATTTATGCGAAATCGCGAAGTGGCTCGCTCGGGCGCGCTGTTGAAGACGATCAAGGCCGTATCGAGTCCGGTGCGCCTCGAGATTCTGTCGCTGCTCAAAAATCCGACCGCGAATTTTCCCCCGCAGACCGATGGCGACCTCGTCAGCGACGGGGTCTGCGCCGACTTCATCCGAGACAAGCTCGGGATCGCGCCCGCAACGGCGTCCCGCCACCTGACGCTGCTGACCGAGGCCGAACTGCTGATCGCGACGCGCAAAAAGGGTTGGACCTTCTACCGGCGTGACGAGTCGGCGCTGGGCCGGTTCACCGACGATCTCGCCTCTGAGCTTTGAGGAGACGATGTGATGAGCCTCGCCTACAGCCATGTCGACGTCTTCACCCGAAACCCGTTCGGGGGCAACAGCCTGCCGGTGTTCCCCGATGCCGGAAACCTCAGTGCAGAACAGATGCTGCGAATCACTCAGGAGTTGCGGCACTTCGAAGCGATTTTTCTTCGACCCACAGATCGCCCCGACACTGTCGAGGCCAGAATCTTCGACCTGTTCGATGAACTGCCCTTCGCCGGACACCCGATCATCGGGGCGGCGGCGGTCCTGCACAAGCACTCGGGAGCTGCCGGTGCGCAGAGCTGGCGGTTCCAATTGGTGGCCAAGACAGTCGAAATCACGACTGAGGTCACCGACGACGGCTATTCGGGCTGGCTGAACCAGGGCGCGCCGGAGTTCCTGGGGACATTCGACGACGGTGACACGATCGCCCATGCCTTCAACCTCGCGCCAGACGATCTGATGGCCGACCTTCCGATGGAAGTGGTGAGCACCGGCCTTCGCTACCTGATCGTGCCGGTCCGGCCCGGTGCATTGGCGCGAGCCCGAATCACACAGGACATCACGGGGTTGCTGGACGGTGCCAAAGCGCAATTCGCGGTGTTGCTCGACGAAGCCGCCGTCGAAGTCCGGCACTGGAACAACGACGGAATCATCGAGGACGTGGCCACGGGAAGCGCCGCTGGGACGATCGGCGCCTACCGCCTGCGCCACGGCATGGCTCACGGCGGGCAGACGTTCATTCTGCATCAGGGCCAATTCACCGGCAGGCCAAGCGAACTACGCGTTCGGCCGGAAGGCAGTGCGAACCACGTGCGAACCGTGAACGTCGGCGGCGACGTCTCCGTCGTCGGACACGGCACGATCGATGCCCGTCCATGACCGGCATCCGCATGATCAGCGCCGAAACAGTCCGTGCCACTGTGAGTTTCGAAGATTTGATCGAGCCCATGTCGCGTGCTTTCGCGGAATCCAGCGCGGGCCTCGCCGACAACGGGCTGGTCGTGATGTTCCCCGCCGAGCGCAGCGAGCTGGGTGACGTCTACGTGAAGACCGGCAGCCTGCGCGGTCACGACGTCTACATCGTCAAGGTCTCACCCTGGTTCCGCAGCAACGTCGAACGCGGGCTGCCCCAGGGCGGATTCGTCGGCGTCTTCGACAGTCGTTCCGGCCAAACTCTGGCCCTGCTGAACGAGGAGCACTACTTGTCCGACATTCGGACCGCCGCGGCGGGCGCGGTGGCCGCGCGAGCGCTCGCGCCTGCCGAGGTCGGCACCGCCGCCGTGCTCGGGGCAGGAGTGCAGGCCTATTGGCAGCCCTTGGCGCTGTATCGAGAGCGGCCGTTCGCGACATTGTCGATCTGGGCTCGCAGCCCGCAGAAGGCCGAGCGGCTCAAGGCGCGGTTGAGTTCGAAGCTGCCCGGCGTCGAGATCCGCTGTTCGACCGATATCGAACGCACAGTGCGAAGCGCTGACGTCCTGATCACCGCAACGCTGTCGCGCGAACCGCTGGTACAGGGGGCGTGGTTGCACGACGGCCAGCACATCACCGCGGTCGGTGCCGACGACCCGAACAAAAGCGAGCTCGACGCGACGGCGCTGCAGCGTGCCCGTGTCTTCGTGGACGCACGCGACACCGCGGAGGCCAACGGTGATGTTCACCGGGCGATCCGTGCCGGCCGGTATTCGATCGGCGAGGTGGCGGGGGAATTGGGCGAAGTGATCTCCGGCCGGGTTGCAGGCCGTACGTCGGACGGCGACATCACCGTCGCCAAGCTCGTCGGGATAGGGGCGCAAGACCTCGTCGCCGCCGAGGTGACGCTGGCGAAACTGTAGGAATGTCACCGCCCGTCGCGACACTGGCGACGTGCTCGACCTGGTTCTTCCGCTGGAGTGCGGCGGGTGCGGCGCCCCGTCGACCCGGTGGTGCGCCGCCTGCGCGCGCCGACTCGCGGTTGGCGCCGACGCGCCGCACGTCGTCACGCCGCGGGTCCCCCCCGGCGTGCCGGTCTTCTCGCTGGGCCGCTACGCAGGCGCGCGCCGCAACGCCATCGTGGCGGTCAAGGAGCACGGCCGGGCGGACCTGATCCGCCCGCTGGCCGACGCGCTGGGTGACGGCTTGCGGCGTCTGCTGACGTGGGGCATGGTCGGCTCGCCGCTGACGGTGGTGCCCGCGCCGACCCGTCGTCACGCAGCGCGAAGGCGCGGCGGAGACCCCGTCACGCGGATGGCGGTCGCGGCCACGTCGGGTGGTCCAGACGCGCGGGTCGTTCCAGCACTTCGGATGACGGCACTGGTGCGCGACTCGGTCGGACTGTCAGGTGCGGCGCGCCAGCGCAATGTGGCAGGCCGGGTCCGGCTCTGCGGGTCGCGCAACCGGCTGTCGGGCGACGTGGTGGTGGTCGACGACATCGTCACCACCGGGGCCACCGTCGCCGAATCGGTGCGTGTCCTGCAAACTACTGGCGCCCGGGTGGTCGCCGTTCTCGTGCTCGCCAACGCCTGAGCGGCAAGCGTGACGGGGCGGCCAATTTCTCGGAGATCAAACGCGTGTGAAGAACTGAAAACAGGTAGGCGAAATTACTGGCACTAGTGGGTGAACACGGACTACCGTCGGGTCCAACGCCCGTGAACACCTCACGGCGGCGCTCTGGCAAGAAGCGCCAACCATCGCCCAGCGGTAGGAGGTGACTGATCGACACCTTGTACCGGCGAGCGGCGAAAAAACTCGTGCCCCGTCGGTGCATATCTGCCAGGTAGGCACGCAGTGCGCGTGCGACGCGAAACAGAAACGAGTCGCCAAGCATGTCAATCCGTTCCATGGAAACAGACCGCTCGATGATCGTTGAAGACGAAGAGACCGCGCCCGCGCCTCATGCCGAGGTTGTCGTCAAGGGCCGCAACGTCGAGATCCCCGATCACTTCCGCATCTATGTCTCAGAGAAACTGGCCCGCGTCGAACGATTCGACCGCAGCATCTACCTCTTCGATGTCGAACTCGACCATGAGCGCAACCGGCGCCAGCGCAAAAACTGTCAACACGTGGAGATCACTGCGCGGGGCCGGGGACCGGTCGTGCGGGGCGAGGCGTGCGCCGACAGCTTTTACGCCGCCCTCGAGGCGGCGGTCTGCAAACTCGAGAACCGGTTACGGCGGAGCAAGGACCGCCGCAAGGTTCACTACGGTGACAAGAGGCCGGTGTCGCTGGCAGAGGCCACGATGGTGTCGGCGCCCGAGGCGTTCGTCCAACGCGACGGCGACGAATCCGGGTCGGTCGACGGCGTCGAGTTCCACGAGCCCGGCCAGATCGTCCGCACCAAGGAACACCCGGCCAAGCCGATGACCGTGGACGATGCGCTCTACGAGATGGAACTCGTGGGACACGACTTCTTCCTGTTCCACGACAAACAGAGCGACAGGCCGTGCGTGGTGTATCGCAGGCACGCCTACGACTACGGGTTGATTCGCCTGGCCTGACCTCGGTCGACAGGCCGGTTCGACGAGTCACCTACGATGGACGTCGTCTAATACATCACGAGATCCATCAGACCCACAGGGGAAATCAGCGTGCTCGATAAGTTGCTCCGGCTCGGCGAAGGCCGCATGGTCAAGCGCCTCAAGCGGGTCGCCGACTACGTCAACACCTTGTCCGACGACGCCGAGAAGCTCTCCGACGCCGAGCTGCGCGCCAAGACCGACGAGTTCAAGAAGCGCTACACCGACGGCGAGGACCTCGACGACCTGATGCCCGAGGCGTTCGCGGTGGCCCGCGAGGCCGCCTGGCGCGTCCTCGACCAGCGGCCCTACGACGTGCAGGTGATGGGCGCTGCCGCCCTGCACTTCGGCAACGTCGCGGAGATGAAGACCGGCGAGGGCAAGACCCTGACCTGCGTGCTGCCCGCCTACCTGAACGCCCTGTCGGGCAAGGGCGTGCACGTCGTCACCGTCAACGATTACCTGGCCAAACGCGACAGCGAGTGGATGGGGCGCGTGCACCGCTTCCTCGGCCTCGATGTCGGCGTGATCCTGGCCCAGATGACACCCGACCAGCGTCGCGTCGCCTATGGCGCCGACATCACCTACGGCACCAACAACGAGTTCGGCTTCGACTACCTGCGCGACAACATGGCGCACACGGTCGAGGACATGGTGCAGCGCGGGCACGCGTACGGCATCGTCGACGAGGTCGACTCCATCCTGATCGACGAGGCCCGCACGCCGCTGATCATCTCCGGTCCGGCCGACGGGGCGTCGAACTGGTACACCGAGTTCGCGCGGCTGGCGCCGATGATGGAGAAGGACAAGCACTACGAGGTCGACATCCGCAAGCGCACCATCGGCGTCAACGAGATAGGCGTCGAGTTCGTCGAGGATCAGCTCGGCATCGAGAACCTGTACGAGGCCGCCAACTCGCCGTTGGTCAGCTACCTGAACAACTCGATCAAGGCCAAAGAGCTGTTCATGCGCGACAAGGACTACATCGTCCGCGACGGCGAGGTGCTGATCGTCGACGAGTTCACCGGCCGCGTGCTGCTGGGGCGCCGCTACAACGAGGGCATGCACCAGGCCATCGAGGCCAAGGAAAAGGTCGAGATCAAGGCCGAGAACCAGACGCTGGCCACCATCACGCTGCAGAACTACTTCCGGCTCTACGACAAGCTCGCCGGGATGACCGGTACCGCACAGACCGAGGCCGCCGAGCTGCACGAGATCTACAAACTCGGCGTGGTGAGCATCCCCACCAACAAGCCGATGGTCCGCGCCGACCAGTCCGACCTCATCTATAAGACCGAAGAGGCCAAGTACATCGCGGTCGTTGACGACGTCACTGAGCGCTACGAGAAGGGCCAGCCGGTGCTGATCGGCACCACGAGCGTGGAGCGCTCGGAGTACCTGTCGCGGCAGTTCCAGAAGCGCCGCATCCCGCACAACGTACTCAACGCGAAGTATCACGAGCAGGAGGCAGGCATCATCGCCGAGGCCGGTCGCCGTGGCGCGATCACGGTGGCCACCAACATGGCGGGCCGCGGCACGGATATTGTGCTCGGCGGCAACGTCGACTTTCTCGCCGACAAGCGGCTGCGCGATCAGGGACTCGACCCGGTCGAGACGGCCGAGGACTACGACGCCGCCTGGCATGAGCTGCTTCCGCGTGTGAAGGCCGAAGCCGCGTCGGAGGCCGAAGAGGTGATCGCCGCGGGCGGGCTGTACGTGCTCGGCACCGAGCGACACGAGTCTCGCCGCATCGACAACCAGCTGCGCGGTCGGTCCGGCCGCCAGGGCGACCCTGGCGAGTCCCGTTTCTACCTGTCGCTCGCCGACGAGCTGATGCGGCGCTTCAACGGCGCTGCGCTCGAATCGCTGCTGACCCGGCTGAGCCTGCCCGACGACGTGCCCATCGAGGCCAAGATGGTCAGCCGCGCCATCAAGAGCGCGCAGACGCAGGTCGAGCAGCAGAACTTCGAGATCCGCAAGTACGTCCTCAAGTACGACGAGGTGATGAACCAGCAGCGCAAGGTCATCTACGCCGAGCGCCTGCGCATCCTCGAAGGGGAGAACCTCAAGGAGCAGGCGCACGGGATGATGGTCGACGTGCTGACGGCTTATGTGGACGGCGCGACATCCGAGGGCTACTCGGAAGACTGGGATCTCGAAACGCTGTGGACCGCGTTGAAGCAGCTGTACCCGGTCAGCATCGACCACCACGACCTGATCGACTCCGATGCGATCGGCGAGCCAGGCGAGCTGACCCGCGAGGAGCTGCTCGACGCGTTGATCGAGGATGCCGAGCGCGCCTACACCGAGCGCGAGAAGCAGCTCGAGGAGCTCGCAGGCGAGGGGGCGATGCGCCAGCTCGAGCGCAATGTGCTGCTCAACGTGATCGACCGGAAGTGGCGTGAGCACCTCTACGAGATGGACTATCTCAAGGAGGGCATCAACCTGCGGGCCGTGGCGCAGAAGGATCCTGTGGTCGAGTACCAGCGCGAGGGCTTCGACATGTTCAACGGCATGCTCGACGCGATGAAGGAGGAGGCCGTCGGCTTCCTGTTCAACGTCACCGTCGAAGCGGTGCCCGCCGCGCCCGCAGCGCAGGTGGCTCCCGTCGCCGCGCCGACCGGGCTGACCGAATTCGCCGCAGAGGCGGCTGCGCAGGCGCAGGAGGGTGGCGTCGCGACGAAGGAGCGTGCGCAGGC
>NZ_JAVHWK010000021.1:0-32115 GCF_032159775.1 Mycobacterium sp.
ATTCCGAGAATTCCCGACTGTTCAAGGCCGGTCTTGACGTCTTCGAGCGTGAACGGTTTGACGATCGCAGTAATCAGCTTCATGTTCTCCCTTATCCCTCCACGCCCGGATGACGACCGAGTGACGAACCTGCCCCGACCGTCGCGAAGTCGTAGCCCGTCTCGGCGTGCTCGGCTTCATCAGGTCCAGTCGACTCATCTTCCTCGCTAAGGCGCAGCCCCACGGTGAACTTAACTATCAGAGCCAAGATAGCGGTCGCGACCGCCGAGTAGGCCAGAACCGCGCCTGCTCCCACCGCCTGTCGCCACAGCTGGTCGGGTCCGCCGCCGTAGAACAGGCCGGCAACACCTGCACCGGTCTCCGGCGCGGCGAAGAGGCCGATCAGCAGGGTGCCTGCGAGACCGCCGACCAGGTGCACGCCAACCACGTCGAGCGAATCGTCAAACCCGAGTTTGTATTTCAGGCCAACCGCAAGAGCACACAGCACACCGGCGATGAAGCCGATCGCGAGCGCGCCGAGCACGTTGACCGACGAGCACGACGGCGTGATGGCGACAAGGCCTGCCACGATGCCCGAGGCCGCGCCCAGTGAGGTGGCCTTTCCATCACGAATGCGCTCGGTGAGCAGCCAGGCAAGCATCGCCGCGGCTGTCGCGACCGTGGTGGTGACGAACGTCGAGCCCGCCAAGCCATTCGAAGCGCCTGCCGAACCGGCGTTGAACCCGTACCAGCCGAACCACAGCAGACCAGCGCCGAGCATGACGAAAGGAAGGTTGTGCGGGCGCATCGGTGTCGACGGCCAGCCCTTGCGCTTGCCGAGGATGATCGCCAGCACCAGACCTGCAGTGCCCGCGTTGATGTGAACCGCTGTGCCACCGGCGAAGTCGATCGCGGCGAGCTTGTTGGCGATCCAGCCACCAGTCTCGGCGGTGCCGCCGTCGAAGGAGAACACCCAGTGCGCTATCGGGAAGTAGACGAATGTCGCCCACAGGCCCGCGAACACCAGCCAGGCACTGAACTTGATGCGGTCGGCCACCGCGCCGGAGATCAACGCGACGGTGATGATCGCGAACATCAGCTGGAAAGCGACGAACACGGTCGCGGGAAGCGTGAACACCAGCGGGATATTCACTGCTGCAGCCGCATCAACGCCCGCGCTCGGGTCGGCGATGACTTCGGCAGACGCGCTACCGCCGATCAGCCCCTTGAGACCGAAGAACTGCGTCGGATTGCCGAACAGGTTGGCGACGTCGTTACCGAATGCAAGCGAGTAGCCGTAAAGCACCCACAACACCGTCACCACGCCCATGGCGCTGACGCTCATCATGATCATGTTGAGCACGCCCTTGGCGCGAACCATGCCGCCATAGAAAAAGGCCAGGCCCGGGGTCATCAGCAACACCAGCGCGGAGCTTGCCAGCATCCACGCGGTGTCCCCCGTATCCGGTTGACCCAATATCGGGAATCCGTCCACTCGCAGTTTCCTCCTTCGACAAGGCAGGGCCGCAAAGGTTTTACGACCGTTGACCTGGTCCAAGACTTTGCTGAGTGGTTGTTTCGGGTAAGACGCCTTGGCGTTTCGCTCGTGTGAACGGATAGGCCGGTTACGTTTCGCCCGTGTTACATCACGCGATTGTGACGCGCTTCGTTAACCGAGCAGTGCGTCGACGAAGGCTTCCGGTTCGAACGGCGCGAGATCGTCGGGGCCTTCGCCGAGGCCGACGAGCTTGACCGGCACACCCAATTCCTGTTGCACGCGGAACACGATTCCGCCCTTCGCTGTGCCGTCGAGTTTGGTCAGCGCCACACCGGTGATGTCGACGACGTCGGCGAACACGCGCGCCTGAGCCAACCCGTTCTGGCCGATGGTCGCATCGAGCACAAGGAGCACCTCGTCGACCGCCGCTCGCTTGCTCACCACGCGCTTGACCTTGCCCAGCTCGTCCATCAACCCGGTCTTGGTGTGCAACCGCCCCGCCGTGTCGATGAGGACGACATCGGCGCCCGCCTCGATGCCCTTGTCGACGGCGTCGAACGCCACCGACGCGGGATCGGCACCCTCGGCGCCACGGACCACCTCGGCCCCGACACGGGATGCCCAGGCCTGCAGCTGGTCGGCGGCGGCCGCCCGGAAGGTGTCGGCGGCGCCAAGAACCACCCTGCGGCCGTCGGCGACCAGCACCCGGGCCAGCTTGCCGACCGTGGTCGTCTTGCCGGTGCCGTTGACCCCGACGACCAGCATCACGGCTGGGTGATCGGCATGCGGCAGCGCCCGCACGGAGCGATCCAGCTCCGGGTGCAGCTCGGCGACCAGCACCTCGCGCAGCACCGCGCGGGCATCGGCTTCTGTGCGGACCCGGCCGCTGGCGAGCCGCTCACGCAACGCGGTCACCACCGAATCGGTGACGACCGAGCCCAGGTCGGCGACCAGCAGCGTGTCCTCGACGGCCTCCCACGAGTCCTCGTCGAGATCGCCGCCGCCGAGCAGCCCGAGCATGCTCTTGCCCAGCGCGTTCTGCGATTTGGCGAGCCGCCCGCGAAGCCGCTCGAGACGGCCTTCACTCGGCGCGATGGTGTCCAGCCCCGGTGCGGCTGGTTCGGCGGCCGGCTCGGGCAGTGCCACGTCGGCGATCGGTCGCTTGGGCGCGTCGCGCGGAATGCTGGCGTCGTCACCGACGGCGGGCAAGCCGCTGGTGTCGATGCGCTCGGGTACGACCTCTGTCCTCGGCGGAGCGGGAGCAGGTGCTGACGATTGTGTGAACGAGATGCCGGAAGACGCTGTGTACCCGCCGGACTTATCGATAGGTGTGGCAGTGTCTGTGCTGGTGGACGAGTCGAGGCGGATCTTGCCGCGGCGCGCTCGGACCAGGCCGAACACCACGACAACAGCGACGAGCAGGACGGCGATGACCGCGATTGCGATCCAGAGACCCTCGGACACCGTGCCATTGTCCCAATGTGGGTAACCGGTGAGCATGCAGCCCACCGCGCACGAGAGGAGCGAAGCGGCGTTGGCTAACGGCATGGAGTCCCGCAAGGCCAGACACATCGACATATGTCTGACAGAAGCGGTGGACTACCAGAGCGTGACGACCGGCTTCGAGCGCGTCGCGCTGCCCTACAACGCACTGACCCAGACCAATCTCGGCGCCATCGACACCCACACCGACTTCCTCGGCGTACGACTCGAGGCGCCGGTGCTGATTGGGGCGATGACGGGCGGTGCCGAGCTTTCCGGCGTCATCAACCGCAACCTCGCCGCCGCCGCCCAGAAGCTCGGCATCGGCATGATGCTCGGCAGCCAGCGCATCATGCTGGGCGACGATGTCGCTGCGGCGAGCTTCGCGGTGCGCGACGTCGCGCCCGATGCTCTGCTGATCGGCAACATCGGACTTGCGCAGCTCTCCGACGAAGTGGTCGGGGACCTGGTCGACGCACTTGATCGTGTTGGCGCAAATGCGCTTGCGGTACATACCAATCCGCTGCAGGAGGCCATGCAGCACGAGGGCGACACCGACTTCTCCGGCTCGATCGACCGGCTTCGGGAGATCGCCGAGTCCATCAAATACCCGGTGATGCTCAAGGAGGTCGGCCACGGTATCGGGGCGACGGCAGCCGCCGAACTGGTGGACTGCCCGATCGCGGCCGTCGACGTGGCAGGCGCGGGCGGCACGTCGTGGGCGCGTGTCGAGCAGTACGTCCGCTACGGCGACATCCGCTACCCGGCACTCGCCGAATGGGGCATCCCCACGGCGCAAGCGTTGCAGGAGGTGCGTCAGACGCTGCCTGACGTCTCGCTGGTCGCCTCGGGAGGCATCCGCACCGGCATGGACGCCGCAAAGGCGCTCGCGATGGGCGCCGACGTCGTCGCGGTGGCGCGGCCCCTGCTCGCGCCCGCCATCGAATCGACTGCGGCCGTGCTGGATTGGCTTGCCAACTTCATCGCCGAGTTGCAGATCTGCCTGCACGGCAGCGGTGCGGCCGACTTGACGGCGCTACGCAGCCAAGGCGTCACACAGGCGAACTAGCGCGAAGAGCCCGCGGCGACCAGCTCCTGGCCGCGCATGCGCTGGGAGATCACCGCGGTGATGCCGTCGTCGCGCATGGTGACGCCGTACAGCGCGTCGGCGACCTCCATCGTCGGCTTCTGGTGGGTGATGACGATCAATTGCGAGCGTTCCCGCAGCTGCTCGAACAGACCGATCAACCTGCGCAGGTTGACGTCGTCGAGCGCCGCTTCCACCTCGTCCATGACGTAGAAGGGCGACGGCCGCGCCCGGAAGATCGCCACCAGCATCGCGACCGCGGTGAGTGACTTCTCGCCGCCGGACAGCAGCGAGAGCCGCTTGATCCTCTTGCCGGGAGGGCGTGCCTCGACCTCGATGCCGGTGGTCAGCATGTCGTTGGGATCGGTGAGAAGCAGCCTGCCCTCACCGCCGGGGAACAACGCCGAGAACACCTGCGTGAACTCGCGTTCCACGTCGATGAAGGCCTCGGTGAACACCTGCAGGATGCGGGTGTCGACGTCGGTGATGACGTCGAGCAGATCCTTTCGGGCGCCTTTGACGTCCTCGAGCTGCGTGGACAGGAAGTTGTAGCGCTCCTCGAGCGCGGCGAACTCCTCCAGTGCCAACGGGTTGACCCGCCCGAGCTCGTTGAGTTCGCGTTCGGCCTTCTTCGCCCGGCGTTCCTGCGTCGAGCGGTCGAACGGCATCGGGGCGGGCGCGGTGACCTGCTCGCCCCGTTCGCGGGCCTGTTCGTATTCGGCCATCTCCAGTTCCGACGGCGGCAGTGGCACGTCGGGACCGTATTCGGCGACCAGGTCGGCGGTCGCCATCCCGAACTGATCGAGCACCTGCTGTTCGAGCTGCTCGATCCGCAGGGCCGCTTGGGCTTTGGCGACCTCGTCGCGGTGCAGCGCCTCGGTCACCGCGGCGATCTTCGAGCTGAACTCGCTGACCTGCTCGCGCACCTTGGCCAACGCCTCGATCCGTTGGTGGCGTTCGGCGGCCAGCGCGTCACGACGGCGGGACGCGACCCCGACCGTTGCGTGCAGCCGTTGCGCAAGGCCGCGACCCGATTCGGCGACCGCCGCCGCAACGGCGGCGGCGCGTTCGCGGGCCTGCCGCGCGCGCTGCGCCCGCAGCCGGGCCTCCCGCTCGGCGGCCGCGGCGCGACGCAGTGAATCCGCCCGCCCGCGAACGGCATTCGCCCGCTCCTCGGCGGTGCGAACCGTGAGCCGCGCCTCGACCTCGGCGGAGCGCGCGTTCTCGGCGGCGGCCACGGTCGCCTGCCGGTCGGCCGGTGCGGCGTCGAACAGGGGCGCCTGCTCCGCATTGTGCAGCCGCTGCTCCAGTGCGGCCAGCTCCTCGACGGTCTGCACCCGCCCGGTCTCCAGCTCGTCGCGCTGGCGAATCAGCCGTTGCCATTCGTCGTCTGCGGTGCGGGCGTCCTGGCCGAGCCTGCCCAGCTGTTCGTAGATCGCCGAGATCGCGGCGTCGGACTCGTTGAGCGCTGCCATCGCCTGCTCGGCGGCATCCTGGCGGGCCTTCTGCTCGGCCAGCGCGCCGGACAACGCGGCGCTCAACTCGCCGACCTGCTTCTCCGCGGCCGCCAGCTCACCGCGGGCCTTCTCCACCTCGGAGGTGATCTCCAGGGTGGAGGGCTTGCGGTCCGACCCGCCGCTCAGCCAACCTGCGCCGACGAGATCGCCGTCGGCGGTGACCGCACGCAGCTGCGGACGCGCCGCCACCAGATCCAGTGCCGCGGCCAGGTCGGCCACCACCGCAACGCCGGACAACATTGCGCCCAGCGCGCCACGCAAGCGCGGCGGCATGTCCACCAGATCGGTCGCCCACTGTGCGCCTTCGGGCGGCGGCCCGGCCTGTGTCGTCGCCTCGCCGGGCCAGTCGCCCAGCACGATCGCCGCGCGACCACCGTCGGACGCCTTGAGTGCGGCCACGGCCGAGCGGGCGGCACCGAAGCTCTCCGCGGCGACGGCGTCGGCTGCCGCACCCAGCACAGCCGCTATCGCCGCCTCGTAGCCCGGCCGCACCTTGACCAGATTCGCCACCGAGCCGAAAAGCCCTGCGCCGGAAAGGTTTCGCTGCAGCCAGGCGGCGCCGTCCTTGCGGTCGAGACCGACCGCGAGAGCATCGATGCGGGCGAGCAGGGACGCGACGTGACGCTCGGCGCTGCGCTCCCCTGCCTGAAGTTCTGCGACGCGTTCGTCGGCGAGGCGCAGCGCTGTCACGCTGCGATCGTGTTGCTCGTCGAGCCCGACCTCACCCGCGTCGAGCTCACCCACGCGGCTCTGCACCGTCTCGAACTCAGCCTTCGCCTGTTGCGCGCGGATGCCGGCCTCTTCGATGTTGTCTGTGAGCCGCGCGACGGTCTCGTCGATGGACTCCACACGGGTGCGCATGGTGTCGACCTGGCCTGCCAGCCGGGCCAACCCTTCTCGGCGGTCGGCCTCGGCGCGCACCGCCGCAAGGTGTGCGCGTTCCGCCTCGGCGGCGATGCGCTCGCATTCGGTCAGCTCGCCGCGTGCCGCGGTGAGGCGCTCGCGGGACTCGCCAAGTTCGGCCAACAGCGCTCGCTCGTGCGCGGCGATCTCGTCGGCCTCGGCCTCCAGAGCGTCAGGGTCAACCCCGCTGGACGTCTCCTGCTCGGTGTCGAGGTGCTGGGCCCGCTCGCTGGCGATCCGGACCGTTGCGCTGACGCGTTCGGCCAGCGCCGACAACCGGAACCAGCGCTGTTGGGCGGCTTCTGCGCGCTCGCTCAGGCCGGCGACCGCCGATTCGTGGGTGTCGAGCTGGGCGGTGGCGGCTGCCAGCCGGCTGGTCATCTCGTCGTGCTCGCGCCGCAGCGATGTCTCGGCCTGGTTGGTGTCGTCGAACTCGCCTTTGCGGGTGACCAGGTCGTCGGCTGCCAGGCGCAGCCGCGCGTCGCGGAGGTCGGCCTGGATGGTCTGTGCGCGGCGCGCCATCTCGGCCTGCCTGCCCAGTGGCTTGAGCTGGCGGCGCAACTCGGTGGTGAGGTCGGTCAGCCGGGCCAGGTTGGCCGACATCGAGTCGAGTTTGCGGACCGCCTTCTCTTTGCGCTTGCGGTGCTTGAGGACGCCCGCGGCCTCCTCGATGAACGCCCGCCGGTCCTCGGGGCGGGACTCGAGGATTTCGGAGAGCTTGCCCTGGCCGACGATGACGTGCATCTCGCGGCCGATGCCTGAGTCGCTGAGAAGTTCCTGCACATCCATCAAACGGCAACTGCTGCCGTTGATTTCGTACTCGCTGCCGCCGTCGCGGAACATCCGGCGGGTGATCGACACCTCGGAGTACTCGATCGGCAGCGAGTTGTCCGAGTTGTCGATCGTGACGGTGACCTCAGCCCGGCCCAGCGGCGGCCGCGACGACGTGCCTGCAAAGATGACGTCTTCCATCTTGCCGCCGCGCAGGGTCTTGGCGCCCTGCTCGCCCATGACCCACGTCAACGCGTCGACCACGTTGGACTTGCCGGAACCGTTGGGTCCGACGACGCAGGTGATACCGGGCTCGAAGCGAAGAGTCGTCGGCGAAGCAAAGGACTTGAAGCCCTTCAGCGTCAGACTCTTGAGGTGCACGATGGGCCACACTACAGCCGCGAAGGCTATCGCTCGGTGAAGCCCGCTATCGCGTCGCCGACTTCTGACCAATCCGCGACGACTTTCTCGACGCGGCCCGGCGCATCGCCGCTTTCCAGCAGGTCAAGCAGGCGCTGGCAGTCGTCTCGAGGCCCCTGTGCGACGACCTGGACACGCCCGTCGGGCCGGTTGGACGCGTATCCCGTCAGCCCCAGTTCCAGGGCCCGCGAACGGGTCCACCACCGGAACCCGACCCCTTGCACATGGCCGTGCACCCATGCCGTCAGCCGAACCTCAGCTAACTCCTGCACCACTAACCCCAAACGTCACTTTGGTCCCGGCCTTCAGCGTGCGCCCGACGGTGCACACCTGGTCGATCGCCCGCTCCACGACCGTGAGTACCCGGGCCACCTCGTCTTCCGACAGGCCGGACAGGTCGAGCTTCATCTGTTCGTCGAGTTGTGGATAGCGCTCCTGATCGCGGTCTGCCGCACCGGACACCGAGATCGTCACCTCGTAGTCCTCGCCGAGCCTGCGCTGCAGCGGCGCGTCGCTGGCCATGCCGCTGCAGGCCGCGAGCGCGATCTTCATCAGCTCGCCGGGGGTGAACACCCCCTCGACGTCCTCGTTGCCGACAAGCACCTGCGCGCCCCGCGTGCTGCGGCCGGTGTAGCGACGCACACCGGTGCGCTCGACCCAGAGTTCCGTCATGTCCTATTTCTACAACCAGCCGCGAAACGGAATTCCAGCACCGGAAGTGCGAGTAATCACGTGCTGGAATTCCGTTTCGCGGAAGGTGCCCCCCGTTTGGCGGGAGTTGCGCGTGGGCGCGGCTGGCGCGGTTTTGGTTGACACCGTGGGCAGTAGAACGACGACCGGTTCATGAACTTCTCCCGTCGCATCACCGCGCCGCAGCGCCTGCACGGCTCGCCCTCGCGTCCGTAGGCGTCCAGCGATCGCTCGAAGTATCCGGATTCGCCGTTGACATTGACATACAAGGAGTCGAACGACGTGCCGCCCTCGCCAAGCGAGTCGGTCATCACCTCCGTCGCCGCATCCAGCAGCTCGCCGAGCTGCTTGCGGCTCAGCGACGACGCCAGCCGGCTTCCGTTGATCTTGACGCGCCACAGCGCCTCGTCGGCATAGATGTTCCCGATGCCCGACACCACGGTCTGATCGAGCAGCTGCCGCTTGATCTCGGAATGCTTGCGCCGCAACACCTCAACGACGCCCTCGCGGTCGAACCTGGGATCCAACGGATCGCGGGCGATGTGCGCGACGGGCGCTGGAACGTCGGTGCCGTCGACCGTGACCACGTCGGTCAGCATCCACCCGCCGAACGTGCGCTGGTCGACGAAGCTCAGTGCGGTGCCGTCGTCGAGCAGCGCCGCGATGCGCAGGTGGCCCTCGTTTTGGACGGGGCCCAGCAGCATCTGCCCGCTCATCCCGAGATGGACGACCAGAGCGGAGTCGTCGCTCAGGTTGAGCCACAGGTACTTGCCGCGGCGGCCGGTCCCGGTGATGCGCATGTTCAGCAGCCGCGCCGTCAGATCGGCCGGTCCCGCCTCGTGACGGCGCACGGCGCGGGGATGGTTCACCCGCACGGCGGTGATGGTTTTGCCCGCTACGTGTGCCTCGAGCCCCCGCCGTACGACCTCGACTTCGGGAAGTTCAGGCATCGACGTTTCTGGCCGACAGCGCCGTCCACGCCACCGCCGCGGCCTTCAACTCGGCTTCTTTCTTGGTCCGGCCGACGCCCCTGCCGTGCTCGGTGTTCATCACGACGACGGTCGCGGTGAACTCCTTGTCGTGATCGGGTCCGGTCGCGGTCACCAGGTAGGACGGTGAGCCCATGCCGCGCGCGGCGGTCAGCTCCTGCAGGCTGCTCTTCCAGTCGAGACCCGCACCGAGCGTCGGCGCAGTCTCGATCAGCGAACGGAACAGTCGCAGGATCACCTCGCGCGAGCCCGACAGACCGTGCTCGAGATAGATTGCGCCGAGCAGGGATTCGACGCCGTCAGCCAGGATGCTCGACTTGTCGGCGCCGCCCGAGTTCTCCTCGCCCTTGCCGAGCAGCAGGTGGGCGCCCAGCCCGCCGTCGGACAGGGCCCGGCCGACATCGGCCAGCGCCTGGGTGTTGACGATGCTGGCGCGCAGTTTGGCCAGATCGCCTTCGGAGCGATCGGGGTGCCGGTGATAGAGCTCCTCGGTGATGGTCAGCCCGAGCACCGCGTCGCCGAGGAATTCCAGTCGCTCGTTGGTCGGCAGGCCGCCGTTCTCGTAGGAGTAGCTGCGGTGCGTCAGCGCCATGGTGAGCAGCTCGTCGGGCAGCTCGATCCCGAGCGCCTCGACCAGAGCGGCGCGATCACCCGTCACTTGTCGTCGGTCTCCAGCAGCGACGAGAGCTTCGCCCAGCGCGGATCGATCTTCTCGTGACCATGGCCGGGTTCTGCCGTGGCCATCGGGATGCCGCAATCCGGGCACAGCCCTTGGCAATCCGGGCCGCACAGCGGCGAGAACGGCAACGCAAGGCCGACGGCGTCGATTATCGGCTGTTCGAGGTCGACGGAGTCCTTGACGACATGTCCGACCTCGTCGGCGTCGGTGGTCGCCTCGGTCGCGCTGTCGGGGTAGGCGAACAGTTCGGTCAGGTCGATCTCCACGTGCCCGGTGACCGGCGTGAGGCAGCGGGCGCACTCCCCCGTCGTCGGCGCCGCCATCGTTCCGGTGACGAGCGCGCCTTCCGACACCGACTCGATGCGCAGGTCGAGCTGCAAAGGTGCGCCCTCGGGGATCGCCGCCAGCTCGAGACCGATGCGCGCGGGGGCCGGCACCGTTTCGTTGAAGGTCATCATCGAGCCGGGCCGTCGGCCCAGCCGGGCGATGTTGATCACGAGCGGCGAGCGGGAATTCCTGTGCGTCGCCATACGACGATCCTACGACCCGTATCCGGCGGGCCAGGCCCGCACGCCGCGGTGGTCAGCGGGTGGCGTAGTCGTGCGTACCTGCGGCGGTGCGCAACTGATGGCGGCCACGGCCGACCGATCGGATCGTTCCGTTCAGGAACTCCTCGAACTCCGCGAGCTTGCTATCGACGTAGATGTCGCATTCGCCGCGCAGTCGATCCGCCTCGGCATGTGCCGTGTCGATCAGCCGGGTGGCCTCGGCGTTCGCGGACTGCACCGTCTCGGTCTGCGACACCAGACGTTGCTGCTCCTTGATGCCCTCTTGGACGGCCTTCTCGTAGGAGAGGTTGCCGCTCTCGATCAGGCGATCCGCCTCGGCCTTCGCCCGACCTGCGCTGGCCTCGTACTCACGCTTCGCCGTCGCGCTGATGCGGGCGGCCTCCTCACGCGCTTCGCCAACCATTCGCTCGCTGTGTTGACGCGCCTCGGCGACCATGCGGTCGGCCTGCGCCTTGGCGTCGGACAGCAGCCGGTCGGCCTCGGTGCGGGAGTGGTTCAGCATCGAGTCGGCCTCCGCGCTGGCCGTCGCCACCATCGATCCCGAGTGCTCCCTGGCCTCGTTCAGAAGCTGGTCGCGCGCATCGAGCACGTCCTGCGCATCGTCCAGTTCGCCGGGGATGGCGTCCTTGATGTCGTCGATCAACTCGAGCACGTCGCCGCGGGGCACCACACAGCCTGCCGTCATCGGAACGCCGCGCGCTTCTTCGACGATCGCGCCAAGCTCGTCGAGAGCTTCAAATACTCGGTACACGGCACACCCTCCAGGCGTAGTTGTTGTTACTAGTGTGCCTGGTGTTACACCTGCGACTCGGCTTATCAGCCGGTGTGTCGTCGTCAGGCCCTAGGCCCCCGGGCACTGTGTTCAGCATGCCATCGTCGCGGAACGGCCGAAATACGCTTTCAGGATGCGGCGAACGTGCCATCGACCGACGCGGTGAGCAACGTCGCGATTTCCTTCCACGATGCCGTCACCGCACACGCACCGGCGGCTGCCAACTCCGCACACCGATCAGCCCGCTCGGCCGACGGCACGAACACAAGATTGCCGATGGTCGGCACTCCCGCCGCAACCGCTGACGCCACCCCGGGAACCGCGTCTTCTATCGCCACGGCCTGGTCCGGCGAGACGCCGATCTTCTCCAGCGCCAGACGGTAGACGGCCGGGTCGGGTTTGCTCGTCGGCACGGGCAGGGAATCCTCGGCACTGAACCTGGCGTCGGCCGGTATCAGATCGTCAAGACCGGTCGCTGAGAAACACGCACCCAGTCGGACAAGCGCGCTCGAGCTCACGGCGGCGAGCCGGAAATCAGAGCGCAGGCGGTGCAGCGCGTCCAGCACGCCGGCGTCCGGTGCAAGCACGCTTCCCAGGTATGCCGTCACTGCCTCACGCTCTTCTTGAACCCAGAACTCCAATGCTTCGGTCGTCAACGCTTGCTCATCGCCCTCGCCGGCGACGATGGCGTCGGGTCGGCCCTCGGCGAGAGCGATGTCCAGCGGGACGCCCCAGGTGATGGCGAGATCCACCGCCGTTGTCCGGAAATTCTTGCCGGTCGTCGTCATGCGAAGTTCTTCTGCCGTGTAGAAAGCCGGTATGCCCAGATGTCGCAAATAGCGGTTGGTCACGTTCACCGATGCGGCGAAAGCCGGTTCTTCCGAGGGGAACAGATTGCCATCGGCATCACAGAGCACAACGGCGACTTTCGAAAGATCAACTGGACGTAGATGTCGCAACGGAATCACTTTCTTCGTAACGGGCTCTGCCGGGCTGCGCCACGAGGAGCTTCCCGAGCGTGGCCGCCAGCCCGATCCGGTCGATGTCATGCAGCATGTTTTCAAGCGCTTCGACGAATACAACGTCGTCGATGAGGCTTCCGAAGACGTCGCGCACATTCAATAGCGGTCGAGGATCGGCAAGACCGGTCAGTGCGAGCGTTCTGAACTGGCCGCCACGTTTGTCTTCGATGACGATCGGCCTGCCTTGTAAGTCATAACCGCGCAGGTACCGGATCCAGGCCGCGACCGCGAGGGTCAGCAGCGCAGTGGGCCGGTTCTCTGCACGTGCCTCGTGAAGAGAAGGCAACAGGTAGGACGGCATCTTCACCGACCCGCGCGCGGCCAGCCTCGAAAGTTTGTCCGGGATACCCGGATTGGAGAATCGCTCGAGCAGAGTGCTCCGATAACCGGCACAGTCAATGGTCAGTCCCCCGCTGAGGAGGGGAGACACTTCGGTCCGCATCAGCTGCTCGACATACCGGTAGACACGAGAGTCGCGCATCGCAGCGTCGGTCGTCTGGTGACCGAGAAGGATCCCTAGATAACTCATGGCGCAGTGTGAGCCGTTGAGTAGCCGCGTCTTCACCAGCTTGTGCGGGCTGATGTCGGAAACGATCTCGACACCCACTTCATCGAGCGGGGGCCGGCTGCCGCAGAACGCGTCTTCCACGACCCACTGCCGGAACGGCTCGGTGACGACGGGCCAACGGTCGACGACACCGAAATCCTCTTGGACACCGACTATTTCAGCATCGTTGAGCGTCGGCGTGATCCGGTCGACCATCGTCGAGGGGAACGCGACGTTGCACTCAATCCACTTCGCCAGCCGGGCGCTGCGCTGCGCCGCGAACCCAACCACGGCCTTTCGAGCGGCGTCCCCATTATCGGGCAGATTGTCGCAGGACATGACCGTGAACGGGGCCCCACCGGCAAGCCGCCGCCGGTCCAATGCCTCAACGAGGTACGCCCAAGCGGTGGTGTACGGACCAGGCTGGGAAAGGTCCCGCCGAACCGCCGAACAGGCGGCGTCGAAGTCACCGGTCACGGCGTCGCGATGATAGCCACCGCCTGTGATGGTCAGTGTCACCAGCCGGGTGCGCTCGTCGACCAAGGCCTCGATGGCCGCGAGGTGCTCTTCGGGCGTGTAGAGGTACCGGCACAGGGAGCCGACCACACGTCCCTCCGCCCCGTCACTACCCTGTTCGACGAGGGTGTAGAGGCAGTCCTGTGGTTCGAGAGCCTCCTTCGCGGCCCGGTGGTGCAGCCCCATCCCGGTCACTCCCCAGTCAGTGAAACCCAGCCGAGCAAGGTCGTCGAAGTAGCTACCCTGGTGAGCTCGGTGAAAACCGCCAACACCGATATGGACGACAGAGCAGGTGAGCGCCGACCGGTCATAGCTGGGCACCGCGAGACGACGCGCGTGCAACTCGAGGGTGGCATTGTTCAACGGGACTTTTGTGCTCGGACGCAGCCGAATGACATTGGACATGATCAGCTCCAGAAGCGTGTCGTGAGCCGCACCAGCGGCTGGGAAGATCAACCGCGGTGCTGGGGCCGATCGCTTGCACGAGTACGTACCACTGTTTGCGGCAGCTAAACCCGTGTCGCGTAAATGGGCTCAAGAATCCCGCGTAGGGCCCGCAACAGCGCTGGATTCGCCGCCAGGACATCGCCGCTGTTCGGCCACAGTCCCGCCGCCATCTCCCTGAGGTCGCCCACCGAGCCGCCTGCCTCCTCGACGAGCAGCACGCCTGCTGCGCAATCCCAGGGCTGCAAGCCTGGTGACCATACTGCGTCGGCCCGACCCGTTGCGACATGCGCCAGTGCGCTGGCCGCGCTGCCACCGCGACGGAGGTCGCGCACCCGGGTGGCGAGCTCGTGCACCATCTCTCCCGCGACTTCCCTCTGATCGTCGCGACCGAAGTTGATCTCGACAAGTGCGTGGTCCAGTGACACCACGTCATTCACCCTCACCCGACGGTCGTTCAGATACGTGCCACCCCCGCGCTGGGCGCACGTGGTCCATCCAGCGACCGGCTCGACGACGGCGCCTGCAACGATCGTCTCGTCGCTGCACCGGACGGCTGCCACACTCACAGCCCAGTCCGGTCGGCCGTAGAGGTAACTCGTCGTGCCGTCGATCGGATCGATGATCCAGCGAATACCGCTGGTGCCGTCGATCAACCCGCCCTCTTCGCCCAGCACGCTGTCGTCAGGACGCAACTGTCGCAATACTTTTCGGATTTCCGCCTCGGTCTCGTGGTCGGCCTTGCTGACCAGATCGCGCGGGCCTCGCTTCTGCTTCACCTCGAGCCGGGTGTGGTCGGCCCACCAACGCATCGCTACGCCGGCACCGGCCGTGGCAGCCATGCGGGCGACATCGACGAGCTCCGTCGGTGGCGGCGGCTCGACGTCTTCTGACGGGTCTGAAACGTCACCGGCGCGCACCGCAGCCCATGTCGGCTCACCGAGCACCGCCTTGGCTGCCGCGTGCAAGCCCGCCTTCACGGCTCGAGTCAGCACACCGGCCCTGCCGAGGGTGTAAAGGCTGCGGCTGCTGAAAAAAAGGCGGGCCGCCGAAAGCAACAACCACGGGATCACCCCGAGCAAGGGCCGTGGCGCGCCACTCACCATCAGATAGGTGTAGAGCACACCAGCGCCGGCGCAGACGATGACCCAGCGAGCACGTGAAGAGTGCACAGTGACCAGGGCGAGCACCGCACCGAGGATGGAGGCGGCGGCGAGCTGACCAACCGAGGCGGCGCCACACAACAATCGACCGGTGGCCGCAGCCGCGCTGCCCGCAGCAATCGTCGCGACGTTCCACGGCGCAATCAACGATGTGCGCTCCGCCAGCGGCGTCCACCGTTCGATATCCAGGCCAGGCGATCGGCGCTGTACCGGTAGCCATCGGACGAGCACGAGAAGATGTTCCCGGGCCTGACCGCGCCGGGTTTGGAAGACCACGTGCCCATCACGGATGGAGGCGAAGGCCAACGCTTCGATGGCCCACCGGCTTGTCACGAACGCGACGCCATAAGCCCACAGCGTCAAGGTCGCCGACACCGTCAGCGCGGGGCGGGCACTCAGGTCGACGGCCAGTGCAAGACCGATCATGCCCCGCACCGCATAGCCGCCGCCGACGACCAGCCAGATCGAAACCAAGCCCGCTTGCAGAGGCGGCGGGACTCGTCCGGTGCGACCGGTGCACCGCGACCGTAACCACTCGTAGGCGAAAGCGATCCCGAACACTCCGAGCGTCGCGAATCCCAATACGCCACCCAGGCCGAGTTCGGGCAGCGCGAGGTTCAGGACGCCCACAGCGACCAGGCGTATCGCAGCGACAACGCAGCTTGCCAGGACGTGAGCGCGGGCCTGCGTGACCGGCCCTGGAAGGCGTCCGCGCGATGCTTTGCCGGGGTGACGCTGATCGGCGACGAACCCACGTGCGTCATTCCACTGGTAGCGGGCGGGATAGATGAACAACTCGACCGCCGCGAGTACCAGCACCGCGCGCAAAAGCGACTCGGTGGTCACTCCCCCGGCCGCCAACACACCCACGAAGTAGGTGACCGGGATGAGCAGCCCCTTCACCAAGTCTTTGGGGCGCGGCATCACGAGATAGCCGATCAGGCTGCGTTGCCCTTGACTCGTGCTGCCCGCACGCTCGCCGGGCATCGCAGAATGATGCTGCGGCCCGGCTCCGTTGACCGCGATCTCCATCGCGACTCTGTTCCCTGTCCTGAGCGGGCCAAACCCGCGGAACACCGGGCCGCTTCGCGCCCGGCTATCGAACGGCCTACCTGAGCGCCGCTGCGATGGCGTCGCGGGCTCGGTCGAGCATCGACGCGAACGGTCCGACGGCGAAGTTCAGCTTGGCCGACTCCACACCGGGGTGGGGACGCGTCGGCGCAATCGCCTCCGCGGCAAGCACGGCCTTCGCCATCCGGTTGAGGTCGTCGGCATCCAGCTCGCGCTCCAACCGGGTGAACTCCTCGAGTTCTTCACGCTCAGCGTGATCGAGCACCGAGCCTCGGAAGAGCGTCAACTCGTCGAGGAACTCCTTGGAGCTGATGTCCATCGCCTCGAGCGCCGACAGGTGTTCCTTGGCGTCGTGCTCCTCGAGGAGACGTGCGTCGACGATGAGGTCCCCGCCGTCCACCTGCTGGCGGACCCTTGGGTGAACAACCATTTCCTCGGCGGTCTCGTGCACCGCGAGGAGTTGGCGCAGTTCGGTGAAGGCCTTGCGGCGCGCGTCATCAGTCGACGCCGAGAACACCTCTTCGAACATGTCCTTGATCAAGTTGTGCTGGCCTTTGAGGAATTTGACGACGTCATCGGTCGACTGAACAAATGTTTCAACCACAGCAATATCTCCCGAGTAATTCGGTTGGGTTTGGACGGCGCGATGGGCTGCGCGCCTATGCAGTGGTTACCCGACTCGCGCATCACTAACCCTTGAGCTTGGCCTGCAACCGCATGTTCACCGGTTCGGGCAGCAGCTCAGATACGTTTCCGCCCATCGACGCCACCTCCTTGGCCAGCGACGACGACACGAAGGAGTACTTCGGCGTGGTGGCGACGAAGAATGTGTCCACCCCGGCGATGTGCTTGTTCATCTGAGCCATCTGCAACTCGTATTCAAAATCGGTTCCGGTGCGCAGCCCCTTGACGATCGCGGTCAGTCCGCGGGTCTTCACGAAGTCGACGACCAGGCCCTGGCCCGACTCCACCCGGAGATTCGGCAGATGTGCAGTCGACTCCTCGATCATCGCGATGCGCTCGTCGAGGTCGAACATGCCCTTTTTGTTCGGGTTGACCAGCACGGCGACCACGACCTCGTCGAACTGGGCGGCCGCGCGCTCGAAGATGTCGATATGGCCGAGGGTCACCGGGTCGAAGGATCCCGGGCATACCGCGCCGCTCATGGCTGACGACGGTATCAGGGCTGCTCAGGTCCTTTCTTGCGCCGCGCTGGGGCGACGTCGAGAACCGCCATCTCGAGGCGGGTGTCGCCGTAGCGGCGGGCCTGCCACTGCTGCCAGCCGTCCGGCCAGGTCAGATCCGGCCCGGATGCGGCGCGCTCGACGACGACGACGCTGCCCTCGGCCGTCCAGCCGTATCCGTTCAGCGCCGTCAGCATCTCGTTCACCTCCGCCTCACTCACCTCATAGGGCGGGTCGGCGAGAACCAGGTCGACGGGTGCCGCGGCGCCCGCCGCGAGCACCGACGCGACCGTGCCGCGACGCAGCGTGGCTCCGGTAGCCCCGAGGGTCTTGATGTTCTTGTCGATCACCGCCGCGGCCCGCTGGTCGGATTCGACGAACACCGCACTGGCTGCCCCGCGGGACATCGCCTCGAGCCCGAGCGCGCCCGAGCCGGCATAAAGATCGAGCACCGATGCGCCGTGCAGGTCCATGCGGGCGACCAGCACATTGAACAGCGACTCGCGCACCCGGTCGGTCGTCGGGCGGGTGCCGCGCGCGGGCACCGCGATGCGCCGCCCGCCGTGGACGCCTGCGACGATGCGGGTCAGCTGACCACCACCAGTAGGTCGCCGCCCTCGACCTGCGCAGTCTCGGATACGGCGATGCGGTTGACGGTCCCGGCCTTCGGGGCGGTGATGGCCGCTTCCATCTTCATCGCCTCGATAGTGGCGATGGTCTGACCGGCGTCGACCTTGTCGCCGGAGGCGACCGCAACGGTGACCACACCGGCGAACGGCGCGGCGACGTGGTCGGGATTGGCGCGGTCGGCCTTCTCCGCGGTGGGCACCTCGCTGGCGATGCTGGCGTCGCGCACCATGACCGGCCGCAGTTGACCGTTGAGGATGCACATCACCGTGCGCATGCCGCGTTCGTCGGGATCGGAGATCGCCTCGAGCCCGATCAGCAGTTCGACGCCGCGCTCGAGCTTGACGCGGTGCTCGTCTCCACGCCGCAGACCGTAGAAGAATTGGTTGGCCGACAGGCTCGACGTGTCGCCGTACTGGTCGCGGTGCGCGTCGAATTCCTTTGTGGGACCGGGAAACAGCAGACGGTTCAACTCTGCCTGACGCTTGGGGCCCGCGTCCGCGAGCGCCGCCTCATCGTCGGGGGTGAGCTCCTGGGTGGGCTTGGCAGGCGGCCGACCCGCCAGGGCCTTGGTTCGCAGTGGCTCCGGCCAGCCACCTGGCGGGTCACCCAACTCGCCGCGCAAAAACTCGATGACCGAGTCCGGAATGTCGAATCGAGCTGGGTCGGCGGCGAACTCGTCGGCGGTCACACCGGCCCCGACCAATGACAGAGCGAGGTCGCCGACCACCTTCGATGACGGCGTCACCTTCACCAAACGGCCGAGGATGCGGTCGGCGGCGGCGTAGTTCTCCTCGATCTGCTCGAACCGGTCCCCCAGTCCGAGCGCGATGGCCTGTTGGCGCAGGTTGCTCAGTTGACCGCCGGGGATCTCATGGCGATACACGCGTCCCGTCGGCGCCGGTAGCCCGGATTCGAACGGCGCGTACACCTTTCGCAGCGCCTCCCAGTACGGCTCCAGTTCGCACACCGCAGCGAGCGAAAGGCCGGTGTCGTATTCGGTGTGTGCGGCGGCCGCCACTATCGAGGACATCGCGGGCTGACTGGTGGTGCCCGCCAGTGGCGCGGCGGCGCCGTCGACGGCGCTGGCGCCTGCCTGCCAGGCTGAGAGATAGGTGGCCAGCTGACCGCCGGGAGTGTCATGTGTGTGTACATGCACCGGAAGGTCGAACCGGCTGCGAAGGGCGCCGACCAACGCCGCGGCGGCCTGCGGGCGCAGCAGCCCCGCCATGTCCTTGATCGCCAGCACATGCGCGCCGGCGTCGACGATCTGCTCGGCGAGCTTGAGGTAGTAGTCCAGTGTGTACAGGTTCTCGCCGGGATCCGACAGGTCACCCGTGTAGCTCATCGCGACTTCGGCTATCGCCGTGCCTGTTTCGCGCACGGCGTCGATCGCGGGACGCATCGACTCGACGTTGTTCAACGCATCGAAGATGCGGTAGATGTCGATTCCGGTGGCCGTCGCTTCCTCGACGAACGCGGTGGTGACCAGCTCCGGGTACGGGGTGTAGCCGACGGTGTTGCGTCCGCGCAGCAGCATCTGCAGGCAAATGTTCGGTACCGCCTCCCGTAGGGCGGCCAGCCGCTCCCACGGGTCTTCCTTCAAAAACCTCAGCGCCACATCATAAGTCGCGCCGCCCCAGCATTCGATCGACAACAGCTGCGGCGTCATCCTGGCGACGTAGGGCGCCACCATCAGCAGCCCGTTGGTGCGCACCCGCGTCGCCAGCAGCGACTGATGGGCGTCGCGGAACGTTGTGTCGGTGACACCGACGGCCGCCGAATCCCGCATCCACCGCGCGAACCCCTCCGGACCTGCCTCGGTCAGCTTTTGCTTGCTGCCGGGCGGCGCTGGGGTCGTCAGATCGATGTCCGGCAGCTTGTCATGCGGATACACGGTGGACGTACGTGGGCCGTGCGGCTGGTTCACCGTCACATCGGCCAGGTAGTTCAGGATCTTGGTGCCGCGGTCGGCGGGTGTGCGCGCGGTCAGCAGGTAGGGCCGCTGATCGATGAACGACGTGGTGACCCGGCCCGCCCGGAAATCGGGATCGTTGACCACCGCCATCAGGAACGGGATGTTCGTCGACACACCCCTGATCCGGAACTCGGCCAGCGCGCGCCGGGCGCGGGCGATGGCCGCGGAGAAGTCGCGTCCACGACAGGTGAGTTTGACCAGCATCGAGTCGAAGTGCGCGCTGATCTCGGCGCCGAGGTTGGTGCCGCCGTCCAGCCGGATTCCCGCGCCGCCTGGGCTGCGGTAGCCGGTGATGCGGCCGGTGTCGGGACGGAAGCCGTTGGCCGGGTCCTCGGTGGTGATCCGGCACTGCAAGGCCGCGCCGTGGACGGTCAACGTCTCCTGCGACAGCCCCAGCTCCTCGAGCGTCTCGCCGTCGGCGATACGCATCTGGCTGGCGACCAGGTCGACGTCGGTGATTTCCTCGGTGACGGTGTGTTCGACCTGGATCCGCGGGTTCATCTCGATGAACACGTGGTGGCCACGCTCGTCGAGCAGAAACTCCACGGTGCCCGCATAGGAGTAGTTGATCTGACGGGAGAACGCGACGGCGTCGGCGCAGATCTTGTCCCGCAGCTCCTCGGGCAGATTCGGCGCGGGCGCCAGCTCGATGACCTTCTGATGGCGGCGCTGCACACTGCAGTCGCGTTCGAACAGGTGCATGACATTGCCGTGCCGGTCGGCGAGGATCTGAACTTCGATGTGTCGCGGGTTGAGCACCGCCTGCTCGAGGTAGACCATCGGGTCGCCGAATGCCGACTCGGCCTCCCGGCTGGCCGCCTCGATCGCCTCAGGCAGCGCGGCGGCTTCGGTCACCCGGCGCATGCCGCGGCCGCCACCTCCCGACACCGCCTTCACAAACAGCGGGAACTCCATCTCGGCGGCAGCGCTGACCAGTTCGTCGACCGACGCCGAGGGCGCCGATGACGTCAGCACCGGCAGCCCCGCAGACCTCGCGGCGGCGATGGCGCGCGCCTTGTTGCCGGTCAGCTCCAGCACATCAGCACCGGGCCCGACAAAGGTGATGCCTGCCTCCGCGCAGGCCGCAGCCAGATCTGGATTCTCCGAGAGGAACCCGTATCCCGGGTAGACCGCGTCGCAGCCGGCCTGTTGCGCGACCCGGATGATTTCGTCGACCGACAGGTATGCGCGAACCGGGTGGCCGGTCTCCCCGATCTGGTACGACTCGTCGGCCTTCAGCCGGTGCTGGGAGTTGCGGTCCTCGTAGGGATAGACCGCGACGGTGGTGATCCCCATCTCGTAGGCGGCGCGAAAAGCACGGATCGCAATCTCGCCGCGGTTGGCGACCAGGATTTTCGAGATCACCCGCGTACCCTAACGCCGACTCGCTGGGCGGCGGTTAGATCAGCGTCGACCAGTAGTTCCAGAACCGCACCAGGATCATCAGGACCAGCGCGGTGAACCACAGCGTGACCAGCGACCAGCGCCACTGGTGAACGACCCGCGCCACTCCGCTCTCCAGTCGTGGCGCCAGCGCGATGGACGCCACCACGACGAGCAGCGGGACGGTGACCCCCCAGACCACCATGCAGTAGGGGCACAGCGCGCCGATGCGGTACAGGCTCTGGAAGATCAGCCAGTGGATGAACCCGACCCCGAGCAGCGTGCCGACCGCCAGCCCACCCCAATACCAGCGCGGCAGGCGGACTTTGGCGACCGCCAGCACGCCGGTGACGACCACGATGGTGAAGGAGACGATGCCGATGAGCGGGTTCGGGAAGCCGAACGCGGACGCCTGCGGCGTGATCATCACCGAGCCGCAGGACAGCACCGGGTTGATGCTGCATGAGGGCACGTAATCGGGATTGATCAGAATCTCGATCTTCTCGACCGTCAGCGTTAGAGCCGCGGCCAGGCCGACAGCGCCGGCGATCAGCACCCACACCGCGCTCGGGGTGCGCACCTCGACGCCCCGCCGCGCCTCGCCGGTCGCGGGCTCGGCCGGGCTGTCGGCGGTGACGGTCATGGCGCGCCCGGCGGCGCGGTGGGAGTCGGGGCTTCGGGCTTGGACATCAGGCCGGGCACGTCACCGACGATCGCCTTGATCTGGGCTACCAGATCGTCGGGCGTCGACGTGCCGACGTCGAACTCCTGGCCGTTGATCTTGACCGTCGGGGTGGACTGGATTCCGGATGCGCTCGCAAGGCCCTCGACCATCGAGACGTACTTGCCTTTGTTGATGCAGTCCGGCACGGTACCGCCGGCGCCTGCCTGCCTGGCGATCTCGATCAACCGGGCGTCATCGGGGAAGCTGGCGCCGGTTTCTCCCGGCTGCTGCGCGTACAGCGCGGCGTGGAAGCGACGGAACGCGTCCTTCGATTCGTCGGCGACACAGTAGGCGGCAGCGCCGGCGCGCGACGAGTAGTTCGCGTTGCTCGGCGAATCGAGGATGGCGACCATGTTGTAGTCCGCCTGGATGGCTCCGCTGTCGATGAGCTGATTGATCGTCGGTCCGAACTTCTGCTCGAATTCGCCGCAGTGCGGGCACAGGAAGTCCTCGTAGAGCGACACCACGGCCTTGGGTTCGGTGCCGCCCTCCTTGGTGATGAGCTTGCTCGACGACACCTGGATCGACTTGGTTTCGCCGGCCTCCGGTTTCTTGTGCGCGCCCATCACGATGTAGAGCACCAACCCGACGCCGAGCAGCACGACGATCGCGGTCAAACCAACCTGAATGAACAGGTTGCGCCTGCGATCGGCGGCGTTGAGGTCGTAGCGGGCGTTCTTCTTGGAATTCGTGGCCACGCGGTCAAGGGTACCGGCGAGGGTTTCCCGCTTGGTCAGCTGCGGCTCAGATGGGCGCGCAGAATCGAAATGATCTCGAAGGTCGCCGTCATGGCACCGCCACCCAGGCCGAAGAAATTGGGGAAGGCGTGGATCAGAGAGCCGAACTCCCGTGCGTCCACGGTGTTACCCGCTGCACGCAGTGCCTCGGCGTACATGCGGCCCTCATCGCGCAGCGGGTCGAAGCCCGCGGTGACGAGAATGCTGGGCGGCAGCCCCGACAGGTCGTCGGCCAGCAGGGGTGACACCCGGGGATCGGTCGGGTCGACGCCCGAGCCCCCGACGTACTTGTCCTGAGCGAAGTCCATGTCCCAGCGGCGGAGGAAGAATCCGTCGGCGAACAGACCCATCGACCGGGTCCGGCCGGCGAAGTTGGTGATCGGATACAGCAACAACTGCAGTAGGGGCGACGGCACGACTTCGTCGCGAGCACGCAGCGCCACCACCGCAGCGAGGTTGCCGCCTGCGCTGTCCCCGCCGACGGCGACCCTGTCGGGATCGGCGCCGAGTTCGGCGGCGTGCTCGCGCGCCCACAGGTACGCCGCGTACGCATCGTCGACGGCTGCGGGCGCCTTGTGCTCGGGCGCAAGCCGATAGTCGACGAACAGCACGTGTACGCCTGCCCGCTGGCAGATCACCTCGCACAGGTTGCCGTGCGTTTCGTAGCCGCCTTCGACGAAGCCACCGCCGTGGTAGTAGACGAGCAGCGGCGCCCCGTCATCGCCCGCCGAGCGGATGTGTAGCGCGGGGATGTCACCGCCGGGCCCTGGCACCGAGACCTCGGTCAATGTCACGTCGGCTTTCACCCGGGGGAACTGCGCCCCCAGCGCATTCAGGCGCCTGCGTGCAGTCGCAACGTCCTCGCTGAGAATGAGCCCTTCACGGCCAGAGACGCGCGAAGCCGCCAGCATCAGTTGCAACGTCGTATCCAAGGTGTTGCCGTCGATGGTGATCGAATGGCCGCCCAGCAAAAGGCGCTTGAGCCGATTGGGCGCCCGGGAGATCGCGTGCAGTGTCGGCGCGCCCACGACCTTCTGCAGCCTGTCCCGCACGTCGGGCGGCAACGGCGCGCTTTTCGCGCCGGAGGACGTCTCAGGTCGCCCTGGCAGACTTCCAGTCATGGCTTCTCCCTTGATAAAGCTGAACGACGGTAACGCGATCCCTGCGGTCGGACTCGGCGTTTTCCAGACGCCTCCCGAGGAGACGGTACGAGCCGTGGCCACCGCGCTGGACGCGGGCTACCGGCATGTCGACACCGCCTCCATCTATGGCAACGAGTCCGAGGTCGGCCAGGCAATCGCCGAATCCGGAGTCTCCCGCGACGACGTCTTCATCACGACGAAGCTCTGGAATGCCGACCAGGGATACGAGAGCACACTGGCCGCGTTCGACGCCAGCCTCAAGCGCCTCGCCATCGACCGTCTCGACCTGTACCTCATCCATTGGCCGACACCGGCCAGGAACACCTACGTCGACACCTTCAAGGCGTTCGCCCATCTGCACGACCAGGGGCGGGTCTCGTCGATCGGGGTGAGCAACTTCGAGCCGGAGCACCTGCGAATGCTGATCGACGCAACCGGGATCGTTCCCGCCGTCAACCAGGTGGAGTTGAATCCCCGGCTGCAGCAGGAGGAGCTGCGCGAAGTCCATGCTCAACTCGGCGTGGCCACCGAGGCGTGGGCGCCATTGGGCCAGGGAGCACTGCTGGACGACCCGACCGTGACCGCGGTCGCCGACGCGCACGGAAAAACGCCTGCACAGGTACTGATTAGGTGGCATATCCAGCTCGGCAATATAGTCATCCCGAAGTCGGTGACCCCCGAGCGGATTGTGAGCAACTTCGACGTGTTCGATTTCGAGCTGACCGAGCAGGACATGTCGTCCATCTCGTCGCTCGGCGACGGAACTCGGCTCGGTCCCGACCCACGGACCTTCAACTAACCTTCAACAAGGCAGGGATAGGTGACATGACGTCGGCGGCTGCAATTCCTTCCGTCACTCTCAACGACGACCACACGATGCCGGTGATCGGCCTCGGGGTCGGTGAGCTCTCGGACGCCGAGACAGAGGCGGCGGTGTCGGCGGCGCTCGAGGCGGGTTACCGATTGATCGACACCGCGGCGGCGTACGGCAACGAGGCCGCGGTCGGACGTGCCATCGCCTCGTCGGGCGTGCCGCGCGAGGAGCTGTTCGTCACCACCAAGCTGGCCACCGAGGACCAGGGGTTCCAGTCATCACAGGATGCGCTGGCGGCGAGCCTGGAACGCCTCGGCCTGGACTACGTCGATCTCTATCTGATCCACTGGCCCGCCGGCGAGCAGGGCAAATACATCGACAGCTGGGGCGGGCTGCTGGCTTGCCGGGGGGTGGGCCAAACCCGGTCTATCGGCGTGGCCAATTTCCACGAGGAGCACCTTTCGAACATCGTCGACCTGTCCTACGTGCCGCCTGTCGTCAACCAGATCGAGCTGCACCCGCTGCTCAACCAGGCCGCACTGCGCGCCGTGAACACCGCCCGCGATGTCGTCACGGAGGCCTACGGCCCGCTGGGCGTCGGCCGGCTCCTCGACAACCCCACGATCGTCTCGGTCGCCGAGACGCACGGTAAGACGCCTGCGCAGGTGTTGATCCGGTGGAGCATCCAGCTCGGCAACGTGGTCATTCCTCGGTCGTCGTCGCCGGAGCGGGTGAAGTCGAACCTCGAGGTGTTCGACTTCGAGCTGACCGACGACGAGATGGCCACCCTCAACGGATTGGACGACGGGACGCGGTTCCGGCCGGATCCCGAAACCTACACCGGCACTTAGGTTTCCAGGTAAGCGGTAATCGTACGGTCTGCTCGACTACCAGAGGTCGCCGTCGCGCCAGTCGCATATCAAGGGCGCAGAATCTAGGAACCGGCGGCTGGCGCCGGTGTTCGGGAAAACGAAGATCCGATCGGCCGGGTCGTAGGTGTCGAGCAACCCGTCGGGCGTGTCTGCGCGCGTGGGACCGGTCCAGGGATGCCAGCCACGAGCGGCGTAAAACGGCGCGGCGCTTTCGACCGCGTTGAGTGCGCCGAGCTCGTGATGATCGCGGATGATCGCTTCCGCGTGATTCATCACCAGACTTCCAAGACCGCGACCCTGCTGATCGGGATGAACGGCGACGCTCTCGACGTAACCGGTGGCGAACGCGTCACTGCCATAGCGCAAGGTGCGGGTCACTACCGACGCGTGAGCAAGCACCTCGTCTTCCTCGGTGATCAACACGTGCACGCCGTCGACGCCGTGCAGCCAGTCGTGGGTGCGGAAGCTCTCCCCGAATGCGGAGCGGACCAACGCCTCAGCGGTATCCAAATCGTCTTGCCCCAGAGCGCCGGGCCGGGCGATCACCACGCTCAACACACGAACCAGAGTGTCACGCTGACAATACGATTCCGGCACGACGCGCCCGCATCCCGTCGACGTCCGAATCGTCAATGCGTCGGGCACGTTCCGGCTGCTTCATGAAGAACCGCCGCCGACGGCGCATCGACAGCCAGACCGTAACCGCGCAGCACCGCACTGAACTGGACGGCGTACTGACAGCGGAACGCCACGTTCGGCGGCATCCACAGGGCGGGTTCGGAATCTCCCTTGTCCTGGTTTGCCTTTCCCTCGACCGCGATCAGATTAGCCGGGTCGTTGGCGAAACGTAGCCGCACGTCATCGCGCCAGTTGCGGGCACCGAGGTCCCACGCCAGCGCCAACGGGACGATGTGATCGATCTGTACGGACGCACCGGTCTTGTTACCGCGAACGAACATTACGGTGGCGTTGGTGTACGGGTCGTGCAGTGTGCCCGTGCCGATCGCATCCGGACATCGTGTGATCGACACGTAGGTCTTGTCCACCAGGTCGCGATCGAGAATGTCGTTGCGAGTGTCGCAGCCGTTGTGCCCGCCGGGCGCAGGGTTGTCGTCGGTCCACGATTCGCCGAATGCCTCACGGCGGTAGTCGGATCCGCGGACGCGCAGCGGGATCTGCGATATCTCGGCGAGGACGTCGACACCCGGCGCGACGGCGGGGGCATGCGCCTGAGCGGCGAGTGACGCGGCTCGCTGCGCCGACGCGACCGTCTGACAGGCGACCACGATGGCCAGTGTCACCGCCACAGCGAGCATCGCCAGCTGCTTGCGGCTCATGTCTTGTCCAGGTATTCGACGCGTTCTGTATCGGTGAATTCGGCTGCCAGAAGCGCCAATCCAGGGTCGGTGGGCTCGTTCTGATAGCGCGCCTGGCAGAAGTCACGGGCGGTCTCGATGATCTCGCGGTGGTCGAACAGCGACAGAAAGCGCAGCGTGATGGGTCGACCGGATTGGCTGTATCCCAGCACGTCTCCCTCGCGGCGCTCCTTGAGGTCGAGGTCTGCCAGTTCGAATCCGTCCAGCGTGCCCGCCACCGCCTTGAGCCGTTCGCCAGCCTTGGAGCCTTCCGGCAGCCGGGTCGCGAGCAGACACAGGCTGGCGTGCTCGCCGCGGCCGATACGGCCACGCAACTGGTGCAGCTGGCTGATGCCGAATCGGTCGGCGTCCATCACGAACATCACCGTCGCGTTGGGTACGTCCACACCAACCTCGATGACGGTGGTACACACCAGAACATCGACCTCACCGGCGCGGAACGCCGCCATCACGGCATCCTTTTCGTCGGCTGGCAGCCGGCCGTGCATCAGGCCGAGCCGCAGTCCGGACAGCGGCCCGTGACGAAGATGCTCGAGCAACTCGACGACGGTGGTTGCCGGTGGTCCGGCGTCCTTGCCGTCGGCCTTGTCGCTCTCGTCGATGCGCGAAGCGACGACGTAAGCCTGCCGGCCCGCGTGCACCTCCTCGGTGATGCGCGCCCACGCCCGGTCCAGCCACGAGCGCTTCTCGGAGATGAAGATCGCATTGGTCGCGATCGGCTGGCGGCCGCGCGGCAGTTCACGCAGTGTCGACGTTTCGAGATCGCCGTAGACGGTCAGCGCCACGGTGCGCGGAATCGGGGTGGCGGTCATTACCAGCAGGTGCGGTGTCAGGCCTTCGGGCGCCTTGGCGCGCAGTCGATCTCGCTGTTCGACACCGAACCGATGCTGCTCGTCGACCACGACCATGCCGAGGTTCTGGAAATCGACGGCGTCCTGCAGCAGCGCATGCGTGCCGATGACGATCCCCGCCTCACCGGCGGCGACCTCTTCGCGTACCCGCTTCTTCTGCGGCGCTGACATCGATCCGGTCAGCAGTGCCACCCGCGTCGCGTTCTCGACACCGCCGAGCTGACCGGCCATCGCCAACGGACCGAGGACATCGCGCACCGAGCGGGCATGTTGGGCGGCAAGCACTTCCGTCGGTGCGAGTAGTGCGCACTGGTAGCCCGCATCGACCATCTGCAGCATGGCCAACACTGAGACGATTGTCTTCCCGGAGCCGACCTCGCCCTGCAACATCCGGTTCATCGGGCGGGTGGTGGCGAGCTCGGCACTAAGCGTCTCGAGCACTTCTCGTTGACCGGCTGTCAGCTCGAACGGCAGCCGCTCCATGAACGCCGCAAGCAGACCGCCGTCCATCCTCGGCGCCTCCGGACCCGACGCGCCGAGCTGGCTGTTCCTGCGCGCCGCCAGCGCCCACTGCAGCCCGATCGCCTCGTCGTACGTCAGGCGCCGTTGCGCGCGTTCACGGTCAGTTGCGCTCTCGGCCACGTGAATATCACGAAGCGCACGGTCCTCGGAAATCAGATTATGTTCGTGTCGAAAGTGTTCCGGAAGCATCTCCGGAATGGGATCGAGCACGTCGAGGACCTGGCGGACGCAGGCATAGATGTCCCAGCTCTGCACCTTCGCGCTGGCGGGGTAGATCGGGAAGAAGTCTCGCTCAAAACCTGAGAGTTCCAAGTCTCCGTCGCTGGTTCTGGATGTTTCCGCGATCTTCGCCAGAGACCGAGATCCCTTGCCGGAATTCAGGATCAGAAAGGCGGGATGCGTCAGTTGCATCGTTCCCCTGAAGTATCCGACCTCGCCCGACAGCATGACCCGGATGCCCGTGGTCAGCCCTTTCTTGATGTATTTCGCATTGAAGAAGGTCGCGGTCACCTTGGGTCGGCGATCCCCGAGGGTGATAACAAGATACTCACGCTTGGGCTTCCGATTAGTCCACCGCACCTCGGCCTTGGTAATGGTGTCGACAAAGGTGATGTGCTCACCTTCCTCAGGCGGTTCGCTGTCCTCGCCGAGCACGGTGGTGCCCGTGCTGTACTTACGCGGGTAGTGCCGAAGCAGGTCGTTGACCGCCCGGATGCCGAAATGCTGCTCGAGGGGACCGGCCGCCTTCTCACCGATGACGAAGTCGAGCCGGTCAGTTAGCGCAACCACCTACTCGACCCCAATCAACAGCGCGTCTCCTCGATGGCCGGTGTGGTAGGTCACCAACTCGGCGCCCAGATGCTGACGGTGCACGTGTTCGGAAAGCGCTTCGCCCACACCGGGATCCACGTCGGCGCCGCTGAGCACGGTGACCAGCTCGCCGCCCGCGACGAGAAGCAGGTCGATCAGCCCCGCTCCTGCGGCGGTGATGTCCTCAGCGACGATCAGCACTTCGTCACCCGCGATGCCAAGGCCGTCGCCGGGCGCACAGGCGCCCGCCCACGTCAATGCCTCCTCGGTCGCTCGCCGAACCGAACCGTGCCGGGCACCCGCCGCCGCGCGCGCCATGGTGTAGCCGTCGTCGACTGCCTCCCGGTCGGCATCGTGAACCGCCAGTGCCGCCAGCCCCTGCACCATCGAACCCGCGGGCACCGGAACAACGTCGATGCCCCAGCCGATCGCCGCGGTGCACCCTGCAACCAACTCCTCGGCCGCGACGAAGCCGTTGGGCAACACCATGATCTGGGCGGCGCCCGCGTCGACGAGGCCCCGCAGCAGCTGTTTGGCGGTCACCGCGGACGTCGGGTCGGTCGCAATGGGGTCGGGCCGCAGGACGTCGGCACCCTCGCCTGCGAACAGCTCGGCAGCTCCGTCTCCGTCGACGACAGCCAGCACGGCGCGTTCGCGCGTCCAGCCGCCGGGTGCGTGCGCTGCGCGCCCCGCGAGCGACGTCACCTGGATCCGGCTCGGTGTCCCGAACGACAGCGCCGCCTCGATGGCGCCGCCCGCATCGTCGGAATGCACATGCACCGAGTAACAACCGCCGCCGCCGGACGCCGCTGCCGCGATGGCGACCGAATCGCCGATTTTGTCGAGACGTTGACGGAGGTGCTCGACACCGTCGGGCCTGCAGCCGGTCAGCAGATACATCACCTCGAACCGCGGGCCGGGTGCGGCGACGGTAGCGCTGATCTCTGGCGATGCCGCCACGTACTCCTTGCGGGCGGCCGGTGCCGCCACATACTCCTTGCGGACAGGCGCATGACCGGACACGGTTTTGCAGAGGGCGTCGAGTAACACCAGCAGGCCCCTGCCGCCGGCGTCGACGACGCCCGCGTCGGCGAGCACGTCGAGCTGCGAGGGGGTCTTGTCCAGCGCTGTCGCCGCCGCGTCCGCAGCGGCCGTCACCACCCCGTCGAGTTCGGTGTTCTCGGCGACGGCGCCCTCGGCCGCTTCGGCCGCCGCCTGCAGAACCGACACGATGGTTCCCGGCACCGATTCGCCCATGGACGCCACGACCAGGCCGACCGCATGCCGCAGCGTCGCCGCAAGGACGGCGCCGTCGACGTCGGTCAGTTCGCCGCCCCGCTCGGCGGAGGCTTCGGCGGCCACGTCGCCCAGGCCGCGCAGGATCTGCGAAAGGATCACCCCGGAGTTGCCCCTGGCACCGTGCAGCGCACCGTCGGCCAGTGCCGCGGTCACGGCGGCGACGTCGCCACCGGTCCCGGCGTCCGCCTTTGCCCAGGCTGCACGCATGGTGAAGAGCATGTTGGTGCCCGTGTCGGCGTCGGGCACGGGGAAGACGTTCAGCCGGTTGATCTCGTCGGTATGCGTGATCAGGTCACCTACCGCGGTGTGGGCCCAGTCACGCAGGGCAGATGCGTCCAGCCGCCGACCAGAACCGGCCATCCCTCACCCGCCCTCCACGCGATAATGGAACCCCCAGGTGGGCGCCAGCCTATCCATTGAGCGCGACATCCCCGGTCACATCGACCGGCTGGTCGGCAGCCGGTGGACAGCGTTTTGGCGTTCGGTTTGCGGCCCGGTATCCTGGTCAGGTTGTCGGGTCGAACCGTGGTCGGTTCACAAGAATTGATAAGACCCCGAAGCACTGAGTCAAGGAGTTCTCGATATGGCTGCCGTCTGCGATATCTGCGGGAAAGGCCCCGGCTTCGGCAAGTCGGTCTCGCACTCCCATCGCCGGACAAGCCGTCGTTGGAATCCGAACATCCAGAGTGTGCACGCCGTGACCCGTCCCGGCGGTAACAAGAAGCGCATCAACGTCTGCACGTCCTGCATCAAGGCGGGCAAGGTCACCCGCGGCTAGACCCGCGATTCAGGGCAGCCGCCAGTCGACCGGCTCGGCGCCCATCTGTTCGAGTAGTTCATTGGCGCGGCTGAACGGCCGTGAGCCGAAGAACCCCCGCGACGCCGACAGCGGCGAGGGATGCGCCGACTCGATCGCCACGCAGTCGCTCCCTCCGAGCATCGGCTTCAGCGTGGATGCGTCGCGACCCCACAGGACCGCGACCATCGGCTGCGACCGTGCCACCAACGCGCGTATCGCACACTCGGTGACGGCCTCCCAGCCCTTCCCGCGATGAGACGCCGGGGTGCCCGGCCGAACGGTCAGCACCCTGTTGAGCAGCATCACGCCGCGCTCGGCCCACGGCGTGAGATCGCCGGTGGCTGGTGCGGGATAACCGAGATCGGTGCCGTACTCCTTATAGATATTCTCCAGGCTGCGCGGCAGCGGCCGCACGTCGGGGGCGACCGAGAAGCTCAGTCCAACCGCGTGCCCTGGCGTCGGATAGGGGTCCTGCCCCACGATCAGCACCCGCACCTGGTCGAACGGAAAAGTGAAGGCGCGCAACACGTTCTGTCCGGCAGGCAAATAGTGCTGGCCGGCCGCGATCTCCGCCCGCAGGAATTCCCCCATGTGCGCGACCGCACCGGCGACGGGTTCCAGCGCGCGCGCCCAGCCCTCATCGACCAACTCATTCAGGTGGCGTGCGGTCACGAGAGATGAACCTAGCGGCTCGGCTCAATCAAATGACTGCCAGCCCGGACTTCCGTGCCACTCGCCGCCGTCGACCAACACTCGCGGCGGCCCGTCGAGCACCGTTCCGATCACTCGCCATCCCCGCGGCGGTGTGCCGGAAAACGTCGCGACCAGCGCGTGGTCTTCCCCGCCGCCGAGCACCCAGGTCCACGCGTCGACGTCTG
>NZ_JAVHWK010000046.1:0-48551 GCF_032159775.1 Mycobacterium sp.
CCGTTCTTCAACGCCTGGGAGATGAAGGGCCGCTTCCCCGACATCCTCAACAACCCGGTCTCGGGCGAGACGGCCCGCAAGCTGTACGACGACGCCCAGGAGATGCTCGACACCCTGATCAAGGAGAAGTGGCTGACTGCCAACGGCGTGATCGGGTTCTTCCCGGCCAACGCGGTCGGCGACGACATCGAGGTCTATACCGACGAGACCCGTACCGAGGTGCTGACCAGGCTGCACAACCTGCGCCAGCAGGGTGAGCACCGGGACGGCATCCCGAACCGGAGCATCGGCGACTTCGTCGCGCCCAAGGACACCGGTCTGGCCGACTACGTCGGCGCCTTCGCCGTCACCACGGGGCTCGGTAGCGCAGACAAGATCGTCGAGTTCAAGGCGGCCAACGACGACTACAACGCGATCCTGCTGGAGTCGCTCGCCGACCGGCTGGCAGAGGCGTTCGCCGAACGGATGCACCAACGGGTCCGCAAGGAGTTTTGGGCGTACCAGCCCGACGAGCAGCTGGACAACGACGCACTGATCGGTGAGAAGTACCGGGGGATCCGGCCTGCCCCCGGCTACCCGGCCTGCCCGGAGCACACCGAGAAGGCGACGCTCTGGGAGTTGATGGACGTCAAGGAGCGGACCGGCATCGAGCTGACCGAGTCGATGGCGATGTGGCCCGGTGCCGCCGTCAGCGGCTGGTACTTCTCGCACCCGCAGTCGCAGTACTTCGTGGTCGGCCGGATAGCGCAGGACCAGGTCGCCGACTACGCGAAGCGCAAAGGCTGGACGCTTGCCGAAGCCGAGCGCTGGCTTGCGCCCAACCTCGGCTACAACCCCGAGGACTGACCCACGCCGAACAGCGCGGCGTTCTGTCGCGCCCAGTCGGCGACCGACTGGGCGGGTACGCCGGTCAGCCCGGCGACCAGCTGATTGGCTTGCTGCGGCTTGTCGGCGAAATCTGCGACCGTGTCGAGGTACCACGCGGCTTCGGCGCCCATCGCCGGTCGCAGCGCCTCGATCGCCTCATCGCGGCTGCACTGTTCGAACGACACATCCACGCCGATGCCGACACCGATCTCCTCGGCGATCTGTGCACGGGTCAACGACTGCGGGCCGGTGATCGCATACATCCGACCGTGGTGGGACTGCTCCGGCTGCATCAACAGCGTCGCGGCCACCCTGGCGATGTCGTCCATCGAGATCGGTGCCTCCACCACGTCCGGATACGGGTCGCGGACGGTCGCCGTTCTCGTGATCTGGTCGGCCCACAGGGCAAGGTTCTCCAGGAATTCGCCCGGCCCGAGTTGCGTGTTGGCGAGCCCGGAGGCCGCGACAGCGTCGGCTTGCGCCTGCCAATATCCGACGCCGGACAGCGCGACGAGGTAGGAGACGTTGGCCGCTTTGGCCAGTTCGAGTGTCACGTCGAGCGTTTTGGGCAGCGGCGCGAGATACATCCGATCGACGCCTTCCAGCGCAGCCGGAAGCGACTCGGGCCTGCCGAGGTACCCGACGACCGGCGTCACACCGGCGGGCAGGTTCGCCTTAGCCGGATCGGTGGTCAAAGCGCGGATGTCGTTGGCGCCCATGTCGATCAGGTGATTGACGATGCGCCTGCCGATGTTGCCGGTGGCACCGGTCACGAGAATGGTCATGATTTCACGCTACGTGGCGCCCGTGACACAATCGCGGACGTGAAGGCGGTGCTGTGGGACATGGACGGCACCCTCGTCGACTCGGAAAAAGTATGGGACGTGTCGTTAGCCGCCCTGTACGAAAAGCTCGGTGGCGTCCTGACGCCGGGCGTGCGGGCATCGATGGTGGGCAGCGTGGCCGAGAACACCATGCGGATCATCTACACCGACCTCGGGCTCGAACTCGATCCCGACGCGATGGCCGACTCCAGTCGCTGGCTCAACGACTACACCGCCGAGTTGTTCGACAGCGGTTTGCCGTGGTGTGCCGGGGCGCACGAGTTACTGGAAGAGCTTGCCGCCGAAGGCACTCCGATGGCGCTGGTGACCAACACCCAGCGCGCGCTGACCGAGCGTGCGCTGAACGGTATTGGCCGACATTATTTTTCGGCCACGGTATGCGGCGACGAGGTTGTCAATGGCAAACCCGCTCCGGACCCGTACCTGCGTGCCACCGAGTTGCTGGGATTGGCGCCGCAGCAGTGTCTGGCGGTCGAGGACTCGGTGACGGGGACGGCGGCCGCCGAAGGCGCGGGATGCCCGGTCCTGGTGGTGCCGAACGATGTCGACGTGCCCCCCGCACGAGGGCGAAGCCATTTGAGTTCGCTGGCCGGGGTGGACTCCGCCCAACTGCGGCGCATCCACGCCGACCTCGTCGGCGGCGCCGGAGAACGCTCGGCCTAACTTCACCCCGCAGCGTGCTTGCCAATGGTAAGACAGGGGTACACGTGACCCGGATCACGCACGCAACGCTGCGAAAGGGACGCCCATGGCAGGTTCCAATGCACCCGTAGGTGACGAATCGTCGTTACCGATCTCCGACGAGGACTTCTCATCGGGCCGAACCGCGGTCAGGATCGCTTCGGTGGCAGCCCTCGGCGGTCTGCTTTTCGGCTACGACAGCGCCGTGGTCAACGGCGCGGTGGATTCGATCCAGGAAGACTTCAATATCGACAACGCGAAGCTGGGCTTCGCCGTGGCGTCCGCGCTGCTCGGTGCCGCAGTCGGAGCGATGTCCGCGGGGCGGATCGCCGATGCGATCGGCCGCATCTCGGTGATGAAGATCGCGGCGGCGTTCTTCCTGGTCAGCGCAATCGGTACCGCGCTGGCGCCCAACGTGTGGCTGGTGGTCGCGTTCAGGGTCGTCGGCGGCATCGGGGTCGGCGTCGCATCGGTCATCGCCCCCGCGTACATCGCCGAGACATCGCCGCCGGGCATCCGTGGCCGCCTCGGGTCACTTCAGCAGCTGGCCATCGTGTCCGGCATCTTCTTGTCCTTTGCGGTCAACTGGGTGCTGCAGCACATCGCAGGCGGCCCGAACGAACCGCTGTGGCTCGGGCTTGATGCCTGGCGCTGGATGTTCATGGTGATGGCGATACCTGCGCTGCTGTACGGCGGCCTGGCGTTCACCATTCCCGAGTCTCCTCGGTATCTCGTTGCCAGCCACAAGATTCCGGAAGCCCGTCGCGTGTTGACCATGCTGCTGGGCAAAAAGAACCTCGAGATCACGATCGACCGCATCAAGGAGACGCTGGAACGCGAGGACAAGCCGTCCTGGAAGGATCTGCGCAAGCCGACCGGCGGCATCTACGGCATCGTATGGGTCGGTCTGGGGCTGTCGGTCTTCCAGCAGTTCGTCGGCATCAACGTGATCTTCTACTACTCCAACGTGCTGTGGCAGGCCGTCGGATACAGCGCCGACGATTCGGCCAAGTACACCGTGATCACTTCGGTGATCAACGTGCTGACGACGCTCATCGCGATCGCGTTGATCGACAAGATCGGGCGTAAACCGCTGCTGCTCATCGGATCATCCGGGATGGCGGTGACCCTGATCACGATGTCGGTCGTCTTTGCCAACGCCACGCTCGACGCCGACGGCAACCCGAGCCTTCCCGGAATATCCGGCTACGTCGCGCTGATCGCCGCGAACCTGTTCGTCGTCGCCTTCGGCATGTCCTGGGGCCCGGTCGTCTGGGTGCTGCTCGGCGAGATGTTCCCCAACCGCATCCGCGCGGCTGCCCTCGGCCTCGCCGCCGCCGGCCAGTGGGCGGCGAACTGGCTGATCACCGTCACCTTCCCCGGGCTGCGCGAACACCTCGGCCTGGCGTACGGCTTCTACGGCCTCTGCGCGGTGCTTTCCGGCCTCTTCGTGTGGAAATGGGTGATGGAGACGAAGGGCGTCTCTCTGGAGGACATGCACGGCAGCATCGTGCGTGAAGACGATCGGCCGACCGCAAAGGCGTAGTCCATGTGAAACCCGCGTGACGGTTGTGCCGCTGACGTGGAACAATCGCGTGCCGTGAAGACCTTCGACGCGTTGTTCGCCGAACTCAGCGAAAAAGCGCGCACCCGGCCGGACGGTAGCGGCACCGTCGCCGCGCTCGACGGCGGCGTGCACGGGCTGGGCAAGAAGATCCTCGAGGAGGCCGGCGAGGTGTGGCTGGCCGCCGAACACGAGGGCGACGACGCGCTGGCGTCTGAGATCAGCCAGTTGCTGTACTGGACGCAGGTGCTGATGATCTCCCGCGGCCTCTCCCTCGACGACGTGTACGAGAACCTGTGAACGGCATGCTGCGGGTCGCCGTGCCCAACAAGGGCACGCTGAGCGAACCGGCCGCCGAAATCCTCTCCGAGGCCGGTTACCGTCGACGGTCCGATCAGAAAGATCTGACGGTCATCGATCCGGTCAACAATGTCGAGTTCTTCTTTCTGCGTCCCAAGGACATTGCGATCTATGTCGGATCGGGCCAGCTGGATCTCGGTATCACGGGCCGGGACCTGGCCGCAGAATCGGATGCCCCCGTCCGCGAGCGGCTCGCCCTGGGATTCGGGTCGTCGACATTTCGGTACGCCGCCCCTGCAGGCCGCGACTGGACGGTTTCCGACCTGGCAGGCAAGCGAATCGCTACCGCATTTCCCCATCTGGTTCGAAAAGACCTGGCGGCGAACGGAGTTGAGGCCACCGTCATCCGCCTCGACGGTGCCGTGGAAATCTCCGTTGCGCTCGGCGTGGCCGACGCCATCGCCGATGTGGTCGGCTCGGGTCGCACACTGGGACTGCATGACCTCGTTCCGTTCGGTGAGCCGCTGTGCGACTCGGAGGCGGTGCTGATCGAACGCGCCGACCCCGGCGACAAGAACACCGCCGCCCGTGACCAATTGGCCGCCCGGGTGCAGGGCGTGGTGTTCGGCCAGCAGTACCTGATGCTGGATTACGACTGCCCGCGCACCGTGCTCGATGCGGCCACCGCCGTCACGCCCGGCCTCGAGTCGCCGACCATCGCACCGCTGGCCGATGCGGCCTGGGTGGCGGTGCGCGCGCTGGTCCCGCGGCGCGACGTCAACGCCATCATGGACAAGCTGGCGGCCATCGGCGCCAAGGCAATACTGGCCTCCGACATCAGGTTCTGCCGCTTCTGACTTCGCCCGGTCTCGTCCACCTCTGCGTGTTAGCGTCCGGGTGAGATTTTCCCCGGTCTGAGAGGTTCGCATGACGTATTTCCTGGTTCTGCTGCTCGCGCTGCTGCTCGGTGTGGTGGCGGGTCTGCGCGCGCTGACCGCGCCCGCGGTGGTGGCATGGGCGGGGGCGCTGGGCTGGATCGGCCTGGACGGCACATGGGCACAATGGGTGGCCCACCCGATCACGGTGACGGTGCTGACCATCCTGGCGCTCGGCGAGTTGGTCACCGACCAACTTCCGCGCACACCGAGTCGGCGGGTACCTCAGCAGTTCGGAGCACGGCTGTTCACCGGCGCGTTCGCCGGCGCGGTTCTCGCCACAGGTGCCGTCTTGAACCCGACGGCGTGGGTGGTGGTCGGGGCGATCGGCGCGGCGCTGATCGGCGCCGTCATCGGCACACTCGGCGGTGCCGAGGGGCGCCAGCGGCTGGTGGCGGCCAACGGCGGACACGATCTGCCGGTCGCACTCGTCGAGGACGCCATCGCGATCGTCGGCGGGTTTGCGGTTGTCGCGCTGGCATCGGTCATCTAAATGCCGACTGTGCCAACCAAATTGGATGCGATCATCATCGGCGCCGGTCAGGCGGGTCCACCACTGGCAGGCCGGCTGACCGCCGCGGGTCAGTCGGTTGCGGTGATCGAACGCAAACTCGTCGGCGGCACATGTGTGAACACCGGCTGCATTCCGACCAAGACACTCGTCGCCAGCGCGCACGCCGCCCAGACGGCTCGACGCGGTGCCGAATACGGCATCGGCACAGGCGATGTCAGCGTGGACATGTCGACGGTCAAGGCGCGCAAGGACAAGGTCATGACCGACGACCGGGCCGGCCTCGAGTCCTGGCTCGAGGGAATGGACAACTGCACGCTGATCCGCGGGCACGCGCGCTTCACCGATCCGCACACCATTGCGGTCGACGACCTGATTCTGCAGGCGGACAAGATCTTTCTGAACGTCGGGGGGCGTGCCGTCGTGCCCGACATGCCGGGTCTGGCCGACATCGACTACATGACCAACGTCGGAATCCTCGACCTGGACACCGTGCCGGAACACCTCGTCATCATCGGTGGCAGCTACATCGCGCTCGAGTTCGCCCAGATGTACCGGCGCTTCGGCGCCGAGGTCACCGTCATCGAAAAGGGCCCGCGGCTGACATCGCGCGAGGACGAGGATGTGTCGGCGGCCATCAAGGAGATCCTCGAGAAGGAGGGGATCGCCATCGAACTGGACGCAACCGCGATCTCGTTCTGCAAGCAGGACAAGGGCTTCGAGGTGATAACGCGCGACGGCGCCCAGCCCATCGTCGGCTCCCACCTGCTTGTCGCGATCGGACGGCGGCCCAACACCGACGACCTCGGTCTGGAGAACGCGGGCGTGCAAACCGACGCCCGCGGCAACGTCGTCGTCAACGACGAGTGCCGCACCAACGTCGACCACATCTGGGCGATGGGCGACTGTAACGGCAAAGGGGCGTTCACCCACACCTCGTACAACGACTTCGAGATCGTGGCCGCCAACCTCCTCGACAACGACCGGCGTCGGATCAGCGACCGGGTGCCCACCTATGCGCTCTACATCGACCCGCCATTGGGCCGCGCCGGTCTCACCGTCGACCAGGTGCGCGAGTCAGGCCGAAAAGCGTTGGTGGGCAAGCGACCGATGACCCGTGTCGGACGCGCCGTCGAAAAGGGGGAGACGCAAGGCTTCATGAAGGTCGTCGTCGACGCCGAGACCAAGGAGATTCTCGGCGCCGCGATCCTTGGCGTCGGCGGCGACGAAGTCATCCACTCCATCCTCGACATCATGTCGGCCAAGGACCCCTACACGTCTATCTCCCGCACGATGCACATCCACCCGACGGTCAGCGAACTGGTGCCGACGATGCTGCAGGAGATGACGCCGCTCGACCGAGATTCAGCTGCCGGGTGACCAGCGCGACGCGCCGACCGAGCCGGCGGCACGTCGCGACATCTGAGTGATGCACCTGATCCGCGCCTGCGTCCACATCGCTCTGCGCGCCCGCGCCGAGCCAGAAGCCGAGCCTGTTGAGGTCGTCCTCGCTGCCCGCCGAGCTGTTCCAGCCTGCAGCCAATCCCAGGTTCACCCAATGCATGTGGTGCTGCGCGGCGAACACCGCCAGCGACGTCAGCGTGTGCATCTTGTCACCGGCCTTCGCGCCGGAGTTCGTGAAGCCGGCTGACACCTTGTCGCGCCAGGTGCCGTTCTGGCACCGTCGTCCGGTCTGCTCGGCGAACGACTGAAATGCCGCGGACACGTTGCCCATGTATGTCGCAGTGCCGAAGACCATTCCGTCGGCGCCGTCGAGGGTGTCCCAGTCGTCGTCGGCCATCGCACCGACGGTGATCAGCGTGACGTGTGCGCCCTCGTCCCGCATGCCCGCGGCCACGGCCTCGGCCAGCATCGCGGTGTGGCCGAAGCCCGAGTGGTAGGCGACGACGAGTGTCGGCGCAGCGATGTGAGATCCGTTGAGTACCATGCTTACTCCTGATGTTCTCTAACAACTTCTTGGCGTCTGATCGCCCAGTCGGGTAGCTCATCGCCCGCGAGGTATGCCTCTAGGCGGTCGAGGAACGCGTGGGTTCCGCCGCGGAAGCCGCCGGCATTCCTGGCGCCGAGGCCGCGGTGGGTGAAGCGCAACAGGGTTCCGTCGCCATCGACATGCAGTTCGTAGCGCACCACGCTGTCTTCGACGATGGCCTGCTTCCATTCGTGCTCGAGCACGTGCGGGGGATCCCACACCAGGATGCGTCCGGTCATCCGCTTCTTCTCGACGGGCAGCGGCGGCCCCGTGGCGACCATGTCGATCATGCCGCCCTCGCGCGCATCGATCGATGTCTCGCCGAACCATTGGGCCCGTTCGCCTGGATCGGTGATCGCCGACCACACCGCCTCGACGGGATAGGGGAGTCGCCGCTCGAAGGTCAGTATTGCGCGGTCGCCCGAGACGCTGAGTCGTCCTTGCCGCCCGGTCATGTCGCGTCCCGGTGGCTGGCTTGAAGGTGGCGCTCAAGTGCGTCGAGGTGACCGGCCCAGTAGCGCCGGAATCGGTCTATCCATTCGTCGATCTCGACCAGTCCATCGGCGCGTAACGCGTATATCCGGCGTTGGGCGTCCGGTCGCACCTCGACCAGTCCGACTTCGCGGAGCACCCGCAGGTGGCGGGACACCGTCGGCTGAGTCAGCCCGGGCAGCGTGGCCACGAGTTCGCCCGCCGTTCGCTCACCTCGGGTGAGCGCGTCGAGCAGGGCGCGCCTGCTAGGTTCCGCGATCGCCTCGAACACGTCCATGGGACAAGTATTGCACCGTGTCTATATAGCCGCAAGGCTATATAGCGCTGCGTTAGATCGGGCTGGTCACGCAGCGGGCTCTGCGGAGTACAGCACCGGATCGTCACCGGGCCCGCCGCCTTCGGCGGGGTCGTCCGGCCAACCCGGGTACGGCGGTGGTGTCCCGCCGAACACCGGGCAGTGCGCGTGGTGGGCGCACCAGTCGCACATGCGCGACGGATGCGGCCGGAAATCGCCTGTGGCACCTGCCGATTGGATCGCCCGCCAAATGGCGATCAAGGTTTTCTCGAACCGTTCCAGCTCATCGAGGTCGGGGGAGTAGTCGAGCACCTGGCCGTCGGCGAGATACAGCAGCCGCAGCCGGGCGGGCAGCACGCCGCGTGACCGCAGCAGTGCGACGGCGTAGAACTTCATCTGGAACATCGCCTTGAACTCGGCGAGCGCACGCGCCTCGGGCGGTGCCTTGCCCGTCTTGTAGTCGACGACCCGCATCTCGCCTGTGGGGGCGATATCGATCCGGTCGACGAAACCGCGAAGGAGGGTGCCGTCGGCGAGCTCGACCTCGACGCGTTGCTCGCAGCTTTCCGGGTCGAACCGGGTGGGGTCCTCCAGCCGGTAGTACCCGGACAACAGCGCCCTTGCCTCATCGAGGAGCGCTGCCCGCACGGCGGAGTCGACGCCATCGGCCAGGCCGGGCTCGGCGGCGACGATGCGGTCCCACGCCGGGTCGACCAGGGAGCGGGCCGTCTCGGGGACGCGATCGGGCGCCGGAAGCGTGTAGAGCTGTTCGAGCGCGGCGTGCACCACCGACCCGCGCAGCTGCGCGGTCGAGGACGGCTCGGGCAGCCGATCTATGGCGCGGAACCGGTACAGCAGCGGGCACTGCTTGAAGTCGCTGGCCCGCGACGGCGACAGTGCAGGCCGTCGATGCTCCGTTGGCCGAGGCGGGACCTCTTGCTGGTCCATAACGGGAAGCTTATGGCTCCGGTCCGACAACCCCGGGCACGTAGGTCGGCGCGTCTGCTGGCAGGCTGATCGGCTGTGTCAGGGAAAGCGCGGACCGGTCCGTTCGCCGCCGACGATCGCGTGCAGCTGACCGACGTCCGGGGTCGGCACTACACGGTGGTGCTGACCCCCGGTGCCGAATTTCACACCCATCGAGGGGCGATCGCCCACGACGCCGTGATCGGGCTGCCGGAGGGCAGCGTGGTGAAGTCCGCCAACGGCGATCCTTTCCTGGTGCTGCGCCCGCTGCTCGTCGATTACGTGATGTCGATGCCTCGCGGGGCGCAGGTGATCTACCCCAAGGATGCGGCGCAGATCGTGCACGAGGGCGACATCTTCCCCGGTGCCCGCGTACTTGAGGCCGGCGCGGGGTCGGGGGCGATGACGTGCTCGCTGCTGCGTGCCGTCGGGCCGGAAGGCCGGGTGGTGTCCTACGACGTACGCGACGACCACGCCGAGCACGCTTCACGCAACGTCGCGACCTTCTTCGGCGGGACGCCCGAGAACTGGGATCTGGTGATCGCCGACGTCGCCGACTACAGCGGGCCCGAGGTGGACCGCGTCGTGCTGGACATGCTCGCACCGTGGGAGGTGCTGGGCAGCATCGCCGACGCATTGGTGGCGGGCGGCGTGCTGGTCGTCTACGTGGCGACCGTGACGCAGCTGTCGCGCACCGTCGAGGCGATGCGCGAACAGCAGTGCTGGACCGAACCGAGGGCGTGGGAAACGATGCAGCGTGGCTGGCATGTGGTCGGGCTCGCCGTGCGCCCACAGCAGACCATGCGCGGACACACCGCATTTCTGATCAGCGCTCGAAAGCTGGCTCCCGGTGCCGTCGCCCCGATGCCGGTGCGCCGCAAGAAGCAGATCTAGTCGTCGTCGCTGCGCCGTAGTCCGCGCCGCGCGCAGAGCAGTTCCATCTCCGGGCGTGCGGCGACCAGACGCTCGGCGGCGTCGAGCACGTCCACGACGTGCGTGCGGTCGCCCGACACGACGGCCATGCCAACGCCGGCGCGCCGGTGCAGCTGCTGGGATCCAGTCTCGGCCGCGGAAACGCCGAACCGCCGGTGCAGTTCGGCTATCACCGGCCGCACAGCCGACCGCTTCTGCTTCAGCGAATGGACATCCCCGAGCAGAAGGTCGAACTCCAGCCAGCCGATCCACATACCTCTATGGTGACGGGTCACGGAGGAGGCGATGTGGCGGTCGCTCCTTCACCGAATTCGAGCAGCAGGTTGGCCGTCTTACGGGTCAGCTGCCAGCCGTCGCGGATGGGTGTGAACTCCATCGGAAAGCTGAACTTGCCCGGCGGTTTGTTGGCGGTCGTCACGTTGACGGTGGCCACCACGTTTCCCACCTCGGTCTCCGACCATTTCAGGTCGACGGCGTCGAACGTCAGCGGCAGGGCACCGTTGTCGGCCAGCGCCTTGCCGAATTTGTCCAACGCCGCGGCGTCGTCGGCGGTCGCCAACTCCACCAGGCCGATCTTGTCGGCGCCGGCGACGGCGGGATCCGACAGCCGGGCCAGTACATCGGTCAGCGCCTGCGGGGCCGGAAGCGGAGAAGAGGCGGGCGCCGCGACAGGCGTCGTCATCGTCGTCGCCGCGGTCGGCTCCGCGGCAGGGGGCGCGTCGCTGTTGCACCCGGATACGGCGATCAGGCTACAGAACGCAAAAGCGGCCAACGGGATAACCGTTGACCGCTTCCGCACGATGACCGAGCTCACTTCAAAGCGGCAAGCACCGAATTCGCCGATGATGCGGTGACCTTCCACCCGATCCCGTCGTTCACGAACGTGATCGGCATGGTCTTGCCGAGCGCCGAGACCTGGGCGGTCGCGGCATTGCCGTTGCAGGTGGGCGCGCCGACGCTGACATCGGTCGGCAGGACGCCCCGTGCGTACAGGCTTCTCAGCTGACCGTTGGCGAGCTTGCCGGAGGTGAAGCCGAGCGCCGGTGAGATCAACTGACCCTTCGGGCCTGCGAAGTCGCCGTCGGGGGAGATGATGCTGTCGACCACGCCTTGCAGGGTGCCCTGGTCGGCACAATCTGCCGAGGCGATCGCGGGGGAAGCAATGGACGTCACACCCATCGCGGCACCACCCATCACTGCGGCGGCGGCAACGCCGGTAACGAGGGTTTTCAGGGTCACGGCTGTCCTTTCGATTGGACCTAGTCGAGCTTCAGGTTAACAAGTGTTGCTGGTGTGTCGAATCCCTACACCACACACAAAGGCTGAATCGCCGGTAGCGTTGATGTTGTTACTGCACCAACTTGCGGTGCGGGGAGGGAGCGCAACATGAGCGAGTCAGAGCGTTCTGAATCCTACGGGACACCGATGTCCAGCGACGAAGCGGCTGAGCTGGAGGAGCTTCGGCGCGAGGCAGCGGTCCTGCGTGAGCAGCTGGAGAGCGCGGTGGGTCCGCAGAGTGGTCTGCGCAGCGCCCGCGATGTGCACCAGTTGGAGGCGAGGATCGATTCGCTCGCTGCCAGGAACTCCAAGCTGATGGAGACCCTCAAGGAGGCCCGCCAGCAGTTGCTTGCGCTGCGCGAGGAGGTCGACCGGCTTGGTCAGCCACCGAGCGGCTACGGCGTGCTGCTCGGCGTCCACGAGGATGACACCGTCGATGTCTTCACCTCCGGGCGCAAGATGCGGCTGACATGCTCGCCGAACATCGACACGAAGGGCTTGAAGCAGGGCCAGACGGTCCGCCTCAACGAGGCGCTGACAGTCGTGGAGGTCGGAAACTTCGAGTCGGTCGGAGAAATCTCCACCCTGCGCGAAATCCTTGCCGACGGACATCGCGCGCTCGTGGTCGGCCACGCCGACGAGGAGCGCATCGTCTGGCTGGCCGAGCCCCTGGTCGCCACGGCCGACCTGCCCGACCGGTACGACGACGAGCGCGACGACGACCTGCGGCCACGCAAGCTGCGGCCCGGCGACTCACTGCTCGTCGACACCAAGGCCGGCTACGCGTTCGAGCGCATCCCCAAGGCCGAGGTCGAGGACCTGGTGCTGGAAGAGGTGCCCGACGTCAGCTACAGCGACATCGGTGGCCTTGGTCGCCAGATCGAGCAGATCCGCGACGCCGTCGAGCTGCCGTTCCTGCACAAGGAGCTCTACCGGGAGTACTCCCTGCGACCGCCTAAGGGTGTGCTGCTGTACGGGCCTCCCGGTTGCGGCAAGACGCTGATCGCCAAGGCCGTGGCCAACTCGCTGGCCAAGAAGATGGCCGAGGTGCGTGGCGACGACGCCCGCGAGGCGAAGTCGTACTTCCTCAACATCAAGGGCCCCGAGCTGCTGAACAAGTTCGTCGGCGAGACGGAGCGTCACATCCGGTTGATCTTCCAGCGGGCTCGCGAGAAGGCGTCCGAGGGCACCCCGGTGATCGTGTTCTTCGACGAGATGGACTCGATCTTCCGCACCCGCGGCACCGGCGTCAGCTCCGACGTCGAGACCACCGTGGTTCCCCAGCTGCTGTCGGAGATCGACGGTGTCGAGGGCCTGGAGAACGTCATCGTGATCGGCGCGTCCAACCGCGAGGACATGATCGACCCGGCGATCCTGCGGCCCGGCCGCCTGGACGTCAAGATCAAGATCGAGCGCCCGGACGCCGAAGCGGCACAGGACATCTACAGCAAGTACCTCACCGAGGATCTGCCGATCAATGACGACGACCTCGCCGAGTTCAGCGGCGATCGCAGCCTGACGATCAAGGCGATGATCGAGAAGGTCGTCGACCGGATGTACGCCGAGATCGACGACAACCGCTTCCTGGAGGTCACCTACGCCAACGGTGACAAGGAGGTCATGTACTTCAAGGACTTCAACTCCGGAGCCATGATCCAGAACGTCGTAGACCGGGCGAAGAAGAACGCGATCAAGTCGGTGCTCGAGACGGGCCAGAAGGGTTTGCGCATCCAGCATCTGCTCGACTCGATCGTCGACGAGTTCGCCGAGAACGAGGATCTGCCAAACACCACCAATCCCGATGACTGGGCACGGATCTCGGGCAAGAAGGGCGAACGGATCGTCTACATCCGCACGCTGGTGACGGGCAAGTCGTCGAGTGCCTCGCGGGCCATCGACACCGAGTCCAACCTGGGTCAGTACCTCTAGCCCACGGGGTCGGGCTTAACGCTGCGGTTCTCGATCTCGAGATAGGCGTCGCGGCCGGCCAGGCTGGTCGCCACGTCGGACACCAGCGGGTCGAAGAAGCGCTGCCGGTACAGCGGGTCGACGCTTGTGCTCACGGTGAAATAGAGCCCCGAAAGCACCGCGACGAACAGCGACGTGTGCACCACGGTCTGCGGTATGGGGATGTGGACACCGAACCATGTTCCCGCGCAGGGTGGTTGGCCCACGGAACAGGTTTGCTCGGCGGACCACAACACGCTCACGTCGTCGGGAATGGCGATGATGCCGAGTGCGAGGAAGAACGCGAACAGGCCCGCGGTGAAGAACACCACCTGGATCGCCTGGGACACCACCATCACCGCGACCACATTGATCTGCTCGGCAAGCGACAGCGGGGTGCGCGTCGGCTGATGCCCCGCTTCGGGTTCCAGCGGCGTGCCCGCGAGCAGCTTGGCGGGATCGTGTTGTTCGGCGCGATCATCGCGCAGTGCGTGTACCTCGTCGCGAATCGTGGTGACCATGAAGGCGATTGCCACGACAGCAAGGAATCCGACTGTCTGCCATAGCCTTTGCCGGGTCATCCTGGCAGCCAACTGCCACAGCTCGCCGGTGAAATACACCACGACGGTCAGCATCAGCAGTGGCAGCGCACGGCTCATCAGCGTGCCTAGCGCGCCAACCTGTACCAGCGCGTACCGGAACGCCCACAACGCGATGGCGCCGAAGCCGAGGTAAGTCAGCCACACCGCCAGCAGCGCGACGAGCGCGAACCCGAAGATCTCGGCGGCGGCGAACCCGGAGAAACCGCTGTCGGCGAACGGAAGCCCGAAGACGAAGAGCGCCATCACCAGAAGGGCGGCCGAGCGCCTGCCCGCCTTACCCAGCGTGGTGCCGCTCTGGTGTAGCAGATACAGCGCGACCGGGGCGGCCATCAGCAGCAGGGTGAGCACTCCGAGCCGGATCACATTCCCGTAATCGGGGTCGCCGCCGGTCAGCTCGGCCAGCATCATCGTCAGCGAGATGATCGCGCCGACGCCACTGACCACAGGCGCAGACCGCTCGATCAGCGCGCGCGAGCGCACCCGACGGGTCAGCACCAGCGGCAACCCGCGATGCAGGAACCACTGATTCACCTCGCGCATATTCGGCACGGCAAACATTGTCCGCGACGATGGCGGAATTGCAGTGTGAATGACTGCTCAGGAAACGGCCGCCCGGTAGCGGCTGCGCGCCACCAGGGTGAGCCGGAGATCGTCGATGAGCGGGTCGAGGAAGCGGGTCCGGTAGTCGTTGTCGCCGACGGCGCGTGCGCTGATGTACATGAACGTCATTGCGCCAAGGAACATGCTGACCTGGATGAGCGACTGAGGCACCGGCAATGTCATACCGAGGAACTCGCCGTCGCCGGGCCCGTTGCGCGACCACAGCGCCAGCAGCTCCGGGCTGAGCACGATCAGACCGAGGACGAAGAAGATCAGGCCGGAGACAATCGCCACCAACCCGACCTGAAGCACCTGCGATGTGGCCGCTACGAACACCACGTTGATGCGTTCGGGCCGGGAGAACGGCGCGGCCGAAGGGGGGTCGGGCATCGTCTCGAACGGCGTGCCTGCCAAGCGTCCGTCGTCGTCCTCGGAGGGCCGGGGTGCCGACAACATCGGTCGAACCCGGTCGGCCGTGGCCGAGGTGATGAACGCGACCGCGATGGCGGCGAGGAACAGCAGGGCCAGCCACAGCCGGCCGCGGCTGATGGTCGAAGCCATCGACCACACGTTGGTGTTGAAGAAGACCAGGACGGTCAGCAGCACGACGGGCAGCGCACGCACGAACAGCGCGCCGACGAAAGCGAGATTCTCCATGGCGGACCGCAGTCCCCATCCGAGGATGGAGCCAACGCCGCACGCGGTGAGCACCAACGCACCGCCGATCACGATGCCCTCGTACACGAGGTTGGTGACGATCCGCGGGCTCGGCCCGCCCACAATTCCGGCTGCGACTGCTATCGCCACCGACACGAACGCCGCCAGAGTGCGGGCGCGCACACTGCGGATTCGCGAGACCCGCCAGCCGACTACCGCAGCGACGGGAAGCACCAATACCAGCATCGCCAAGACGAACCACTCTGTGCGGGTGGGGTGGCCGTTGATGTCGATCGTGTGCTTGCCGGTGACGAGAACGACGAGGACGGAGAACGCCATGGACACCGCGAACCCCGCCAACGCCGATGCCGATCGCGGCCAGAGCCGACGCACCAGGGCCCCCGGCCGAAGCACGCCAGGCAGGCCCCGCTCGAGGAACCAGCGGTCGGCTGCCCGGCGTTGGGCGACCTCTGCCGCGTCAGCCTTGCCCCGGTCCGATGGCACAGCCGCAGGCTACTTCGCTCCGTCCCCTAGTCTTGGGGATATGCAACGGATTATCGGGACCGAGGTCGAGTACGGCATCTCGTCGCCGTCCGACCCCACCGCCAATCCGATCCTGACATCGACGCAGGCGGTGCTGGCCTACGCGGCGGCGGCGGGGATTCAGCGGGCCAAACGTACCCGGTGGGACTACGAGGTGGAATCGCCGCTGCGCGACGCGCGAGGCTTCGACCTGAGCCGGTCGGCGGGCCCGCCGCCGGTCGTGGACGCCGACGAGGTCGGCGCGGCCAACATGATCCTGACGAACGGGGCGCGGCTGTACGTCGACCACGCGCATCCGGAGTATTCGGCGCCCGAGTGCACGGACCCGATGGACGCGGTCATCTGGGACAAGGCGGGCGAGCGGGTGATGGAGGCCGCCGCGCGCCACGTGGCCAGCGTGCCGGGAGCGGCGAAGCTGCAGCTCTACAAGAACAACGTGGACGGCAAGGGCGCGTCCTACGGTTCGCACGAGAACTACTTGATGTCGCGGCAGACGCCGTTCTCCGCCGTGATCGCGGGTCTGACGCCGTTTCTGGTGTCCCGCCAGGTCATCACCGGCTCCGGCCGGGTGGGGATCGGCCCGTCGGGTGACGAGCCGGGCTTTCAGCTGTCGCAGCGCTCCGACTACATCGAGGTCGAGGTCGGCCTGGAGACGACGCTCAAGCGGGGCATCATCAACACCCGCGACGAGCCGCACGCCGACGCCGACAAGTACCGGCGGCTGCACGTCATCATCGGCGACGCCAACCTCGCCGAGACGTCCACCTACCTCAAGCTCGGCACCACGTCGCTGGTGCTGGACCTGATCGAAGAGGGCGTGGACCTCACCGACCTGGCGCTTGCCCGTCCCGTGCACGCCGTGCACGTGGTCAGCCGTGACCCGTCGCTGCGCGCCACCGTCGCGCTGGCAGACGGTCGTGAACTGACCGCCCTTGCGCTGCAACGGATCTACCTCGACCGGGTAGCCAAGCTGGTGGACAGCCGCGACCCCGATTCGCGTGCCGCCGACGTCGTCCAGACGTGGGCGCACGTACTCGACCTGCTCGAGCGGGACCCGATGGAATGTGCCGAGATCCTGGACTGGCCCGCGAAACTTCGGTTGTTCGAAGGCTTCCGCAGCCGGGAGAACCTCAACTGGTCGGCGCCACGCCTGCACCTGGTCGACCTGCAGTACTCGGATGTCCGTCTCGACAAGGGTCTCTACAACCGGCTCGTCGCGCGGGGCTCGATGAAGCGGCTCGTCACCGAACAGCAGGTGATCGACGCCGTCGACAATCCGCCGACGGACACCCGCGCCTACTTCCGCGGCGAGTGCCTGCGCCGCTTCGGTGCCGATATCGCCGCCGCCAGCTGGGACTCGGTCATCTTCGACCTCGGTGGGGATTCGCTCGTCAGGATTCCAACGCTCGAGCCGTTGCGGGGCAGCAAAGCGCACGTCGGAGCGCTGCTGGACTCCGTGGACAGCGCTGCGGAATTGGTAGAACAGCTCACCAACTAGCCCCACTATCCCCGGCAATCCGGCGACCGAACGGTAGTGTGGAGTAACCGGCGGGCTGCAACATGGCCCGCCGGAAACAGGCTTAAGACGATGGGTGGAGGCAGCGATGGCTCAGGAGCAGACCAAGCGTGGTGGTGGCGGCGGCGAGGACGACGACGTCACCGGAAGCACGGCCGCCGGCCAAGAGCGTCGCGAGAAGCTGACCGAGGAGACCGACGACCTGCTCGACGAGATCGACGACGTTCTCGAGGAGAACGCCGAAGACTTCGTGCGCGCGTACGTCCAGAAGGGTGGCCAGTGAGCTGGCCGCAACGCGATCAGCTGCACTTCCCGTCATCGCTTCCCGGAGCACCATCTGTACCCGTGAACCTGTCATCCTTTTCTGAACTGCTGCGCCGTCAGGCGCCCGAGCTTCTGCCCATGAACAGGACCGGGTCCGAGCATCAGGGGCTCGCAGCCGGTGACGCGCTGCCGCACGGAACCACGATCGTGGCGCTGACGTATCCCGGCGGTGTGGTGATGGCGGGCGACCGCCGTGCCACGCAGGGCAATATGATCGCCAGCCGCGATGTGAAAAAGGTGTACATCACCGACGACTACACCGCGACGGGCATTGCCGGCACCGCGGCGATCGCCGTCGAGTTCGCCCGGCTGTATGCCGTCGAGCTCGAGCACTACGAGAAGGTCGAGGGTGTGCCGCTGACGTTCCCCGGCAAGGTGAACCGGTTGGCGACCATGGTGCGCGGCAATCTCGGTGCGGCTCTGCAGGGCTTCATTGCGCTGCCGTTGCTTGCCGGCTACGACTTGGGCGACCCCAACCCGCAGGCCGCCGGTCGGATCGTGTCGTTCGACGCTGCGGGCGGCTGGAATTTCGAGGAAGAGGGCTATCAGTCCGTCGGCTCCGGCTCTATCTTCGCCAAGTCCTCCATCAAGAAGCTGTACTCCCAGGTGGTCGACGCCGATTCGGCACTGCGGGTGGCGATCGAGGGCCTCTACGACGCCGCCGATGACGACTCCGCGACCGGCGGCCCCGACCTGGTCCGCGGCATCTACCCGACCGCGGTGATTCTGGGAGCCGACGGCGCCGAGGAGGTGGCCGAAGAGCGGATCGCGGCGCTGGCCCGTGAGGTCATCGAAAGCCGTTCTCGCGAAGACACATTCCACCACACGTCCGGCCCGTCGACCGATGCACGGGGTGACTCGTGAGCTTCCCGTATTTCATCTCGCCCGAGCAGGCGATGCGCGAGCGTTCGGAGCTCGCCCGCAAGGGTATTGCGCGGGGGCGCAGCGTGGTGGTGCTCGCATACGACTCCGGCGTGCTCTTCGTCGCCGAGAACCCGTCGCGCTCACTGCAGAAGGTCAGCGAGCTGTACGACCGGGTCGGGTTCGCCGCGGTGGGCAGGTTCAACGAGTTCGACAACCTGCGGCGCGGCGGCATCCAGTTCGCCGACACCCGCGGCTATGCCTACGACAGGCGTGATGTCACCGGCCGCCAGCTGGCGAATGTGTACGCCCAAACGCTCGGCACGATCTTCACCGAGCAGGCCAAGCCCTACGAGGTCGAGCTGTGCGTGGCCGAGGTCGCGCACTTCGGCGAGACAAGGGCGCCGGAGCTCTATCGCATCACCTACGACGGCTCGATCGCCGACGAACCCCACTTCGTGGTGATGGGCGGCACGACCGAACCGATCATCGAGAAGCTCAACGAGTCGTACGCGGAGAACGCCAACTTCTCCGATGCGGTGAGGATCGCCATCGACGCCCTGAAGGCGGGGGGCAGCGGTTCGGACACCCGCAGCCTGGGACCCGACACGCTGGAGGTAGCGATCCTCGACGCGAGCCGTCCCCGGCGGGCGTTCCGGCGCATCGTCGGTCCCGCGCTGGATGCCGTGCTCCCGGAAGACGAACCGGAGACGAGCGAGTAGTCCGGCGCTGAGCAACTGCCCAGCTCACAGCCCGTTCCCAGGGTCTGATCTTTCCGCGTGTCCCGGTTGACGCCACGTGCCCGCCGGAGGACGATGTGTTGCGCACTGCACAACACGTTGCGCTATGAGCAACAGTCCACAGATCGGCTCATTCATGCCAAAAGTCGTCGTGATCGGCGCCGGAGTCGTCGGGGCGGCCCTCGCCGACGAGCTCACCGCACGCGGGTACACCGACCTGGCGGTGCTTGACCGGGGTCCGCTGTTCACCACGGGCGGCTCGTCCTCCCATGCCCCCGGTCTGGTGTTCGCGACCAACCCGTCGAAGACGATGAGCGCGTTCGCCAGCTACACCATCGAGAAGTTCTGCTCGTTGGAACACCGCGACGGCCGGGTGTTCAACCAGGTCGGCGGTCTCGAGGTGGCGACCACACCGGAGCGGCTGGCCGACCTGAACCGCAAGGCAGGCTGGGCGGCGGCGTGGGGGATCGAGGGCCGACTGCTGAGCCGCGCCGAATGCCTGCAGATGCATCCGCTGATCGACGCCGACCGCGTGCTCGGCGGCTTCCACACACCCGCCGACGGGCTGGCCAAGGCGGTGCGCGCCGTCGAAGCCCAGGCCGCCCGCGCGACCGCCCGCGGTGCCCGGTTCGTGCCGCACACCGAGGTCGTCGGGATCGTCGAGGGGGGCGGCCGCGTAGCCGGAGTCCGCACGAAGGACGGTGTGGTCGACGCCGACATCGTGGTGTGCGCGGCCGGATTCTGGGGTGCCCAGCTGGCCAAGGAGGTCGGCCTCGTCGTCCCGTTGGTGCCGATGGCGCACCAGTACGCCCGCACCGGACAGATCGCCGCCCTCGTCGGCCGCAACACCGAGCAGTCGGAGGCCGGCCTGCCGATACTGCGCCATCAGGACAAGGACGTGTACTTCCGCGAGCACGTCGACCGCCTCGGCATCGGTTCTTACAGCCACCGGCCGATGCCGGTCGACTTGTCCACGCTGATGGCCGACACCGCAGGCGAGCCGATGCCGTCGATGCTGCCGTTCACCGAAGAGGACTTCGCGCCCGCCTGGGCCGCGGCCACCGAACTCATTCCGGCTCTTGGTGATTCCAAGGTCGAAGAGGCGTTCAACGGCATCTTCTCGTTCACCCCTGACGGGTTTTCGATCATGGGTGAGCATCGGGAACTGAGCGGATTCTGGGTGGCCGAGGCGGTGTGGGTGACCCACTCCGCCGGTGTGGCCAAGGCGACAGCCGAATGGATCGTCGACGGCGCCCCGTCGATCGATGTGCACGAATGCGACCTGTACCGGTTCGAGGACGCGGCCCGCAGCCCCGAGTTCATCATGCAGACAAGCTCGCAGGCCTTCGTCGAGGTCTACGACATCATTCATCCGTACCAGTTCCGTGACGCGCTGCGCGGCCTGCGCACCAGCCCGTTCTACGACCGGCACAAGCAGCTCGGTGCCTTCTTCTACGAAGGTGCGGGATGGGAACGTCCGGCGTGGTTCGAGGCGAACGCCGAACTGGCGCAACGGCTTCGCAGCGACGGGGTGGCGTTTCCGGAGCGCGACGACTGGTCGTCGCGGTTCTGGTCGCCGATCTCGATCGCCGAGGCGCACTGGACCCGCGAGCGGGTCGCGATGTATGACATGACGCCGCTGACCCGCTACGAGGTCGCGGGCGCAGGCGCGGCGGCGTTCCTGCAACGGATGTCCACCAACAACGTCGACAAGAGCGTCGGGTCGGTCACCTACACGATGCTGCTCGACGAAAAGGGCGGGATCCGAAGCGACATCACCGTCGCCCGGCTAGCGGACACCAGGTTCCAGGTTGCCGTCAACGGCCCGATGGACTTCGACTGGTTGTCCAGGCACCTGCCGGACGACGTGACGCTGCGCGACATCACCGGCGGCACCTGCTGCGTGGGTGTGTGGGGACCGCGAGCCCGCGACATGGTGGCACCGCTGTGTCCCGACGACCTGTCGCACGAGAAGTTCAAGTACTTCCGCGCGCTGCAGACCTACCTCGGCGCGATCCCCGTCACGATGCTGCGGGTGTCCTATGTCGGCGAGTTGGGCTGGGAGATCTACACGAGCGCCGAATACGGTCCAGCCCTGTGGGATCTGTTGTTCGACGCAGGTCGCCCTCATGAGGTCATCGCGGCAGGGCGGATCGCCTTCAACAGCCTGCGCATCGAGAAGGCCTACCGGCTGTGGGGGACGGACATGACCGCCGAGCATCAGCCCGCGGCCGCGGGGGTGGATTTCGCGGTGAAGATGTCCAAGGACGACTTCATCGGCAAGACGGCGCTGGAGGGCGCGGCCACACCGCAGAATGTTTTGCGCAGCATCGTCTTCGACGATCCGACCGCCGTCGCACTCGGCAAGGAACCGGTCTTCGTCGATGACCGGTGCGTCGGATATGTGACCAGCGCCGGGTATTCGCCGACGGTCGGCCGCACGATCGCCTACGCCTGGCTGCCCGCAGACACCGAGGTGGGTGACGGCGTCACCGTCGACTATCGCGGCAGCCGGTTCGCGGCCACCGTGCATGCCGAACCCGTCTTTGACCCCGAGATGGCACGGATCAAGAGGTAGCAGCACCATGGGATACGACGTCATCGTCATCGGCCTCGGCGGGATGGGCAGCGCCGCGGCCTACCATCTGGCCGCCAGGGGTCAGCGCGTGCTGGGCCTGGAGAAGTTCACGCCCGCACACGACAAAGGGTCCAGCCACGGCGGGTCGCGGATCATCCGGCAGTCCTACTTCGAGGACCCGGCGTATGTGCCGCTGCTGTTGCGGGCCTACGAACTGTGGGAACAGCTCGCGAACGACACAGGGCTCGAGGTGTACCGGCTGACGGGCGGCCTGTTCATCGGGCCGCCGGACGCCATGACGGTGGCGGGAAGTCAACGGGCCAGCCAGGTTTGGGACCTGCCGCACGAGATGCTCGACGCCGAAGAGATCCGTCGCCGGTTTCCGACGCTGAGCCCGTACCCCGGCGACGTTGCACTCTACGAAGCGAAGGCCGGCTTCGCGCGGCCGGAGATGACCGTCGCGGCGCACATCAACCTCGCCGAATCCGCGGGCGCTGACCTGCATTTCGGCGAGCCGGTGATCGAGTGGAGCGAAACCGCGGGCGGTGTCAGCGTCACCACGGCGCGCGGTACCTACACCGCGGGGCAAGTCGTCATCTGCCCCGGCGCATGGGCCCCTGCGCTGCTTGCCGAGTTCGGCATCCCGATCACCGTCGAACGCCAGGTCCTCTACTGGTTCGACCCGCGCGGCGGCACAACGCCGTTCGAAGAACACCCGATCTGGATCCACGAAGACTCCACCGGTATGCAGGCATACGGATTCCCCGCGATCGACGGCCCCGGCGGCGGTGTGAAGGTGGCGTTCTTCCGCAAGGGTGTTGTGTGCACCCCGGAGACCATCGACCGGACCGTGCGCGAGGCGGAGATCAGCGAGATGAGGGACCGGGTCGCCCGGGTGGTGCCCGCACTCGACGGGCCGTGTCTGCATTCGGCGACGTGTATGTACTCCAACACGCCCGACGAGCATTTCGTCATCGCCCGCCATCCGGACTCCGAGAACATCACCGTCGCATGCGGATTCTCGGGCCACGGCTTCAAGTTCGTCCCCGTCGTCGGGGAGATCCTCGCCGACCTCGCCATCGACGGCGTTACCGGCCATCCCATCTCGTTGTTCGACCCGAAGCGACTGGTGACCACATGACGACCATGAACCCACCTCCCGCCCTACGAGCCACGCTGGCAGGCGATTACTACGTCAGCGACGCCGTCTTCGCCAGGGAGCAGGAGCACATCTTCGAGACCACCTGGTTCTGCGCGGTGCGGTCCTCCGATCTCGCCTCCCCGGGCAAGTTCAAGAAGGTCCAGGTCGGCCGCGAAAGCGTGCTGCTGGTGCGCGGTCGCGACGGACTGTTGCGGGCGTTCCTGAACGTCTGCCGCCACCGCGGCGCCCAGCTGTGCACAGAACCCGAAGGCGAGGTGAAGCGCAGCATTCGTTGCTCCTATCACTCGTGGACTTACGCGCTGGACGGCAAGTTGATGGCCGCGCCCAACATCGCGTCGCTGACCGACGAGACCGGCGCGGCGATCGACAGGTACCGATACGGCCTCGTCCCCGTCGCACTGACCGAATGGCTCGGCTACGCCTGGGTGTGTCTTTCCGACACCCCGCCACCGTTCGAGGACGTGGTAGCCGAAACGACCAGGACACTCGGCGACTCCGACGTCATCAACCGCTACGGCATCGGCGGCCTGGACGTCGGTCATCGCGTCGTCTATGACGTGTCGGCCAACTGGAAGCTGATCGTCGAGAACTTCATGGAGTGCTACCACTGCAGCTCGATCCATCCCGAGCTCGTCGGTGTACTGCCGGAGTTCGCCAAGGGTATGGCCGCTCAGGCGAATATCGGTTTCGGCGCCGAATTCGGTTCGGAGGTAGCCGGATTCACGGTGGACGGCACAGAGGGGTTCGACCGCCTTCCTGGCATCACCGCAGAGCAGGATCGTCGTTACTACGCGATCACCGTCAAGCCGACGGTGTTCATCAACCTGGTTCCCGACCACATCATCTTCCACCGGATGTTCCCGATGTCGGCATCGCGGACCATCGTCGAATGCGACTGGCTCTACACCGGCGATGTGCTGTCCTCCGGTCGAGACGTCTCGCACTCTGTCGAGCTGTTCCACCGGGTCAACGAGCAGGATTTCGAGGCGTGCGAGCGAACTCAGCCGTCAATGTCCTCCCGCGCCTACCGCAAAGGTGGTGTGCTCGTACCTGCCGAACATCACATCGCGGAGTTCCATGAGTGGGTAGTGTCCCGTCTCGGTGCCTGACGGCGTCGCGGAGCTGCTCCGCATAGCGAGGTGAGCAAGATGAACGGTGAACCCGATCTCCTGATCGGTGGGAAGTGGCGGCACGCGTCCGACGGCAGGACCCGCGAGATCGTCAACCCTGCCGACGGCAGCGTCGCCGCGGTGGTCGACGAAGCCACCCCGGAGGATGCGCGCGACGCCGTGGCCGCAGCGCGAAAAGCCTTCGACGACGGCCAGTGGCCGGCCACAAGCGTCGCCGACCGTGCCGCGCTCCTCGACCGGATCGCAGATTTCCTTCAGCGCGACAAGGAGTCGCTGGCCGAACTCGAGACCAGGGACACCGGTAAGACACTGGCCGAGAGTCGAATCGACATCGACGATGTCACTTCGGTGTTCCGCTACTACAGCAAGCTCGCCGCGGTCGAGTCGGACCGCATCGTCGACGTCGGCGATCCCGCAGTGATCAGCCGGGTGGTGCGTGAACCCATCGGGGTGTGCGTGCTGATCGCGCCGTGGAACTATCCGCTGCTGCAGATGTCCTGGAAGATCGCTCCCGCGCTGGCCGCCGGTTGCACGATGGTGGCCAAGCCCAGCGAGGTCACGCCGCTGACGACGATCGCGTTCGCGCACCTCTGCCAAGAGGCCGGTGTGCCGGACTCGGTGCTGAACCTGGTGCAGGGCAGCGGCGCCACGCTGGGTGCCGCCCTCACCGATACCCCCGACGTCGACTTCATCTCGTTCACCGGCGGGGTGGCCACCGGCAAGGCCATCTCCAAGGTCGCTGCCGAGCATGTCACCAAGGTGGCTGTCGAACTCGGTGGCAAGAACCCGCACATCGTCTTCGCCGACGTCGCCGACTCGGGTGATTGGGACGCGGCTGTCGACCACGTCCTCACCGGAGTGTTCCTGCATTCCGGACAGGTCTGCTCGGCAGGCACCCGGCTGATCATCGAGGAATCCATCGCCGACGACTTCGTCGCCGAGCTTGCCGCGCGCGCGGAGAAGATCAAGATGGGCGATGGGATGGACCCGGCAAGCGAAACCGGCCCGCTGGTCTCCGAGCAACAGCGCGCGAAGATCGAAGCCTTTGTCCAGCAGGGGATCTCCGAGGGTGCGAAACTGGTCACCGGTGGTGCCCGGCCGAGCGACGCAGCTCTGGCCACAGGCAGTTTCTACCGACCCACGATCTTCGACCGGTGCGACCGGTCGATGCGAATCGTCGCCGAGGAGACCTTCGGGCCGATTCTGACGGTGGAGCGGTTCACGACTGAAGCCGAGGCGATCGAGCTCGGTAACGACACGGAATACGGTCTCGCGGCGGGCGTTCGGACGTCCGATCAGGCGCGGGGCGAACGTGTGGTGCGGGCACTTCGGCACGGCACGGTCTGGCTCAACGATTTCGGCTATTACACCGCGGCGGCGGAGTGGGGCGGATTCGGAAAGTCGGGCAACGGTCGTGAGCTCGGGCCAACCGGGCTTGCGGAATATCAAGAGATGAAACACATCTGGCACAACACCGCGCCAAAGCCGGCCGGCTGGTTCAAGGGTTAGGGAGAATTAGTCATGGTGATCAAGGATCCGCATGCCGATAGCGGCATGGAGGACTTCGGCTACAAGCAATCGTTGGATCGCAGCATCGGAAAGTTCGCGAGCTTCGCCGCGGGTGTCAGCTACATCTCCATCCTCACCGGCACATTCCAGTTGTTCTACTTCGGCTTCGGCACAGGAGGACCCGCCTACCTGTGGTCGTGGCCGATGGTGTTCGTCGGGCAGATGGCCGTGGCGTTGTGCTTCATGGAGCTGGCAGCCAAGTACCCCGTCGCAGGATCGGTCTACAACTGGAGCAAGAAACTCGGCAGCCGCCTTGTCGGTTGGTCGTCGGGCTGGTTGATGTTGACGGCGTCGATCGTGACGATCTCCGCGGTGGTGCTGGCCTACCAGCTCAACCTGCCGCGAATCTGGAGCGGATTCCAGATCATCGGTGACGGCAGCGGCGAGTACGACTTCGCCGCCAACGCCGTGGTTCTCGGCAGCGTGCTGATCGTGTTCACCACCGTGATCAACGCTCTCGGCGTGAAGCTGATGGCCAGGATCAACAGCGCAGGCGTCTTCATCGAGCTGATCGCCGCCGTGCTGATCGCCATCATCTTGGCGCTGAACATCAAGCGTGGGCCCGACATCTTCTTCTCGACGCAGGGCTACGGCGCCGGTGAGAGCTACGGCTACCTCGGGGCCTTCCTCGTCGCGTCGCTGGCATCGCTGTACGTGATGTACGGCTTCGACACCGCGAGCTCGCTCGGCGAGGAGACGGTCGACCCGCGCCGCACCGCGCCGAAGGCGATCTTCCGGGCGATTCTCGCCTCGTTCGTCATCGGCGGCGCAATCCTGGTGTTTGCGGTGATGTCGGCGCCCAACCTGGACGACCCGCAGATCGGCGAGAGCAGCGGTGGCCTTCAGTACATCGTCGAGGCGGTGATGTGGGGACCGCTGGGCAAGATCTTCCTGGTCTGCATCGTCGTCGCGGTCACCGTGTGCACGCTCGCGGTGCACACCGCGGCCATCCGGCTGACGTTCGCGATGGCGCGTGACAACGCGCTGCCGTTCGGCGAGAAGCTCGCGAGGGTCCACCCGAAGACGCAAACGCCGATCATCCCGGCCATCGTCATCGGCCTGATCGCGGCGATCATCCTGGTGATCAACATCGGTCAGCCCAAGATCTTCACGGTGCTGACGTCGATCGCCATCATCATGATCTATCTGGCCTACCTGATGGTGACCGGCCCGATGCTCAAGAAGCGACTGCAGGGCCAATGGCCACCAAAGGATCTCAAGGAGGGTGGCTACTTCTCCATGGGTCGATGGGGGCTTCCGGTCAACATCTTCGCGGTGGCCTGGGGCGCACTGATGGCGCTGAACCTGGCGTGGCCGCGTGCCGACGTGTACGGCGAGCCCTGGTACAACACCTGGGGCGCCTTCGTCTACATCGGCGTCATCCTCGGATCCGGCCTGCTGTGGTACTTCATCAAGGGCCGCCATCACATCGGGACCTTGGAATCGCACGCCGCGGCGACCGTAGCCGAGGCACAGAAGCCTCTCGAGCAGGCGTGAGATGGCGCACGACGCCGGCACATTCGACTATGTGATCGCCGGTGGTGGCACCGCCGGCTGCGCGCTTGCCGCGCGGTTGTCGGAGGACCAGGACGTCACGGTGTGCGTGCTCGAGGCCGGGCCGACCGACGTCGGCGACGACAACATCCTGGTCTTGTCCGAATGGATGCACCTGCTGGATTCCGGCTACGACTGGGACTATCCGGTGGAGCCCCAGGAACGCGGCAACTCGTTCATGCGGCACGCACGGGCCAGGGTGCTCGGCGGCTGCTCGTCGCACAACTCGTGCATCGCGTTCCTGCCGCCCGCCGAATGCCTCGACGAATGGGTAACGATGGGCGCCGACGGCTGGAGCGCCGCCGAGGTACTGCCGCTGACCGACAGGCTGAAGCAGACGGTGTTGCTGCGAGACGTGCCGCCCGAAGATCCATGCGGGGCAGCAGTTCTGGAATCCGCGGCGAAGGTCGGCATGCCAACCGTCGGGTTCAATCGCGGCGAGACCGTCCGCAACGGCGCGGGCTGGTTCCAGATCAACGCCGCCGAGGACGGCACCAGGATGTCCAGCTCGCATGCGTATCTGCATCCGATCCTGGAATCGAGGCGCAACCTCCAGGTGCGCACCGGCTGCTGGGTGTCCGAGATCCTCTTCGATGACACCGTATCCGCTACCGGCGTCCGCTACCTGCGCCCCGATCTGACGGGGTCCGACACCGTCTCGGCGCGGCGCGAGGTCATCGTCACGGCCGGCGCGATCGATACGCCGAAGTTGTTGATGCTCTCGGGAATCGGCCCGAGCGTGCACCTGCGGGAGATCGGCATCCACGTCCGGGTCGACTCCCCGGGTGTCGGATCGAATCTCGACGACCATGTCGAGGGCCTGGTGTTCTGGGAGGCGTCCAAACCGATGGTGACGACGTCCACCCAATGGTGGGAGATCGGGTTGTTCACCTGCGTCGACGAGACGCCCGGGGGAGGTCCGGCTCAACCCGACCTGATGATGCACTACGGCAGCGTGCCGTTCGACATGAACACGCTGCGCCGTGGCTATCCGACGACCGACAACGGATTCTGCTTGACGCCCAACGTGACTCAGGGCCGGTCGCGGGGCATGGTGCGGCTGCGCAGCCCGGACTTCCGCGATCGTCCCCGTGTCGACCCGCGCTACTTCACCGACCCCGAGGGCTACGACGAACGCATCATGTTGACCGGCGTCCGGTTGGCCCGCACGATCGCCGAGCAGGCGCCGCTGGCGCCGTGGGTGGGTCGCGAGCTCGCGCCTGGTCCGGACGCCACGACCGACGACGAACTGCTCGACTACATCCATCAATGCCACAACACCGTGTATCACCCCGCGGCGACGGCGCGGATGGGCTCGGTCGCCGACCCGATGGCGGTGCTCGATCCGCAGCTGCGGGTCAAGGGCACCAGTCGACTGCGCGTCGTCGACGCGTCCGCGATGCCGAAGCTGCCTGCGGTCAACCCCAACATCACGGTGATGACGATGGCGGAGAAGTGTGCCGACCTCATCCGGCAGTCCTGAATTAACGGCGTTCCTCGGCGAGCACACGCCGTTTCAGGCGATGGCCGACGAGGAGCTCGCCGACCTCGCCGCCGAATCGGAGCTGGTCGAATTTCCGGTCGGCGCTATCGTCGCCGACTACGCCAAACACGTGCCCGGCGACGTCTGGATGGTCCGCAGCGGGCAGGTGACACTCCAGGCCAGTGCCGACGCCACCACAATCGATGCCGTCGAGCCGGGCGGCATCTTCGGTTACACGCCGTTGCTCACCGGTGGCGGAATGGAATTCGTGGCGCGAGCCACCATACCCAGCACGCTGATCCGGCTGCCGGGTGCCGTCGTGCGGGCCCAGTTCGCCAAGCCTGCGGGTCTGGCGTTCCTGGCGTCGACGGCGTGGAACGTGAGCCGCGCCGACCGCCCGACGATCGCGCCGACGACCGACAGCAGGCCGGTCGGCGAACTGGTACACGGCGAGGTGCTTGTCGTCGGGCCCGACGCCTCGGTGCGCGACGTGGTGTGCCGGATGACCGCGCACCACGTGTCCTACGCGCTGATCCGGCTGCCGGACGGCGAGTTGGGCATCTTCACCGATCGCGATCTGCGCACCCGGGTGGTCGCCGCCGGTGTCTCGATCGACGCGCCGATCACCCAGGTGATGAGCGCGCCCGCCCGCCGTGTCACCGCGGACCTGACCGCCGAGACCGTGCTGATGGACATGCTGGAGTGCGGCCTTCGGCATATGCCGGTCGTCACGTCGCGCGGAGAGGTCGTCGGCGTCCTGGAAGACGCGGACCTGCTGGCTGCGTCGGCCAGGCAGAGTTTCATCCTTCGCCGCTCCATCGGACTGGCCGCCGACGCGGCGGAATTGCAGCAGGTCGGGCAGCGGGTCACCGGGGTGGCCGCAGACCTGTTCCGCAACGGCACGAAGGCGTCGGCGACCAGTGCGATCCTGTCGGTGGTCATCGACAGCCTGGTGCGAAGGGCACTCGAATTGGCGCTCGTGGAGGTCGGAGGCGATGTCGACGGGTTCGCCTGGTTGACGCTCGGCAGCGTCGCACGGCGTGAGGCGGTGCCGTCTTCGGATGTCGACAGCGCGCTGTCGTGGCCAGACGACATGTCCTCGGCCAGTGCACAACTGCGGGCCATCGCGGTTCGCACGCACGACATCCTCGACGGCTGCGGGCTGCCATCGGACCGCAACGGCGCCGTCGCGTATCAGCCGCTGTTCTCGCGCTCGCAGTCGGAGTGGTTCGCCGCGGCTAAGGGCTGGCTCGATGATCCTCTGCGCGGCCAGGGCCTGATGATGTCGTCACTGCTCATCGACGGGCGGGTGGTGTGGGGCGACGCATCGCTGCACACCGTTCCCGCCGCCTACCGCTCCATGCGCGATGACCATTCCGAGGCCCTGCGGCTGCAACGCCTCGACGCGCTGGCCGCCAGGGTGAAGACACGGTCGCTGCGCGACGTGTTGTCCAGGCGCGGCGGCACATTCGACCTGAAGCAGCACGCGATAACCCCGATCGTCAACCTCGCGCGATGGGGTGGTCTGAGCGCCGACGTCGGATCGGCTTCCACACCAGCGCGACTGAGCGCCGCCGCACAGGCGGGCGCCATCAGCGACAACGACGCCGACACGCTGTCCGATGTCTTCGTGATGCTGCAGCGGTTACGGATGGCCCATCAGGTCGCCCAGGTAGCTGCGGGCCATACGCCCGGCGACGTGATCACGATGTCTGAACTCTCCCCGCTGAATCGCAGCCTGCTGAACGAGGGGCTGCGAGAAATCGTCGGCGTGCAACGACGGGTCCGCAACGTCGGAATCCCACCCGGATAGGGTTGCCGGTCATGGGGGAGCAGAAGCCGGTTGCGCGGGCCGAAGCCGCGGTTCAATCGGTCGACCGCGCGCTGTTGGTGCTGGAAATCCTGGCGACGCTGGGGCGGGCCGGTGCTACCGAGATCGCCGCTGAGCTGGGCGTGCACAAGTCGACGGTGTCGCGGCTGATCACCGTGCTGGAGTCGCGAGGTTACGTCGAGCAGACCTCCGAGCGCGGCAAGTACCGGCTCGGGTTCGCGATCTCACGGCTGGCCAGAGCGGGCAGTGGTCACCTCGATCTGGTGAAACTCAGCCAGGACGTTTGCGACGCGCTCGCTCCGGACGTGGGAGAGACGACGAACCTGGCGATCCTGGACGAAGCCCGAATCGTGAACATCGTCGAGGCGATCGGTCCTGAGCAGATCACCCTGCGGACCTGGGTCGGTCAGAGCTGCCCAGCGCATGCCACGTCGAGCGGCAAGGTACTGCTCGCCGGGCTCGAACCGGCCGAGGTCCGCAACCGGCTGCCCGCCACGCTGGAATCATTCACCGTGAACACCGTGGTGCGGATCTCGGATCTGGAGCGCGAGTTGGCAACCGTGCGTGAGCGCGGATGGGCCACCGTTGTCGAGGAACTCGAGATCGGCCTGAACGCCGTATCTGCCCCCGTCTACGACTCTGGATCGAACATTGTTGCGGCACTTAGTGTTTCGGGACCGGCTTATCGTTTCGGTGAGGACCGGTTCTCGGAGGTGGCCAAGAGGACGACGGCCGCCGCAGAGGTGATCAGCCGGCGCCTTGGTTGGGTCGAACGCGATCGAGGATGAGGCGCTCAGCCGGTCTTGTGCAGGGTCGGCGAATCACCGGTGATGACCGCCAGAATGTTGCGCCATGAGTCCGAGGGGACGTCAACCATGTCAGTGTGCGCCCACGGACCGGCCACGGCTCGGCCGTCGTCGTAATCACCGGCCGCCAAATGGATTACCCCCGGCATCCGGTCGGGATCGGCGCCGTGCGGGCTGGCCGGGTTGCCCTGCACCACCCCGATGAGGTCACCCGGAGCCGTCATCGAGAACCTCAGCACGTCCGGGTTTCGGTTGTGCCAGTCGGATGGATCGTCGACACCCACGCCTGCCCCCGCGGCTGCCAGGTACAGCGTGCGGTCGGCGGTCAGACCGAAGACCTCTGCGGTGCCGAGGATCGAACCGCCGTAGGAGTGGCCGATGTAGGTGACGGGGATGGCGCGCCCGGTGGCGTCGACCGTGCGGTCGACGTCCTCGCTGAAAGCCGCCAGGCGCGGCGCCATGTCGAGGGCGTAGCGCGGATCCGCCGCATCGACGACGCCGGTCGCCACGTTGGCGCCGTGCGGGAAGGCGCCGCCGAGGTAGGTGATGGTCGCGACCTCGCCGCGGGTGGCGGACACGAACCGCCTGGCTGTTCTCGTGTTGGCCGCCGAGTCTTCGATCGTCGTGTTCATGCCGGGGACCATGACCGCGACACTCCTTGCGGCGGCCAGGTTTCCGTTCAACTCGATCAGCGACGCCCTGTCCGGGTCGAAGGCGAGGATCTGGCGATCGACCCGGCGGCCGCTGCGCGCGGGGTCGTCGACCTCGGCGAGCAGATCTTGGTAGAACGCGACGCGGGCCTGCGTTCCCGGACCAGCGGTACGTCCCTCGTCGGCGATCGCTTGCGCGATGTTCACCCGGTTGGCTGCCATCCGCATGTCCCACGGCACACCGTCGGTGTTGCCCACCTGCTTGGGGAACTCGTCGATGAGGCGTTGGCGCTGTTCGGGTGTCATCGCGACGATCTGGTTCGCGATCCGGTCCTGCCCGATCGTTGGCCAACCCGCGACGACGTCGGCCAGCGGAGCCGGCCACGCACCAGCGGGCGCAGTCGGTGCCTGCGGTGCATGAGACGGGCTCAGCGCCTCGGTGATGTCATGTGCGGTGTCTGCATCGGCTGCCCCCAACCGGTCGAGGGCGGCAACGACCCTCGCGGTCAGCACGTCGGTGGTCACCGCGGTGCTGCCGCCGACCAGAGAAACCAGGAGCGGCGACGCGCTGCCGCCGGTGACGACACCGTCGTCGGCGACCGCGAATCCGTCGGCTCGTGCGGCGGCCAGCAGAGCCAACAGATCGTCTCGTGCCGAACCGAGCTGCGCGGCGCCGTCACGCGCGGCGACGGCGGCGGTGATCAGGCACCGCGTCGCGACGGCGCCGCCCGCCGCGATGGTGCCGCCGTCACCGCGGGCCGCCTGCGCGGCGGACCCGGACCAGAAGTCGCGGCTGCCGGCGATCGTGTGCACGACCGCGTCGACGCGGCTCTGCAGATCAGCTGCCGCGGCGTCCCAGTCGTCGGCGGTCCTGCGCAGTGCGTCCGGGTCCCAGGCCTCCGCCTGCGCGACGGTCGGTCGATTCACCTGCGCGGGAAGCGGTCGGCGCTGCTCTTGTCGGCGCGCTCGAACGCGTCGGCGGCCATGCGTGCCGCGACCGCCCACCCGCGCATGTTCGCGATGACGTCGGTGAGCTTGGCGGCGATCAGATCGGGAGCGGGCACGGCGCCGGTCGACGATCCTCGCAGCTCATCGACCGGCGTTGCGGGCCAATGCAACCCGGCGATCGTGTCGGCGGCCTCGGTGACGTGGTCGGCGACGGCACGCAGAGCGTTCAAATCGACTTCGGTGTTTCCCCCCATGCCTCATGCTGGCAGATCGCCGCGTTGCGGCGCTGACGTTATCCACAGGCGCCTGCGCGGGCCACACCCGGTTTAAGGCCCCGCAACGCCGCGGTTGATGCGCCGCCATTCCGAACCACCCCGTAAGCTCGATGAGGTGCAGCGGCGGATCATGGGCATCGAGACCGAATTCGGTGTGACCTGCACCTTTCATGGGCACCGGCGGCTGAGCCCCGACGAAGTCGCACGGTATTTGTTTCGCCGTGTGGTGTCGTGGGGCCGCAGCTCCAACGTCTTCCTGCGCAATGGCGCACGGCTGTACCTCGACGTCGGCAGCCACCCCGAGTACGCGACCGCCGAATGCGACAGCCTCATCCAGCTCGTCACCCATGACCGCGCGGGCGAACGGGTGCTCGAGGACCTGCTGGTCGACGCCGAACAGCGGCTGGCCGACGAGGGCATCGGCGGCGACATCTATCTGTTCAAGAACAACACCGACTCGGCGGGAAACTCGTACGGCTGCCACGAGAACTATCTGATCGTGCGGGCAGGCGAGTTCTCCCGGATCTCCGACGTGCTGCTGCCGTTCCTGGTCACCCGCCAGCTCATCTGCGGGGCAGGCAAGGTGCTGCAGACTCCGAAGGCCGCCACGTTCTGCCTGAGCCAACGGGCCGAGCACATCTGGGAGGGCGTCTCGTCGGCGACCACTCGAAGCCGCCCGATCATCAACACCCGCGACGAACCGCATGCCGATGCGGAGAAGTACCGGCGCCTGCACGTCATCGTCGGCGACTCCAACATGAGCGAGACCACCACGATGCTGAAGGTGGGCACGGCCGCGCTGGTGTTGGAGATGATCGAATCCGGGGTGGCGTTCCGCGACTTCTCGTTGGACAACCCGATCCGCGCGATCCGCGAGGTCAGCCACGACCTGACTGGCAGGCGGCCGGTGCGGCTGGCCGGCGGCCGGCAGGCCAGCGCCCTGGACATCCAGCGCGAGTACCACTCACGCGCCGTCGAACACCTGCAGACCCGTGAGCCCAACCCGCAGATCGAACAAGTCGTCGACCTGTGGGGGCGTCAGCTCGATGCCGTCGAGAGCCAGGACTTCGCGAAGGTGGACACCGAGATCGACTGGGTCATCAAGCGCAAGCTGTTCCAGCGCTACCAGGACCGCTACAACATGGAGCTGTCCGACCCCAAGATCAGCCAGCTGGACCTGGCCTACCACGACATCAAGCGCGGCAGGGGCGTCTTCGACCTACTGCAGCGCAAGGGTCTGGCAACGCGGCTGACCACTGACGAGGAGATCGAGGACGCGGTGAACACCCCGCCGCAGACCACGCGGGCGAAACTGCGCGGCGAGTTCATCAGCGCAGCACAGGAGGCGGGCCGCGACTTCACCGTTGACTGGGTTCACCTCAAGCTCAACGACCAGGCCCAGCGCACCGTGCTGTGCAAGGACCCGTTCCGCTCCGTCGACGAGCGAGTCAAGCGGCTCATCGCCTCGATGTAGGCACGCTCCTCGCGTGCGCGGATGCCTATTTGCTCCTCGCGTGCGCGGAGACGGCGTAGTCGTCCCCGTCGAATGGCTTGCGGTCCCAGGTTGACCAGCGGTGCACCAATTCGAGGCCTGCAGCCGCGGCGTACTCGTCGTAGCGGTCCAGCGTCAACCGCCCCGTGTTGAGCTGGAATCCGGAGACCAGCAGTCCGTCCGGCGCCAGGCGCTTCGCGAGTTGGTCGACGACCCCGCGTTCTGATCCCGGCGCGAGGAAGATCATCACGTTGCCCGCCGCCACCACGACGTCGAACTCGGTATCCACATGGCTGTCCATCTCGACGAGATCGGCGTGCACCCAATCCAATTCGGGTGCCTTCGCGCGAGCGGTGTGCAGCATCGCCGCGTCGGAATCGATCCCGGTCACTGAGAAGCCGCGATGCGCCAGCTCGATCGCCACCCGACCGGTGCCGCATCCCGCGTCCAGTACCCGCGTCGCGCCCGAGTCGCGCAACAGGTTTTCGACAAGATCGGCCTCGCCGTGGATGCCTCGGCCCGCGGCAGCCAGCTTTCGCCAGCGGTCGTCGTAGTCGTCGCCGCGGGGCAGCGAGGTGTCCTGCCATCGAGTGCCCATGACTCACCGTAGAGCCGGCACGAAGGGGAAACCCAAGCGGGATTTTCGCATAGCGTTGACATTCAAATAATAGCGTTATCTAATGATGCACATGCCGAGGCTGCGTCGAGCTGAACAAGTCGCCCGTAATCGGGACCTCGTCCTCGCTGCCGCCCGCCAAGTGTTCCTTGAACGTGGCTACGCCGGCGCAAGCGTGGACGCGATTGCAGATATGGCCGGCTTCTCGGTCGGCGTGGTGTATTCGCAGTTCGGTAGTAAGGCAGATCTTTTCTTCGCGCTGCTCGACCGCAGGATCGAAGACCGGGCCGTGGAGAACGATCAGATTGCGGAGAAATTCGCCGGTGCGGACGGTGTCCGCGCATTGTTGCGCGCTGGTCAGCAGGACGCGGCGGCAGAACCCGGCTGGCCATACCTGTTAGCCGAGTTCCGTGCGATCGCGATGCGAGATGCGGAACTCAGTGTCCGATATGCCCGAGCGCATTCGCGAACACTGGACGGCATCGCGTCGGCATTCGAAAAGCTGTATGAGCCAATTGGTCTCAAGCCACCAGTACCCGTTCGTTCGATCGCTGAGTTCGTCCAGGCCGGTGCGGTCGGAGCTGCATTGGAGCGCGCTGCCAACCCGGATGCGCTACCTGAGGGTGATGCTGAGCAGCTCCTGCTGCGCGCGCTCGGGCTCGAGGATCGATGATGAGATTCCGGGACTGGGAGCCGTTCCGCGATGACCTCCAGGAACGGATACTCACACGCGTCGTCGATCAATTCGACCGGATGTCGTGGAGCGCAGACCGAATCAAGAGCGCACAGCGCGACGGCCTCCGCACGTTGCTTCGGCGGGCGGCCGAACACTCCCCCTTCCATCGACTTCGATTGGCGGACATCGACATCGAGCGAGTTGAGCCCGACGACCTCTCAGCGCTGCCCGTGATGACGAAGGCTCAAATGATGGACAGCCTCGACGACGTCTTCACCGATCGCCGATTGCGGCGCGCGACTGTGGAGTCGACGCTGGCGGCCACTGATGACGAACCAGTTCCGATACTGGACGAGTACATCGCGCTGGCGTCGGGTGGTTGCTCTGGCAGACGCGGAATTTTCGTTCTCGATCGTGCGGCGGCCAGCGCATTCATGTTGTCGGTGACCCGCCAGCCTGGTCCGGTGAATCCAATGGCCGCTGCGCCGGGGGTGCAGCCACGAATGGCGCTTGTCGCCTCGCCGTCCGCCGTGCATGCCACCGGCATGCTTGCCGCCCTCACGTGCGCAGGCGCGGCGCCAGTCCGGTCTCACCTGGTGCCCGCGACACTGCCAGTAGACGAGATCGTTGACCGCTTAAACTCATTGCGGCCCACAGTCCTTGCCGGCTATGCCTCGATGCTGGTCCGCCTCGCCGCAGAAGGATCCGCCGGCCGCCTCCGGATCGCACCGGTGGCGGTCAGCTCGACGAGCGAGACGCTGCTGCCCGAGATGCGCGCCGCCATTCGCGACGCGTTCGGCGTTCCCGTCCTGGACGGCTTCGGATCCACGGAGGGCCTGTTCGGCAAGACTTCTGCCGATGACGATGTCTTCATGTTCAACTCCGACCTGTGCATCGTCGAGTTGGTCGACGCCGACAACAACCCCGTGGCCGAGGGCGCGCCTTCGGCAAAGGTCCTTCTGACCAACCTGTACAACCTCACCCAGCCGCTGATCCGCTACGAGCTGACCGACAGTTTCATCCGACAGGCCGATGCGGCCGACCACGGCCATCTAATGGCACGCGTTCAGGGACGCAGTGACGACGTGCTGTATTACGGCACCGTGGCCATACATCCGATCGCGATCAGATCCGTGATGGTGAAGACACCCGAGGTCATCGACTACCAGGTGCACCAGACCCGATGCGGCGTCGATGTGTTCGTCGTGACTGACGCCGGCTCCCACATGGCCAGCCTGACTGATCGTCTGGCGCGCGCGCTGGTCGCGGGCGGTCTGCGTCGCCCGAAAGTCATCGTCAGGACGGTCGACCGCTTGGACCGCCATCCGGTGACCGGGAAGCTTCGCCGCTTCATCCCGCTCACCACTGCATAGCGGTCGCCCCGGCACGCCCTAAGCTGTGAAGCCGTGGGGATCTCCAAAGTCGAGCGGTTGATGAATCTCGTCATCGCGCTGCTGTCGACCCGCACCTTCATCAGTGCAGAGCGGATCCGCGAGACGGTCTACGGCTACTCCGACACCGCAAGCGATGAGGCCTTCTCGCGAATGTTCGAGCGCGACAAGAACGAACTGCGCGATCTGGGCATCCCGCTCGAAACCGGGCGGGCCTCGCAGTTCGACCCGACCGAGGGTTACCGGATCAACCGCGACGCCTACGCGCTGCCCGCCGTCGACCTGACCGCCGATGAAGCGGCCGCCGTCGCGGTGGCCACCCAACTGTGGGAGTCGCCCGAACTGATCACCGCCACGCAGGGCGCCCTGCTCAAGCTGAGGGCGGCGGGCGTCGACGTCGACGCGGGAGACGCGGGCATCGCCATCACCTCAACGGCAGGCATGCCCGGCATCCGTGGAAGTGAGGAGGTGCTGGGAATCCTGTTGTCCGCCATCAACTCCGGCCAGGCTGTGCAGTTCCCGCACCGGCCCGCGCGCAGCGAGCCGTACACGACCCGCACCGTCGAACCGTGGGGAGTGGTCACCGACCGCGGACGCTGGTACCTCGTCGGCCACGACCGAGACCGGGACGCCACCCGAACCTTCCGGTTGTCGCGCATCGGTTCCGACGTGAAGCCCGTCGGCCCGGCCGGTGCGGTCGAGCCGCCGCAGGGAGTGGACCTGCGCGAGATCGTGCACAAGGTCATCGGCGAAACGCCGAGCGGAACACAGGCCAAGGTGTGGGTCGCCGACGGCAGGGCCACCGCGTTGCGCCGCAGCGCCATCGTGGTCGGCCCGCGGGAACTCGGCGGCCGCAGCGGTGAGGAAATCGTCGTCGACATCGGAATGTCCGACCGGTTGGCGCGCGAGATCGCGAGCTACGGCGCCGACGCCATCGTGCTCGAGCCGCAGGCGCTGCGCGATGAGGTGCTCGACCGGCTGCGAGCGCACGCGGAGGTACGAGGGTGAGCCCGATTTCCGAGCGGCTGGTCCGGCTGCTGAACATGGTTCCGTACTTCCAGGCCAACCCGAAGATCACCTATGCGGAGGCGGCGTCCGATCTCGGCGTGACCGAGAAGCAGTTGCGCGACGACCTCAACCAGCTGTGGATGTGCGGGCTGCCGGGGTACGGGCCTGGCGACCTGATCGACTTCGAGTTCTCCGGCGACACCATCGAGGTCACGTTCTCCGCGGGCATCGACCACCCTCTCCGGCTGACCTCACCGGAAGCCACCGGGGTGCTGGTTGCACTGCGGGCACTCGTCGACGTGCCCGGAATGGTCGACCCCGAAGCCGCGCGCAGCGCGATCGCCAAGATCGAGTCCGCGGCGGGCACGGTCAACCACGGCTCGGACGCCACCGCCGTGGACGAGCCCGCGCCGGTGGAGAGCCAGGCCGCGGCCGCGGTCCGCGAGGCGGTGCGGGGCGGCCGGGCGCTGTCCATCGAGTACTACTCCGCCTCTCACGACATGCTGACCAGCAGAATCGTCGACCCGATCCGCGTTGTGCTGATCGACGAGCACAGCTATCTGGAGGCATGGTGCCGGTCCGCCGAAGGGGTGCGGCTGTTTCGCTTCGACCGCATCGTCGATGCGTCGGTGCTCGACGAGCCGTCCGCGCCGCCGGAGCCCGCCGTGCAGGCACCACCCGATACCTCACTGTTCGACGCGGACCCTTCGCTGCCGTCGGCGACGCTGCTCATCGACCGCTCGGCGTCCTGGATGTTCGACTATTACCCGCTTCGGGTGGTCCGCGAGCTGCCTGACGGGGCATGCGAGGCCGCGATGACCTACGCCTCCGACGATTGGATGGCCCGCTTCGTTCTCGGTTTCGGCTCAGGAGTCCAGGTGGTGTCGCCGGAAACGCTGGCCCAGCGGGTTCGCGAATCGGCGGTGGCCGCACTGCGTGCGTATGACGTCGGCGTCGAGGCGGGCGGGTAGACTCGCCCCAGACGTCTGGAGGTAACCAAATTGGGCGGTTTACAACCCTGGCACTGGATCATCGTCATCGCTGTCTTCGTTCTGCTCTTCGGCGCCAAGAAGCTTCCCGACGCGGCCCGTTCGCTGGGCCAGTCGATGCGGATCTTCAAGTCCGAGGTCAAGGAAATGAAGACCGACCCGAAGCCGGACGCCGACAAGCCGGCGACTCCGATCGCATCGGAGCGTGTCGACACCCCAGAACCGCAAGCCGAGCCCACCGACAAGCGCCCGGCCTGAGCCCTCGTCGACCGAGCACGGCAGCGGGCCGTGCCGGCTGTCCGTGTCCATAGATCTATAGGCGAGTTGCGTGCAAACCCCCGGATTCCTCAAGCGACTGGATCCGCGCCGACGTCGCGCGAAGGTCAATCCGGACGGCACCATGTCGCTCGTCGACCATCTCAGCGAGTTGCGAAACAGGCTGGTGATGGCGGCGGCCGCGGTCGTGCTGACGACGATCATCGGGTTCTTCTGGTACACCAACGGTTTCTTCGGCTTTCACAGCCTCGGTGAATGGCTTCGCGGACCCTACTGTTCGCTGCCCGCCTCCGCGCGGGCCACAATCGCGCCCGACGGCCAGTGCCGGTTGTTGGCCACCGCGCCGTTCGACCAGTTCATGTTGCGACTCAAGGTCGCGCTGACAGCAGGCATCATTCTGGCCTGTCCGGTCTGGCTGCACGAGATATGGGCGTTCATCACGCCCGGCCTGTACCGCAAGGAACGTCGCTTTGCGATGGCGTTCGTCGGCGTCGGCGCGGTGCTCTTCGTGACGGGTGCCGTGCTGGCCTACATCGTGATGGCGAAGGCGCTGCACTTCCTGCTGACCGTCGGCAGCGACGTCCAGGTCACCGCGTTGTCGGGCGAACAGTACTTCGGTTTCCTGCTCAACCTGCTGCTCGTGTTCGGCATCAGCTTCGAGTTTCCGTTGCTGATCGTCATGCTCAACCTGGTCGGCGTGCTGCCGTACGAACGCCTCAAGTCCTGGCGGCGTGGCCTGATATTCGGTCTGTTCGTGTTCGCCGCGTTCGCGACGCCCGGGTCGGATCCGTTCTCGATGCTGGCGCTGGCGCTCGCGCTTTCGCTGTTGCTCGAGGTCGCGATTCAGATCGGTCGCATCCACGACAAACGCAAGGCGCGCCGCGAGGCGGTCGAGCACGTGCCAGACGACGAAGCCTCGAGAATCGGCGAAGTCGAACCGATCGAACCACCGGCCTCAGTGTCAACCTCGTCGCGGCCAGTAGTCGATGACGACGCCACTTAGCGGCGAACTCGCCGCGTTCACCAAGGCGCTGTCGTTCACGCTGGACGACTTCCAGCAGCGCGCGTGCCGGGCGCTCGAGGACGGACACGGTGTGCTGGTGTGCGCACCGACCGGAGCGGGCAAGACGGTGGTGGGGGAGTTCGCCGTCCATCTGGCGCTGGCGGCGGGCCGAAAGTGTTTCTACACAACGCCGATCAAGGCGCTGAGCAACCAGAAACACGCCGACTTCGTGCGCCGGTATGGCGCGGAGCGCGTCGGCCTGCTCACCGGCGACCAGTCGATCAACGGGGATGCGCCGGTCGTGGTGATGACCACCGAAGTGCTTCGCAATATGCTGTACGCCAATTCGGATACGCTGCACGGTCTTTCGCACGTCGTGATGGACGAGGTGCATTTCCTTGCCGACCGGATGCGCGGCGCGGTGTGGGAGGAGGTGATCCTGCATCTGTCCGAAGAGGTGCGCTTGGTCAGCCTTTCGGCAACGGTCAGCAACGCCGAGGAGTTCGGCGGCTGGATTCAGACGGTTCGCGGAAACACCACCGTGGTGGTCGACGAACATCGGCCGGTGCCGCTCTGGCAGCATGTCATGGTCGGGAAGCGGTTGTTCGACCTGTTCGACTACCGGTCCGGCGACCCGGGAAAGAACGGCCGCGAGCTGCTGGTGGACCCACAACTGTTGCGGCACATCGTCCATCGACGTGAAGCCGACAGACTGGCCGACTGGCAACCACGCGGGCGCGGTGGTCATCGGAGCCGGCCGAGCATTTTCCGCGGGCCGTCGCGACCAGACGTCATCGAGCTGCTGGACGCCGAGGGACTGCTGCCCACCATCACCTTCATCTTCTCGCGAGTCGGCTGTGATGCCGCGGTCAAACAGTGTCTGCGCAGCTCGCTGCGGCTGACCACCGACGACGAACGCGCCCGCATTGCAGAGGTCGTCGAGCGCCGCTGCGCCGACCTGTCCGAATCCGACCTCGTCGTGCTCGGGTACCACGAATGGCGCGAGGGGCTGCTGCGCGGACTGGCCGCACACCACGCCGGAATGCTGCCCGTCTTCCGTCATACCGTTGAAGAGCTCTTCACCCAAGGCTTGGTCAAGGCCGTATTCGCCACGGAGACACTGGCATTGGGTATCAACATGCCCGCCAGGACGGTCGTTCTGGAGCGGCTGGTGAAGTTCGACGGCGAGCAGCACGTTCAGTTGACGCCTGGCGAGTACACCCAGCTGACCGGCCGCGCGGGCCGCCGGGGCATCGACGTGGAAGGCCACGCGGTGGTGCTCTGGACGCCGGACGTGGACCCCGCCGAGGTGGCCGGTCTCGCGTCGACCAGAACCTTCCCGCTGCGCAGCTCGTTCGCACCGTCCTACAACATGACGATCAACCTGGTGAACCAGATGGGGCCGACGCAGGCGCACCAGCTCCTCGAACGATCGTTCGCGCAGTACCAGGCGGATCGCTCGGTGGTCGGACTGGTGCGAGCCATCGAACGCGGCGAGCGGATGCTCGACGAGATTGCCGCCGACCTCGGCGGACGAGATACCCCGATCCTCGAATACGCGCGGATGCGCGCGACGATCTCGCAACGAGAGAAGGCGCAGTCGCGGGCGTCGCGGGTGCAGCGAAGGCGGGCGGTCAACGATGCGCTGTCGTCGCTTCGGCGCGGCGACATCGTCAACATCGCCAACGGGCGGCGTACCGGGCTTGCCGTCGTCCTCGAGGCCGCCCGTGACGAGGACGACCCCCGACCGCTCGTGCTGACCGAAAACCGTTGGGCAGGGCGTATTTCATCCGCCGATTACGCGGGCGCATCGGCCAAGGTGGGCTCGATGACGCTGCCGAAGCGCGTCGAGCACCGTCAGCCGCGGGTGCGCCGCGATGTGGCGTCGGCACTACGCACGGCGACGGCCGGGATGGCGATTTCCAAGGGCAGGCGCAGCGGCCCACCGGGTGACCACGACGTCGACCCCGAGCTGGCCGGCCTTCGCGAGCAGCTGCAGCGCCACGCCGCCCACCGCCTTCCTGATCGCGAGGAGAAGGTGCGGCTGGCCGAGCGGTATCTGCGGATCGAGCGCGACAACGAGCAGATCCAACAGAAGGTCGCCGCGGCGACCAACTCGCTGGCCCGCACCTTCGACCGGATCGTCGTCCTGCTCACCGAGCGTGGCTTCATCCGCGGCGACGACGGTGACCCGACGGTCACCGACGACGGCAGGCTGCTGGCCCGGATTTACAACGAAAGCGACCTTCTGGTGGCCGAGTGCCTACGCGGCGGCGTGTGGGAGGGTCTGTCGCCCGCGGAGCTTGCCGGCGTGTTGTCCGCGGTGCTCTACGAGGCAAGGGGAGACTCGTCCGGAACCCCGCAGGCCGCCGAGATCCCGACCGGCAAGCTGCGTCGTGCACTGGCCGACACCCGCCGGTTCGCCGCCGAGCTACGCACCGACGAGCAGCGCCACCGGATCTCGCCGAGCCGGGAACCCGACGAGGGTTTCGTCGCCGCGGTCTACCGGTGGGCCACCACCGGCGACCTGGCCGCCGCGCTGGAGGCATCCGACGTCGGCGGCACCGGCTCGCCGCTTTCGGCGGGTGATTTCGTCCGGTGGTGCCGTCAGGTTCTCGACCTGGCCGACCAGGTGCGCAACGCCGCTCCTTCGCCGGAACTCCGGACCGTCGCGAAACGCGCAATCGCCGACGTTCGACGCGGCGTCGTCGCTGTTGATGCGGGGTAGGGTGTCCGGCAGGATCAGCGTTCACTAGTTACCAGGAGAGACGATGAGCGGACCGCAAGGGCCTGACCAGACGCAACCGTGGCCGGGTCAGGACCAGCCGTCGAGCGACCCGTCCCACCAACCGGCGTGGCAGCAGCCCGCCCCCGGCCAGGATCAGCCTGCGTGGCAGCAACAGCCTCCGGCCTACTCGCCGCAGCAGTACCCGTCGTATCCGCAACCCGGACAACAGCCCTACACGCCGCCGCAGCAGTATCCGCCGACCGAGCAGTTCGGCCAGGGTCAGGAATACGGCCAGCAGGCCTATCCGCAGTACGGCCAGCCGCCGGGCCAGTACGGGCAGCAGCCCGGGCAGTACGGGCAGCAGCCGGGTCAGTACGGCCAGTATCCGCAGTACGGCTCCACCGAGACCCCGGAGGGTTCCAAGCGGTCACTGGCACTCGTCGGCGGCATCATCGGTCTGGTCGCCGCATTGGTGGTCGCCGTGGTAGCGGTGCTCGGCTTCTGGAAGCCGGGTTTCTTCGTCACCACCAAGCTGGACGTCAGCGCCGCGCAGTCCGGTGTGCAGCAGATCCTCACCGACGAGTCGAACGGGTACGGCGCCAAGAACGTCAAGGACGTCAAGTGCAACAACGGCGACAGCCCGACCGTGAAGAAGGGCGAGACGTTCGACTGCGAAGTCAGCATCGACGGCACCAAGCGTCAGGTAACGGTGACCTTCCAGGACAATAACGGCACCTACGAGGTCGGCCGACCGAAGTAGTCCCGCCCCGCTAAGCGCCGGGCAGGGCGTCAAGTGCCTTCTGCAGTCGGCCAATTGACGACGTGACGCCGTATTGCTCGGCGAGCTTGGCCACCTTGCGCGGATGCTCGGCCGCCAGCGGCAGCTCATCGGACGTGGTGGAGAAGTTCACGTCGGCGTCGGTAGCGACCTTGACTACCGGCTCGGCGGCCTCGATGTAGTCGGTGGCGGCAAGCAGCTTCGTCCGATAGGCCTTGGGCATCTTCGACTTCGGGTCGTGGGCGGCGGCGAGGATTTTCTCGAGCGAGCCGTGTTGCGCGAGCAGGGTGGCGGCCGTCTTTTCACCCACACCGGGCACGCCGGGCAGGCCGTCGGACGGGTCGCCTCGCAGCAGCGCCAGTTCGGCGTAGGCCGGCCCGGCGCGGTCGATGGGAACTCCGTAGGTCTCGGCAACCTCCTTCGGCCCCCACTTGGTCGCCTTGGCAAGGCCGCGGCCGAGATAGAGCACACGGACCTGCACCGGCTCGTCGCGAACCAGCTGAAGCAGGTCGCGGTCGCCGCTCACGACGACGACGGGGTCCTTGCGCTCGCGGCTTGCCAGGGTGCCGAGCACGTCGTCGGCCTCGCAGTCCGGCGCGCCCGCGGTCGGAATGCCGAAGGCGTCAAGCATTTCCATGATCATGTCGACCTGGGGCGTCAGTTCGTCGGGAACCTCTTCGATATCGGGCTGGCCCGTCGGCTCCTCTTCCGCGACCCGGTGCGCCTTGTAGGAGGGGATGAGATCCACCCGCCACTGCGGCCGCCAGTCGTCATCGCGGCACACGACCAGCCGGGACGGCCGCTCGCGTGTGATCACGGTGGCGACGGCGTCGAGGAAGCCGCGCAGCGCGTTGACGGGCCTGCCGTCGGGAGCGGTGATCGAGGAGGGCACGCCAAAGAAGGAGCGAAACCACATGCTGGCGCCGTCGAGCAATAACACAGGTGCTGCCACGGTCACCGACAGTAGCGTGACGTATGGCCTTCGTCGTGAACCGAATCGACCACGTCGTGCTCAACTGCCGCGATGTCGACACCACCACCGACTGGTACGTGCGGGTGCTCGGGATGGAGCGCGAGGTGTTCGGCGAAGGCCGGGTGGCGTTGCGGTTCGGAAACCAGAAGATCAACGTGCGGCCCACCGGAGCGCCGAACTGGGAGACGGGCGCGGTCGATGCGCCGGGCTCGCTCGACCTGTGCTTCATCGCGGAGATGAGCCCAGACGACGTCGGTGCGCGCCTGCGGTCGTGCGGAGTGACCATCACCGAGGGCCCCGTCCCCAAGACCGGTGCGCTCGGCCCGATGACATCGCACTACTGCCGCGACCCGGACGGCAACCTGATCGAGGTCGCCAGCTATTCGAGCCCGGATTAGCCTGAGTGCCATGACAGCGGGCCGATTCAGCACCGACGTGTACGCGCAGCGACTCCAGGGCGCGGCGGCGGCCGCAGCCGACGCCGGGTTGGCCGGGTTGGTCATCACGCCCGGATACGACCTGCGCTACCTGATCGGCTCGCGGGCCCAGACCTTCGAGCGGTTGACCGCGCTGGTGCTGCCCGCGTCCGGCGAGCCGGCGATCGTGGTGCCGCGGATGGAACTCGCCTCGCTGAAGGAGTCCGCGGCCACCGAACTCGGTATCACGGTGCGCGACTGGGTGGATGGCCATGACCCCTACGGAATGGTGGCCGATGTGCTCGGCGGCGCCCCCGCGGGTGTTGCCGTCACCGACGCGATGCCAGCGCTGCACCTGCTGCCGTTGGCCGAAGTGCTCGGCGTGGTGCCGGTGCTCGCCACCGACGTGTTGCGTCGACTGCGAATGATCAAGGACGGCGCCGAGATCGACGCGCTGCGCAAGGCGGGTGCCGCCATCGACCGGGTGCACGCCAGGGTGCCGGATTTCCTTGTGCCGGGCCGGACCGAGGCCGACGTGGCCGCCGACATTGCCGAAGCGATTGTCGCCGAGGGGCATTCGGAGGTGGCGTTCATCATCGTCGGATCTGGCCCGCACGGTGCCGATCCGCACCACGAGTGCTCCGACCGTGAGCTTCGGGCCGGCGACATCGTCGTGATCGACATCGGCGGCCCTTACGAACCCGGCTACAACTCGGACTCCACCAGGACCTACAGCATCGGTGAGCCGACCCCGGAAGTGGCGCAGCAGTATTCGGTGCTGCAACGGGCGCAGCGGGCAGCAGTCGAAGCGGTGCGTCCTGGGATTACCGCCGAACAGGTCGACGCGGTGGCGCGCGACGTGCTCGCCGAGGCGGGTCTGGCCGAGGCGTTCGTGCACCGCACCGGCCACGGTATCGGCCTGTCAGTGCACGAGGAGCCCTACATCGTGGCGGGCAACGATCTGCCGTTGGCGGAGGGCATGGCGTTCTCCGTCGAGCCGGGCATCTACTTCTCCGGGCAGTGGGGCGCCCGAATCGAGGACATCGTCATCGTCACCGCCGACGGCGCCGAGCCGGTCAACAGTCGCCCACATGAGCTGATCGTGGTGCGGACCTAGGCGCAGGGATTCCCGTGGCGTGCCCGTTCTGCGGCTCCGACGTCGGCAAAACCGACGTGTGCCCGAACTGCGGCGCTCTGAAGGGAGCCGGCACCCAGACCCAGTGGCGACCGGACCCCACTGCGCGTCATGAGGGCCGCTATTACGTGGCCGGCCGCCCTACCGGCCGGGTTCGGAATGGAAAATCCGAAGCAACCGATGTCGAGGGCGGCAAGATGCTTCCGGCGTATCTCGACACGCCACCGAGAAGCAGGACGAGCATTCGATCGACGTGGCTCGGCACGGGTATCGCGACCGCCGTTCTGGTCGTACTGGCCGCCGTCATCTGGGCCGTCCTGCTGCCGCGCCACAACGCAGGCTCGCGAGACGCCGACTACCTGTCCGTGCTGAAAGACTCGGGGTTAGCCGACGGCTTCAACTCCGATGCCAACGCGGTGGCCCATGGCAGGCAGGTCTGCAGACAACTCGAAGACGGCGGACCGCAGCAGGGGCTCGCGGCGGACAAGTTCGCGGTCGACGCGTTCTGCCCGCAGTTCTCCGAGGGATTCCGCGTCCTTGAAACAGGAATCGCATCAGGCACCTTCGTCTTGATCGACACGCGCAAGGAGTACGTCAGCTCGATAACGTCGGACGGCACGAAATGTCATGGGACGCAGGGGTACTCCGATGTCGGTGGCGGCACCCAGGTCATCGTGAAGAACGGTAGGGGTGAGATCCTCACGTCCACGTCACTCGGCGACGGTCACGGCGACGACGTCAATTGCAGGTTCGCGTTCACGTTCCCGATCACCGAGGGGCAGGACCGCTACGTGTTGTCCGTCGGTCATCGCGGGGAGTTCAGTTACAGCTTCGAACAGCTGCAGCGAGGCGCTATCGAGATTCACCTCGGCGAGTAGGCGGCGATGACTAACCGTCGTCGTCGTCGGGAACGAGGTAGCGCTCGGGGTGATGATAGAAGTTGATACGCGCTTGGCCGGTATCGAGGTTCGGCGGTGGGATCCATTCGGTGCGACCGTCTTTGCGCTTGCGGACTGCCCAGCCGGTTTCATGCAGCAGCCGGTTGTCGGGTCCGCAGGTGAACGACATTGTGGTGACGTCGGTGTGACCGCCCGTAGACCACGGGTCATCGTGGTTGGCTTCACACCAGTAGCCGGGAACGGTGCAGCCCGGTCGGGTGCAACCGCGGTCGCGGGCGTGCAGGACGATGCGCTGGCCGGGGGATGCAAGGCGCTTGGCGCGGGCTAGCGCCAAAGGCACGCCGGTATGGTCGTCGAACACTGTCAGGTAGTGATGTGCCTGGGAGGCGAGGCGGATCAGGTCGCGCATCGGCAGCAAGGATCCGCCGCCCGTGACGCCGTGTCCCGCGCCGGATTCCAATTCCTTGAGGGTTGTTGAGACGATGACGGTCACGGGTAGACCTTTGTGGCTGCCCAACTGGCCTGAGGCCAACATCGCCCGCAGCACCGCTTTGAGCGCGTCGTGGTTGCGCTGCCCGGTCGTGCGCACGTCACCGGTGCGTGCCTGCTGACTGGGTTCGCCGTCGACACACGGGTTGTCGTCGTCAGGGTTGCACATGCCCGGTGCGGCCCATTTGGCGAACGCCGCATCCAGCAGCGCTGCGAGTTCGGGGTCGGCGCGGCCGCGGATCTCGGTCG
>NZ_JAVHWK010000074.1:0-4004 GCF_032159775.1 Mycobacterium sp.
CACCGCCGGTCATCCCGGTGTTCGGCCGGCGGAACGGGCACTGCACTGGGGTGTGCTGGCGGCGTCGGTGGTGATCTTTGGTGCCGGCATCGCTCTGATCCGCGTGCTTGGCGATCGCGCTTCCGTGCCGGCCGGGCTGATCGCGGGGGTGTTATTCGGTGCTATGGCGGTGGCGGTGCGGGTGCTCGACGGTGTCGCCCCGCTTCGGGTAGGCAGCCTTCTCACCGACCCAGCGTCATGGACGATCGTCACCGCAGGACTGGGCGGCTTCTACCTATTTACTGTGGCGCTGCAACTGGGGTCGGTCAACGGCGCCGCCGCCGCTCTCGTAGTCGGAGAGACCGTGGTGCCCGGCGCCATCGGCGTGGTGCTGCTTGGTGACACCACTCAACCTGGGCTGATGTGGCTGGCCGGCGTTGCGTTCGTGGGTGCGGTCGGGGGCGCAGTGGCCGTCGCGATGTTCGCAGCCGTCGAGCAGTCGCACGGCGCGGCGAGGGTCGACACCGATTAGTCGACGGTGATCGGGGGGGAGCACGTTGATCCCGACCCGCTCCCGAGCCCGGCGCGGTCATTTCTGCGACCTTGGGGTCGGACAAGCGCTGAACATGGTGTGGAAATCCCGAGATGACCGTATTGATGACTTTTCTGGGTGTTGGAATCTGGCCCAGGCCGCTGCCTTTGCGGGAAGCCAGATCCAGTTTCCTGAAAGGTCCCGTACTTCTTGCCGTCCACCAGCACCAAGTGGGCGCCGCTGTCTGCGTCCGCGCTTTTCGCTCAGGCGTAGGGGCGGGCACAGCCCTCTAAAAGCGACTTCGCCTCGCAGCGCCAGGGCCGGCTCTCCGCAGCGAATTAGGCACTAGCGGTCACGTTGCGTCCACTGCGCAGCCCGACCTATTATTTGCGTATGTATGCAGATAAAGGTGCTTGTGGTCGCCGGCTTTCCGATGATCAGGTGGACCTGGTGGTCGAAGTATTCAGGATGCTCGCTGATGCCACCCGCGTCCAGGTGTTGTGGGCGCTGGTAAGCCGGGAGATGTCGGTGAACGACCTGGCGACCCATGTCGGGAAACCCGCTCCGTCGGTGTCGCAACACCTGGCGAAGCTACGAATGGCGCGGCTGGTCCGGACCCGCCGAGACGGCACCACGATCTTCTACAGCCTGGACAACGACCACATCGGGCAATTGGTCACCGACGCTGTCTTCAACGCCGAGCACGCGGGACCGGGCGTACCCGGCCACCACCGCGACGCTGCCGGACTCGCGACCCTGCACCCCGACACCGTCGACGCCGAGCCGGACCCGGCACGATCCAAGGGACATCGAGCATGACCCACGACAAACATCAAGCCACCGACGACCACGCGCACGACCACGGCACTGACCACGGTCATGGACACAGCCACGGCGCACGCGGCGGAAAGTTCGGTGCTGCGCTGCGAGAGGTTTTCGCCCCTCATAGTCACGACGCCTCCGACAGCATCGACGGCGCCCTGGAGTCCAGCGCCGCCGGAATCCGGGCGGTGAAGATCAGCCTGCTCGCGCTCGGTGCCACCTCTATTGCCCAGTTGGTGATCGTGCTGATCTCGGGGTCGGTCGCGCTACTGGCCGACACCATCCACAATTTCTCCGACGCCCTGACTGCCATCCCGTTGTGGGTAGCGTTCGCACTGGGCACCAAGGCCGCTACGAAGGGTTACACCTACGGGTTCGGGCGCGCCGAGGACGTTGCGGGATTGTTCGTCGTCGCAATGATCACCCTGTCGGCCATCATCGCTGGGGTCGAATCAATCCGACGCCTGATCAACCCGGTCCCGATAGAGCATGTCGGCTGGGTCGCCGCAGCCGGTCTGATCGGGTTCATCGGGAACGAACTCGTCGCCGTCTACCGCATCCGAATCGGGCGTCGTATCGGCTCAGCCGCCCTGATAGCCGACGGATTACACGCTCGTACTGACGGATTCACCTCGCTGGCCGTACTTGTCGGAGCTGCTGGCGTCGCCATGGGGTTCCCCCTTGCCGACCCCATCATTGGGTTGTTGATAACCGTGGCGATTGTGGCCGTCCTGCGCACCGCAGTACGCGACATCTTCCGTCGCCTCATGGACGGGGTAGACCCCGAACTTGTCGTCGCCGCCGAAGCCGCGCTGGCCGCCGAACCCGGTGTCACCGAAGTCCGCAGCGTGAAAATGCGGTGGATCGGACACCGCATCCACGCCGACGCCGAACTCGACATCGACCCAACCACCAGCCTTTTCGACGCCCACCGCATCGCTCATGAAGCCGAGCACACGCTGACCCACGCCGTCCCGAAGTTGTCGTCGGCCCTTGTGCATGCATACCCAGCGACAATCCAGACCGACTGGTGAACTCGCGAGGGCTATATCTTGCCAACAGAAGCGGAGTGCAGTCGTTCGCATCGAGCAGGTTGGGGGGCCGATTCCCTTCGGGCGCAAATCCGCAAGAGTTGGCAGTGAGCAACTGCACGGCCGCGTTCGCCAGGGATCCGGAGGACACTGAAAGTTAGTCGCAGCATGCCCCGTGGCGAATGATCGGAACCATCTCACGATGCCATCATTGAGCTGCATCGATCTTCGAGCCGAATCAAGATTCGATGATGCGGGCGAGATACGGAGACATGCCTGCCGTCCTCAGGGGATTGACGCTGACCTTCCCGTAGCTGCTGGCTTCCTCGAGCACTTGCCCGTTGCCCAGCTACATCGCGACGTGCTGAGTCCCGCCGGGGCCGTAAAAGATGAGATCGCCCCGCTTAGCTTGAGACGGCGGAATTTTCCGTCCGGTGTTGTATTGATCGCCCGAGAACTTGGGGATGAGTACACCCACACCTGCGAATTGCGAATTGGGTGAATCCGGAGCAGTCGAAGCCCACCGTGTTCGCTCCTGACTCGATCCCAAGCGTAGGACCTTTGGGGCCGCCTCCGCCCCATGAATAGGGCACTCCCATCTGAGAGGCGCCATGACGGATCACATACTCGATTGCTTGGCGGCCGTAGACTCACGGTCCTCTTTAGTAGCGGGCTGCTGGGGGTGGCACGTAGCTTCGCCAAAAGACCCAGGTCAGGGGATACCTCACCTGGGCCTTCGTGCGCCTAGCGCCACCACTCTGCAGCGCAGGAGTTTGGGAAGCTAGGCGCCCGCATTGCGAGCCGTCACGGCTGCGGCCGTCGCCTGAGCAGTGGACTGCGCCATGGGTGCTGCCACGGCATCGGCTTCGTCATGGACTGCCTGCGCCTGACCGTCAGACGCCGACAGATCTTTGCTTTTCTGCGCGGCCAGCACCTCAGTAAGTAGAGCCTCGTCGTACTTCGCCTCGGCGGCTTGGGCCCGCTTGCGAGCCTCTTCCACTTCCCGTTGGGCCTTGCTTCGCGCCTTGCGCAGCGTTTCCCGCTGTTGAGCCGACGTCTTGATCGCACGCTTGAGTTCGGCCTGCTGGTCGACTGCGGCTTGCAACGCGGCCTCGTCGGCGCTGCGCCGTTCGGCATTGTCCTCGAGCCGTTCCAACACGAGGGAGAGCTGCTTCTCGGCCTGGGCCGCCGCTTCCTCTGCGGCCTGCCACGTGCCGCGCGGCCCATCCAGGGCGGCGTGATCGACCTCCAAGTCGGCGTTGGTGTCGGTAGTCGCGGAGTCGGACTGTTCCCGCGCGTCTGCGGTTGTCATGAATTCGGCTCTTTTCTTCGTCGGAGCTCTCGCGCACCGGGCGCGGACTGTCCTCGGCTGACACGTCGATTGACGGGGCCGGTGTTAGAGGGTTCCCCATAATCGACATTGCAACCGTGGGGGGCGCCAACCGACGCGCGCCTAGAGACGGCGGACGCGCAGAGCAGCTCGCGGCGGAGCCCGGCGACTATTCCGAGGCCTATCGGGCACAGCTAGAAGCATTGAGGCTGATGGACGCAAGGGACTTGATGAAGTTCGACGACGCCATGTTCGTGGCGTGCTTCAGCGAACTCCCCGATGCCGTCAGCCAGTGGACGCGCTACGGCGG
>NZ_JAVHWK010000075.1:0-19313 GCF_032159775.1 Mycobacterium sp.
CCTGCTTGAGGTTGGTGCCGCCGCGCTTGAGCCGATCTTTGAGTTCGGCACGTGCTCGACGTGCGGCAGCAGCCTTCTCCAACGCTGCCGCGCGCTGTTCGTCGGTCAACTGGGGAAGGGCCACGGGGTTCCTCCGTCTCGTCACCATCATTGTTTTGTCTTGACTGGTCAACACACCAGCCAGCAGCGACGACCGTACCCACGCATCCTGACGAAAGCTAACCCCACCCCCGGGTTTGACCATCAAAAGCCCAGGATGCTCGCTGCTGCCGGCGCAGGCCGACGACACGGGTGGGAACACTGTGATTTACGGGATTTGCGTAGAACCGCCTGCTCACAGGGTGTTTTCCGGCGAAATTTGCGGATTCAGGGGGCAGTAGGACAGCCGGCTGGGCGACTCGGCGTGTCTGTGAACGTTCAAAAAAAGAAAATTTTGCCTGGTCACCGTGTTTCGGGCGTGTCGTGACGGGTTTTCGTCGATCCGCCCGCTGCACCGGGCATCGACAACGACATTGCGTAGTAGGCCCCTTCGGGCATAGCTTCACCGGGTGTCTCGCGTGTGCCGGAATAAGCCGACGCCCAATTTCACCGGACGAATCGAGGGCACCGGCGTCTCCCCCACCATTGCGGGCGCGCAGTCTTGACGCGGTGGACCAAGGACATGCTCGAGCCCGCGCCGATCTTACCGGCCTGGCGCTGGTCGCACTCGTCGGTGTTCGGCGGCGTCATGATAGTCATCGCGCTGATGAAGCGCCGTGACCAGACTGAACATCGACTGTCTTAATCACGTTGGGCGCATACGATTTTCACAGGGTTACCCGTTTCACAGCTCACGATTACGCGCACCACAGTGCCGACCCACCTCGTCTCCCTAACGTCGTGTCAGTGAGGCGAACAACCGCCCACATACGATGATTGGAGCAGATTGGTGACCTTCAAAAGGGCGATATATGCATCGACGCTCGCGGCGGGTATCGGACTCGCGGGCTTGGTCGGCGTCGGAGTCGGGAGCGCGTCGGCAGACCCGTGGGGAGCGCCTTGTAACGCGCCTGGCGCGTCGCGATGCGACGATCACCACGACAATTGGAACCGCGATCGCGGCGGTCCGGGGGCTCCAGTGGACTGGCAGCACCGGGGCATCGACCAGGGTCGGGGTGACCACCAGCCGTTCAATTGGAACGGCCAGCAGGTGACGCCGATGCCCGCCGGTAACGGACCGGGATGGGGTTTCTGGTTCGGCGGCAACTGGATTCCGCTGTGACCGATACCTAACGCTTGATCTCCACCAGCAGCACCCACGCATTTCCCGTGGCAGATGCGAAACCCATTGCGACTGCGGCCGTCACCCAGTAGAGCCCGCCGCCCGCCTGGCACCACAGCGAGATCGCGCCGACGATCAGCAGTAGGCCGGGAATGAAAAGGAGCAGCATCGACACGAGAGAGCGATTCCGGTGCGGACCGGTCTGTTGGTGTCGCGTCCCCGCAGCGACACCAACAGCGGTCAATAGGCCGACCAGGCCGATCTCGGCGGCCAGCGCGCCATTGCGCTGTCCGGGTGTCGCGAGGAAGACCGCTAGAAGCAAAATCGCCACCGTAAGCCCGAGTGTCGCCGCGGCGCGCGCCGCCACACCCGGAAATGCCAGCACCTCAGTCAGATTGAGCGACAACCCAACGAACATCAGACCGGCAAGGGCTGCCGCTCCGCCGGCCACGGTGTTGGCGAACTCGGCCCACTCCGCGACGCCATAGGGTGTCATGCCAGGTACGCCACCGCGTCACGGATCTTCTCGGCCGCCGCCCGCAGCGACGCGACGTCGGGACCGGCGCGCAGGATCTCCCGCGACACCGCAGGCAGCAGCTGGCCGGGCCGCGCGCCACCGAAGTCGCGCAGGTCCTCCGGGCGCCCGCCTTGGGCGCCGACACCGGGCACCAGGACCGGGCCGCCGAGCCGACTCACGTCGGGCGGCGACGAAAGCGTCGCCCCGACAACGACACCCACCGAGCCCGGCTCACCTGACGCGGCGTTGAGCGCTGCCGCCGCGTCGACGATCGACTGCGCCACCGACCGTCCTTCGGTATGGGCCCGCTGCACGCTCGCACCCTCGGGGTTGGAAGTCGCAGCCAGCACGAAGACACCCCTGCCGTTCGACGCGGCAAGGTCGAATAACGGTTCGAGCGAACCGAATCCAAGATAGGGCGACGCGGTGACCGCGTCGGCGGCAAGCGGAGAGTGTCCGACCCACGCCTGCGCATACGCGGCCATCGTCGAACCGATGTCGCCGCGTTTGGCATCGGCGAGCACGAGCACACCCTCAGCGCGCAGCGCGGCGATCGTGCTCTCCAACACCGCGAAGCCGGCTGAACCGTGCGATTCGAAGAAGGCCACCTGCGGTTTGACGATCGCGAAACCAGAGAATGCTGCAACGCATGCGTCGCTGAACCTGTTGAGGCCATCGCTGTCGACGGTCAGGCCCCATGAGCGAAGGAGTTCGGGATGCGGATCGATTCCCGGGCAGAGCGGCCCCCTGACCGCTACGGCGTCGGCCAGTCGGTCGCCGAACCCGCCCACCGCTAGCGCTCCAGCGCGCTGTGCAGCTCTTGCAGCGACATCACACCGATGTCGCCGCGGATGGCCGCCTCGATGCCCTGCACGGCCGCCGAAGCGCCCTGCACCGTGGTGACGCACGGGATGTTCATCGCCACGGCGGCCGACCGGATCTCGTAACCGTCGATGCGCGGGCCGGAGTTGCCGTAGGGCGTATTGATCACCATGTCGACGTCACCGGCCTTTATGGCGTCGACCGCCGAAATGGCCGGCCTGCCCTCAGCGGGTCCTTCGAAGTGCTTGCGGACCTCGTCGCACGGAATCCCGTTGCGGCGCAGCATCTCCGCGGTTCCGCCGGTGGCCAGCACACGGAAACCGAGGTCGGCGAGCCGCTTGACCGGGAAGACCAGCGACCGCTTGTCCCGATTGGCGACCGACACGAAGACAGTGCCTTCGGTCGGCAGCGACCCGTAGGCAGCGGTCTGGCTCTTGGCGAAGGCGCTGCCGAAGTCGCGGTCGATACCCATCACCTCGCCGGTCGACTTCATCTCCGGGCCGAGAAGCGAGTCGATGTTGGAGCCATCGGCCTTGCGGAAGCGGTGGAACGGCAACACCGCCTCCTTGACCGCCACCGGGGCATTGCGCGGCGTGCTGGCCCCGTCTCCGGTGGCGACCAGCACACCCTCCTCACGGAGCTGAGCGATGGTGGTACCAAGCATGATTCGCGCGCACGCCTTGGCCAGCGGCACCGCGGTGGCTTTCGACACGAACGGCACGGTGCGGCTGGCCCTCGGGTTGGCCTCCAAGACGTAGAGCACATCGTCCTTGAGCGCGTACTGCACATTGAGCAGGCCGACGACGCCGATGCCGTGTGCGATGGCCTCGGTGGCTTTGCGCACCGACTCGATATCGCTGCGGCCCAACGTGACCGGCGGCAGCGCGCACGCGGAGTCGCCGGAGTGGATACCGGCCTCCTCGATGTGCTCCATGATGCCGCCGATGTACACCTCGGTGCCGTCGCACAACGCGTCGACGTCGATCTCGATGGCGTCCTCGAGGAACCGGTCGACCAGTACGGGGTGCTCCGGTGAGAGTTCGGTGGCACGGGTGATGTAGCCCTGCAGGGTGTCATCGTCGTACACGATCTCCATGCCTCGCCCACCCAGCACGTACGACGGCCGGACCAGGACGGGATAACCGATGTCGGCGGCGATACGGCGGGCCTGCTCGAAACTGGTCGCGGTACCGAACCGGGGCGCGGGCAGCCCCGCGATGTTGAGTACCTCCCCGAAGGCGCCACGGTCCTCGGCGAGGTCGATGGCCTTCGGGCTGGTGCCGACGATCGGCACGCCGGCCTTCTCCAGGCGCTCGGCCAGGCCGAGCGGCGTCTGCCCGCCGAGCTGCACGATGACGCCGGTGACGCCCGGGCCGCCTGCACCGGAAGCCGATTCGGCGTAGAACACCTCGAGGACGTCCTCGAAGGTCAGCGGCTCGAAGTACAACCGGTCGGCGGTGTCGTAGTCCGTCGACACGGTCTCGGGGTTGCAGTTGACCATCACCGTCTCGAATCCGGCGTCGGACAGTGTGGTCGCGGCGTGCACGCAGCTGTAGTCAAATTCGATGCCCTGCCCGATCCGGTTCGGACCCGAGCCGAGGATGAGCACCTTGGGTTTCTCGGTCTGCGGGGCGACCTCGGTTTCCGCGGCGGGGTCGAGCTCGTAGCTGCTGTAGTGGTACGGCGTCTTGGCCTCGAACTCGGCCGCGCAGGTGTCGACCGTCTTGTAGACGGGATGGATGCCCAGGCGCTGCCGTAGTGCACGCACGCCGACCTCGCCCGCGAGTTCGGGCCGCAGCGCCGCGATCTGGCGGTCCGACAGGCCGCTGTGCTTGCTGCGCCTCAGCAGTTCCTCATCGAGCACGGGCGCGTCGAGCAGTTCGGTGCGCAGCGCCACCAGGCCGTTGATCTGTGCGACGAACCACGGATCGACGCCGGAGGCTGCGGCCACCTCGTCAACGCCCGCGCCGAGCCGCAGGGCCAGCTCCATGTCGTAGAGCCGGCCGTCGGTCGGGGTGCGCAGCCGGTCCAGCAGCTCCTGCGCGCTCACGTCGGGGTCGGGGCCGGTCCAGAATCCGGCGCGACCGGTTTCCAGCGACCGCATGACCTTGCCGAGCGCTTCGATGAAGTTGCGGCCCAACGACATCGCCTCGCCCACGGACTTCATCGTGGTGGTCAGCGTGGGGTCAGCGCCGGGGAACTTTTCGAACGCGAACCGCGGCGCCTTGACGACGACGTAGTCCAGCGTCGGTTCGAAACAGGCCGGGGTTTCCTTGGTGATGTCGTTGAGAATTTCGTCGAGGGTGTAGCCGATCGCCAGCTTGGCGGCGATCTTCGCGATCGGGAACCCGGTTGCTTTGGACGCCAGCGCCGATGACCGCGACACCCGCGGGTTCATTTCGATGACGACTAGCCTGCCGTCGGTGGGGTTGATCGCGAACTGGATGTTGCAGCCGCCCGTGTCGACGCCGACCTCGCGCAGGATCGCGATACCGAGATCGCGCATCACCTGGTATTCGCGATCGGTCAGCGTCATGGCTGGTGCGACGGTCACCGAGTCGCCGGTGTGCACGCCCATCGGGTCGAAGTTCTCGATCGAGCAGACCACCACCACGTTGTCGTGATGGTCGCGCATGAGCTCGAGCTCGAACTCCTTCCACCCGTAGATGGATTCCTCGATCAGCACGTTGGCGCTCGGCGACGCGGCGAGGCCGTCGCCCGCCATCCGGTCGACGTCTTCGGCGGAGTACGCCATGCCCGAGCCGAGGCCGCCCATCGTGAACGACGGGCGGACCACCACGGGCAGCCCGAGTTCCTGGACGGTCTCGCGGACCTCGTCCATGGTGAAACAGACTTGGGAGCGGGCGGATTCGCCTCCGACCTTGGCCACGATGTCCTTGAACCTCTGCCGGTCCTCACCACGCTGGATCGCCTCGAAGTCGGCGCCGATCATCTCGACCCGGTACCGGTCGAGCACGCCGTTGTCGGAGAGAGCCACAGCGGTGTTGAGCGCGGTCTGGCCGCCGAGCGTTGCCAGCAGGGCATCGATTTTGTTGCCTCGCTCGGCCTGCTGCGCGATGACCCGTTCGACGAACGCCGGGGTGATCGGCTCGATGTAGGTGTTGTCCGCATATTCGGGATCGGTCATGATCGTCGCCGGGTTCGAATTGATGAGGGTTACCTGGAGCCCCTCGGCGCGCAGCACCCGGCACGCCTGTGTGCCCGAGTAGTCGAACTCCGCCGCCTGCCCGATGAGGATCGGCCCGGAGCCGATCACCAGCACGTGGTTGAGGTCAGTGCGTTTCGGCATCTACCGTCCCTCCGACATCAGGTCGACGAACTGGTCGAAGAGGTAGTTGGCATCGTGCGGGCCCGCCGCCGCCTCTGGGTGGTATTGCACCGAGAACGCCCGCCCGTCAACAAGTCTGATGCCTTCAACCACTCCGTCGTTCGCGCAGGTGTGGCTGATCTCCGCGGTCCCGAACGGAGTGTCGAAACGCTCACCCGCCTCGCCTTCCAGCGCGAAGCCGTGGTTCTGCGCGGTGACGGCGACCCGTTTGGTGATGTGGTCGATGACGGGCACGTTGATGCCGCGGTGCCCGAACACCATCTTGTATGTGGAGCGGCCGAGCGCTCGGCCGAGGATCTGGTTGCCGAAACAGATGCCGAACAACGGGATGCCTGCGCTGAGCACCTCGCGGGTGACGCCGACGATGTGGTCGGCGGTCGCGGGGTCTCCGGGGCCGTTGGACAGGAAGACGCCGTCGGGCTTGAGGTCGGCGATCTCATCGAAGGTGACCGACGACGGCAGCACGTGGCTGCGGACGCCCCGCCTGGCGAAGTTGCGCGGCGTATTGGTCTTGATGCCGAGGTCGACCGCGGCGACAGTGAACCGTTGCGTTCCTTCGGTTTCCACGACATAGCCGTCGCCGGTACTGACCTGGCCGGCCAGGTCGGCGCCCAGCATCGACTGCTGGCTGCGCACCCGGTCCAGAAGCTCGTCCATGGAAGCGGCGCCCGATCCCGATGTCGCCGCCAATGCGGCTCCGGAGAACACTCCCGCCTTCATCGAACCCAGACTGCGCAGGTGCCGTACCACTGCGCGGGTGTCGATGCCCGAGATCCCGACGACGCCCTGCCTGACGAGTTCGTCCTCCAGCGTTCCCGTCGCCCGCCAGTTGGACGCCATCGGCGACGGGTCGCGCACGGCATAGCCTGCAACCCAGATCTTGTCGCCGCGACTCTCGGCGTCCTCGTGGTTCCACCCGGTGTTGCCGATCTGCGGCGCAGTGGCGATCACGATCTGCCGGTGGTAGCTGGGGTCGGTCAGCGTCTCCTGATACCCCGACATGCCGGTGGAGAACACCGCCTCCCCGAGCGTCTGCCCGATTGCCCCGAACGGTGTGCCGGTGAAAATCCTGCCGTCGTCGAGGACCAGCTGTGCCTTACCACTCATGCCGCCGTTTCCTCCCCGAGCCATTGCGTGTAATCCGCGCGGTTCTCGCCGCGAAAGCCGGTATCGATCTCGGTGCCCGACGGCAGCCGCCACCGGATGGCCAGGATGCCCTGGTGCGTGAGGGCCTTTCCGGCGATGCCGCGCTCGGTGCGTATTGCGGTGATCGACTCGTCGGGGATCCATATCGGATGGCCACCGCTGCGCTGCAGCATGATCCCCTCGGGATATCGGGTGAGGACGGCTTTGGTGCGATAGCCAAGGTCACCGACGGCAATGCGATCCTGCCAGCTCGGCGCCAGTGTGCTGCCGACATACAGGCCCTTCATGGCGGGCACGATGACGGGCCCGACGGTGTCGGGTATCGGCGGCAGCGTCCCGATCAGTTCCGCCTGCCGCTCGGCCCGGTGCCGCCATCCACGCACGATCGCCTGGACCACAAGCCCGATCACCACCACGAGCACCGCGGCGACGATCAGGGACCCAACGAGCGTGCCGGTGTTCATGTCGGAGATTTTCCATCCCGCGCGGTGACCTTGCCACGAAGGAGGGTCAACGTCACAGCGCCGGGCAGCGTCATCGACTCGTACGGGGTGTTGTCGGAGCGGCTGGCCAGCTCGGCGCCGGCCACGGTCCATGTCGCATCGGGATCGACGACGGTCAGGTTGGCGGGCTCGCCGATTTCGAGCGGCCTGCCGTGATCGGGCAGCCCGACGATGCGGGCCGGGTTCTCGCTCATCACCCTTGCGACGTCACGCCAGGTGAAGAGCCCGGGCCGGACCATGGTCTCGACGACCACGGACAGCGCAGTCTGCAGGCCGAGCATGCCGGGGCGGGCGTTGGCGAACTCGCACATCTTCTCGTGCTCGGCGTGCGGAGCGTGGTCGGTGGCCACACAGTCGATGACGCCGTCCACGAGGGCCTGACGCAACGCCTCGGCATCGCTGGACTCCCGCAACGGCGGGTTGACCCGGTTGCGGCCGTCGTAGGTCGCCAACCGGTCGTCGTCGAGCAGCAGATGGTGCGGCGTCACCTCGGCGGTGATCGCGATGTCCTGTTCCTTCGCCCATCTAATGATCTCTACCGTGCCTGCGGTCGAGGCGTGGCAGATGTGCACCCGCGCACCCGCATCGCGGGCCAGCAGCGCGTCGCGCGCCACGATGGACTCTTCGGCGGCGCGGGGCCAACCGGACAGGCCGAGGCGGGCGGCGTTCGGGCCCTCGTGCGCGACGGCGCCGACCGTCAACCGCGGTTCCTCGGCGTGCTGGGCGATCAGCACACCCAACCCGGTCGCGTACTCGAGGGCGCGGCGCATGACCAGCGGGTCGTGCACGCAGATGCCGTCGTCGGAGAACATCCGAACCTGCGCCGCGCCTGCGGCCATCATGCCCATCTCGGTCAACTGCGCTCCGGCCAGACCCATGGTGACCGCGCCGACGGGATGCACATCGACCAGCCCGACCTGCTGGCCGCGGTGCCACACGTGGTCGGTGACTACCGGGCTGTCTGCGACGGGGTTGGTGTTGGCCATCGCGAATACGGCGGTGTAACCACCCAAAGCCGCTGCAGCTGAGCCGGTTTCGATGTCCTCGGCGTACTCACGGCCGGGCTCGCGCAAGTGCGTGTGCAGGTCGACGAAGCCGGGCAGCAGAACCTGACCCGTGGCATCGACGACGTCGGCGTCGTCCGGAATCGTCAGCTCGGCTCCGATGTCGGCGATCTGGCCGTCATCGATTAACACGTCGACACGGTCACCCTCGCCGTAGAGAAGCACGCCCCTGATCAGAAATGCGCTCATGCCTCGGCTCCCACTCGCTCCTGGCCGGCGCCAACAAGCAGGTGAAACAGCACCGCCATCCTGATGTGCACACCGTTGGAAACCTGTTGCAGCACAGCCGATTGCGTGGAATCAGCGACAGAGGACGAGATCTCCATGCCGCGCAGCATCGGTCCCGGGTGAAGGACGACAGCGTTGCCGGGCAGCAGGGCCTGCCTCTTCTCCGACAGTCCGTATCGCACGGAGTACTCCCTTGCCGAGGGGAAGAAGCCGCCGGTCATTCGCTCGGCCTGCACCCGCAGCATCAACACGGCATCGGCGACGGGCAGTTCGGCGTCGAGGTCGTGGGAGACGGTGACGGGCCAGCCCGACACTCCGACCGGCAGCAGCGTGGGTGGCGCCACCAGCACCACCTCAGCGCCCAGTGTGTGGAGCAGCAGCACGTTCGAGCGGGCTACCCGGCTGTGCAGGACGTCGCCGACGATGACCACCCTCTTGCCCTCGATGCCGCCGAGGCGCTGGCGGATGGTCAGCGCGTCGAGCAGGGCTTGGGTGGGATGTTCGTGGGTGCCGTCCCCCGCGTTGATCACCGACGGCCCGCCGTCCTCGGTGGCTGTCCACTCCGCGAGTTGTTGGGCGGCCCCGGATGCGGAGTGACGGATGATCAGCGCGTCCGCCCCGGCGGCGCGCAGCGTGAGCGCGGTGTCCCGCAGCGACTCCCCCTTGGCGACAGACGATCCCGAGGAGCTGACGTTGATGACGTCGCCGCTCATCCACTTGCCCGCCACCTCGAAGGACACCCGGGTGCGGGTGGAGTTCTCGTAGAACATCGTGATGATCGTGCGCCCGCGCAGTGTCGGCAGCTTTTTCACTTCGCGGCCCAGCAGCGACTCGGCGAATCGGTCGGCGTCGTCCAGAATTGCGGTCGCCTCGTCGCGCGTCAGGTCCGCCGCCGAGAGCAGGTGTCGTGGACTCATCGGGGCGGACCTCCATGCGATGCGATTGTCACGCGGTCGTGGCCGTCATGCTCGGTCAGCCGCACCTTGATGTTGTCGCTGCGCGAGGTCGGCACATTTTTGCCGACATAGTCCGCCCGAAGCGGGAATTCGCGGTGGCCGCGGTCGACGAACACGGCGAGCTGCACTGCCCGCGGTCGCCCCACATCGCGAAGCGCGTCGAGTGCTGCTCGCACGGTGCGGCCCGAGTAGAGGACGTCGTCGACGAGCACGACCACGGTGCCGTCGATGCCGCGCTCGGGGATCGAGGTCTCCTCGAGGGGCCGGGGCGGCTTGGAGTTGAGGTCGTCGCGGTAGAGCGTGATGTCGAGGGCGCCGTGCGGAACGTCGACGCCGGCGAACTCCCGAATCTTGTCGGCGAGCCGGGCCGCCAGCGCCACGCCGCGAGTGGGAATGCCGAGCAACACGACGCTCGGCGCGTCGGGACCGCCAAGAGCGGTCTTCTCGATGATTTCGTGAGCGATGCGGGAAACGGTCCGACCGACGTCTGCCGCGGACATCAATTCCCGGTCGGTGTCTGTAGAGTCGGTGGCGCCCAAGGGCCCTGACCTCCTTCTCCGCCTCTCTGGACGGATCGTTAAAGGACGTCGAACTGCGTGGAGCTTAGCACCCGTTTCGGAAGCGGCCGTCAGCGACACCGGAGGCGCTCGGTAACCTGGCGCCGATGAATCTTGACGGCAACCGAGCGTCCATAACTGAGGCTATCGATGCCGGCCTGCTGTCCGGCGCGGTCACGCTGGTGTGGCAGGCCGGCGAGGTACTGCAGGTCAACGAGCTCGGTTATCGCGACGTCGAGGCCCGCCTGCCGATGCAACGCGACACCATGTTCCGGATCGCGTCGATGACCAAGCCGATAACCGTCGCCGCGGCGATGACGCTGGTCGATGAGGGCAGGCTCGCGCTCACCGATCCGGTCACGAAATGGCTGCCGGAGTTGTCTGGACTGCGGGTGGTTCGCGACATTCATGGCTCGCTGGACGACACGGAGCCCGCGGAGCGACCGATCACCGTTGACGACCTGATGACGCACCGCAGCGGCTTCGCGTACGCATTCTCAGTGCCTGGCCGGCTGGCCCGGGCGTACGGCAAGCTCTCCCACCGTCAGGACCAGGACGGATGGCTGGTGGATCTCGCCAAGCTGCCGCTGGCACATCAGCCCGGTGCGCGACTGACCTACGGCGTCTCGACCGACGTGCTCGGCATCGCGCTGTCACGGATCGAGGACAAGCCGCTGTCGCAAGTCCTGTCCGAGCGCATCTTCGGTCCGGTCGGCATGCCCGACACCGGCTTCAGCGTCGGCCCGACCGGGCGGCAACGCGCCGCGACCATGTACCAGCTCGACGAAAACGGCACGCTGCACCACAACTCGATGAGCCCTGCACGCATCTCCGATCCGCCGTTGTGCAGCGGCGGTGCGGGGCTGTGGTCGACGGCCGACGACTACCTGCGTTTCGTTCGGATGCTCCTCGCGGGCGGAGCGCTCGACGGAGTACAAGTGCTGTCCGAGGAATCCTGCCGAATGATGCGCACCGACCAGCTGACTGATCAGCAGCGCCAGTATCCGTTTCTGGGGATGCCGTACTGGATCGGTCGCGGGTTCGGCCTTAATCTGTCGGTGGTCACCGACCCGGCGAAGTCCCGGCAGCTGTTCGGTCCTGGCGGCAAAGGGTCGTTCACGTGGCCGGGCGCCTACGGGACCTGGTGGCTCGCCGATCCGTCGGCGGACCTCGTTCTGCTGTACCTCATTCAGAACAATCCGGACATGTCGGCCGATGCGGGGGAAGCGGTCGCGGGCAACACGTCGCTGGCCAAACTGCAAGGCGTGCAACCGAAATTCGTCCGGCGGACATACCAGGCGCTGCAGATCTAGTCCTGACAGACCAGTGGGCCTCCCCCTCGTGAGGCCCACTGGTTGAGGAATCCCACCACCCGAGCTTTGCCTGAGAAAGCGCTGAAGACGTGCGTAACGCAGTACTCCACCTCTGCTGAAACAGCACGCAGCGGTGCATAACCTGCGACGACGTCGGCTGCCCCTAATGTGGTTGCCGTGGCACAACCGACCGTGTTGATCAGCGGCGCAGGCATTGCCGGACCCTTTCTGGCCCACTGGCTCGCGAAGAACGGCTACCGCGTGATCGTGGTCGAGATCGCCAAGGGCATTCGGCCCGGTGGCCAGACCGTCGACCTGCGCGGCGCGGGCGGCGAGGTGGTCGAACGCATGGGCCTGCCAAGCTGGAGATCCTGCGCGGCGACCTCGTCGACGTCCTTTACCAAGCCACAAAAGAAGCCGTCGAATACCGCTTCAACACTCGGATTTCAGAACTTCATCAGGATGACGACGGCGTCGAAGTGACACTCGCCGACAACACGAGGTTGCACGCCGATCTCGTCGTCGGCGCCGACGGCCCGCACTCCGCGGTACGCGGCATGGCGTTCGGGCCCGGAGAGCAGTTCGTCACGCCGCTCGGCGGGTACAACGCATGGTTCAGCGCACCCGACCACGTCGGTCTGGACGGCTGGTACCTCATGTACATGGCGCCCGGCGGCCTCAACGCGTCCAAGCGGCCCACTCACGACCCCGCAAAGGCCAAGGCGGGATTGGCTTTTGCCTCAGAACCGATTAACTACGACAGACACGACATCGACCAGCAGCGCCAACTTCTCGTTGACCGATTCGCCGGTGCGGGGTGGCAGTGCGACGCGCTGTTGACCGCCGCGCAGGAGGCCGATGACTTTTACTTCGACTCCTTTCTCCAAGTGCGTATGCCCGCATGGACCTCGGGGCGCGTTGTGCTCGTCGGCGATGCCGGCTACTGCGCGTCTCCGCTCAGCGGTATGGGCACCAGCCTCGCCCTCGTCGGCGCCTACCTGCTCGCGGGTGAACTCGGACCCGCGAATTCCTTTAAGGCACAACGAATCCAAGACGCACTGCAGCGCTGGCCGTTCCGCCCGATCGCTACCAGGCTGTGGTTCACGGCCGCGGACTCGATCGCGCTGCCGGACTATCCGGCGCGGTGGAAGCCGAACTCGTCAGGAACTCTCTGATCCGCCGCGAATCGCGTCGGAGGCGGCGCGAATCTGCGGCGTCACCAACATCACCTGGCCCAGCACGCCGTTGACGAACCCCGGCGAATCATCGGTGGACAGATGCTTCGCCAGTTCGACGGCCTCGTCGACGGCGACCGGTTCCGGGACGTCCTCGGCATGCAACAGTTCCCACACCGCGACCCGCAGGATCGCCCTGTCCACGGCGGGTAGGCGTTCCAACGTCCAGCCCTGTAGATGCGTCGAGATGAGATCGTCGATATGCGCGGCGTGCTGTGTCACGCCCCGGGCCACCGTCACCGTGTAGGGGTTCAACGCCGACACGTCGGATTGGCTCTGCGCCAACGCCTCTCGCGACTGTGCGGCTTCTGCGGGCGTGATGCCGCGCGCCTCCGCCTCGAACAACAGGTCGACGGCTCGCTTGCGCGCCTGATGCCGTCCCCTGTCCGGCTTCCGCACGGTCAATTCACTCGGCCGAGATAGCTGCCGTCGCGCGAATCGACCTTGAGCTTGTCACCGGTGTTGATGAACAGCGGCACCTGGATCTCGGCGCCTGTCTCCACCGTCGCCGGCTTGGTGCCTGCGCTGGACCGGTCGCCCTGCAGGCCCGGCTCGGTGTGTTTGACCACGAGCTCCACAGTGACCGGCAGCTCGATGTACAGCGCCGTGCCGTTGTGGAAGGCCACCTGCACGGGAAGGCTCTCCAGCAGAAATCGTGCGTCGTCTCCGACCAGCGATTCCGGCAGGTGGTGCTGCTCGTAGTCCTGGCTGTCCATGAATACGAAGTCCGACCCGTCCTTGTACAGATAGGTGGTGTCGCGGCGGTCCACGGTTGCGGTCTCGACCTTCACCCCGGCGTTGTAGGTCTTGTCGACGACCTTGCCCGACAACACGTTCTTCAGCTTGGTGCGGACGAACGCGGGGCCCTTGCCCGGCTTGACGTGCTGGAACTCGATGATGGACCACAGTTGTCCATCGATGTTCAGGACGAGCCCGTTCTTGAAGTCGGCGGTCGATGCCACGGCGGTACTACTCCTAGTCTCTCAACGTCTCTCAACTGAGAATGGCCAGTTCCTTGGGGAACCGGGTAAGCAGTTCTGATGTCTGATGTCGCCGGCCATCCGGCTCCACCGGCACCTCGCACACGACCAGCGTGTCCTCGATGCGGACACCGCCGCGACCGGGCAAGTAGACACCGGGCTCTACGGTCACCGCGGAGCCAGAAAGCAGTGTACCGGCGGCCGACGCGCTAATTCCCGGCGCTTCGTGGATCTCCAGACCGACACCGTGCCCGAGGCCGTGCGTGAAGTTGTCGGCGTATCCCGCGTCGGCGATCACCCTCCGCGACGCGGTGTCCACGTCGCGCAGCGCCACACCGGGTTCGACCGCTTCGCGTCCGGCTCGCTGCGAGGCGGCGACCAGTTCGTAGAGGTCAAGCTGCCACTGGGCGGCGGGGGCCAGCACGAAGGTGCGCGTCATGTCCGAGTGGTATCCGCACACCAGCGCACCGAAGTCGATTTTGACGAAATCACCCGCCGCAAGCACTGCGTCGGTCGGCCGGTGGTGCGGAATCGCGGAGTTGGCGCCGGTCGCCACGATGGTCTCGAAGGACACCCCGTCCGCGCCGTGATCGAGCATCAGAGACTCCAGCTCGCGGCCCACCTCACGCTCGGTCCGCCCCGGCCGCAGCCCACCGCCTTCGACCAGATCGGCCAGCGCGGCGTCGGCCGCCTCGCAGGCCAACCGCAGCAGCGCGACCTCGCCCGCGTCCTTCACCTCCCGCAACGCCTCGACCGTGCCCGCAGCGCGGACCAACTCGGTGTCACACGCCTCTTTCACCAGCGAGTCGAACCCGTCGACGGTGACGACGTGGCTCTCGAAGCCGAGCCGTCGCGCACCATCTGCCGCGGCCCGGCCGGTCAGAACCTTCCCGCAGGCCCGCTCGATCACGATTTCGGCGTCCGGGGCCTGCTGCGCGGCCTGGGTGCGATACCGCCCGTCGGTGGCCAGCACCGGAGTGTCGTCGTCCGCACGAATGAGTAGGGCCGCGTTCGAACCGGTGAAACCGGAAAGATAACGCACGTTGACCAGGCGTGTTACCAACATCGCGTCCAGCCCGTCCGACTTCAGCCGTTGCCGCAGCCGGTCTCGACGCTGGGATATAGTCACAGGTCTTGACGCTACTCGCTAAGGTGATGCCCCATGAGTAAGTGGTTGCTGCGCGGACTGGTGTTCGCTGCCCTGATGGTTTTCATCCGACTGGTACAGGGCGCTGCGATTAACGCGTGGGAAACCAAGGCGGGATTGATCAGTGTCGTCCTAGTCGTTCTCTACGCGATCGTGTCATTCGCCTGGGGATACCTCGACGGCCGCTCGGACGCGCGTGCCAACCCCGACCCCGACCGGCGCGCCGACCTGGCGATGACGTGGCTGGTGACTGGCTTGTTCGCCGGGCTCGTCAGCGGCGTGGTCGCGTGGCTGATCTCGCTGTTCTACAAAGGCCTCTATGTCGGCGGCCTCGTCAACGAACTCACCACCTTCGCGGCGTTCACCGCGCTGCTCACCTTCCTCACGGCGATCGCCGGGGTCGCGATCGGGCACTGGCTCGTCGACCGGCACGCCGACGACACTCCGCGTCAGCACCACGGCCTGTCCGCGGGCGAAGACCGCGCGGACACCGATGTGTTCGCCGCTGTGCGGCACCCCGATGACCCTGCTGACGAGACGCCGACCGAGCGCCGCCAGGAACACACCTAGCCCGAGAGGCGCTAATCCAGCGCGGCGAGGTATCGCAGTGCGAGCAGGTAACCCTGCACACCGAGTCCGACGATGACGCCGGTGGCGATTGCACTGAGATATGAGTGATGCCGAAACTCTTCCCGGGCATGCACATTGGAGATGTGCACTTCGATCAATGGGGCGCGGAGCTCGGCACAGGCATCCCGCAACGCAATCGAGGTATGCGTCAGCGCGCCTGCGTTGAGTATCACCGGCTCGCAGGAGTCGGCGGAACGATGGATCCAGTCCAGCAGCTCGGCCTCGCTGTCCGACTGCCGCACAACTACTTTCAGGTCGAGGTCGGTGGCTTCACGTTCAATCATCGCAACCAGGTCGTCGTGCGTCGTGCTGCCGTAGACCTGCGTCTCGCGCCGGCCGAGGCGGCCCAGGTTCGGCCCGTTGATGACGTTGACAGTCGTCACGGCTGCGCCACCCCCGCGTAGGCCGCCGCAAGAAGCCCGGGGTCGGGACCTTCCAGCCGTCCCGGTTTGGCCAGCCCGTCGAGCACGACGAAGCGCAGCACCCCGGATCGGGTCTTCTTGTCACCGGCCATGGATTCGATCAGCTGCGGCAGGGCGTCGGCGTCATAGCTGACCGGCAGGCCGAGGGAGTCGAGGATGGCTCGGTGCCGGTCGGCGGTCCCGTCGTCGAGACGGCCGGCCAGTCGGCCCAACTCCGCGGCGAAGACGAGTCCCACCGATACGGCGGCACCGTGGCGCCACTGGTAGCGCTCGCGGCGTTCGATGGCGTGCGCGAGGGTGTGACCGTAGTTGAGGATTTCGCGCAGCTGCGATTCCTTCTCGTCGGCAGCGACGACCTCGGCTTTGACCACGACAGCGCGGCGAATCAGTTCCGGCAGCACCTCGCCCGTAGGGTCCAGCGACGCCTCGGGATCGGCTTCGATCAGGTCGAGAATCACCGGGTCGGCGATGAAGCCGGCCTTCACGATCTCCGCCATGCCGGCGACAATCTCATTGCGCGGCAACGTTTCCAGAGTTGCGAGGTCGACGAGCACCGCAGCGGGCTGGTGGAATGCGCCGACGAGATTCTTACCCGCCTCGGTGTTGATGCCGGTCTTCCCGCCGACGGCGGCGTCCACCATGCCGAGCAACGTCGTCGGGACGTGCACGATGTCGATGCCACGTAGCCAGGTGGCGGCGGCGAATCCGGCGACATCGGTCGCCGCTCCCCCGCCGAGGCTGACGACGGCGTCTTTGCGGCCGACACCGATGCGGCCCAGCACTTCCCAGATGAAGCCGACGACCGGCAGTTCCTTACCGGCCTCGGCATCCGGAATCTCGATGCGATGGGCGTCGACGCCCTTGCCCGCCAAGTGGTCACGGATCGCTTCGGCCGTCTGCGCGAGCACCGGCTGGTGCAGGATCGCGACCTTGTGCCTGTCCTCGAGTAGGCCGCCGAGTTCGCCCATCAGGCCGGTTCCGATGATCACCGGGTAGGGCGGGTCGGTCTTCACTTCGACTGTGACGGGATCACTCATGGCGAGCCTCGGCGCGACGCGCCAACTCCGCCGGGCTGGCCGGGGTGCTGGTCTCAGAAGGTCCCGGCGCCAACGACACCGGCGTGCGTCGCCACGACGGACGTCGGCGGCGTCGCGGTTTGGGTTTGGGTTTGGGTTCGGTCGTGGTGTCGTCTGCGCCCGGGTTCTCAAGACGCGAAACGATGTGGCGCACCACAGCACCGGGATTCCGACGGTTCGTGTTGACGCGGATCGTCGCCGTCCGCCGGTACAGCGGCACACGTTCTGACATCAACGCCCGAAACCTCTCCGCGCGATCTCCACCGGCCAGCAGCGGACGCACGGTGTTTCCCCCGGTGCGGCGCACGCCCTCGGAGGCGCTGATCTCGAGATAGATCACCGTGTGCCCGGAAAGGGCCTCGCGCACACCAGGACTGGTGATCGCACCGCCACCGAGCGACAGCACACCGTCGTGTGATCCCAGCGCGTCGCGAACGACCTCCTCCTCGATTCGGCGGAACTCCTGCTCGCCGTCGGCTGCGAAGATGTCGGCAATGGTGCGGCCGGTGGTCTGCTCGATCGCCGTGTCGGTGTCCAGCAGGACAACGCCGAGCGCCTTGGCCAGCCGTCGCCCGATCGTGGACTTTCCCGACCCGGGCAGCCCGATCAACACCGCCTTGGGTGTCATCAGCCCGACGCCTGCGCGCGTTGAGCCGGCTCTCGGGCAGCCACCGAACGCAGATACGTCTCGAGGTTGGCCGTGGTCTCGCCGAGCGAGTCGCCGCCGAACTTCTCCAGCGCGGCCCGGGCCAGCACCAGCGCCACCATGGTCTCGACCACGACACCGGCTGCCGGCACCGCACACACGTCGGAACGCTGATGGATGGCGACCGCCTCGTCGCCAGTCGCCATGTCGACGGTGGCCAGCGCTCGCGGCACCGTGGAGATCGGCTTCATCGCCGCCCGCACACGCAGCGGCTGGCCATTGGTCATGCCGCCTTCCAGGCCGCCCGCCCGGTTCGTCGAGCGCATCACGCCGCCGGGTCCCGGATACATCTCATCGTGCGCGACGCTGCCTCGTCGGCGCGCGGTTTCGAAGCCGTCACCGATCTCAACGCCCTTGATGGCTTGGATGCCCATCACCGCACCCGCGAGCTGGCTGTCGAGACGGTTGTCACCGCTGGTGAACGAGCCGAGACCGATCGGCAGGCCGTTGGCGACCACCTCGACGACGCCGCCGAGCGTGTCTCCATCCGCCTTTGCGGCCTCGATCTCGGTGATCATCCTGGCCTCGGCGTCCTTGTCGAAGGCGCGTACAGGGCTGGCGTCGATGGCGGCCAGATCGGAGGCCAGCGGCGGCGGGCCGTCATAGGGCGCCGAAGCACCGATGGAGATGACGTGCGACAGCACCTCGATGCCCAGCGCCTGCTTCAAGAACGCGCGAGCGATTGTTCCGGCCGCCACCCGGGCCGCCGTCTCGCGGGCACTGGCGCGTTCCAGCACCGGCCGGGCGTCGTCAAAGCCGTACTTGAGCATCCCTGCGTAATCGGCGTGGCCGGGCCGTGGGCGGGTGAGCGGTTCGTTGCGGGCGACGTTCGCAAGTTCAGCGGGGTCGACCGGGTCGGGCGCCATCACGGTTTCCCACTTCGGCCATTCCGTATTACCGATCTCGATAGCGACCGGGCCGCCGAGCGTTACGCCGTGCCGAACTCCGGCAAGCATCGTGACCTGGTCCTGCTCGAACTTCATCCGCGCGCCACGGCCGTACCCCAGCCTGCGGCGGGCCAGCTGTCCCGCGATCTCGTCGGACGTGACCTCGACACCGGCGACCATGCCCTCGACGACGGCCACTAAAGCGCGGCCGTGGGATTCACCAGCTGTGGTCCATCGCAACACGCGTCCCATCTTCCCACGGCGTGCTTTTCCTGCGGAAATCCGCAAGCTATCCACAGTCACGAGTTCATCCACAGGTCCGCTTTGCCCCGGTGGTTCCGGTCGGTGATGCTGAGTAGTTTCGAAAGTATGTTCGAAAGTTCGATCCCCGAGATCGCCGACCTCTCTGCGTTGAGTGACGCGCAGGTAGTCGACGCGGTCGGGGGACTGACCCGCGCGGAGAACGCGATCTGCGCCCGCAAGCTGGCCGTGATGGCCGAGCTGTTCGGTCGGC
>NZ_JAVHWK010000087.1:0-50265 GCF_032159775.1 Mycobacterium sp.
CCCATGGACACGTCGTCCTCGCGTACGTCGACGTACGGGTAGGTGTCGGACCGGCTGATCGAGTCGACGAGCAGCGCGTCGCAGCGCACCGTGGACGCCGAGTGGTGCGCGCCCTCCAGCACCTGGACGAGCCCGCGGTACGACGTCCGGCCGCCGCCGCGCGCCACCGACTTGCTGATGATGGACGACGAGGTGTGCGGCGCCGCGTGCACCATCTTGGCGCCGGCGTCCTGGTGCTGGCCCTCGCCGGAGAACGCGATCGACAGCGTCTCGCCCTTGGCGTGCTCGCCGAGCAGGAAGATCGCCGGGTACTTCATGGTGACCTTGGAGCCGATGTTGCCGTCGACCCACTCCATGGTGGCGCCCTCGGCGGCGGTGGCCCGCTTGGTGACCAGGTTGTACACGTTGTTCGACCAGTTCTGGATCGTCGTGTACCGCACGCGGGCGTTCTTCTTGACGACGATCTCGACGACCGCGCTGTGCAGCGAGTCGCTCTTGTAGATCGGCGCTGTGCAGCCCTCGACGTAGTGCACATAGGCGTCCTCGTCGACGATGATCAGCGTCCGCTCGAACTGGCCCATGTTCTCGGTGTTGATCCGGAAGTAGGCCTGCAGCGGAATGTCGACGTGAACGCCCTTGGGCACGTAGATGAACGAACCACCCGACCACACCGCGGTGTTCAGCGCGGAGAACTTGTTGTCACCGGCCGGGATGACCGTGCCGAAGTACTGCTTGAAGATCTCCGGGTGTTCCTTCAGCGCGGTATCGGTGTCGAGGAAGATGACGCCCAGCGCCTCTAGATCCTCTCGGATCGAGTGGTACACCACCTCAGACTCGTACTGCGCGGCGACACCCGACACCAGCCGCTGCTTTTCCGCCTCGGGGATGCCGAGCTTGTCGTAGGTGTTCTTGATGTCGGCGGGAAGGTCATCCCACGTCGCAGCCTGCTTCTCGCTCGAGCGCACGAAATACTTGATGTTGTCGAAATGGATGCCCTCGAGGTTGCTGCCCCAATTCGGCATCGGCTTCTTGTCGAAGACGCGCAGCGCCTTGAGCCGAACGTCGAGCATCCAGTCGGGCTCGCTCTTCTTGCTCGAGATGTCGCGCACCACCGCTTCAGACAGTCCGCGCTGCGCGCTGGCGCCCGCAACGTCGGAGTCGGCCCAGCCATAGCCGTAGCGACCCAGCGACTCGATGGTCTGTTCCTGGGTCAAGGCCTCGGGCGTGGTCGTCATGTCGACGCTCCTTGCTTGGTTTTGGTGGCTCCGGCGTGGGCTGTGTGCCGAAGGCCTGGTTGCTGTTGCTGTTCTTGGTTCAGTGGCACGTGCGTGGTGCAGGCGCAGTCTCCGTTGACGATCGTGGCCAACCGCTGCACATGAGTACCCAGCACCTCGGCGAACGCTTCCCGCTCCGTCTCGCACAACTCCGGGAACTCCTTGGCGACGTGCGACACCGGACAGTGGTGCTGGCAGAGTTCTATCCCGTGAAGGGGTCCGCTCACCTGGGTGGCGGTAGCGGCGTACCCGGCCTTGGTCAGTGCAGCTGCCACACGATCGACAGTGGATTCAACATCATCGGATCCCTCGGTTACTCCCGACAGGATCGTGTCGATGCGGCGCCGCGCGAAGGTGCGGACCGCGTCGTCGCCTCCGATTTCGCGGAGCTGGCGCATGGCCGCAGCCGCCAGGTCGTCGTAGGCGTGACCGAGCTTGGCGCGGCCCGCGGCGGTCAGGCGGTACCGCCGGGCTGGCCTGCCACGGCCGTGGTGCTGCCAGACAGCGGCAGCGCTGGACTGTGCTTCGCCGGCCTCCAGCAGCGCATCGAGGTGCCTGCGAACGCCTGCCGCAGAGATGCCGAGGTTCTCGCCGATCTCACCTGCGGTTATGGGTCCGGACTCCAATAGGAGCTGGATGATCTCGCCACGGGTGTGGCGGTCAACCTCCGGACGTATTTTCACAACACCATTGTGACGGAATTCCCGGTGGCGGTAAAGCAAGGCCACCCTTATGTGGGCAACGTCGCCCGATTATGTGGTCGACATTGCCCGAATCCTCGCGAGACGGAACCCACGGACGGTCCTACTCGCACTTTCGGTGCTGGAATTCCGTTTCGCGGGATATTGGCCGAATGGACGCGGCGAGCCAGCGATAGCGCCGCACCTACGATCACCGTATGAGCGAGCAGAACCGACGCCTAGTCCTGGCCCAACGCCCGTCCGGCCTGGTCGATGAGCACACGACACGGTTGGAAACCGAGACCGTGCCCGAGCTGCAGGACGGCGAGGCGCTGGTCAAGGTCCGTTTCCTGTCGATCGACCCGACGATTCGCACGTGGATGGACGACGTTCCCAGCTATCTACCGCCGATTCAGATCGGCGAGGTCGTCCGCAGCGGCGGCGTCGGCGAGGTGATCGAAAGCCGCACCGATGCTTATGCACCCGGCCAACTGTTGTTCGGCATGACCGGCTGGCAGGACTATGTGATCACCGATGCGGGTGAGCGGGCGATGCAGGTGCTGCCCGACGGCATCTCCCCCGGCATCGCCATCGGCATCCTCGGCGTCACCGGCATGACGGCCTACTTCGGCATCACCGACGTCGGGCAGATCGCCGCCGGCGACGTGGTCGTCATCTCTGGAGCGGCTGGCGCCACCGGTTCGGCCGCGGGCCAGGTCGCCAAGATCAAGGGCGCGAAGAAGGTCGTCGGCATCGCGGGCGGCGCCGAGAAGTGCGCGTACATCGTCGACGAACTCGGCTTCGACGAGGCGATCGACTACAAGAACGAGAACGTCGCCGCCCGGCTTCGTCAAACCTGTCCAGACGGCATCGATCTGTACTTCGACAACGTCGGCGGGTCGATCCTCAACGACTGCCTCGGGAATCTCGCGCTGCGCGGCCGTGTCGTGCTGTGCGGCGCGATCTCGACCTACAACAGCGACGGACCTCCGCCGGGTCCGAGCAACTACCTGAACCTGCTGGTGCGGCGCGGGCGCATGGAGGGCTTCATCATCATCGACTACCTCGACCGCTTCCCAGCCGCGCAGATGGAAATGGCCGGCTGGATCGCCGAGGGCAAAATCAAGGCTGCCGAGCACATCGTCGAGGGGCTGGAGGCAGCACCCGACGCGCTCAACCTGTTGTTCAGCGGCGGCAACACCGGCAAGGTGATCGTCGCGCTCTGACCGCTACGCTGCAGTGATGGCGTTGCGCCTATGGTCCCTTTCCACCTCGATTGCCGGCTGGCACGGTGATGAACGGACCGTCGGCTCGCCGCTCAACGATGCCGAGCTGATCGCGCTGCGCCGGACCCGGTTGTTCGGCGCGACCGGCACAGTGTTGATGGCCATCGGCGCTCTCGGCGTCGGCGCCCGTCCCGTCGTGCAGGATCCAACGTTCGGCGTCCGACTGCTCAACCTTCCATCGCGCATCCAGACCGTCTCGCTGACGATGACGACCACCGGTGCGGTGATGATGACGCTGGCGTGGTTGATGCTCGGCCGCTTCGCCCTCGGAGAGCGCCGGATGACCCGCAGCCAACTCGACCGCACGCTGCTGCTGTGGGTGCTCCCACTGCTCATCGCACCGCCGATGTACAGCAGGGACGTTTACTCGTATCTGGCGCAGAGTGAGATCGCGATCAACGGCCTCGACCCGTACAAGGTCGGGCCGGCGACCGGGTTGGGGCTCGACCACGTCTTCACGCTGTCGGTGCCGACGATGTGGCGCGAGACCCCGGCACCCTACGGCCCGTTGTTTTTATGGATAGGCCAAGGCATTTCGGCCGTGACGGGCGAGAACATCGTCTTCGCCGTGCTGTTTCACCGGCTTGTGGTGCTGTTGGGCGTCGGCCTCATCGTGTGGGCGGTGCCGCGGCTGGCGCGGCGCTGCGGCGTCGCCGAGGTCAGCGCGCTGTGGCTGGGGGCTGCCAACCCGCTGCTGATCATGCATCTGGTGGCGGGCATCCACAACGAGGCGCTGATGCTGGGGCTGATGCTGGCGGGCACCGAGTTCGCGCTGCGCGGTGTGTACGCCGACACCCCGTTGTTGCCCAAACCGTGGGCCTGGCCGCAGTCTCGCGACCAATGGGTTCGATGGCGACCGATGGCGATGCTGATCACCGGCGTCGTGCTGATCACGCTGTCGTCTCAGGTGAAGCTGCCGGGACTGCTGGCCGTCGGCTTCGTCGCGATGGCCTTGGCGTGTCGATGGGGCGGCACACTCAAGGCGTTCGTCATCTCGGGCGGATCGCTCACGGCGGTGACGGTTGCGGTGATGGCCGTGATCGGTTGGGCAAGCGGGCTGGGATTCGGTTGGCTCTTCACGCTCGGCACCGCCAACGTGGTTCGCAGTTGGATGTCGCTGCCGACGTTGTTGGCGCTCGGCACCGGACAGGTGGGCATCCTGCTCGGGTTGGGCGATCACACCACCGCGGTCCTCGGGCTGACCCGTGGCATCGGCGTGTTCATCATCGCGATCCTGGTGACCTGGCTGCTGTTGGCGGTGCTTCGAGGCCGCCTGCATCCCGTCGGCGGCCTCGGCGTCGCGCTCGGCATGACCGTCCTGCTCTTCCCCGTGGTGCAGCCCTGGTACGTGTTGTGGGCCGTCATCCCGCTTGCGGCTTGGGCGACGCGGCGCTCATTCCGCACCACCGCCATCGTCGTGACCCTGATGGTGGGAATCTTCGGCCCGACGGCCAACGGGGATCGCTTCACCGTCTTTCAGATCCTGCTGGCGACCGCTGCCAGCACCGTGATCGTGAGCCTGTTGATCATGGTGACCTACTACCGACTGCCGTGGCGGAAGCTGCCGGACCCCGGCCCGGAGCTCGACGTCGCGCCGGTTGCAGAGCCCGTGCCCGTCGAGCCTTCGTTACCGCGCCCGCAGGCGGCGAAGGCTGACGCCTACGCTGAATCTCCGTGACCTCCGGCTCCACTGCCGCTGACTCCTCGCGCAAGCGCTCGTCGGTCGCCCCCGTGCGCCTGCGCGGGGTGTGCAAACGCTACGGGTCAACGACCGCGGTGTCCGATCTCGACCTCGAAGTGCAATACGCCGAAGTGCTGGCGCTGCTCGGGCCCAACGGTGCGGGCAAGACGACCACTGTCGAGATGTGCGAGGGCTTCATCAAACCGGACGCGGGCAGCATCGAAATTCTCGGCCTCAATCCGGTCACCGACAACGCGAAAGTGCGTGAACGCATCGGCGTCATGCTTCAGGGCGGCGGCGCGTACCCGGCGGCGCAGGCCGGCGAGATGCTCAACCTTGTCGCGTCCTACAGCGCCGACCCACTGGATCCGCAATGGTTGATGGAGACGCTCGGCCTGACCGAAGCGACGAAGACGACATATCGCCGTCTGTCCGGCGGACAGCAGCAGCGGTTGGCGCTGGCGTGCGCGGTTGTCGGCCGCCCCGAGCTGGTGTTCCTCGACGAGCCGACCGCGGGCATGGACGCTCATGCGCGAATTGTGGTGTGGGAGTTGATCGATGCGTTGCGCCGCGACGGTGTGACGGTCGTGTTGACCACCCATCAGCTGACCGAAGCCGAGGAGCTGGCCGATCGGCTGGTGATCATCGACCGCGGTGTCGCGGTGGCGAGCGGCACTCCGGCCGAGCTGATGAACCGCGGCGCGGAGAACCAGCTGAGGTTCAGGGCCCCACGGATGCTGGACCTGTCTCTGCTGATCTCGGCGCTTCCCGAGGGATATAAGGCCTCCGAGCCCTCGCCGGGCGAATACCTAGTGGAAGGGCACATCGACCCGCAGGTGCTGGCGACGGTGACCGCGTGGTGCGCGAGGCTGGATGTGCTGGCCAACGACATGCGGGTGGAGCAGCGCAGCCTCGAGGATGTGTTCCTCGATTTGACGGGGCGGGAGTTGCGATCGTGACGAATCGCTTCGCGTCCGGGACGTTCACACCAGACCCGCGTCCGGCGACCGTGCCGAGGATGCTGGCCGCACAGTTCGCGCTCGAATTGAAGCTGCTGCTGCGCAACGGCGAACAACTCCTGCTCACTCTCTTCATTCCGATAACGCTGTTGGTCGGGTTGACGCTGCTCCCGCTCGGCTCGTTCGGACCGAACCGGGCGGCGACGTTCGTCCCGGCAATCATGTCGCTGGCGGTGATCTCGACGGCGTTCACGGGGCAAGCCATCGCCGTCGCGTTCGACCGCCGCTACGGTGCGCTCAAACGGATCGGCGCCACCGCACTTCCCGTGTGGGGCATCATTGCCGGCAAGTCGCTTGCCGTGGTCACCGTCGTCTTCCTGCAGTCAATCGTGTTGGGCAGCATCGGCTTTGCGCTGGGCTGGCGACCGCACATCGTGGGCCTGATTCTGGGGGCCGTCATCATCGCGCTCGGCACCGCGGGTTTTGCGGCAATGGGACTGCTGGTCGGCGGCACGCTGCGCGCCGAGATCGTGCTGGCCATCGCCAATCTGCTGTGGTTCGTCTTCGCCGGGCTCGGCGCGCTCACCCTCGAAGGCCAGGCCGTGCCTGAAGCAGGGCGGTGGGCGGCCCGCCTCACCCCTTCGGGCGCTCTGACCGAGGCGTTGACGCAGGCGATGTCGCTGTCGGTGGACTGGTTCGGCATCGCCGTGCTGGCCGCGTGGGGCGGTGTGTCCGCCCTGTGCGCTCTGCGCTGGTTCCGTTTCACCTGAGGAACACCCCGTCCTACTACGGTCTGTAGTTGCGATCCTCTACGATCAGGGCCGTGGCCATCGGACGACTTCTCATGCGCGCGGTGGACGTCCTACCGATGCCAAGCCTGCGCACGCAGCGACTCATCGCCGCAGCCGTCGTGCTGACCCAGGGCGGCATCGCCGTCACGGGTGCCATCGTGCGGGTCACCGCATCGGGACTGGGCTGCCCGACCTGGCCGCAATGCTTCCCCGGCAGTTTCACCCCTGTGCCACATGCCGAAGTGCCAGGAATCCATCAGGCCGTGGAGTTCGGCAACCGGATGATCACCTTCCTCGTCGTACTGACCGCCGTGGTGGCGGTACTGGCCGTCACGCGAGCCCGTCGTCGTCGTGAGGTCCTGGTGTACGCCTGGCTGATGCCGGCCTCGACGGTGATGCAGGCAGTCATCGGCGGAATCACCGTGCTCACCGGCCTTCTGTGGTGGACCGTCGCCATCCACCTTCTGGTATCAATGGCGATGGTGTGGCTTGCCGTGCAGCTCTACGTGAAAATCGGTGAGCCGGACGACGGTGTTCCTACGTCGCGCGCGCCAAAACCTTTGCGGCAGCTGACCATTGTCACCGCTGTCGTTTTGGCGGCGCAGCTGGTCTCCGGCACGCTGGTGACGGCGGCGGGTCCGCACGCCGGAGACAAAAGCATCGACGCCCCGGTTCCGCGGCTACAGGTCGAAATCGTCACGTTGGTGCAACTGCACGCGGTAGTGCTGATGGTCTATCTGGCACTGCTGCTGGTACTGGGCTTCGCGCTTCGCAGGGCAGGCGCTGGCCGCCGCGTCATCAGGCGGCTGGTCGTTCTACTGATCCTCGTTGCGGCGCAGGCGTTGGTGGGCCGTGTCCAGTATGCGATCGGTGTGCCCGCCGCGCTGGTGGCGATCCACGTGGCGGGAGCGGCCGCATGTACGGCGGCCACCTCGGCCCTATGGGCGTCGATGCGGGAGCGGACCAAGCCCGAGCCGGTCGAGCGCTGACTCGACGCCGACCGCGAACTTCCGTTGTTGAAGGTCCCGCGTGGCCCGGTCGAGCTGACGCCACCCCAGTGACGGCTCGACGAGCTCCAACTCCAGTAGCATTGGATTGTCCGGCCCGCCGATCACGTCGACGCGGGCGTACAGCAGGTCGGTGGCGCTGATTCTCAATCGCGCGGCCGCCGCATCCAGGGCGGCATGGCCGACATCCCACACTTCGAAGTCGGGATCGGCGGCGGTCAGCGACTCCTCGGCGTAGGTGCCGGACGGATCGAACAGCGGACGCTGCCCGGCGGGCGGCAGCATCGGCCCCTTGGTGAAGGCATGCGACTGTTCCCCGCCAAGGAAAACCAACGCCGTCTCGCCGCTTTCCACCCTGGGGTCATAGGGCTGGACGAGAACGGTACTGCCCGCATCGTGCAGGACGGCGGCATGCTGGCGAGCGGAGCGGGCGTCGGTAAAACGCTGTGCACCAACCGATCCCGCCCCGATGGCAGGCTTGACCACCACCTCGCCCTTCGGCACCCGCACCTTCTCGCCGGGTGCGAAGAAGCTGCTCGGCAAGGTCGGCACCCCGGCATCTATGAGGTCGCTCAGGTAACGCTTGTCGGTGTTCCATGCGACCACGTCCGGCGGGTTCAACAGGTTGGCGACGCGGGTGCTCCAGCGCAGGAAGTCGTCAAGGCGGTCGATGTAGTCCCAGGTCGCGCGGAGGATGACAAGGTCGGCGTTCAACGCCTGCGGGTCGTCCCAGGACAGCCAGCGGGCAGCCAGTCCGCGCCGACGCAGGACGTCGACGAGTTCGGCGTCGTCACCGTCGCCCTCCGGCAGCGCGGGGCAGCCGGCCAACACGATCCGGGGATGACGGATGTCGGGGCGAGCGAGTTTCATGACGTAGGCATGATAGACACCATGCAAGCCATTGAGATCACCGAAACCGGCGGACCCGAGGTCCTGCAGTACGTCGACAAGCCCACCCCCTCCCCCGGACCCGGCGAGGTGCTGATCAAAGCCGAGGCCATCGGCATCAACTTCATCGACACCTATTTCCGATCGGGCCTCTATAAGCGGGAGTTGCCGTTCATCGTCGGCGTCGAAGTCTGCGGGACGATCGAGGCCGTCGGTGAGGATGTGGCCGCGCTGGGGGTTGGCAATCGGGTGGTTACCGCGCAGGCCAACGGCTCCTACGCCGAATACTGCACGGCGCCAGCCGATTTCTGTGCATACGTACCCGACGGCGTGGCATCGGATGTGGCGGCGGCGTCGCTTCTGAAGGGGATGACGGCGCACTACCTGCTCAAGTCGGTCTATCCGGTGCAGCAGGGCGACAACGTCCTGGTGCACGCCGGTGCTGGCGGCGTCGGTCTCATCCTCACGCAGTGGGCCACCAGTCTGGCGGTTCGGGTCATCAGCACCGTGTCGACACCGGAGAAGGCTGAGTTGAGCAGGCAGGCGGGCGCGACGGAGGTGCTCGATTACCCCGAGGATCCCGCAGACTTCGGCGCCAAGGTCAAGGACCTGACCGACGGCGGGGTGGCAGCGGTGTACGACGGCGTCGGCGCGGCGACGTTCGAAGCGAGCCTCGCCAGCCTGGCGGTGCGTGGCACGCTCGCCCTCTTCGGAGCATCCAGCGGGCCGGTCCCGGCTTTCGACCCGCAGCGGCTCAATGCCGCAGGATCGCTGTTCCTGACCCGCCCGAGCTTGGCCCACTACACCCGCAGTGCTGATGAATTCTCCTGGCGTGCAGGAGAACTGCTCGACGCGATCGCCTCGGACACCATCAATGTAACGGTCAGCGAGCGCTATCGACTCGAAGATGCCGAGCGGGCTCACCGCGACCTTCAGAGCCGTAAGACCGTCGGCTCCATCGTGCTCGTCCCCTAGACCGGGTGGCCTCCGGGAATCGGCTCGCGCGCCTAAGTAGTGAACACCGACGGCGGAACGATATCGGTGATCGCGTTACTCACGCCCGCGTGAGCTACCGGCTGAACAGCGTCGGTAGGTCGAGCGCCGAGTCGACGGCCAGCGCGCAGAACACGACGGCCAGATAGTTGTTCGACTGCAGGAACAGTCGCAGCGGCTTGATCGCCTCGCCGCGGCGCACCCCGGCATACAACTGGTGGGCCATTGCCAGGAACCAGGTGCCCGCGACCAACGCCACGGAGGCGTAGAGCCAACCGGTTGCCAGCGAAAGTGACAACGTGGCCAGCACGGTCAGCCACGTGTAGATGAGTATCTGCTTGGTGACCTGTCGCTCGGTGGCGACCACGGGCAGCATCGGCACGCCTGCTGCTCGGTAGTCCTCCTTGTAGCGCATCGCCAGCGCCCAGGTGTGCGGCGGCGTCCAGAAGAAGATGATCGCGAACATCACCAGCGCAGGCCATTGAATCGTGCCCGTCACCGCCGACCAGCCGATCATCACCGGCATGCAGCCGGCCGCGCCGCCCCACACCACGTTCTGCGACGTGCGGCGCTTCAGCAGCAGCGTGTAGACGAGAACGTAGAACGCGATCGTCGCCCCGGCCAGGTGCGCGGACAGCATGTTCGTCGTCCACCACAGCCAGAAGAAGGAGGCCACCGACAACAGCAGACCGAAGATCAGCGCGTGGCTGCGTGGAACGCTGTCGCGGGCCAACGGGCGCCGCTCCGTGCGCTTCATCATCTTGTCGATGTCGGCGTCGGCCACGCAGTTCAGCGTGTTCGCTCCCGCCGCGGCCAGCAGTCCGCCCACCAGCGTGTTGAGGATCAGCAGCGGATCCACAGTGCCGCGGTTGGCCAGCAGCATCGCGGGGATGGTGGTGACCAGCAGCAGCTCGATCACCCGCGGCTTCGTCAGTGACAGGTAGCCGAGGAGGGTGGCGCGAACTCGGCTAGGCGATCCCTCAAGCAGGGGGCCTTCGCGAATATCCACGCAAATAACTCCTCAAAGGGCGCCAACCGCGCCGCGTCTACTACAGGCGATGGTAGACCGCGGGGGCGCCCGGAACCTAGCTGGGTCGAATGGGTGAATGAACAGCCAATGATGCGCGACGCGGCCTGCAACGATTGCGCCGGCGGCACTAGGGTATGTGGTGGACCAGGGTTGTCGATTTGAGGAGTCAACTGGTGACAACAGTCGAAGATATCTCGGCTCTTACTCGTCCGAACCATCCGGACGACTGGACCGACGTGGACTCGGAGGCCGTCGACACCGTCCGGGTGCTGGCGGCCGATGCGGTTCAGAAGGTCGGCAACGGTCACCCCGGCACGGCGATGAGCCTCGCGCCCCTCGCCTACTCGCTGTTTCAGCGCCAGATGCGCCACGACCCCAGCGATGTGCACTGGCTCGGACGTGACCGATTCGTGCTGTCTTGCGGACATTCAAGCCTGACCCTGTACATCCAGCTTTATCTGGGCGGCTTCGGTCTCGAACTCTCCGACATCGAGTCCCTGCGCACGTGGAAGAGCAAGACGCCGGGACATCCCGAGTTCCGGCACACCAAGGGTGTCGAGATCACCACCGGCCCGTTGGGCCAGGGACTGGCCTCAGCGGTCGGAATGGCGATGGCCTCGCGCTACGAGCGCGGCCTCTTCGACCCGGACGCGGCGCCCGGCGACAGCCCGTTCGACCACTTCATATATGTCATCGCCTCCGACGGCGACATGGAAGAGGGCATTACCAGCGAGGCCTCGTCGCTGGCGGGCACCCAGCAGCTCGGCAATCTCATCGTGTTCTACGACCACAACCAGATCTCCATCGAGCACGACACGAACATCGCGCTGTCGGAGGACGTGCCCGCTCGCTATCGCGCCTACGGGTGGCACGTTCAGGAAGTCGAGGGCGGTGAGAACGTCGTCGGCATCGAGGCCGCCATCGCCGAGGCGAAGAAGGTCACCGACAAGCCGTCGTTCATCTCGCTGAGAACGATCATCGGGTATCCCGCACCGACAAAGATGAACACCGGCGGCGTGCACGGCTCGGCGCTCGGTGACGAGGAAGTGGCCGCCACCAAGCGCGTCCTCGGCTTCGACCCCGACAAGACCTTCGAGGTGCGCGACGAGGTCATCGAGCACACCCGCAAGCTGGTCGACCGCGGCAAGGAAGCCCACGAGAAATGGCAGCCGCAATTCGACGCGTGGGCCGAACGCGAACCCGAGCGCAAGAAGCTGCTCGACCGGCTGGTAGCCGAGGAGCTGCCCGACGGGTGGGACGCCGACGTGACCTACTGGGAACCCGGCTCCAAGCCGCTGGCCACCCGGGCGGCCTTCGGTCAGGTTCTCAACGACGTCGCGCCGAAACTCCCCGAATTGTGGGGCGGCTCAGCCGATCTGGCCGGTAGCAACAACACGACGATCAAGGACGTCAAGTCGTTCGGACCGCCGTCGATCTCGACCGACGACTTCAAGGCCGACTGGTACGGCCGGGTCCTGCACTTCGGCATTCGAGAGCACGCGATGGGGTCGATTCTGTCCGGCATTGTGCTGCACGGTCCGACCCGCGCGTTCGGCGGAACGTTTCTGCAGTTCTCCGACTACATGCGGCCCGCGGTGCGATTGGCGTCGCTGATGGACATCGATACCATTTACATCTGGACCCACGATTCGATTGGGCTCGGCGAGGACGGTCCCACGCACCAGCCCATCGAGCACCTCGCGGCGCTTCGGGCGATTCCAAACCTATCGGTGGTTCGTCCGGGTGACCCGAACGAAACCGCCTATGCGTGGAAGAGCATTCTTGCGCGCGGCAATGGGAGCGGCCCGGTCGGGTTCATTCTCACGCGCCAAGGCGTTCCAGTGCTCGAGGGAACCGACAGCGACGGTGTGGCCAAGGGCGGCTACGTGCTCGGTGGGGCGCCTGACGAAAACCCCGATGTGGTGTTGATCGGCACGGGGTCTGAGCTCCAGCTCGCGGTCGAGGCGCAGAAGTTGTTGGCGGAGAAGGACATCACGGCCACTGTGGTGTCGATGCCGTGCGTCGAATGGTTCGAATCCCAGCCCAAGGAGTATCGCGACAAGGTGCTGCCGCCAGCGGTCTCGGCGCGGGTCGCGGTCGAGGCCGCGGTCGCGCAAAGTTGGTACAAGCTCGTCGGCGACACCGGCGAGATCGTGTCGATCGAGCACTACGGCGAATCCGCCGATGACAAGACGTTGTTCCGCGAGTTCGGATTCACCCCCGAAGCGGTCGTGGCCGCCGCGGAACGATCACTGGACAACTGATTAGAGAGAAGGACCAAGGATGGCTCAGAACTCCAACCTCGCCGCGCTGTCCGCTGCGGGCGTCTCCGTGTGGCTCGACGACCTGTCCCGCGACCGGCTGAAAAGCGGCAATCTGCAGGAACTGATCGACACCAAAAGTGTGGTCGGCGTGACCACCAACCCGAGCATCTTCCAGGCCGCACTCTCGAAGGGCGACGCCTACGACGACCAGGTGAAAGAACTGGCCGAACGGGGTGCTGACGTCGACGCCACCATCCGCACGGTCACCACCGACGACGTGCGGGACGCCTGCGACGTGTTGCGCCCGCAGTGGGAAGCCTCCGACGGTGTCGACGGCCGGGTGTCGATCGAGGTCGACCCGCGACTCGCCCGCGACGCCGACAAGACCATTCAACAGGCCATCGAGCTGTGGAAGATCGTCGACAGGCCGAACCTCTTCATCAAGATCCCCGCAATGGAAGAGGGCGTGCCCGCCATCACTTCCGTTCTCGCCGAGGGGATCTCGGTCAACGTGACGCTGATCTTCTCCGTCGAGCGCCACCGCGCGGTGATGGACGCTTACCTCGCCGGACTGGAGGCCGCCAAGAAGGCAGGCCACGATCTGTCCAAGATCCACTCGGTCGCATCGTTCTTCGTGTCCCGGGTCGACAGCGAGGTCGACAAGCGGCTGGAGAAGATCGGCAGCGACGAGGCGCTGGCGCTGCGTGGGCAGGCAGGTGTGGCCAACGCACGGCTGGCGTACGCGGCATACGAAGAAGTATTCGTGGGCGGTGACCGGTTCGAAGCTCTCAAGGCCGACGGTGCGCGCGTGCAGCGGCCGCTGTGGGCGTCGACGGGTGTGAAGAACCCCGACTACTCCGACACGCTTTACGTCACCGAGTTGGTTGCCCCCAACACCGTGAACACCATGCCGGAGAAGACGCTTGACGCCGTCGCCGACCACGGTGTCGTGCAGGGCGATACGGTCACCGGCACCGGCGATGCCGCCCAGGAGATCTTCGACAAGCTCGACGCCGTGGGTGTCGACCTGACCGACGTCTTCCTCACCCTCGAGAACGAGGGCGTGGAGAAGTTCGAAAAGTCCTGGCAGGAGCTTCTCGACGAGACGCAGACTCAGCTCGACAAGAAATGAGCAAGGAGTCGGCAGAGAAATCCGCCGCCCCGGCGGACTGGCGTAATCCGCTGCGGGACAAGCGCGACAAGCGCATGCCCCGCATTCCGGGCCCCTGCGGAGTGGTCATCTTCGGCGTCACCGGCGATCTCGCGACGAAGAAGTTGATGCCTGCCATCTACGACCTCGCCAACCGCGGCTTGCTGCCGGCCAATTTCGCATTGGTCGGCTTTGCCCGGCGGGACTGGGACCACGAGGACTTCGCCAAGCTCGTCTGCGATTCGGTGAGATCGCACGCTCGGACTCCGTACCGCCAGGAGGTCTGGGACCGGCTGGCCGAAGGAATCCGCTTCGTACAGGGCACCTTTGACGACGAGAAGGCGTTTCAGCGGTTGGCCGAGCAGCTGGAGAAGCTCGACGTCGAGCGCGGTACCGGCGGCAACCACGCCTTCTACCTGTCGATTCCGCCCAAGGCGTTTCAGACGGTGTGCGAGCAGCTGCAGAGCACCGGTCTGGCCCGGCCCCAGCAGGGGCGCTGGAGCCGCGTGGTGATCGAGAAGCCGTTCGGGCACGACCTGCAGAGCGCACAAGAGCTCAACAACGTCGTCAACAGTGTGTTCCCTGAGGAGGCGGTGTTCCGTATCGACCACTACCTCGGCAAGGAAACCGTCCAGAACATCCTCGCGTTGCGCTTCGCTAACGAGCTGTACGAGCCGATCTGGAACGCCAACTTCGTCGACAGCGTCCAGATCACGATGGCCGAAGATATCGGCCTCGGCGGCCGCGGCGGTTACTACGACGGGGTGGGCGCTGCCCGCGATGTCATTCAGAACCACCTGATTCAGTTGATGGCACTGACCGCGATGGAGGAGCCGGTCAACTTCAGCCCGCACGAGCTGCAGGCCGAGAAGATCAAGGTGCTGTCGGCGACCCGGCCGATGCAGCCGCTGGACCAGACCACCGCTCGCGGGCAGTACACCGCCGGCTGGCAGGGCAACGAGAAGGTGCCCGGTCTGCTCGAGGAGGAGGGTTTCTCCAAGGACTCGAAGACCGAGACGTTCGCGGCCATCACGTTGGAGATCGACACCCGCCGCTGGGCAGGCGTGCCGTTCTTCTTGCGAACCGGAAAGCGGTTGGGACGAAGGGTGACCGAGATCGCGCTGGTGTTCAAACGCGCTCCGCACCTGCCCTTCGACACCACGATGACCGAGGAACTGGGCAAGAACGCGTTGGTGATCCGGGTTCAGCCCGACGAGGGCATCACCACCCGCTTCGGCTCCAAGGTGCCCGGCAGCCAGATGGAAGTTCGCGACGTCAACATGGACTTCTCCTACGGGGCGGCGTTCGCCGAGGAATCCCCCGAGGCATACGAGCGGTTGATCCTCGACATGCTGCTCGGCGAGCCGTCGCTTTTTCCGCTCAACAGGGAAGTCGAGTACTCCTGGGAGATACTCGATCCTGTTCTCGACCTTTGGGCCGAACACGGCAAACCCGATCCATACGAGTCGGGTACATGGGGGCCGGAGTCGGCCTTCGAGATGATCCGCCGAATGGGTAGAGACTGGAGGCGGCCGTGATCGTCAATCTGCCCGACGCCAGCACCAACGACATCAACAAAAAGATCATCAGCCTCAGGGAAGAGGGCGGTGCGGTCACGATGGGCCGGGTGCTGACGCTCGTCATCGCTCCGGACTCCGAGGAGATTCTCGAAGACTCCGTCGAAGCGGCCAACTTCGCCAGCCGAGAGCATCCCTGCCGGGTGATCGCGGTGCTGCCGGGCGACCGCGAGGCCGCCGATCCACGACTCGACGCCGAAATCCGCGTCGGCGCCGACGCAGGCGCAGGCGAGGTTGTGGTCTTGCGTCTCGAAGGCGAACTGGCCGACCACGCCAGCAGCGTCGTGCTGCCGTTCCTGCTGCCGGACACGCCTGTGGTGGCCTGGTGGCCCGCGGGTTCGCCCGCCAATCCTGCAGAGGATCCATTGGGCCAGTTAGCGATTCGCCGGATCACCGATGCGACGAACAGCAGTGACCCGCTCGCGGCGATCAAGAGCAGGCGCAAGGGTTACACCGCGGGCGACACCGATCTGGCCTGGAGCCGCATCACCTACTGGCGGGCCCTGCTGGCGACGGCTCTGGACCAAGCCCCCTTCGAGCCGATCAAATCCGCGCTTGTGTCGGGACTCAAGTCCGAGCCCGCACTCGATGTTCTCGCCGGTTGGTTGGCGAGCCGTATCGACGCTCCGGTTCGGCGGGCGGTCGGTGACCTGAAAGTCGAGCTGGAGAGACCCAGCGAGACGGTGATATTGAGCCGACCGCAGACTGGCGTGACCGCCACGCTGTCCCGCACGGGCAGGCCGGAAGCGTTGATTCCGTTGGCCCGCAGGGACGCCAAGGAATGCCTGGCCGAGGATCTGCGCCGGCTCGACGCCGACGAAATCTACTTCGAGGCGCTCGCGGGCATCGACAAGGTGGAGTACCTGTGAGCACGGTCGAGAAGTATTCGGACAAGGCGGCACTCATCGCCGCCGTCGGAGACCGACTGATCGTTGCGATCACCGACGCCATCGCGACCAGGGACCGGGCGTTGATCGTGCTGACCGGCGGCGGCACGGGTATCGGCCTTCTCGAACACGTACGGGAAAACGGCGACGCGATCGATTGGTCGAAGGTCCGGTTATTCTGGGGGGACGAACGCTATGTCCCCGAAGACGACGATGACCGCAATGAGAAGCAGGCCCGCGAGGCGCTGCTCGACCACATCGACATCCCTGCGGCCAATGTGCATGCGATGCCTGCCAGCGACGGCGAGTTCGGCGACGACATCGACGCCGCGGCCTTGTCATACGAACAGGTGCTCGCAGCCATCGCCGAGGACGGCCAGCCGGCACCGGAATTCGACGTCCATCTGCTCGGCATGGGCGGCGAGGGTCACATCAACTCGTTGTTCCCGCACACCCCGGCGGTCCGCGAAACCGATCGGCAAGTGGTCGGCGTCACCGACTCCCCCAAGCCACCACCGAAGCGAATCACCTTGACGCTGCCCGCTGTTCAGCGGTCACGCGAAGTCTGGCTGGTGGTGGCGGGCGCCGACAAAGCCGACGCGGTTGCCGCTGCGGTCGGCGGTGCCGATCCCGACGATGTGCCCGCCGCCGGGGCCAGCGGACGCGAAGCGACCGTGTGGCTGCTCGACGAAGAAGCCGCAACCAAGCTCTAGTTGCCGCGGGATCGCGCAGCGATCGCTCTGTCAGACGACAAGTCGGTCACCACGGTTGCGGTCATGTGGTCAAATGACCGTCATGGCAGACAAGGGTGGCAGTCCCGGTGCCCGCACCGGCCGGGAGCGGATCCAGAAACTCGCTCAGGCGGCACTGAACGCCGACGTCACGGTCGATCAGGTCGACACCATCCTCGCCGGGCTCGCCGACACCCTGGATGACCTGAACAACTCGACCGGCAACCTCGACGCCACCCTGGAACGGTTCAACGACACCATCAGCCGCATCAACGAGTTGGCGCCGCGGCTCAACGCGGTGGTCGACAGACTCGAGGGGATCGTCGGCCGCGTCGAACGCATCGTCGGTATCGGCGAAGCTGCTATAGCCCCATTGGCGGCAACCGAATCCGCTGTCCGCGGTGCGATCAGCGCGGTGCGCCGAACGACCCGGCTCTAGTGCAGGCCCGTCTCCCGACACCGTTGCCTCCGGTCGCCGACGGCATCGGGCTGCCGTGGGACATCCCCGTCGACGACGCGGTCGCCACCATCGCGGCCGCCCGCGCCCGACTCGGCGACACGTTCGCCGTCGAAAGCGGCGGCGACCACTACCTGTTCACCTTCTCCCCCACCGGTGTCGAGTCGTTTTACGCGCTGCCCGAGGACGCGGCGAGCAAGGGCGTCGCCGACTTCTTGATGCTTACGCGCAAGCTTGCCGATGAGATCTTCGTGGGCAGGCGCGTTCTGCCGACGTCCCTGTTCCGCCGCGATGACGTTGCGTCGTACCTCGCCAACCTGCACTGGGCGCTGAATCAGACCGTGGCCGAAATGGGTTCGGGCGGGTCTGTGGGCTTTTTCGACCTCACCCGCAGGCTGGGCCATCGGATGGGACTGGCGTCGTGGGCGGGGCCTGGATCGGCATCCGGACGCGATGGCCGCCGTCGCCGCGTCGGGCAAGCGGGCGGAACGGTCGGCGCTGGACACGGTTGTCGGTGTGGTGGAACAGGCCGTGCACCGGTGGACGACCGGCCCGGACGCCGACACCGGGCTGTTCGGGCGGATCGTCGACGCCTGGTCGTCGAAGCCCCCGGCCGATTTGATTCGCGGAATCGGGCTTGACGTCGCCCTCATCCACATCGCGTCGATGTCCAATCTGATGGCGGCGCTCGGCTGGGCCATGGTCGACCTCCTCTCGCACCCTGCCGAGCTGGAGGCGGTGGTTGGCGGGGACGGCGACCTCGCTCAGCGGTGTGCCCTGCAGAGCACGCGGTTGGCGCAGCGTTCGATCATGTCGCGGGCAGTGCTGGTGCCTGTCGACCTGGACACCGGCGCCGCGACGTATCGGGTGCCTGCCGGTTGGACCATCGCGACGCTGCTGCCTCTGTTGAACACATCGGTTGCCCTCGCCGATGCTGGTTACCGCTTTTGGTCACGGTAGGCATACCTGTCCCGCACAGTCGTTCTCGCTGACGGCCATGACGTCGGCGATGACCCGTCTGCTCGGCCACTACCGAATGAGCGCGCGGTGGACCTCCTATCCTCGACCGGTTCCCGAACAGATCGGCGGGGTGGCGCGGTCGGCCGATCGGTGTCCGGTCGACTATGTCGAGCGGTGATGCCTCAGACGAAATCCGAACCGCCGTCGACGTTGACGGTCGCCCCGGTGACGTAGCCGTTGCGCTTCGACGCCAGATAGGCGGTGATCGAGGCGATCTCCTCGGGCATGCCTGCGCGTCCGAGGTCACAGGGCTGATGGAAGTTGTTGTCGATCCACGTCATGACGTCCTTGGGATCGGAGGCGTCCAAACCGTCGGCGGCGAAAATGTCTTTCAAATTCTCCGTGAAGCTCGCCGTGACAATGGTTCCCGGACAGACGCAGTTGACCAGGATGCCGTCCTTGGCAAGGCTTTTCGACAGGTTCTTCGTGACGCTGCTCAATGCCGCTTTTGATGCGGTATAGGCGACGATCCGCGGGTTCTGTCGCTGAATGGAATGGGCCGACAACGTGACGATCCGCGCCCACGGCGCCGCCCGCAGCATCGGCAGCGCGGCGCGGATCGATCGCACCCCGGACATGGCGCCCAGCGCGAACGTTTCATCCCACTGGTCGTCGGTCATCTCTTCGAAGTAGCCGTCGCCAGGTCCGATGGTGTGTACCAGGCTGTTGAGTTCACCCCATCGTCGCGCCACGGAATCAAAGCCGGCAGCGATCGATTCGGCGTCCGACATGTCGACACTGAGCCCGACGGCATCGGGTGCGCCTGCCGCACGCAGCGTATCCACCGCCGCATCGAGTGCGGGCGCGCCTCGAGCCATCACCGCGACGCGCGCGCCTTCGGCGGCAAGGGTTTCGGCTATCGCGAGCCCCATGCCCTTGCTTCCGCCGGTGACAACCGCTGCGGCGCCTGCCAAACCGAGATCCATCGCTCTACCCTTCGTCAGTCAACAGGACACCGAGTCCGCGCAGGCAGAACCGAACGACGTCGTCGCGTACGGCAGCCCGGTCAAACCCTGCGGTCGCCCACTGCCGTTCGACGCTCGCCCAGATCGCCCCGTGTATCGACAGCGCGTCAGCCGTTGGTTCGATGCCAGGAAAGACACCGGCACGCTTGCCGATCTCGAGCTGTTCGATGAGGGGTTTCAGGATTTCGCTGTAGGCGTCGGCGACCAACTCCGGCGCCGCGAACATCTGTGTCTGCGCCTCCAGCGACATCTGGCGCAGATCGGATCTGATCGACTCGTTGAACACCAGGTCCAAGCGGCCGTCGATCCAGGCCACCACGGCCGCCGACGGGTCGTCCGCCGCCGCCATCTTCCGCTTCAGTCGCCGTGTCTCCACCCGTGCCATATCCAGGAAGACGGCTGAAATCAAGGCGTCCTTGGAGTCGAAGTGCCGATAGAACGCCCGGGTGCTCAGCTGTGCGCGGTCGAGCACCTGCGCCACACTGAGACTTCGAACCCCATGCTCGCGAACGACTTTGGCTGCCGCATCCAGTAGTGCACTTCGTACGCCGGGATCGGGGGCCAGCTTCTTGCGCCGGCGCTTGACGTTCGATGTCGTCGGAGAGGTCACCGTCACCTCATGCGGTCGCGTCGTAAGCCGCGAGGTAGTCGGCGAACCGCTCGCGCACCTGCTCGGGGGCAAGGCCATAGTCGGCGAGGTCGTAGCTGTGCTCGCCGCGCGACCCTGGCCGGTGGTCGGATGACCACTCCTGGACTCGGGTGCGTCCCTCCGATGAGAGGGTCAGCCCGAGTTGGGCATAGCTGGTTTCCAGCGTTGCGATGGGGTCGGTCTGCAGATCGGCGAACGACACGTCGACGAATCGGTTGTCCCCGAAGCGCTTCCGGAAGTCCATCGCACGCCGGACAGCCTCTGCCCAACTCTGCAGTTGCTCGGCGCCAAGTTCTTCTGCGTCGTCGCGATCGCTGCTCCAACTGCGAACATAGGCGATCAGACTGCACACCGATGCCAGTACTTTTGCGGGATCACGATGGCTCCAGAGGAATTTCGCATTCGGATATGCCTCGACGAGTGCATCGAGTGAGAACATGTGCACCGGTGTCTTGAGATGCCACAGCGTCGGCGGGCAATGCCACTGAAGCAGCTTGAGCACCTGCCGGTGAAATGTATATGTCTCCCGCATATCGCACTGCATCAACCAGGATAGGTAGCCCGGAACCCGGACAACACCGTCGAAGTGGAAGGTGCGGAAGCTCATTCCCATCAAGTCCTGACACTCCGTGGGTGCATCCGGTTCGGAGTTCATCATGGTCTTCATTCGCGGAAACATGTTGTCCATCATCGCGATCCCCTCGGCCGCCTGCGCTATCCGCGGGTCGGTGTGCTGGGTGGCCGCCTCCGGCGGTGGCGTGCACGCCTGTGATTCCCACATCCTCAGAGACCGGAACTGTGGATCGCTGGCCACCAACTGGCTCAATGCGGTGGTACCGGTGCGCGGGAGCCCGATGACGAATACCGGACCGTCGATGACCTCGTCGTCGATCTCTGGGTGTTGCTTGTAGGTGTCGACGATCCGCAACCTCTGGATCAGCGCGTTGCTGATGGTCGCGTTCTGAATGACCTTGCCCAGGTCGTTCAGCCCCGCCTCGGTGTTCAATGCGTCGACGGTGCGTTCCAGCCCTTCGCGGTAGTAGGTCGAACCGAAGTCCTCCAGTCCGGTCGCGGCACGGGCGCCGTCTTCGAGCGCGCCGGTCGAGAAGCTCATGCGCTGAACCTTTCGTGCACGGCGCGGCGACGCGCCTCGATGATCTCGGCTCGCTCCGCTGCTGTGACCCATTTGGTTCCCGCGGGAAGCTCAGATCCGATATCGACGAACTTCACCACACGCGCCCTCGGCGTCGGCGCGGATTCTGTCCGCACACAGCGCAGAATCATCGCGCCGTTGCTATGACCGGCCGCATCAAGCCAATTCGCCACCCCTGGGTCGCGCGAGCTGATGACGACACGAAGAACGCCGTCGGAATCGATTTGGGCCTGGTGCGCGTTGAGGCTGGACTGGTGGCGACCGTAGTGGATCGTCTCCCACCACTGATTGCCGATCGAGTAACTCCAATAGACGCCCTTCGGCGGCTCGACCTCGAGGATCAGCGCCTCGTCCGGTTCGAGTTCGAAGCGACCGATGACCGGGCGGTTCTCCGCGGCGGCGCCGATCGCCGACCGATCGATTGGCGGCATGAATCCGTTGATCGGCGGCCCGGCGTTGAAGTCAAGGAAGAACTTCAGGTTGTCGTGGACGAAATCCCCCAGCGCATGCAGCTGCCGCGACACCATGACATCCAGAGCGACCGATCGCTCCGCCGGGTCGACCTGAGCGCCGACGCGTTCGATCTGCAACGACGACGCCTTCTCGGTTTCCCAGTCGTAAAAGAAGTGCCGCACGACGAGCGTCGGATGGTCGCCCTGGATCCGCAGCCAGTTGCCGTCGTGATCGTCGGCGGACAGTATCGCCTCGAAGTTGCCGTCGGCATCGACGTCCAGATCGTCGACCAGGCAATTGGCCGTCGACGCCATCCCGTCCATGGTCTGCAAACCCACGTAGCGGGCGGTCCCGCGGTTGCCGTACAACCGGTAGGTCTCACCATCGCGAAGGGTGGCCCGCAGGTATATGCAGTCGGGGCATTCCATACCCCAGGTCAGGATGTCGTCGGTGCTGGTGCGTTCCACCGAGAGCACCGGGTCGGGATCGGCCCGCAGCGCCTCGTCGACGCCGACCGCGAGCAGCACCATCAGATGGCGCATACCCGATGCATAGTCAACGCGGTTGCGGTTCGCCGGGTTTGATGCGACGAGTTCGCCTGCCGCCTCGAGTCGTTCCAACAGGTGGGCCCATGCCGTTGGCAGGTCGCCGTCGGCGCTCCCACCGTCGGACAGTGCAGCCTCGGCGATGGAATGCGGAAGCCACGCCATGGGATTCTCGTCCGTCATCGTGACCGCCTTCGCCGGTGTAGAGGCGCGTTAAACGAAAACCATGTTTTCATTTAAGCGCTCTGACTCTTACACCTCAATGCGAAAGTGTCAAGGATGGGGTCGGGTGCGACGCTACCCGCTGTTCCGCAGCGCGGTGGCAAGCCCGCTCATGGTCAGCAGGATGCCGCGCTGAACGAGTTCGTCGTCGTCGCCCGAGCGGTACCGCCGCAACAGCTCGACCTGGAGGTGGTTCAGCGGCTCCAGATATGGGAACCGGTTAAACACCGAGCGGGCCAGGGCCGGGTTGTCGGCGAGCAGGTCGTCATGTCCGGTGACCAACCCGTGTATCCGGATGGTGCGCTCGTGTTCGGCGGCGATCATGTCGAACACCCGTCGACGCAGCGCCTCGTCGTCGACCAACTCTGCGTACCGCGCCGCGAGACCCATGTCCGACTTGGCAAGCACCTGAGCCATATTCGACAGCACAGTGCGGAAGAATGGCCACCGGCGGTACAGATCCTGCAGCACCTCCAACCGACCGTCGCCGTCTGCGATCCATTCCTCGAACGCCGTTCCCGTGCCGTACCAGCCGGGCAACATGACACGCGACTGGCTCCAGGCCAACACCCACGGGATGGCTCGCAGGTCGGATATCGAACTGGTCGGCTTGCGCGATGTCGGCCTGCTGCCGATGTTGAGCGAGCCGATCTCGCCGACGGGGGTGGACGCCTTGAAGTAGTCGACGAAACCCGGTGTCTCGTGGACCAACTCGGCGTACGCGCGGTGCGCGCGAGCAGCCAGATCGTCGAGCACCTCGTAGGCGGGTTCCGCCTCGTCGCCGAGCCCCTCGACGTCGAGCAGCGATGCCTCGAGCGTGGCAGCCAGCAGGGTCTCCAGGTTGCGGTGCGCGATCCGTGGCTCGGCGTACTTCGCGGCGATCACCTCGCCCTGCTCGGTGAGCCGCAGCGACCCGTTCACCGCTCCCGGCGGCTGCGCCAGGATGGCCTCGTAGCTGGGACCACCACCGCGCCCCACGGTGCCGCCTCGACCGTGGAAGAGCCGTAACCGGATCCCGGTCTTGCGAGCAGACTCCACCAGGTCCAGTTCGGCACGATAGAGCGCCCAGTTGGCCGCGAGGTAGCCGCCGTCCTTGTTGGAGTCGGAATAGCCGAGCATGACCTCCTGGCTGCCACCGCGCGCATCCACCAGTGATCTGTAGAGCGGAAGGTCAAGGGCCGCTTCCAGAATCGACGATCCTCGCTGCAGGTCGTCGATCGTCTCGAACAGCGGCACGATGCCGACCGGACTGTAGGTTTCCCGAGCCGCACCGGCGGCGACATCGGAACCCGCCCCGGACGCATCGATCAGACCGGACTCCTTCAGCAGCAGCGCCGCCTCGAGCATGTCGGACACCGACTGACACATCGAGATGACGTAGTTGGGCACCGCGAGCGGGCCGAACACCTTCACGGCGCGGGCGGCGGCGATGCAGATGTCGAGTTCCTTGCGCGCCAGCTCGGAGAGTTCGGCGCCATCGCCGATCAGTGGTCGCCGGGTGCCGAGCTCCGCCACCAGAAGCTCGACGCGGTCAGGCTCGGTCAGTGACCGGTAGTCATGGTGCACACCGGCCCACGCCAAGAGCTCCGCGACGACCTCCTCGTGCACGTCGGAGTTCTGCCTTAGATCCAGGCCCGATAGGTGAAACCCGAAGGTGCGTACGGCTTCTCGCAGTCGCGCCAACCGATCGTCGGCCAGCACCGCGCTACCGTTGGCCCGCAGTGACCCGTCGACGACATCAAGGTCTGCCAATAGCTCCTCGGGGGTTCCGTAGGCCTCGAGCCCGAGATCCAGCTCGTGCTCCGGTTGGCGGTCGAGGATCTGTTGCGCGGTCGCGGTGAGCCTGCCGTGGATGACCCGCAGTGCGCGCCGGTACGGCTCGTCGGCACGCGCAGGCTCGTGACACGCGTCGGCCAGCGCCGCCAATTCGTCGGTGACCTTGACCAGCCGCGCCGACATCGACAGCTCTTCCTCCAGCGCTGTGATCTCGACGAAGTAGTGCGCCAGAGCGGTGTGCGCCGCTCGCGAGGTGGCCAACCGGACGACGTCCGCGGTGACGTTAGGGTTGCCGTCCCGGTCGCCACCGATCCACGAACCGGGCCGCAGGATCGGCTCGCCAAGGAGGTTCGCATCCGGCCATCGGGCTTTTAGCGCCGTGCGTACCTCGGCGTTGACCCTTGGAATGACATCGAGGAACGCCGCCGGGTAGTAACGCAGCCCGGTTTCGATCTCGTCTTGAATCTTCAGCCGCGACAACCGAATCAGCGCCGTCTGCCAGAGTGTCAAGATGTTGCGGCGTAGTTCGGTTTCGATGTCACGACCATCTGCGGAGTGCGTATGGGCCCCCGACCGCAGTCGCATCAACTCGGTGATGCGGTGCTGCGTATCGAACACCGTTCGGCGGCGAGTCTCGGTGGGATGCGCGGTGATCACCGGGGACACCAGTGCGCCGGTCAGCGTCTCGGCGACGGTCGCCGAGTCGAGCTCGGCTGTGTCGAGCTTGAGGTAGGTGGCAGCCAGGCTGCTGTCCTGTGGCGGCTCGCCCGCAGCGACGCGAATCGCGCGACGCCGCTCCCGATGGATGTCTTCTGCAACGTTGGCGAGCAGCGCGAAATGGGTGAAGGCACGGATGACCGGGATGGCCTGGTGGATGTCGATGCCGTCGAACATCCCGGCGAGCTCGGCGCGGTCGATCTCCGAGCGGCGCACCCGGAACGACTCGACGCGGGCCCGCTCGACGAGGTCGAAGACCTCTTCCCCGTTCTGCTCGCGGACGGTGTCGCCGAGGATGGTGCCCAGCAGCCGGATGTCCTCGCGCATGGGCTCGGTGGCTTCACGGCCGACCTTGGTGCGGCGCACGGAGCCGATCGGCGCCAGCGAGATGTCGGGTCCGTCAGCCATTACCCAAGTATCGGCGACCGGCAGGCGGCCCGCAGTGCGGGAACGGCGTCACTCAGATCACAGCCAGCACGACGGTGAACAGGATGAGCAGGAACACGATGACGAACGGAATCGCGACGATGGCGATCGTGATGCCAATCCCGTTGTACTTCTGCGGACCGACGCCGAGCGAGCCAGCGCTGAACGCCCACATCGGCGCCTTGTACTCCAGTTCGGCCACCTGACCCGGGCGCACATCGACCGTCGCGTCGGCAGGCCCCAGCTTCGGCGGCAGAAAGTACGGCACGTGAACATGCACGTGATGTTGACCGGGGCGGGCGGGCAGATGTGTACGACCCCAGGCCGGCGCCTGCATTTCCTGGCCGTCGACGGCGATCCTCGGCTTCACGAAGAACAGCACCCAGGCCAGCGGGAAGAACTGGGTGTTGATGACGATGCCGTCGCCGGACTGGCCGTACGGGCTCGGCTGCCGCCCTGGTTGCTGGGGTGCGGGCGGCTGTCCGTACTGCGGGGGCTGGAAACGCTGTTGCGGCGGCGGGGGCGGTTGACCGCGGTACTGCTGCGGTGGCGGGGGCGGCGCCGGTCGGTACGGGGCAGGAGGCTGCGGCGGCCGAGGTGGGTGGCGATGCGGCTGCGGCGGCTGGTTTTGCCGATACGGCTGCGGCCCCTGCGGAGTATTCATACGGCCTCTCGTGTGACGTGCCCGAGGCGGGCGATACGTAACTGAATCACACAAGATGGCGTGCCGCTTGATGTGCGGCGATTGAGAAAGTTGCTAGGCGCCGTACTTGATCTGGAGCGCCACGCCGACGATGCAGACGACCCAGATCCCGGTGACAAACAGCGTCAACCGGTCGAGGTTCTTCTCGACCACCGTCGACCCGGACAAGCTGGACTGGACGCCGCCGCCGAACAGGGTGGACAGGCCGCCACCCTTGGCGCGGTGCAGCAGCACGAGAATGATCACCAAGACACTGGTGACCACCAGCGTGATCTGCAGGCCCAATTCCATAGCCGCAAGATTACAGGCCGGGGCTGATCAGGCGCGAATCGCCTCGCCACCCTCTACGGAAGTGGCCCACCGGCGGCGATGGCCGAAAGCGTGGCGAACTGCTCGCCGTCGAGCGACGCGCCCCCGACCAGCGCGCCGTCGACGTCCTCCTGGGCCACGATCTCGCCCACGTTCTTGGCGTTCACCGATCCGCCGTACAGCACCCGCACACCTGCCGCCAGGTCGGGGCTGGCCAGCTTGCCGAGTTCGTCGCGGATCGCCTTGCAGACCTCCTGAGCGTCGGCCGCGCTGGCCACCCGGCCGGTGCCGATCGCCCACACCGGTTCGTAGGCGACGACGGCCTTGCCGATCTGCTCGGCGGACAGCCCTGCGAAAGAGCCGCGGAGCATCTCCACGCAGTGCTCGACGTGGTTGCCTGCCTCACGGACCTCCAGCTGCTCGCCGATGCAGATGATCGGCGTCAGGTCGTGCTTGAACGCCGCCGCGGCCTTGGCAGCCACAAGGGCGTCGTCCTCGGCGTGATAGGTGCGGCGCTCGGAGTGCCCGACGACGGCGTATGTGCAACCCAGCTTGGCGAGGAACGCACCACTGATGTCGCCGGTGTATGCGCCCGAATCGTGCTGGGACAAGTCCTGCGCGCCGTAGGTGAGCCGCAGTTTGTCGCCGTCGACCAGCGTCTGCACGCTGCGCAGATCGGTGAACGGAGGGATCACCGCGACGTCGACCTTGTCGAAATACTTGTCCGGAAGCGAGAAGGCGATCTTCTGCACCAGCGCGATCGCTTCGAAATGGTTGAGGTTCATCTTCCAGTTGCCTGCGATCAGCGGCTTGCGGCTCATAACTTCCCCTTCAGGAGGTTCAAGAGTTTCCCAGCACTTCGATGCCGGGCAGCGTCTTGCCCTCAAGGTATTCCAGTGAAGCCCCGCCCCCGGTGGAAATGTGGGAGAAGCCGTCGTCGGGAAGGCCGAGCTGACGCACTGCGGCCGCCGAGTCGCCGCCGCCGACGACGCTGAAGGCGCCCTTCTGCGTCGCTCCGACGATGGCCTCGGCGACACCCTTGGTGCCGTCGGCGAAGGCGGGGAACTCGAACACACCCATCGGGCCGTTCCAGAAGATGGTCTTGGCATTCGACAGCAGGTTGGTGAAGCGCTTCACCGAGCCCGGCCCGATGTCCAGGCCCATTTTCCCGTCGGGAATCTGATCGGCGGGGACACGTTCCGGCGCGGCGTCCGCTGCGAACTTCTCGGCCACCACGATGTCGACAGGCAGGTGGATGACGTCGCCGTAATCCTCGAGCAGCTTTCGACAGGTGTCGATCATGCCCTCTTCCAGAAGAGAGTTACCGACCGAAGCACCCTGTGAGGCAAGGAAAGTGAAGCACATCCCGCCGCCGATGACGAGGCTGTCGGCCTTCTCCGCGAGCGCCTCGATGACCGCAAGCTTGTCGGAGACCTTCGACCCGCCGAGCACCACCGCGTAGGGACGCTCGGTCGAGCTGGTCAGCTGCTCGAGCACCTTGATCTCGGCGGCCACCAGTGTTCCCGCGTAATGCGGCAGCAGGGTCGCGACGTCGTAAACCGAGGCCTGCTTGCGGTGCACCACACCGAAGCCGTCGGATACGAACGCGCCCGGCGATCCGTCCGCAGCGGCGACCAGTTCGGCCAGCTGCCTGGCAAGCGCAAGCCGCTCGTTGTCGTCCTTGCTCGTTTCACGCGGGTCGAAGCGGATGTTCTCGAGCAGAAGGATGTCGCCGTCGGTGAGCCCTTCGGCGCGCGCGAGCGCATCCGAGCCCACCACGTCGGTGGCGAGTTGGACGTGACGGCCCAGCTGTTCGCCCAGCGCCTTCGCGACGGGGCCGAGCGAGAACTTGGGGTCCGGGCCGTCCTTGGGCCTGCCGAGGTGAGCAGTGACAACGACCTTCGCGCCTGCATCCGACAGTGCCTTCAGCGTCGGCACCGACGCGATGATCCGGCCCGGGTCGGAGATGTTGCGGTCGTCGTCGAGCGGGACGTTTAGGTCGGACCGCACCAGCACGCCCCGGCCTGAAACACCTTCTGCGAGTAGATCTTCGAGCGTCTTGACGGGCATCGCTCTAGAGCGACTTGCCGACCAGCGCGACCAGGTCCACAAGCCGGTTCGAGTAGCCCCACTCGTTGTCGTACCAGGACACCGTCTTGGCCTGGTTGTCGATCACCTTGGTCAGGCCCGCGTCGAAGATCGAGCTGTGGGGGTCGGTGACGATGTCGCTCGACACGATCGGCGCGTCGTAGTACTTGAGGATGCCCTTGAGCGGACCGTCGGCGGCGGCCTTGAACGCCGCGTTGATCTCCTCTGCGGTGGCTGACTTGGACAGCTCGGCGGTCAGGTCGGTGCACGAACCGGTCGGGATCGGCACCCGCAGCGCGTAGCCGTCGAGCTTGCCCTTCAGCTCGGGCAGCACCAGACCGATCGCCTTGGCTGCGCCGGTCGAGGTCGGCACGATGTTCAGTGCGGCGGCGCGGGCACGGCGCAGATCCTTGTGCGGACCGTCCTGCAGGTTCTGGTCCTGCGTGTAGGCGTGGATGGTCGTCATCAGACCCCTGACGATGCCGAACTCGTCGTTCAGCACCTTGGCCAGCGGGCCGAGGCAGTTTGTTGTGCACGACGCGTTGGAGATGATGTTCTGGCTGCCGTCGTACTTGTCGTCGTTGACGCCCAGCACGATGGTGATGTCCTCGTCGGTGGCTGGCGCGGAGATGATGACCTTCTTGGCGCCCGCGTCGAGGTGGCCCTTGGCCTTGGCGGCGTTGGTGAAGATGCCGGTGGACTCGACGACGACGTCGACGCCGAGATCGCCCCACGGAAGGGCCGACGGGCCCTCCTTCACTTCGAGCGCCTTGATCTTGGTGCTGCCGATGACGATGGTGTCGTCGCCCTCGAGGCTGATGTCTTCGGGGTACCGGCCGAGGATTGAGTCGAATTTGAGCAGGTGCGCCAGCGTGGCGTTGTCGGTGAGGTCGTTGACCGCAATGACCTCGATGTCGGTGCTCTTGCCCTCGGACTTCTGCGCCGCCAGGGCCCGGAAGAAGTTGCGTCCGATGCGGCCGAAGCCGTTAACGCCTACCCGGATGGTCACTTGTCTCTCCCTCTTTTGCCTTGATGCTCACAAGCCAGCGTAGTGGTGTGAGAGCCGTCACGCGCAGGCTGGTCAGAGCATTCCGAGGCTCTGATCGGCGTACGGGTTACCCAGCCACTTCCTGCGGATTCGCTGCAGCGTGCCATCCTCTTCGAGCTCGGCCTGCGCGACGGTGAACCTGGCGAGGAGTTCCTGGTTGCCGCGGCCCACCGCGACCGCGATGTTCTCGATGGAAATCCCGCGCTGCACCACCTCGACGTCGGCGAACGGCTTGACGAGTTCCATGAGGACGGGAGCAAGCTTCATGAACGCGTCGCAGCCGCCGGTGGTGAGGTCATCGAGTGCGGTGCGGATGCTGCCGTAGTCGTAGACCCTGACCGTGGCGGCGACGCCGTCGGCGACGAGCTTCTCGGCGATCGGGCCGCTGGTGTTGCCCTGCTGCACGCCGATCGTCAGCCCTTCGAGATCGCCGACGGAACGCACGTTGGGCAGCCGGCGGGTGTCAACGGCCAGCGACTGACCCGAGATCAGGTACGGCGCGACGAAGTCCGCCTTCTTCTCGCGCTCGGGCGTGACCGTGGTCCCGGCGGCGACACAGTCGAAGTCTCCGGCGGCCAGCGCATCGAAGATGCCGTTGAAGTCCGCTCCGACATAGGGAACGAACTCGACGCGCGTGTTGAGTTTGTCGGCGACCGCGGTCATCAGGTCGATGTCGAGTCCACCGTGGTCCGGCATGCCGTTGAAAGGCGGATCGGGATAGGCGGCGCCGACCCTCAAAGTCTGCATTCATTCACGGTAGTTGCTCGAGCTCTTGCCGCACCCGGTCGATCTGTTCGTAGGCGAAAGCGACCGCACCCGCCATCGTCATCGCAGCGCCGTCGCGGGCGAGAGATTCGTAATCGTGCGAGCCGAGAATGTCGCCGAGATGGCTGATCGCGGCACCGAATTCCGGAACCGAAGGAGCGGCCGTCGGCAGCACGCCCGCGAAGCCGGCGACGGCAGCCGCCGGTTCAGCATCACCCCTGCGGTCGAGAAACGTCGCGAAGAGACCCAGCGCCGCACGCAGCTGAGTGATGTTGCCCGAGTCGTGATAGTTGGCGATGGCCGATGAGATGTAGTCGAGCAAAGACATGTGGTCGGATTCGTCGCCTTCGATCCGATTCAAGGTCAGGGCGAGCGCCATCTCGAGATACGACTCATTGGTTCGATTGCCCGTATCGTCGGCGATCGTCAAACCTCGTCGCAGCGCCTCAAGCGCCCGAAGAGGATCGTGGCCGCTGCACGCCATCCCGTAACTCATCAACGCATACGACGCGGTGAAGGCATTCGACGTGTTTTCGGCAAGATCCGGCAGCCCGGACGCAATCGAAAGCGCTTCCTCGGTTCGACCGCTCCACGTCAGCGCAATGGCAACGAACGCATCGCCAACTCCGTACCCTTCGCCACCTCGCTCTCGTTGCTGCTGAAAGAACGAAACGTAGCGATCAGACACCGGCAGGGCGGAATAGACGGCGCCTAGCCAAAAATGTTCGACGCCGCATTGCACTTGTGCCGAACCACCGTCCAACGCGATCTGGCCGATCCGGCTGTATTCGAGCGCATCATCGACGCGCCCGAACAGAAAGCACAACGACGCAGACCCGCATAACGACGCCAGCCTCGGATGGTCGACGGCGAGAGCCGGTGCAACGAGCTCTTCCGCCCACGCCACCGGCTCGTAACTCTCCACGAGACCACCCAAGAACCCGCCGACACTGGCAATGCAAGCAGCGGTGTCGAGATCGCCCACGTCAGCGGCCCACCGAAATCCAGTGCGTAGGTTGGGTAATTCAGTCTTGTACCACTCGTACGCCTCGGCCTGCCGAGGACCGTCCCATACGCTCATGATCATGGGTTCACGCGCTGCGAAGTGTCGGGCGTGGGCGTTTCGCGAATCGGACGCAGCACCACTGGCCACAAGCTGCTCCTCGGCGAACTGGCGGATCGTCTCCAGCATCGAGTACCGGGTACGCCCAGACGAGCGATCGGCGGTGACCAGTGATTTGCGTACCAATGCGTCGAGCAGGTCGAGGGTAGTGAAGTCGTCTGCTGAATTGCTGACCGCGCAAGCGCTTTCGAGATCAAAGCCCCCGGCGAACACCGAACATCGTTCCAGCAGTCTCTTCTCGGGATCGTCGAGCAGGTCGTAGGACCACTGCACGGCGTGCCGCAGGGTTTGGTGACGCTCGAGGCCGCGTCGTGAGCCGACCAGCAGCCGGAACCTGTGGTCGAGCCTGTCACGAACCTCGATCGCGGTCATCGACGCCATCCGCGACGCCGCCAACTCGACGGCCAACGGAATACCGTCAAGACGACGGCAGATCTCCGAGATCACATCCGTATCACCAGTTGAAAAGCCTTGCACGACGCTGCCCGCCCGCTCGACAAATAGGTCCACCGCTGTGTCCACATTCAGCGAACGCACTCTTCGCACCTGCTCGTCGGGGAGCCCAAGTCCTTCCCGGCTGGTAGCGAGGACACGGGCTGTCGCCGTATGCAAAAGCACGAGCTCGATGAGATCGGCCGCAGCGTCGAGAACATGTTCGCAGTTGTCGAATACCAGAAGCCGGATGCGGCCTTCGACGGCGGCGGCCACTGACTCCGCCATCGTCTTGCCCGGCTGTTGCGTGATGCCAAGCACCGCAGCGACCGCGTCGGGAATCGCCGCTGGATCCGTTACGGCCGCGAATTCGAAAAGCCAAACACCGTCGGGAAATTCGTCACTCATCTGTCTGGCGGCCTCCAAAGCCAGCCGGGTCTTCCCCACCCCGCCGACGCCGGTCAGAGTGACAAGCCGATGTGCGCGCACAGCGTCCTTGATCTCGGCAACATCCGATTCACGCCCGATGAGGCTGGTGGTCGCCGATCTCAAGTTGCCGGGGTTGGTATCGAGGGTCCGCAGCGGCGGGAAATCTTCGCGTAGTCCGGCTCCCCGCACTTGGAAAAGTCCAACCGGAGTCGTTAAGTCACGAAGCCGTCGCGGCCCCAGGTCGAGAAGATCGACGCCGCTGACCAACGAAGCGGTCGAGTCGGCGACGAGGGTCTGACCGCCGTGCCCGGCCGCCATCACGCGCGCCGCCCGATTCAACACTGCACCGAAGTAGTCGCCGTCCTGATGCGACGCGTCACCGGTTGCGATCCCCATCCGTACCGGCAACTCGAGCTTGCGCTGTCCCACGATCGCTGCATCGATGGCGGCCCGGGGCGACGCGAACGCGGCGATAACGCCGTCGCCGGTGTGCTTGAACAGGAAACCGCCGTGCGATTCAATCGCCGTGCGCAGCACCTCGTCATGCGCAGCGAGCGCCGAGCGCATGGCATCGGCGTCGGACTCCCACCGACGGGTCGAGCCCTCGATATCGGTGAAGAGAAACGTGACCACCCCGGATGGAGCCGACATTGGCAAAGGATCGCACGAAGATTGCGCCTATGGTCGTGCTCAGCGGGAAATAACGACCCTCAGTGCAATTTCCAGCGCGTGCTAGGCGTCGTCGAGCAGATCCGGGGTGACAGCCGACTCGGTGTCGGGGATGCCGTCGTGCTTGGCTTTACGGTCGGCCATCGACAGCAGCCGCCGGATTCGGCCCGCGACAGCGTCTTTCGTCATCACCGGATCGGCCAGCCTGCCGAGTTCCTCCAATGACGCCTGGCGATGTTCGACGCGCAGCTTGCCCGCAGCGGCCAGGTGATCCGGCACCGTGTCGCCCAGAATATCCAGCGCCCGTTCGACACGGGCGGCCGCAGCCACCGCGGCTCTCGCCGACCGCCGCAGGTTCGCGTCGTCGAAGTTGGCCAGCCGATTGGCTGTGGCCCGTACCTCGCGCCGCATCCGACGCTCTTCCCACGTCAGCCTGGTGTCCTGGGCGCCCATCCTGGTCAGCAACGCGCCGATGGCTTCCCCGTCGCGAACGACCACGCGATCGGCGCCACGGACCTCGCGGGCCTTGGCACTGACACCGAGCCGTCGCGCGGCGCCCACCAGTGCCAGCGCCGCCTCGGGGCCGGGACAGCTGACCTCGAGCGCGGACGACCGGCCGGGCTCAGTCAGCGAGCCGTGCGCCAGGAACGCGCCCCGCCAGGCGGCCTCAGCGTCGGCCACACTGCCGCCGACGACCTGTGCGGGCAGTCCACGCACCGGACGACCACGAAGGTCGAGCAGCCCGGTCTGGCGCGCCAGCGCCTCGCCGTCCTTGGCGACGCGCACCACGTACCGGGTGCTCTTGCGAATCCCGCTGGCGGACAACACGTGAACCACCGCGTTATATCCGTACAGATCGAAGATGTCCTTGCGGAGCCTGCGCGCGATGATGCCGAGATCCACTTCGGCTTCGACCACGACGCGGCCCGACACGATGTGCAGGCCGCCTGCGAACCGCAGCAACGAGGCCACCTCGGCACGGCGCGCACTGACCGAATTGACGACAAGCCGGCTCAACTCGTCCTTGACCTCGGCTGTCATCGCCACGGGTCGTCACCTCTCGGTCCGTCAACTGTCCGGGCGGGTGTGGGAACTGCGGGCTGCCGAGGGTTCCCGCCAGGTTCCAATCCACGCAAGCGAACCCCCTCCAACGCCGCGGCCAACCTCGCCGGGTCATGTAAAGGTGTACCAGGTCTGGACACCTCAGCAAACTGAACTCCAGCACCCAATATGGTCGCGGTCCGGCTCAGCTGCTCCCGTTCGCGCTCGCTGGGCACCCGAGCTGCGTCGACGATGATCTCGTCAACCATGAATCCCGGCGCATGCTGGGCCAACACATGGATGTGCCGCTCGACGGAGAACCCGGCGGTCTCCCCCGGCTCGGCGGCCAGGTTGAGCACCAGCGCGCGCCGCGCCGAGGTGGCCTTCAGCGCCGAGGCCAGCTCCGGCACCAGGACATGCGGGATGACACTGGTGAACCAGGAGCCGGGCCCGAGCACGATCAGATCGGCACTCATGATGGCGTCCACGGCCTGCCGGGTGGCGGGCGGATCGCTGGGCAGCAGCCGCACCCGTCGGACCTTGCCCGGCGTGGTCGCGATCGCCACCTGGCCGCGGATCACACGGCTCATCCTCGGATCCGACTCCAGACCGGCCACGTCCGCCTCGATCTGCAACGCGATCGGGCACATTGGCAGCACCCGGCCCTTGACGCCGAGGATCCGGGCCAGTTCATCAAGCGCCGCAACGGGATCCGCAAGAACCTCGTTGAGTCCGGCCAGTAGCAGGTTGCCGATGGGATGCCCGGCCAGCGCGCCACTTCCGCCGAACCTGTGCTGAAGGATGGTCGCCCACAGCCGGCCGTGCGGACTGTCGGATGCCAACGCCGCCAACGCCATTCGCAGATCGCCGGGCGGCACGACGTCAAGCTCGCTGCGCAGTCGGCCAGATGAGCCGCCGTCGTCGGCGACCGTGACTACGGCGGTGACGTGAGGGGTGAGTCTGCGCGCGGCCGATAGCGTGGCGTACAGCCCGTGGCCGCCGCCCAGCGCGACGATGCGTGAGCTCATTCGCGGCCCAGATCCCGGTGCAGCACCCGCACGCTGAGTTGGTCACCGCCCTGCAGTCGTCCCGCAAGTGCCTCGGCCATCGCAACGCTTCGATGCTTGCCGCCCGTGCAGCCGATGGCAACGGTCATGTAGCGCTTTCCCTCCCGTCGATATCCCTCGATCACGAGGTCCAGCAGTCGATGGTAGGTGTCGAGAAACTCTGCGGCCCCCGGCTGTCCAAGCACATACTCACGCACGGCGGGATGCTGACCGGTGTGCCGCCTCAGCTCGTCGACCCAGTGCGGGTTGGGCAGGAACCGGACGTCCATAACGGTGTCCGCGTCCATCGGCAGCCCATACTTGTACCCGAACGACTCCACGGTCACGCTGGTGTAGGCGACGGTCTCACCGCCGAATGCTCCCTCGATGGTTTCACGCAAAGCGGGAACGGACAGCGTCGAGGTGTCGATCATCAGGTCCGCAGTCGCCCGTACCGGCGCCAACATGGCGCGCTCGGCGGCGATACCCTCGGCGAGGGTCTGGTTGCCCTGCAGCGGGTGACTGCGACGGTTCTGTTCGTAGCGGCGCACCAGAATGTCGTCGGACGCCTCCAGAAACAACACCCTCGGTGTGATGCCGCGGGTAGCCAGATCCTTACGCACCCAATCCAAGTCGCCGGTGAAGCCACGCGACCGGACGTCCATCACCACGGCCAGCTGGGTGATTCGCGAGCCCGCGGCCAACCCGAGGTCGACCATGCGGGCGATGAGCTCGGGCGGCAGGTTGTCGGCCACGTACCAACCGAGGTCCTCGAGCACCTTGGCCGCCGTGCCGCGACCCGCCCCGGAGAGCCCGGTCACCAGGACGACGTCGATCCCCGATTCCGTGCCCGTGTCGCGGGAAGCGTCCTGCTCCCGCAACTCGTCGCCTGTGCTTTGATCCGTCATCCCGATGCCCTGCTCTGATCATCGCCGATAACCGGGGCGGGCGCTGACGAATCAGCGGCTACGCCGAGCGTTTCGAGCACCGCCTTCGCCGTCGTGGCACCGATACCGGGCACCGAGGTGATCTCCTCGACGCTGGCCTGCTTGAGCCTCGCCACCGACCCGAAGTGCGTGACCAGCGCCTTTCGCCGATGCTCTCCCAGCCCCGGCACCGAGTCCAGCGCCGAGGCGGTCATCCGTTTGGACCGCTTGCTGCGGTGATAGGTGATCGCGAACCGGTGCGCTTCGTCGCGCACCCGCTGCAGCAGGAAGAGTCCTTCGCTGTTGCGCGGCATGATCACCGGGTCGGGCTCCGACGGCACCCATACCTCTTCCAGCCGCTTGGCCAGGCCGATGACGGCCACATCGGAGACCCCGAGCTCGTCGAGGACCGCCGCCGCCGCGTTGACCTGTGGGGCGCCACCGTCGACCACATAAAGGTTCGGCGGATAGGCGAACCGGCGCGATTTTCCTTCCGCCGTAAACACACTGGCGTTCTGAAGGTCGGACACGTGCCTCGCGAACCGGCGCCGCGTCACCTCGGCGATGGAAGCCACGTCATCTGACCGGCCGCCGCCCGCCGCCTCCCGGATCGCGTAGTGGCGATAGTCGGACTTGCGCGGGAGACCGTCCTCGAACACCACGAGTGATGCCACCACATCGGTGCCCTGGACGTGGCTGATGTCGACGCATTCGATGCGCAACGGTGCGTCCGCCAGGCCGAGAGCGTCCTGAATGCTCTGCAGTGCAGCAGATCTCGCAGTGAAATCACCGGCGCGCTTCAGTTTGTGCTGTGTCAGCGCATCTTGCGCGTTGCGTTTGACCGTTTCGGCCAGCGCCCGCTTGTCACCGCGCATCGGCACCCTCAACGCCACCCGCGACCCGCGCAGACCGCACAGCCACGTTTCCAGCTCACCGGAGTTGGGCGGCAGAACCGGAACCAGGATCTGACGCGGCACCGGGTTGGTCGACTCGTCGGCAGCGCCGTCCAACTCGGCCTGGTCCCCGTAGAACTGAGTGAGGAACTGCTCCACCAGGTGACTCTGACCGGAATCCTGCGGATCACCGGTCTTCTCGACAATCCAGCCGCGCTGACCGCGCACCCGCCCGCCGCGCACATGGAACACCTGCACGGCCGCCTCGAGTTCGTCGTCGGCGAAGGCCACCACGTCTGCGTCGGTACCGTCACCGAACACCACGGTCTGCTTCTCCAGTGCGCGTTTGAGCGCGGAGATGTTGTCCCGCAGTCGGGCCGCGCGCTCGAAGTCGAGTTGCTGGGCAGCCGCGGTCATTTCGCGTTCCATGTCTCGCGCCAACCGGTCGGTCTTACCGGACAGGAAGTCGCAGAAATCGATGACGATCCTGCGGTGCTCTTCTGCAGACACCCGCCCTATGCATGGCGCCGAGCACTTGTCGATGTACCCCAACAGACATGGCCGGTCGATTTGCTTGTGCCGCTTGAAGACTCCCGCTGAACACGTTCGGGCGGGAAACACCCGGGTGAGCAGATCGAGCGTCTCACGGATTGCCCAGGCGTGCGAGTAGGGCCCGAAATAGCGAACTCCCTTGCGGCGTGGCCCCCGGTACACCATCAAGCGCGGATATTCCTCGTTGAGCGTGACCGCCAGCACCGGATAGGACTTGTCGTCGCGGTATCGGATGTTGAACCGCGGGTCGAACTCCTTGATCCAGTTGTACTCCAGCTGCAGCGCCTCGACCTCGGTGCTCACCACCGTCCACTCGACGCTGCCCGCGGCCATCACCATCTGGCGCGTGCGCGGAGCCAAACCGGAGATATCGGCGAAGTAGGAGTTCAGCCGGCTGCGCAGGCTCTTGGCCTTGCCCACATAGATGACGCGGCCGTGCGGATCGCGGAACCGGTAAACACCCGGCTCGATGGGGATCGACCCGGGCGCCGGTCGGTACGTCGCGGGATCGGGCACGGATTCCAGGTTACTGCCGGTGTCGGACTCATCCGATGATCTACCGTCGAGTGATGCGGACCCCGTCGTTTCGAAAGCTCACGGCCCCGCTGGCGGGGGTCATGTTGGTGCTGGCCGGATGTGGCGCGGAGGAAAGTCCGCCGCCTTCGGCGGCAGGCCCCTGCGCGATCGTCGAGAACGGCACGCCTGCGGCCGGGACCTCAGCGGCCGCCGGTTCACAACCCGAGGTCGCCACCGGGTACCGCAAGGACATGACGGCCGTGACCACGGCCCACTATGCGGTCGCGACGGCCAACCCGCTGGCCACACAGAAGGCGTGCGAGGTGCTCAAGGGCGGTGGGACGGCTGCCGACGCCCTGGTCACCGCGCAGGCGGTGCTGGGCCTGGTCGAGCCGCAGTCGTCCGGGATCGGCGGCGGTGGGTTCCTGCTCTACTACGACGCCGCGGCCAACTCCGTGCAGGCCTACGACGGCAGGGAGACCGCTCCTGCCGCGGCGAGCGAGAACTATCTGCGCTGGATCTCCGACACTGACCGCACCCAGCCCAAGCCCGACACGCGCGGGTCCGGGCGCTCGATCGGGGTGCCGGGCATCCTTCGGATGTTGATGGACGTCCACCAGCAGCACGGCAAGACCGCCTGGCGCGATCTCTTCGCTCCTGCCGTGACGCTCGCCGACGACGGCTTCGACATCAGCCCACGGCTGGCGTCTGCGATCGCCGACGCCGCGTCGAAGTTGAAGGCCGATCCGCAAGCCGCCGCATACTTTCTCAATTCCGACGGCAGTCCCAAGACCGCCGATACCAAACTCACCAACCCTGCGTACGCGAAGACGTTGGGTGTCGTCGCATCCGACCCGGAGTCGTTCTACACCGGCGATATCGCCAAGGCAATCGTCGCCGCCGCAGCCGATACCTCCGGCGGGCGCACGCCCAGCCTGATGACGACCGAAGACCTGGCCGGCTACGCCGCCAAGGTTCGCGAACCCATCTGTATGCCGTACCGCGGCAAGGAGATCTGCGGTATGCCGCCACCCTCGTCCGGCGGCATCGCCGTGGCTGCCACTCTGGGCATCCTCGAGCACTTCCCGATGAACGAGCACCAACCCACCGACATGGACCGCAACGGCGGGAAGCCCTCCGTGATGGGCGTGCACCTGATCTCGGAAGCCGAGCGGCTTGCATACGCCGACCGCGACAAGTACGTCGCCGACACGGATTTCGTGCCGCTGCCGGGTGGAACCCCGAACACGTTGTTGAACAGCGCCTACCTGGCGCAGCGGGCCGCACTCATCTCCGAGCAGCGCAGCATGGGCACCGCGAAGCCCGGTGAATTCGGGGCGTCCCCGTCAACACCGGCGCCCGTCCCCGAGCACGGCACCAGCCAGGTCAGCGTCGTCGACTCGCAGGGCAACGCAGCCGCACTGACCACCACCGTCGAGTCGCAGTTCGGCTCGTTCCACATGGTCGACGGCTTCATCCTGAACAACCAGCTGACCGATTTCTCCGCCGAGCCTGTCGGCCCCGACGGGATGCCGGTGCCCAACCGGGTCGAGCCGGGTAAGCGACCCCGGAGCACGATGGCGCCTACCCTGATCTTCGAGAAATCCGGAGCAGGCCGCGGGCCGTTGTTCGCGACGCTGGGCTCTCCAGGCGGAGCGGTGATCATCCAGTTCGTCGTGAAAACCGTTGTGGGAATCATCGATTGGGGTATGGACCCACAGCAGGCGGTGGGCATGGTGGATTTCGGCGCGGCCAACACGCCGAAGACGAATGCCGGCGGCGAACACCCCAACATCGACCCGACCGACAATGGCGACCACGATCCGCTGGTGCAGGGTCTGCGCAAGCTCGGCCACCAGGTCGATCTCGCCGACCAGTCCAGTGGTTTGTCGGCGATCGTGCGCGGCTCCCCGGGATGGACCGGCGGGGCGGACCCGCGCCGCGAGGGGCTGGTGATGGGCGACCCTCGGTGACCGCGCGGGTCACCAGACTGACGGAATCGGACTGGCGACTGTTCGCGACCGTCCGACTGCGCGCGCTGACGGACTCCCTGGGTGGCGACGACCCTCAGTACCGCCAGGAATCCACCTTCACGGCCGCCCAGTGGCGCAGGCGGTTACGCGACCACGCACAGTTCGCCGCTCTGCTGAACGAGCGTCCGGTCGGCCTGATCGGTGCGCAGCAGGAGAACGCCGAAACCGTGTACCTCTACTCGCTTTGGCTCGATCCGGCGGCCCGTGGACATGGGCTGGCCCGACCCCTCGTCGCCGCTGCGGTCGACTGGGCGCGCGATCGGCAGGCCCGCCTCGTCACCCTCAGGGTGGCGGTGGACAACACCGTCGCCAGAGCGGTGTACGAAAGCCTCGGCTTCACCCCGGTGCCGGGAAACGGCGCCAACGCCCGTAACGAAGTCCCGATGTCGCTCAGTGTGCGGTGAGGTCGGGCCGGTAGCGGGCGATGAGCCCGCGCACATTGTCCATCGCCTCGACGGCACGCTCCTTGTCGACGGCCTGGATCGCCATCACCGGAATGTACTCGTCGTCGGGCAGGTCGACGCGAGCCCACCTCGCGCCGGGCGGAAACGTCAGCCCGACGACCCCCGACCACGGAATCAGCCGGTCGCCGAACAGGTTTCGCACCTCGACCCCGGGGCCGCCGATGCGCAACCGCGGCCGGGCGAACAGCAGTACCGCGCAGGCGATGACGGCTCCGAGCAGCGCGATCGCCACCTGGTCAGCGGTCTGGAAGATGACGCCGGTTGACGAGATCTTCAGCAGTACACCAACGGTCACGTGAGCGGCCAGGATCACAGCAGCCGCGCCGTACGCGAAATACGGTGTCAGGTGCGGCCGTACCTCGAGGTCCCAGTCGCTACTCATGTCCGCTTGCGCAGATCGCGCAGCGTCAGCGCGGTGGACAACGCCGCGGCGGCGGCCTGCGCACCTTTGTCCTCAGTCGAGTCGGGCAGGCCCGCCCTTGCCAGCGCCTGCTCTTCCGTGTTGGTGGTCAGCACGCCGTTTGCTACCGGAGTCGACGAATCGAGCGACACCCGGGTCAGGCCCTGGGTCACCGCATCGCACACGTAATCGAAATGCGGTGTCTCGCCGCGGATCACCACACCGAGGGCGACGACGGCGTCGTGCCTGGCGGCCAGCGCCTGGGCCACAACCGGAATCTCGATCGCGCCAAGCACCCGCACCACCGTCGGCTCATCGATGCCCGCGTCGGCGGCCACCTTGCGAGCACCGTCGAGCAGCGCATCGCAGACGGTCTCGTGCCACGTGCTCGCCACGATCGCCAACGTCAGATCAGACGCATCGAGCTGTGGCAGCTCGGGAACTCCCGCGCCTCCGCTCAATTTCGCGCTCCGCTCCGGCTGCTCACAGTGCGCCGCCGAATTCGCCTGGCAACTCGTCGTAGTCCTCGAGTCCGCTCAGGTCGTGGCCCATACGGTCGCGCTTGGTCATCAGATAGCGGATGTTCTCGGCGTTGGCACGCACCGGCAGCGGAACACGCTCGATGATGTGAAGCCCATAGCCGTCCAGCCCGACCCGCTTGGCCGGGTTGTTCGTCAGCAGGCGCATCGACCGCACGCCCAGATCGACGAGGATCTGCGCGCCGATGCCGTAGTCGCGGGCATCGGCGGGCAGGCCGAGCTTGAGGTTGGCATCGACGGTGTCGTCGCCGGCGTCCTGCAACTGGTAAGCCTGCAGCTTGTGCATCAGCCCGATGCCGCGACCCTCGTGGCCCCGCATGTACAGCACCACGCCCCTGTCCTCCCTGGCCACCATCGCCAGGGCGGCGTCCAGTTGCGGGCCGCAGTCGCAGCGGCGGGATCCGAACACGTCACCGGTCAGGCACTCGGAGTGCACTCGGACCAGCACGTCATGGCCGTCGGCGTGCGGCCCGGCGATATCGCCCCTGACCAGGGCGACATGCTCGACGTCCTCGTAGATGCTGGTGTAGCCGACGGCGCGGAACTCGCCGTGCCGCGTCGGGATGCGCGCCTCGGCGACCCGTTCGATGTGCTTCTCGTGCTTGCGGCGCCACTCGATGAGGTCGGCGATCGAGATCATCGAGAGGTTGTGCTCGTCGGCGAAGACCCGAAGCTCGTCGGTCTGCGCCATCGCGCCCTCGTCCTTCTGGCTGACGATCTCGCAGATGGCGCCCGCTGGTTGCAGTCCGGCCATCCTGGCGAGATCGACGGCGGCCTCGGTGTGACCGGGCCGCCGGAGCACCCCGCCGTCCTTGGCCCGCAACGGAACGACGTGACCCGGTCGGGTGAATTGCTCGGCAACGCTGGTCGGGTCGGCCAGCAGCCGCATGGTGGTGGCGCGGTCGGATGCCGAGATTCCGGTGCCGACACCCTCTTTCGCGTCCACCGTGACGGTGTAGGCGGTGCCGTGTTTGTCCTGGTTCACCGCATACATCGGAAGCAGCCCGAGCTTGTCGCAGACGGCGCCGTCGAGAGGTACGCACAGATAACCTGAGGTATAGCGGACCATGAACGCGACGAGCTCGGGGGTGGCCTTCTCCGCGGCGAAGATGAGGTCGCCCTCATTCTCACGGTCCTCGTCGTCAACGACGACGACTGCTTTACCCGCCGCGATGTCGGCAACCGCCCGTTCGACGGAGTCCAACCTCGTCATTCTTGCCACCCTTGCCGGTTCCGGCCGGAACCATCGTCGCCCTGTTCAGTATGAACCACGACGAAGTGGCGATTATTGCTCGCCTGGGTCAGCAGGGATCGCCGGGCGGCGTGTAGTACGGCACACCCTCGACGGTGTAACAGGGCACCTCGCCCATAACGTACGGATTGTCGGCGGCCGCGATCGCCGCGCCGGTGGCCACATCACCGACGACATTCGTACAGCCGCCCACACCGACATGGCGTCCATGGGCGCCCGCGCAGATGTCGGCCTGCGCCACCGGGGCTATGGCGATCGGGGCAACCGCGGCCGCTCCGGCTACCAATAGTGCTGCTGCCAGCTTCTTCATCACATGGTTCCTTCTGGTCGACCCGGCCCGGCGCCATTATCGCGCCCGGGAATCCCGGGCGGCGGCGATTCGCCGATTAGGCTAAGCCGGCAATGACGGCCAACACAGCCAAAACGAGCACGATGAGGCCGACCATGACAAGAAATGACCCGAGCGCCGTCAACTTCTGCTCCCGGCCGGCCTCCTTGTCGGTCATCCCGCGAGTCGAGGTTCTCATGCGTGCGAACAACTCACTCCAGGAGATGCGCGTCAAGCCACGTCGGGCAGCCACCGGGTCGCGGCCCACGTCGTCGGGCACGGCGCCGACACCGTTTCCATAGAGAATCAGGCCGAGCACGATCATCACCACGGCCGATATCAGCAACACCACCGCTAGAGCAATCATCTGCCGCACTTTCCCCTGTGGACTCGACGCGCTTGGTGCGTGAGGTGTGCCCTCCTGGAGGAACGGCGAAACGACTTTGCGGATTCATTCACGACGCGCCGGAAAGTCGTGCGAAACCGCACAGTCGACCCGGAGGGAGCTGACCGATTCACTAACTGTCGCGCGACATCAACCGCTCGACATATTTGGCGATGACGTCGACCTCGAGATTGACGTCGGCGCCGACGGTCGCCCGGCCCAGGGTGGTCATCTGCAGCGTGGTGGGGATCAGCGACACCTCGAACCAGTCGTGGCCGAGGCGCGAAACGGTCAGCGAGACGCCGTCGACGGTGATCGAACCCTTCTCGACGACATAGCGCGATAGCGCGGTAGGCAGCGCAATTCGCACCACCTCCCAGTGCTCGGAAGGTGTGCGCGCAATCACATGTCCGGTGCCATCCACGTGGCCCTGCACGATGTGTCCGCCCAGCCGGCTGTTCAGCGCCGCGGCCCGTTCGAGGTTCACGTGGCTGCCGACGCCAACACCGCTGAGGCTGGACCGGTCCAGCGTCTCCTTCATCACATCGGCGGTGAATTGGCCGTCTGCCTGCACCTCCACCACCGTCAAGCAGACGCCGTTGACCGAGATGGAGTCGCCGTGCCCGGCGTCCGCGGTGACGACGGGTCCGCGGATGACGAACCGCGCCGCATCGGCGAGGTCTTGTTTGCCGACGACTTCGCCAAGCTCTTCGATGATTCCGGTGAACACGCAAATCAGGGTACGCAGCGCCACCCTCTACGATGCACTCATGCAGACGCGCCCAAAAAACGCAGTCCGATCTCTTTGGCCAATCCTCACCGCACTTTTCGCGGCTTTAGTACTTATTTCAGGTTGTTCGTCCTCGTCGGATAAGTCCTCCGATTCGCTGCCCGACGCCGCGACCCTGCTCAAGGACTCCAACACCGCAACGCGTGCGCTCAAGAGCGTTCACCTCGACCTGTCGGTGGAAGGCGAGATCAAGGACCTGCCCATCAAGACACTTACCGGCGACCTGACCAACGTCCCCGCCGTCGCCGCCGCGGGCAACGCGAAGCTGCTCTTCCAGGGCAGTGACGTGGACGCGAACTTCGTCGTCATCGAATCGACCCTTTATGTCGCACTCTCCGGTGACACCTACATCAACCTGGGCCCGGCCGCCGACGTCTACGACATCGCCGCCATCCTGAACCCGGACACCGGTCTGGCCAACGTCCTCGCCAGCTTCAGCGACCCGAAGTCCGAGAGCACAGAGACCATCAACGGCATCGAGACGGTGAAGGTGACCGGCAAGGTCAGCGCCGATGCGGTGAACAAGATCGCGCCGCCGATCGCCGCCACTGGGCCGGTCCCCGGCACGGCGTGGATCGAGAAGGACGGCGACCACAAGTTGGTGCAGGCCAAGTTGGAGCCCTCTTCGGGCAGCAGCGTTCAGATGACGCTCTCTGATTGGGACAAGCCAGTCACCGTGACCAAGCCTGCCGTTTGATGACCGCCGCAGCGCCGGTGGATTCGAGCCGGAGCCGCCGGATCGCGATCAGCGCGGGCGCACTCGCGGTGCTTCTCGGCGCCCTCGACACATACGTCGTGGTCACGATCATCCGCGACATCATGTCCGACGTCGGGATCGCGATCAATCAGATCCAACGCGTCACACCGATCGTCACGGGCTATCTGCTCGGCTACATCGCCGCGATGCCGCTGCTGGGTCGCGCGTCGGACCGGTTCGGCCGCAAGATGCTGCTCCAAGTCAGCCTCGCGGGCTTCGCGATCGGCTCGGTCGTGACCGCGCTGTCGACGGACCTGACGATCCTCGTCGTGGGACGAGTCATCCAGGGCGCGGCAAGCGGCGCCCTGCTTCCGGTGACGTTGGCGTTGGCGGCCGACCTGTGGGCGGCCCGCAACCGCGCCGGTGTGCTCGGCGGCATCGGCGCCGCACAGGAGCTGGGCAGCGTTCTCGGTCCGATGTACGGCATCGCGATGGTGTTTCTGTTTCACCACTGGCAGGCCGTGTTCTGGGTTAACGTGCCGCTGGCGGTGATCGCGATGGTGATGATCCATTTCAGCCTGCCGAATCGGATGCGCAGCGATCACCCGGAAAAGGTCGACCTCGCGGGCGGGCTGCTGCTGGCGGTCACGCTCGGGCTCATCGTGGTCGGCATGTACAACCCCGCGCCGGACGGCAAGCAGGTGCTGCCGTCCTACGGCCCGCCACTGCTGATCGGGGCACTGGTCGCAGCGGTGGCGTTCTTCGTCTGGGAACGCTTCGCCAAGACCCGGCTCATCGAACCCGCAGGCGTTCACTTCCGCCCGTTTCTTGCCGCCCTCGGCGCATCTCTGACCGCAGGCGCTGCGCTGATGGTGACCCTGGTGAACGTCGAGCTGTTCGGCCAGGGCGTGCTCGGCCAAGACCAGAACGAGGCGGCGTTCCTGCTGCTGCGCTTCCTGATCGCGCTGCCCATCGGCGCCCTTCTCGGCGGCTGGATCGCCACCAGGATCGGCGACCGCGCGGTGGCTTGTCTCGGTCTGCTGATCGCCGCAGGCGGCTACTACCTGATCGCACAGTGGCCCGTCGACCTGCTCGCTGCCCGCCACGACTTGGGATTCGTCTCGCTACCGGTGCTCGATACCGACCTGGCGATCGCCGGCCTCGGCCTCGGCCTGGTAATCGGCCCGCTGACGTCGGCGACCCTGCGGGTGGTGCCTGCCGTCCAGCACGGCATCGCATCGGCCGCAGTGGTGGTGGCACGGATGATCGGCATGCTGGTGGGCATCGCCGCCCTCAGCGCGTGGGGCCTGTACCGGTTCAACCAGATCCTGCAGTCACTGCCCGCCGAGAAGGCCGACAACCTGGTCGCCAAGCTCGCAGCGGAAGCCGCCAAGTACAAGACGGCGTTCGCGATGCAATACGGCGAGATGTTCGGCATCACCGCGATCGTCTGCATCGTCGGCGCGGTCCTGGCGCTGTTCATCAGCGGGCGCAACGAGCACGCCGACGAACCGGCCGAGACCGCCGACGTGGATGGTGACGACTCCCCGACCGTGATGATCGACGCGTCGCAGCCGCCATCTGGTGGCAGGCACCGACCGCCGCACTAACGCCTCAGCAGCGCTCGATGCCCGGCCGGATCAACACGTGCTCGGGGTCGATGTCGGAGGCGACGTCGTCGCTATCGCCGCGCAGCGCACAGATCACAGCCTTCACGTGATGTCTCGGGTCGAATGGGCGAATGTTGAGCCAGTCCTGCAATGCAGTCACGCTCGTTCCTTTGTTCGTGCTCACCAGCGCGCAGCTCGTCGGTGAAAGCGCGATGTGCCAGGCCTAATGCCCGGCGCAGGCTTGAGTCTACCGGCGCAGGCCGACAATTCGGGCGCCACGACAGTCGGCGGTTCACCGTAGTCTTCGTCACATTTCTCGGTTCGGGCAAACATCCGGACGGCTGCCAGCCGCTCGGTGCGGATTGACCCCCCTGTGCGCCGGGTACGCGGCCATTGGGCACAACGCGAAGGAGGTAATAATGCCAACGACATTGGCGGGCAAGCGCATCGCTTTCCTGGTGGCACCCGAAGGAGCCGAACAGGTCGAACTGACCGAACCGTGGAAGGCCGTGCAGGAGGCGGGTGGCACACCTGAACTGGTATCCACCGAAGTCGGCAAAATTCAGGCGTTCAACCACCTGACCCCTGCAGACACATTCGAGGCGGACAAGGCGGCCGACAGCGTCACCGCGTCCGAGTATGACGGGCTTGTTCTGCCGGGCGGCGTCGCGAATCCGGATTTCCTGCGCGGCAATGCCTCGGCGGTCCACTTCACCAGAAGCTTCTTCGACTCCGGCCGACCCGTTGCGGCGATCTGCCACGCCGCGTGGACGATGATCGACGCCGACGTGGTGCGCGGCAGGATGATCACCTCCTGGCCCACTTTGCGCACCGATCTGCTCAATGCCGGCGCCAACTGGGTCGACGAAGAAGTGGTGGTGTGCTCTCGTGGGCCCAACACCCTGGTGTCCAGCCGCAAGCCCGATGATCTTCCCGCGTTCTGCGAAACCATGGTGGGCGCGTTCGCGGCCGGTCGTTGAGCGCGCAGGGGCCGACGTACTCAAACCCCACCCGTAACCGACCGCCCGTCGGTAACGTCGGGTTCATGCTGCTGGCCGCGATGCGCGACATGCAGTGGCGAAAACGACGTTTCGTCATCGCGGTGCTGTCCACCGCCATCATCTTCGCGATGACGCTCGTGCTGACTGGTTTGGCCAACGGGTTTCGGGCCGAAGCGCTACGCACTGTCGATTCGCTCGGCGTCGACGTGTTTCTTGTCAAGGACGGTGCGTCCGGGCCGTTCGTCGGGGCGACGCCGTTCGCGCCGACCGATCTCGGCAGGATCGCGGGCTCCCCCGGCGTGCAGGCGGCTGCCCCGTTGGTGTACGCAGGCGGCACGGTCACACTCGGCGACGCGACACGCAACGCCGACCTGTTCGGTGCGCCGGAACGTGGCCCGGGCATGCCGGTTCTGTCGGAGGGCCGTCCACCGGTGACCCCCGACGAGGCGGCGGTGTCGAGCACGCTCGACCGCAACGAGGGTGAGGACATCCAGATCGCGTCGCGCAGGCTTCGCATCGTCGGAATCGTGGAGAACTCCACGGCACTTGCCAACCTGCCCAACATCTTCCTCACGACCCAGGGTGCGCAACAGCTGGTTTACGGCGGGCAACCGTTGGTCGCATCGATCGGGATCCGGGGCACGCTCGACCAGGTGCCGCCGGGTTACAAGGCCATCGACCGCGACGGTGCGGTCGCCGATCTGCTTCGGCCGCTGAAGGTGGCGGTCAACTCCATCACGATCGTGGCAATCCTGCTCTGGGTTGTCGCGGCCCTGATCGTGGGTTCGGTGATCTACCTGTCCGCGCTGGAACGCCTGCGAGACTTCGCGGTGTACAAGGCGATCGGTGTCCCGACGGGCTCCATTGCCGCGGGACTGGCACTGCAGGCGGTCGTGGTGGCGCTGTCGGCCGTCGTCGTCGGTGTCGTACTCTCCGCGCTGCTCGGACCGATCTTCCCCATGCAGGTCATCGTCCCCGGCTATGCCTATGTCATCCTGCCGGTGATCGCGGTCGTCTTCGGACTGATCGCCAGCGGTACCGGTCTGCACCGCGCGGTGTCCGTCGATCCGGCCATGGCCTTCGGAGGTCCGTGAGCATGGGCGATCTCAGCATTCAAGACCTGGTCGTCGAGTACTCGAGCGGCGGGTACGCGGTGCGTCCGCTCGACGGATTCAATCTCGACGTCGCCGCCGGATCACTGGTGATCCTGTTGGGCCCCAGCGGTTGTGGCAAGACCACGCTGCTGTCGTGTCTCGGCGGAATCCTGAAACCGACTTCTGGCGCCATCAAATTCGGCGATGTCGACGTCACATCGCTGGACGCCAAGGCGCTCTCGAAGTACCGTCGCGAAACCGTCGGCATCGTGTTCCAGGCGTTCAACCTGGTGCCCAGCCTCACCGCGCTGGAGAACGTGATGGTGCCCCTGCGGTCTGCGGGTATGTCCCGGCACGCGGCGCGCGAGAAGGCCGAACAGCTGCTCGCCCGTGTCGGGCTCGAGGACCGGACGACGCACCGGCCAAGCGATCTCAGCGGCGGTCAGCAACAGCGAGTAGCGGTGGCTCGGGCGATCGCGTTGGACCCTCCGTTGATCGTCGCCGACGAGCCGACCGCACATCTCGACTTCATTCAGGTCGAGGAAGTGCTGCGACTGATCCGCGAGCTCGCGACCGGGGACCGGATGGTCGTCGTCGCGACCCACGACAGCCGGATTCTCCCGCTGGCCGATCGCGTGGTGGAGCTCGTGCCGGACTTCGCTGAATCGGACCGGCCACCGGCGACGGCCCGGCTGGAGGCGGGCGAGGTGTTGTTCGAAGAGGGCACCATGGGCGACTGCATCTACGTTGTGTCCGAGGGTGAGGTCGAGATCATGCGCGAGTTGGCCGGGGGCGGTGAGGAGTTGCTCTGGGTGGCAGAGCCCGGCGACTACTTCGGCGAGCTCGGTCCGCTGTTCCACATGCCGCGTTCAGCGACGGCCCGCGCGCGCAGCGACGCGACGGTCATCGGCTACACCGTTGCCGCGTTCCGGGAACGCTTGGGCGCCGGTGGGATTCGTGACCTGATCCAGCACCGGCCACTCGACATGGGCGACAAGCCTGCTACTGCGGAACCAGACTGAGCAGGACATCCGGGCCGATGGGTTCGATCCCATCGAACCGCCAGCGTTGTGCATGGGCGATGGACAACACACCGACATCGTCGATCGCGGTTATCGGACCGCCCAACAGGATCGGCGCGACGTAGGCCAGAATTCGGTCGATCACCCCCGCCCTGAGAAACGCGCCGGCGAGCGTGGGTCCGCCCTCGATGAGAACGTCGGTGCGGTCCGACAGCGACTTGATCACCTCGTGCGGATCCCTGGTACGAATCACCATCGTGCGGGTGTCGTCATTCAGCACGTTGGCGTCGGGCGAGATCTCGCGCTCCCCCACCACGACGCGCAGCGGTTGCCGGTCGGCGAGGCTGCCGTCGGGAAGCCGCGCCGTCAGCTTCGGATCGTCGATGAACACGGTTCCGGTGCCCACGATGATCGCATCGCATGCCCCGCGACGCCGGTGCACGTCGGCGCGGGCGGCCGCACTGGTGATCCACTGACTGCTGCCGTCGGCCGCCGCGCTGCGACCGTCGACACTTGTGGCGAATTTCCA
>NZ_JAVHWK010000131.1:0-43089 GCF_032159775.1 Mycobacterium sp.
CAGGCCGCTAAGGCTGATTCCTGGCGGTGACATTCTTGCCAACGCTATCGATCCGACCCTGACGGAGCTAGTGGATGCGGGTTACGCAGACGGCAAAGGCACGGCGACTGACCCGGCGATTCCGAAGGATCCGACCGTGACCAGGCCGATGAAGCCGGGTTCGTCGCTATCGGCGTTGGGCGGCGTGCCGGCATCGGTTCCGGCAGGGGCGGCCACAGGTGCTACTACAGCGATTCAAGACATCACTAACCCGACCAACTTCGTCACCAAGCCCCTCGGCGAAGCAGGCAAGCTGCCGGGCATCTCATCGCTGCCGTCGTTGCCGTCGCTCACAAACCAGTCAGTCTCGGCGAACACGGCCAAACCCAACAGCCCGAACATGTTCGTGCCGGTGCTGCCCGGAACGGGCAACAAGAATTCGAGCAGTTCGGCGGCAACGGGTGCCAATGGCCTGAAGAACTTCACCGATCAGGTCAAGGACGCGGTCAACAAGGTGACCGGCGGCCTCACAGGCGCGAAGAACGGCTCGTAGACAGCGGCGGATTCTCGGCGCGGCGCTTATCGTCACGCTGGTGGCTTCCGCACTCATTGTCGCGATCCAGACGCAGCAGCGACGGCTGATCTACTTTCCGACGCGGGAACCTGTGCCGTCCGCGTCGACGCATCTTCCCGGCGGTAGCGACGTCGTCCTGCACACCGAGGACGGAAAGCGCTTGGGCGCTTGGTATCTCCCAGCCGTCGGTGGCAAAGGCGGACCGGGTGTCGTCGTCTTCAACGGTAACGGGGGAGACCGGGCCGGGCGTGCGCTGCTAGCTGAAGGCCTCGCCCGTCTGGGCTTGTCGGTTCTGCTATTCGACTACCGCGGATACGGTGGCAACCCCGGCAGCCCGTCGGAGAAGGGCCTGGCCGCCGACGCGCGGGCGGCTCAGGCCTGGCTTGCGAAGCAGCCCGAGGTGAACCCTGACCGGATCGTCTATTTCGGCGAGTCACTCGGCGCCGCGGTCGCCGTCGGCCTTGCCACCGAGCGCCCGCCCGCCGCGCTGGTGCTCCGCTCGCCGTTCACGTCGCTGGCCGACGTCGCGAAGGTGCACTACCCCTGGCTGCCGGTCGGGCGCCTGCTCGTCGACCGCTTCCCGTCGATCGACCGGATCGGGTCGTTGTCGACGCCGGTCATGGTGATCGCCGGTGACCGTGACGACGTCGTCCCCGAGTCGCTGAGCAAGAAGCTGTACGTCGCCGCGCCAGACCCGAAGCGCTATCTGCTTGTGCCTGGCACCGGTCACAATGACCCTGAGCTTGTCGGTGGCGACCGCCTGCTCGACGAGGTCGGCAGGTTCTTGTCAGAAGCAAACGTGCGGTAGTGATACTGAACGGGTGAAGCCCGCGATCTGTGAACAGTTCGGCATCGATTTCCCGCTCTTCGCCTTCAGCCACTGCCGCGATGTGGTCGCGGCGGTGACCAACGCCGGCGGATTCGGCGTGCTCGGCGGAACGGCGTTCACCCCCGAACAACTCGACCAGGAACTGAGGTGGATCGACGAACAGGTCGGCGGCAAGCCGTACGGCCTCGACTTGATCGTGCCCACCAAGTTCGAGGGCAAGGGCGAGAAGGTCAGTTCGTCAGATCTCGCCGCTCGGATTCCGGACGAGGTGCGTGGCTTCGTCGCCGACCTGCTCGCGAAGCACGACATCGAGTCTGACGCCAAGCCGTTCATCGGAGGCTCGTCGCTGGCCGGCACTACGGGCCGTGAACTGCTCGAGGCGGCGATGAGCCATCCGATCAAGTTGATCGCCAACGCGTTGGGGGTGCCGCCGGACTACATGATCGACGCGGGCAAGGAACGCGGCATCCCCGTCGCGGCGCTCGTCGGCGCCAAGGAGCATGCGGTCAAACAGGTCGCGGCAGGCGTGGATCTCATTGTCGCGCAAGGCACTGAGGCTGGCGGCCACTGCGGCGAGGTCACGACAATGGTCCTGATCCCCGAGGTGATCGAGGCCATCGACGGGGCGGTGCCCGTGCTGGCTGCAGGCGGAATCGTCACCGGCAGGCAGATGGCGGCCGCCGTTGCAATGGGCGCCGACGGGGCATGGACGGGATCGGTGTGGTTGACCACCGAGGAGGCCGAGACCGCCCCCCACACCAAGGACAAGTTCCTGGCTGCCACGTCGCGCGACACGATACGTTCGACGGGGCGGACGGGAAAGCCTGCGCGTCAACTGAAGTCGGAATGGACAGACGCCTGGAAGCCGAACGACGGCGGCCACGAGACGCTGCCGCTTCCGCTGCAGTCGATGCTCTGCGAGCCGATCATCCGTCGAGTGGATGTGCTTGCGTCGCAGGGACATCCGGGTGCACAGGCGCTGGCGACCTATTTCGTCGGGCAGGGCGTCGGCTTGATGAACAAGGTCAAGCCCGCACGCGAAGTCGTCCGCGAGTTCATCGAGGACTATCTCGCCGCAACCGAGCGGCTGAGCAACTCGCTACCCGACTGACCAATCGATGAGCGGTGGCCGCACCGACGCGCACTGTGGTTGACCCTTGGCGTCGGTGAGCCCGAGTCGGCCGATGAGCAGCCCGGTCTTGGCCGCCTGCGCGAGCACCTCGGCAGGCACGTCGTCGAGCATCAGCTTGGCCCGTCGGAACATATCCATTCGGCCGTCGCCGTCGACGCTGCCCCAGTTGAGGTAGATGAACCGATCGCCGGGCCGGCCCTGGATGTGCGGTCCGCGCACATCGGAGCCGATCACCTCGCAGTCGACGGTCCAGGTCACCTCGGTTGCGTCGCCGGGCTGCAAATCCAGCAGCTCGGGCGGACGCTTCTTGCTCTGCACCGCGACATGCACGTTCGTGTAGCCGGGGAAGTTGTGGCCCGGCGGGCAGTCGCGGCCGGGCAGGTCTGTACCGACGATTCGAATTTGCACGCACCCATTGTCGCGATCAGTCGAACGTGATGCGCACCGAGATGGGGTCGCTCTGCAGGGCGCGCATTCCGAGCAGCGTCGCAGACTGGCTGACCTTGCTCTTACCGCCGAAGCTGCGGGCTCGCGCCACGACATCGTCGTCGGGCACGAATGCCGCTGTGCCATCGCGCCATTCGTCGTCGACGCGGACGCGAACCTTCGGGTTGGCCGTGATGTTGTGCGCCCAGCCGGCCCGCTTGCCGTGCTGGGAGATCACCCAGACGCCGCCGTCGTCGGCACGACCGGTGAGCGGCACGCGGCGCGGCTGACCGGTCTTGGCGCCGGTGGTCTCCAGCTCGACGGTCGACGAGGCGCGGATGCCGATCTTGTCCAGCGCGCCGACCAGCGGATTGACGATCGTGCGACCGACCTGTCGTTCGAACTTGAACTTGCGCAGCGCCTTGCGGGAATCGGCAGCAGTCATTGAGAACCTCCATTTAGCTGAGCTCGAAGATAGTTGAACGATCTCTCAAATACAATAGTCAGGCGTGAAGCCGCCGGTCAGATGACATGCTCATCGGGGCGTAACTCGACGTTATCGCGGCCGCAAAACCACTTCCGTCGCATCCACTGCAGCGATCGCCGACCGTATCTGGATTGTCGGTGTCTCGAACTAATGTTCGATGTATGAGTTCTTGCCGTGAAGACATCGAGGCGGCGTTCGCCGACCTCGACGCGGCGTTCGAGGCGGTTGCCGAGTTGTCCTTCGACGCCATCACGGCCTGCGAAAGGCAGAGGCTCCTTGCTCGACTAGAAACTCATCGTCGTCGCCTGCCCGCTGTCGAACATCCGCTGATCAACCAGCTCGCCGCCGAGCCTGCTCCCGAAGCGCTCGGCGCCGCCAGCCTCGCCGAGGCGCTGGCCACGGGACTGCGAATCAGCAAGAGCATGGCAAAGCAACGCATCTCCGAAGCAGACGAGCTGGGTCGGCGCACCGCGCTGTCGGGTGATCTACTCGACCCGGTGCTACCGACGGTCGCGACCGCTCAGGCGGCCGGGCTGGTGGGAGCCGAGCACATCGAAGTGATCCGCAAGTTCTTTTCAAAGTTGCCCGATGCTATCGATTATCAGACCCGCGAAGAAGCCGAAAAAGATCTGGGTCGGCTCGCCACTGAATTCGGTCCCGCCGAACTACGCAGGGCCGCCGATCGACTGGCTTACGTGCTCGACCAGGACGGCCCCGTTCCCACCGACGCCGACCGGGCGCGGCGCCGATTTTTTACCATCGGCAAGCAGCGAGCCGACGGAATGACCCCATTCCACGGACTGTTCGACCCCGAGGGCCGCGCGACGATGGAAGCCGTCCTGGCCAAAACGGCGGCCCCCGGGATGTGCAATCCTGACGACATCAAGCCCTGTGTTGATGAGCAACCACCAGACGCTGCCTCGCAAACCGATCTTCGAACCCAGCCTCAACGCAATCACGATGCACTCACTGCAATGGGCCGTGCAATGTTGGCGTCGGGGCAACTGGGTCAGCACAATGGATTGCCCGCCACCATCGTCGTCTCCACGACTCTCAAGGAGCTCGAATCGGCTGCGGGACATGGTATTACCGCCAGCGGATCTCTACTCCCGATGTCGGATGTCATTCGGATGGCGAGCCACGCGTACCACTATCTGGTGATCTTCGAGGAGCACACGCGAGAGCCCCTCTACCTCGGCCGTACCAAACGGCTCGCCTCGCGCGGCCAACGTATCATCCTGCATGCGCGCGACCGCGGCTGCACCTTCCCCGGTTGCACAGTGCCCGGCTATGGCTGCCAAGTCCATCACGCCAAGCGAGGCTGGGCGCGCGGTGGCCAAACCAATGTCGACGAAGTAGTCCTCGCTTGCCCTCCCCATAATCGCCTCGTCGAAAAGGCGGGCTGGGTGACTCGAATACGGGCAGACGGTCGCGTCGAATGGATCCCACCGCCGCAACTTGATTCCGGGCAAGCGCGTGTCAACGACTACCACCACCCGGAGAACTATCTGCTGTGCGACGACTAACGGCCGACAATCGCAACTAGGTCAGTCGACGGCCAGTGGCAGCCGCACCTCGAACCGCGCGCCGGTATCCAGATTGCGTGCCGACAGCGTGCCGCGGTGTGCCTGCACGAGCCCGGCAGCGATGGCAAGGCCGAGCCCCGAGCCGCTTGGCAACGACGCGTCCGTTCGTGGCACCCGGTCGTTCGACCCCCGGTAGGCCACGTCGAACACCCTGGGCAGGTCGGCCTCATCGATACCGACCCCGGTGTCGTCGACGCGCGCCCACGCGCCGTTCTCGTCGCAACCCAGCGCCAGCTCGACCTTGCCGCCCTCTGGCGTGTGCGCGATCGCATTGGCCACCAGATTGGACAGCACCCGCACCAGGGCACGGTCGCTGCCGACCACCCGAACCGGTTCGGTGGGCAGGTCAGCGGTCAGCACGACCCCGGCGCGTTCCGCCGCGATGCGGTGCGCGGCCATGACGTCGTCGACGACCTCGTCGAGGGCCACCTTGTCGAAAGCGGGCTGAATCGCGCCCGCGTTGATCTTCGACATCTCGAACAGGTCGTCGACCATGTCAGAGAGCCGGATTGATTCCTGTTCGATGTGTTTGGCGTGTGCGCGGACCTCCTCGTTGGGCACCACACCATCGGCGATGGCCTCGGAGACGGCGCGGATCCCGGCAAGCGGGGTGCGCAGGTCGTGGCTGACGAAGGCGACCAGCCGTCGCCGCGATACCTCGGCGGCGCGCTCCGAATCGCGGATCTCCTGCTCCCACACGGTCCTGCGGGCTTGGTAGCGGGCCATCATGATTGCAGCGGGGATCGTCACGATCGACACGATGACCAGCACGACGGCGGTGCTCTCGAACGTCTCGGTGATCATGAAGCCGCTGGCGCCGATAACCCCGGTGAACGTCGCGATGGTCGGGATCAACACTAGCGCGACCATGCTGACAGCCAGCGACCATGACCGGGCCAACCGGATGATGAGCGCACCTGCCAGCACTACCGGGACCGAACAGGCCAATGCCCACCCGATGATTTCCCAGAAGTCAGCCGCCGGCACTACTGCTCCACAGGTAGCCGCGGCCCCACACCGTCTGCACGCGGTGTTGGTCGCCGAGCTTCGACCGCAGCCGCTTGACGTGCACGGTCACCGTGGACAGATCGCCGAAGTCCCACCGCCACACCTGCTTGAGGAGCTCCTCGCGCGAGAACACAATGTCGACGTGGGTCATGAAGAACAGCAGCAGCTCGAACTCGCGGTTGGTCAGGCTGACCGGCTCGCCCCTGACGGTCGCCGAACGCGATGCGGTGGAGACGGTCAGCTCTCCAGCTGTCAGATCGACAGGGGATGCCCCCATCGGCGTCGGAGCCCTTCGCAGCAGGGAGCGCACCCGAAGCGCGAGTTCACGCGGGCTGAAGGGCTTCGTCAGATAATCGTCGGCACCCGCCTCGAGCCCCGCGATCCGGTCATCCTCCTCGCCGAGTGCGGTCAGCAGGATCACCGGCAGCGTGTAGTCGCCTCGCTGGCGGAGGCTGCGGCACAGCGCCAGGCCGTCGGGGCCGGGCATCATCACATCGAGGACCGCAACGTCGATTCGCTGCGTGCCAAGTAGCCGTAGCGCCTCGTTGCCATCGCGTGCGATTGCGACTTCGAGACCGTCGCGTTCCAGGTATCGGCGCACGACATCGCGGACGACGTTGTCGTCGTCGGCAATCATCACCCGTGTCATTACCTCTCAGGCTAGCTGTGTAGCCGCTGCTACCAGCACTGATGTCACGCTTTTGTCACCGTTGGCATTGGTGCCCGCGTTGTACCTGGCCTAGCGTCGGTACCTATGGCCGACGGACCCGTGACAGTGGTGCTGCCCTGTCTCAACGAGTCCGCCTCTTTGCCGGGGGTGCTCGCGGCCCTGCCAACCGGGTACAGGGCACTTGTGGTCGACAACAACAGCACCGACGACACCGCCGAGGTGGCCCGTCGCCACGGCGCCGACGTGGTCACCGAACGACGCCCCGGGTACGGATCGGCTGTGCACGCCGGCGTGGAGGCGGCGACGACGCCGATCGTGGCGGTCGTCGACGCCGACGGATCACTGGACCCCGCCGAGCTCCCCGCTTTGGTGGGCGAGCTCGACCGCGGCGCCGACATGGCGATCGGCCGACGACGCCCCGCGCCAGGGTTGCGCTGGCCTTGGCACGCGCGGCTGGGCACAGCGGCGGTGTGTTGGCGCCTACGCACCCGATACGGGCTGCCCGTGCACGACATCGCCCCGATGCGGGTCGCGCGCCGCGACCCATTGCTCGCGCTGGGCATCACCGATCGCAGAACCGGCTACCCGGTTGAGCTGATGGTCCGGGCGGCGGAGGCGGGCTGGACGGTCGTCGAACGCGATGTGCTCTACGGTCCGCGCACCGGCGGGAAGTCCAAGGTCAGCGGATCGCTGCGCGGCAGTATCCATGCAGGGCTGGACTTTTGGCGGGCGATCTCGTGATACCTGTGACCCTGGCCGTGATCACGAAGGCGCCGGTTGCCGGCCAGGCGAAAACCCGGCTGGCCGCTAGTGTCGGCGATCAGGCAGCGGCGGACATCGCCGCCGCCACGTTGCTGGACACCCTCGACGCCGTCGATGCGACGCCCGTCGCGAATAAGGTCGTGGCCTTGACCGGCGATGTCGGGAAGGCCAGCGGCAGCCGCCAAATCCGTTCTCGCTTGGCCGATTTAATCGTTGTCGAGCAGCGTGGCGACGACTTCTCGGCGCGATTGGCCAATGCGATCGCAGACGCGGCGGCGACGGCGGCCGACCGACCGGTGGTGTTGATCGCCTCCGACACGCCGCAGGTGACCGCGACTCTGCTCGCCGATTGTGCGCAAGCTCTGCTCCAGACCGATGTCGTCTTCGGCCTGGCCCGCGACGGTGGTTGGTGGCTGCTCGGGGTAACGGACCCGGCCATGGCCCAGTGCCTGAACACCATTCCGACGTCGCGCTCGGACACTGGACCCGCCACGTTGGAAGCGCTGCGCGACAACGGCTTAACTGTGTCTCTGGTGGCCGAGCTGTCGGACGTCGACACCGTCGACGACGTGGATGTCGTTCGAGCCGAGTGCGCACCGGATAGTCGTTTCATTCACGCGATCAAGGCTGCGGGGCTGTAGATGCTGGGGAATCTCTACGACAGGGCTCTGGGCGGTGAGCGGTGTTGGGTCCGCCACGACGACGGCGAAGTTCGACATCTCCCGGTGCGGAAGTGGCTTGGTGGCAGGCATGCCGACAGCGACTTCGATCTCGCCGTGTTGACGTTGTGCAAGGGTCCGACAATCGACTTGGGTTGCGGTCCGGGACGTTTGGTGACTGAGCTCGTTCGACGGGGTGTTCCGGCGCTGGGAGTCGATCAGTCTGCGACGGCCGTCGGGATGGCGCGCCGCAGCGGGGCGCCGGTGCTTCGTCGGGACGTTTTCGAACCCCTGCCCGGTACCGGCCGCTGGCAGACGGTGCTGCTTGCCGACGGCAATGTCGGGCTGGGCGGTGACCCGCTTCGTGTCCTTCGGCGGTCCGCCGAGTTGCTCAAGCGTGGCGGGCATTGCGTCGTCGAGTTCGAATCCGTGGTGACCGGTATCCGCACCGGTTGGGTGCGGCTCGAATCGTCGCGAACAATCGGTCCGTGGTTCCGCTGGGCCTCGGTGGGGATCGACTGCGCGGCCCAACTCGCCGAAGAAGCGGGCTTGTCCCTGACCGGAATTCACCCCATCCATGGACGCGTCGTCGCTAGTCTGACATTGTCTTGACTCGGCGCGCTACGGCCAACCTGACCCCGTACAGCACGGCGCTGACGGCGAACATCACCGCGGTCAACATCAGCCAACGGCCCAAAAACGGCTCCTGATTCTGTCCGGTGGCTGCGGTATACGCCGGCGCCCCCTGCTCGATGATTCCCGGAAGGAAAACCAGCAGCGTCAACCCTGCTCCCATCGCGGGTATCCGAACGTAGTTCAGCGCCGATACCGATGCCTTCGCGCGCGGCCGTAATCGACTGCCTGTCACCAAGAGCCGATCGATCAGCGAGTAGACGGGGAACAACACGAGGTCGTGAGCGATGATGGCCGCCGCGAACCAGACCAGGATCGACTGCCACCAGGTGTTGGTGTTCCACAGCGTCGTCGGCTTGATGGTCGCCACGACGTAACCGAACAGCGCGAAACCCGCGACGAGTGTCAGCAGGTGAAGCGGATTCGAACCGTACACCGTGCGGAATCGGTTCAGCACCGGGCGCATGGGTCAGCCCGTCCTGAAGTCGATGGAGGCGACCCACTTGGTGTTGTGAACGCCAGGCAGGCCGGGGACGATGATCCGCGCCGGATAGCCGTGATCGGGTGACAGGTCAGCGTCGTTGACGCGCAGCGCCAGAAGGGAATCCGGGTGGATCACCTGATTCGCCTGCAGGGTCGCACGGTTGAACCCGCCGCGGCGTTCAACGGATCGCACGAACGCCGACGTCGGGTTCGGTACACCGGCACGTCGCGCCAACTCGGCCAGCTGTACGCCGGACCAGGTCTCGGTGGTCGACCAACCTTCGACGCAGGCGATCGGCAGCCGGGCCGTGTGCTGCGGCATCGCGGTCAAGGCTGCGCGGTCGATCACCACCTTCGTCGGCCCGCCGGTCAGCGTGAGGCGCCACTGTTCACCGGTGGCGTCCGGCGTGATTCCCGCCGCCCACGCGGTCCGGTTCACCTGGAAGTCGTTGGGCCCGTCGCCACGCGTCCGGCCGCGCGGAAGCAGCAGCGCGGCGTGCCGGGTGAATCCGCCGAGCGTCTGTCCCGCGGTGATGACCGCCATGAAAACCGCCCCGCCCCCGACCAGTGCGAGCGCTCCCCGCCTGCTGATCGTCGCAGCTGCGGGGTTCTCGGCCACCAGACCGTCTTGTTCGTAGGGCTCGGGCACGGTCTCTGCACGGTTGGTGCGCAATACCTCCCGCATCGACATCGACCGCAGACCGGTCCACATCCTGGGAATCTTGATCGTGATGTGAACCACGAAGCCGGCGATGAAGACCCAGGCGCCGTAGTAGTGGGCGGTGTAGAAACTGAACCCGAAGATGTAGTCGTACTGGATGTTGAGGACGCCGGTGATGATCTCGAACAGAATCCCGCCGACCAGCATCAGCAGTGAAATGCGTTCCAGCAGTTGCGCGATCGATCGTGCCGGCGGGAAGGCGAAGAGCCGGGGGATGACCGACCACAGCTTCGCGAGCACCACGGGTATCAGGATCAGGCCGAGCCCGACGTGCAAGCCCTGGTTGAGTCGGTAGATCCACGCCGGCTCGGCCGGCCAGTCGAAGGTCGGTAGCTTCAGCCATCCCACATCGCCGGGGATGGCCTGCCCGAACTGCGGTCCGTAGGCGATATAGGACAGCAGGCCGGTGAGGATCACGACGGGCAGAACCACCAGCAGCACCGAGCCGAACATCGATGTCAGCCAGAGCCCGCGCAGCGGGCTGCGCCAACGGGGAAGTTCGCGGCGGAAGTCCGCCGGCGGCGGCCGGCTGGGTTCGTCGTCCACCGTCATCACTCCATTCCACATCGGTTACTCGTGGTGAGTGTCCGATATGGGCCAGAGTGTTACCAGTTCGTCAGAATGAAACTGTTCACCGTGAGAGCTCCGATCACGTTGAGGGACAGCCAGAAGCGGTGTGACTGCGGGGGGAGCAGGGCGGGCGCCGCGGTCAGCCACATCGTGAACGGCAGCCAGATGCGTTCGGTTTCGGCCTTGCTCAGCATGCTCAAGTCGGCGCAGACGATCGCCAGCAGCGCGCCGAGAACCAGCACGTGCAGACCCGGATTCTTACGGATGGCCGCTATGTTGAGTGCCCGGCCGATGCCTGCCACGCTGCCCAGCCCGATCGCACACACCACCGACGCGAAGTTGGCCCACGACCAATACTGGAAAGGCCGGTCAAGGGCGATGCCCTGCCAATAGCGTTCTTGCACAAGGTGGTAGCCGTCGAACCACCAGAAGCCGAAGGCGAAGAACGCGCCGACGACGAACCCCGCCATCACGGCGGCGGGCACGAGTGTGCGTAATGCCGATTGCCAGTCGACGGCGGTGATCAGCACTGCTAGCGCCAGGAACGCGATGAGCGCGAGGCCGTAGTTGAGGAAGATCGCCCAGCCCAACAACACTCCGGCGCCGCCTGCGACCAGCAGCGGTACTCGCACCTTCTGTCTGGCGGCCAGCGCCAGCAGGGCGATGCCCCACGCGGCCACGCCCGCGAAATACCCGTCGGCCGAGACCGCGACCCAGATGGCCGTCGGCGCCACCGCGACAAACGGTGCAGCAAGCCGCGCCGCCTCTTCGTCGGCCACCGCGCGGACCGCAACGATGATCGCGGTCGCCGCGCTGGACCCGACCAGCAGGCACAGCAACCCGGCCCACGCGCCGCCGCCAAGGCCGATACGGTCCAGCCACACGAACGTCAGCAGCGCGCCCGGCGGATGGCCGGACACGTGCGTGATCCACGAATCGGGTTGGTAGTCGAGGATTCTGCGGGAGAAGCTGCTGAGCGCGGCGGGTATGTCGGTGATGGTTGGCACCTGGCGCAGATACTCGTGGCGCGCGGTGAGCCGGCCCGCGAAGCCGCGCTGCCAGCCGTCGATCATCGCCAGCGAGAAGGCCCACAAGCAGGACGTCGCCCACACCGTGAGCGTCACGGCGCGCCACGGCAGCCGCTGCGCGAGGCTCGGCCCCCACAGCACCGCGGCGACACCGATCAGGATCGCCGGACCGGTACCCCACCCGACATGGGCCTTCCACCACCCGAAGATCGGAGCGGTTCCCGCGAAATCGCGGAAGCGTTCCGGGGTGGCGTCGATCAGCGGTGTGACGGTGCCCAGGTGTAGGTGCGGGACGACGAAGGCCGCCACCAGCAGGAGCACCGCGCCACCGACCGCCACCGACTCCCTGCGACCTATCTGCAGCTTGGGCACGACCGCCAGGGTAGGGGGTGGATAACTGCCACGGTGTTTCATGGGTGCCGTGACCGAACCCCTCTTCTGCAGCACCGAACTCGCCGCGCGCATCGAGTCGGCTGAGGCGCAGCTGATCGCCGCGGGCACGGATGCGGCGCTTCGACGCCACCCCCACCTCGCTTTCGTCATACCTGTCGCAGGGGGGTTCGCGTGCTTTGGCGAGGCCGGCGCACCGTTCAACAAGGTCGTCGGCCTCGGCTTCGGCGGGTTGCCGAGCGACGACCTCATCGGGGAGATCGAAGGGGCGTACGCCACCCGTGGCGCCTCCACCCAGGTGGAGCTGACCAATCTGGCCGATCCCGAGATCGGCGCGATGCTGACCGGCCGGGGCTACCGGCTCGTCGCGTTCGAGAACGTACTCGGCAGGTCGCTGAACGCCTCCGCGAAGCCGCCGGTGTTCGACGCGATCGACATTCGCATGAGCGGAGAGGATGAGCTCGACGATTGGCTCGAGGTGGTGGTCGCGGGCTTCGCCCACCCCGACGAGCAAGGAGTCGCCACCCACGAGGACTTTCCCCTCGAAATCGTCGAGCGGGCCGAACGCGACCTCGTCGCGGCGGGCGCGCGGACATATCTCGCGTTGCGGGACGGAGTCGTTGCAGGCGGTGGCGGCTTGCGCATTACCAACGGGGTCGCGCAACTGGTCGGCGCCGCAACGGCACCGGAGTTTCGCAGGCAGGGCGTGCAGTCCGCGCTGCTGTCGACCCGCCTCGCCGACGCCGCCGCGGCCGGCTGTGACATCGCCGTCGTCACCACGGCGCCGGGTTCGAAATCTCAGCAGAACGTGCAACGGCAGGGTTTCCAGCTGCTCTACACGCGGGCGGTGCTCGTCAAGTGATTCGGAATATTCGTTCCAGAACGGACGTATTGTATTGGTGTGGCGCGTCCCCGGACATTTGATGAGCACGAGGTCGTCGCGGCTGCCCGCGATGAGTTCTGGGAGCGTGGCTATGCCGCGACGTCGGTTGACGACCTGACTGCCGCCACCGGGCTCGGTAAAGGAAGCCTCTACGGCGCGTTCGGCGACAAGCACACGCTCTACCTGCGGGCACTGGACGACTACATCTCGTCGTCACTCGACGAGGTCCGCGCCAGCCTGCGCAACCCGAAACGCAGCGCCTACGTACGGCTTGCCGGTCACATCCGGCTGCAGGCCAAAGCGCTTGTCGCAGACAAGGACAGGCGCGGCTGCCTGATTGCCAAGAGCGCCGCCGAACTCGGCGCCACCGACGACGACGTCGAGAAGAAGGTCGAGCTCGCGTACACGACGTGGCGCGACGAACTCGTCGCGTGCATCAAGGAAGCGCAGCGTGACGGAACCGTTGACGCCAGGCAGAACCCTCAGGCGCTGGCGGGCACGCTTCTCGCCTTCATGCGCGGCCAGGAGGCGCTGCACAAGGGCGGCGCCAAGCCCGCACAGCTGAAGGCCGCCGCCGACGAGATGGTGTCCCTCATACCGACCGGCTAGATTCACCACCGGTGCCGACATTCCGGTCGACGGGGGCATCAACCAGATCTAGTACAGCATCGTGCGGTAGTTGTCCTCGGCGTAGTACTTTTCCAGCTCGTCGAGGCTGATGTCGGTCTTGAACGCCTGGGCCAACCGCGCGGCACTGGGCACAGCGGTCGGATTCCAGCTCTCCGGTTTCCAGGTGTCGGACCGTAGAAATGCTTTGGCGCAGTGGAAGAACACTTCCTCGACGTCGATCTCCAGTGCCAGGATCGGCCGCTTTCCCTGCACCACCATCTCGTCGAAGTAGTCCGCGTCGGCGAGAATGCGTGCAGACCCGTTGATTCGCAGGGTGTCCCCTCGACCCGGAATCAGAAACAGCGTGCCCACGTGAGGGCGCTGGAGCACATTGAGGTAGCCGTCCACTCGCTTGTTGCCCGGCCGCTCCGGAATCGCGATCGTGGCGTCGTCGATGACATGCACGAAGCCCGGCGGATCGCCCTTGGGTGACACGTCGACGCGGCCGTCCGCGTCCGTCGTCGCCACGAAGCACAGCGGCGAGTGCGCGAGCCAATCCTGCTGCGCGGTGGAGAGGCGCCTGCCGACCTTGTTCGCGACGTAGTGGTTGGGCTGCCCGACGACCTTCCGCAGGTCCTCGACGTTGGTGACTTCACGACGCATGGCTACATCATGCTCGACGGAAGTTCATTTGTGCGACGTCCTTTTCTGCGACACTGCGCCGATGACCGACGTCGTGCGACCGCCCGCCACCACCCTCAACGACGCGCCCCGAAAGCGGCCGCAGCGCGGACATGACACCGACGGCCGGTGACGAGGCCTGGCGGCACCGCATGATGACGATCGGGCACGACCCGCTGAAGCCGGTTCCCGCCTGAGAGCGCTCAGCGCCTCACAGGGGTTCGCAGGTAGGTGTCAAGCCCGAGAAGTGCACCGCGGGCATACCGTCGACGGTGACGAAATCGGTTCCGGGAGACCATGTTGTGTCCGGCTTGATCCACGGAGGCACACCGTGCGGGTAGGCGATCGTCAGGTCGCTGTAGAACTCCACGTCCTGCGGGCACGCGGCACTGCGTGACGGCACCGGGTTCCAGGCGTGCACGATGATGGGGTTGACGAGCGTAGCGCCCTGTGCGCAGTTGGGCTGGCACTCGACCGAGCTGTCGGTGCCGGTTCCCTGTGCCCCGTCGGCCCCCCAAGCGCTCCAGGTCATGTCCTGTATGACGCCGGTGTTGTTGCAGTTGTACGCGAACGATGTGGGCCGTCCCTCCACGGGCTGACCTGGGTCGTAGCACTTGCCGATCGCGTAAGTGGTGGTGTCCAGGTCCGCAGGATCCGCTGAGGCGGGCGCGGCCGCGGCGAGGACGGCGGACGCGGCTGCGGCGACCGCAAGTGTACGAATCATTTCTTCGATGCTAGCTCAGTCGCCGAATTCAGCGATCAGCTTGCGTCGGTCCACTTTGCCGATGCCGCGTCGGGGAAGCTCATCGACGATGTGCACCTCGCGCGGCGCGGCCGTCGGGTCCAGCGTCGTCTTGACGTGGGTTCGCAGTTCGGACAGCGTCGGAGGCGCGTAACCGTCGGCTGCCACCACAGCGGCGACCACCCGCTGGCCCAAGGTCGCGTCGGGAACGCCGAAAACCGCGCAGTCGGCCACCCGAGGATGTGACGCCAACGCCGTCTCAACCAGGTGCGGAAAGACGGTGAGCCCGCCGGTGCTGATCGCGTCATCGGTCCTACCGAGTACCCGCAGCACACCCGAACTATCAAGAGCGCCAACGTCATCGGTGACGAACCAGCCGGGTTCGGCGAACGGATCCGGTTCCGGCGGATTTCGGTACCCCTTGGCCAGGGTGGCGCCACCGAGGGCGATTCGACCATCCGAACCGATGCGTACCAGCACTCCGTCCAGCGCAACGCCGTCGTACACGCACCCGCCCGCCGTCTCGCTCATGCCGTACGTCTGGTGTACCGAAAGCTGTTCTGCGGCAGCCTTTTCCGCAATACGCGGGGGCATCGGGCCGCCTCCGATCAAGATGGCGTCCAGTTCGGCGAGCGCAGCGCATGCCGACGGATCCGCCAGCGCCTTGTCCAGTTGCGCAGCCACCAGCGACGCGTAGCGGGGGCCGGGCCCCATCGCCGCAACCGCCGCGGGCAGTTCAGACACCTCGAACCGGGGCGAAACGGCGACCGGCGCGCGACCCGCAATCACGCTGCGCACCAACACCTGCAACCCTGCGACGTGATGGGCGGGCAACGCGAGCAGCCACCTGCCCGGACCGCCGAGTCGCCGGTGCGTGGCATCCGCGCTGGCTGTCAGCGCGGCGCCGGTGAGCATCGCGCCCTTCGGATGGCCTGTGGTTCCCGACGTCGAGACGACGACCGCAACATCGTCGTCGATTTCTTCGCCGGCCCTCAATGAGGTTGTCAGCAAACGGGTTTGGCGGTCATCGTCGGCGGGAACGGGCAGCATCGCGGACTCGCCGGCCAACACTGACTCCACGATGGGCAGCACCGACAATGCCGCCGGTCCTGGCGGCACGGGGACGGGGCGGAGGACGGCTATTCCGTCTCCTCGGCATCCCGGGGATCGTCGAGCGGCCAGCCCTTGGCGGCCAGCCGGGCACGGACCCGTTCGACGTCTGCGGGTGTGGGCAGTCCGTCGGTGAGCTGGGTGATCAAAACCCCGATGTCCACATGGTCGAACTCGCCGCGATTCGTCAATTCCTTTGTGACCGCCTTGACCTCGTCCTCGGTCAGGCGTTGCCTCATCAGAGCGAACAGGGGGACGCGGTCCGGGCCAGGCACGCCGTCGGGATATCCCGCGGTGATCCACGCGACGATCTTGGTGAGAAATTTGTTCACCGTTTTGCACTCCCGACGGCGTGGCTGACCGAAACTGACACTACGAAAGCACGATAGTGGAAACACCGCTTCGGCGGCCCGGGTCGTCGCCGCAGGCAAACATGCCCGAGACGGAAGGTGAACAGTGAATGAACACCTACCGGGATACGGCAAAGTGCCTGTTCGGAAGGGGCCTTTAGGGTGACTAGCGGCTGGTCAAATCCATTGAGAATCCATCAGAATTGGCAATCATGAGCGCAGAGATGATCATCCTGGTGCTGCTGATCGTTACGGCACTGGCGTTCGACTTCACCAACGGCTTCCACGACACCGGGAACGCGATGGCGACGTCGATCGCCACCGGCGCATTGAAGCCCAAGACGGCCGTGCTGCTGGCAGGCGTTCTCAACCTGGTCGGTGCGTTCCTGTCGGTTGAGGTCGCGGTCACCGTGACCACGTCGGTGTTGAAGGTGCAGGACAGCAAGACCGGCGCACTCATCCCCAACATCGACGCGTCCATGGGCCTGACGATCATCTTCGCCGGCCTGATCGGCGGAATTCTCTGGAACCTGCTCACCTGGCTGTTCGGCATTCCGTCCAGCTCGTCGCACGCGCTGTTCGGCGGGTTGATCGGCGCCGGCCTTGCCGCACTCGGTATGGCGGGCGTGAACTGGAGCGGCGTCACCTCGAAGGTGCTGATTCCGGCGATCGCCGCGCCCTTGATCGCATGCCTGGTCGCCGGATGCGGCACCTGGCTGGTGTACCGGATCACCCGCAGCGTGCTGCAGAAGCGGCGTGAACAGGGCTTCCGATGGGGCCAGATCGCCACCGCCTCGCTGGTCGCGCTGTCGCACGGCACCAACGACGCGCAGAAGACGATGGGCGTCATTGCGCTCGCGCTCATCACCACCGGCCACCTCACCGGCGATGTGAAGAAAGACGGCCTGCCGTTCTGGATCATCTTCAGCTGCGCGTTGGCCATCGGCCTCGGCACCTACATCGGAGGCTGGCGGGTGATCCGGACCCTCGGAAAGGGTCTTGTCGAAATCGAGTCGCCGCAAGGCTTCGCCGCCGAAGCATCCTCGGCCGCAATCATTTTGAGCTCCAGTGCCGCCGGTATGGCGCTGTCGACCACGCACGTCGCGACGGGCTCGATCCTGGGCAGCGGCGTCGGCAAGCCCGGCGCGGAGGTGCGTTGGGCGGTTGCGGGCCGGATGGCCATCGCATGGTTGATCACGCTGCCCGCCGCAGGCATCATGGGCGCACTGTCCTACTGGCTCTCCCACGGCGTCAAGTCGCTCACCGGTTCCGACCTCGTCGGTGACGGGCTGATCTTCGTCATCCTGTGCGCGCTGTCCTCCTACATCTGGTGGCGCGCCCAGAAGCAGAAGGTCGACAGCAGCAACGTCAACGCCGATTGGGACGCCACGACCAACTCGGTCGTTCCGGCAGAAGTGCGCGAAGCCACTAAGCCCAAGGACACGTCCGCGGTCTGACCGCGCTGATCCCTGAAACAAAGGAAGACGATGACCTACTTCGAAAGCATCTTCAAGGTGCTGATCATCGGGCTCGTTCTCGGCGCCGGTCTGCCCGCAGTCTTCGCCGGAGGACTGGTGGCCTACTCCAACGGGGCAGGCGTCACGGAGGCCGACGGCACCACCCATTCGTCCAACCCGGCGATGAAGTACTTCGGTATAGCGCTGTTCGTGTTTGTCGCGTGGGTGATCATCACCGCTGTCGTCTGGATCACCAGGGCGACGATCCTCCACCATTTCGGCTTCGATCCGTTCCCGTTCATGCCCAAGAAGTGACTGGAGATCACATGACCGAGACAAACCAGGGCGTATTGAGCAACGTCCTCGGATGGCTGCACCAGGGATATCCCGAGGGTGTGCCGCAGAAGGACTACTTTGCGCTGCTTGCTCTCTTGAAGCGGTCGTTGACCGAGGATGAGGTCGTCCAGGCTGCGCAGGCGGTCCTCAAGAAATCGGCCGCGACCGACTCCGTGAGCGAGGACGAGATCCGCACCGCCGTGCACAACCTGATCGCCAAGGAGCCGAACCCGGAGGAGATCCACCAGGTCGCGGCTCGGCTGGCCTCCGTCGGTTGGCCACTGGCGGACTGCTCACACTGAACTGGTTCACGCCGGCGGCGTCAGTTCCTTGTGTCGCGGCGCAGCGGATGGTTCTCGGGAACCTGCACGAAGATCAGCATGACGCCGTCGGGATCGGCCACATGCATCTCGTGCAGGCCCCAGGGCTCTTGCCGGGCTTCGCGCGCGATGGGAACACCGCGGTCGGTCAGTTCCTTCTCGGTGGCGTAGACGTCGCGCACCTGCAGCCACAGCGCGCCGCTCGCGTTCGGTTCCCCGTGGCCGGCCAGTTCGATCAGTGATTGACCCGCGTAGAAGACGGTGCCCGCCCCGTAGTCGCGGGCGATCGCGAGGCCGAGTTCGTCGCGGTAGAACCGCACCGAGCGGTCATAGTCGGCGGGCCGCAGGAGCATCCTGCTCGCCAGGATCTCCATGACTCTGGTTTATCACGTCCCATGCGCGATCCGGCACAGGGGCGTCAGGCGCCCGGCTGTAGCCGCTGCCGCTTGATCAGCGCGTTGAGCCAGCCGGGGGCGACGGTGTCGAGAGCTCTGGCGGTCACGGCCATCCGCGGGGCGATGCGCACCGGCCGAACACGGGCGGCGGTCACCATCCAGTCGGCGGCCTCGGCGGGCGTGAGTGCAGGCAGCCCGGTGTACGCCTTCGTCGGCGCGATCATCGGAGTCGCCACCAGCGGGTAGTACAGCGTCGTCGAATGCACCCCGCTGTGCGCCCATTCGGTTTCGATGACCCTGCTCACCGCCGACAACGCCGCCTTCGACGCGTTGTAAACCGCGAACAGTGGGGTGGATTCGCTCAGCACCCCCCAGCTCGCGACGTTGATGACGTGGCCGTCGCCGCGTTCGAGCATGCCCGGAGCGAGGGCGCGGATCAGCCGCAGCGGCGAGTAGTAGTTGAGGGTCATCGTGCGCTCGACGTCGTGCCAGCGCTCCAGCGACTCGGCCAGCGGGCGACGGATCGACCGGCCCGCGTTGTTGACCAGAATGTCCACGCCGCCGATTTCCTTTTCCACTCGGGCGGCGAGTGCGTCGACGGCGTCCAGGTCGGCGAGGTCGCAGTCGATGGCGAGCGCGTCGCCGCCGTCGGCGCGGATCCGGTCGGCGACGTCGTCCAACAGGTCCCTACGGCGGGCGACGATGACGACGGTGGCGCCAAGGCGGGCGAACTTGATAGCTGCCGCCTCACCGATGCCCGACGATGCGCCGGTGATCAGGATGCGCTTGCCGTCGAGGTCGATGTCGCGCTGGCCGGCCCGGCGGGACATCAACTGCGGAGCGATCGGTGGTCGCATGCTGGCCAGCACCAGCTCGTCGGTCAGCCGCCGCAGTGGGCTTCTACTCACCCGCAGAGTCTATGAACCTCCGCGAAACGGAATTCCAGCACCGCCCTTCTCGCACTTCTGGTGCTGGAATTCCGTTTCGCGATGAATCGGGCGCCTGCGCAGGGTCGGTATGGGTATGGCGATCAAGGGAAAGCTCGATACCCGGTTCAGCGAAGCCTCCGAAGCCGTCGGCTGGCAGCGAGTCAGCGACGCGCTCGCGTCCGCCGAGCTCTACTGGCTGACCACCGTGCGCGCCGACGCACGACCGCACATCACCCCGCTCGTCGGGGCGTGGGTGGACGGCGCCTTCGTGTTCTGCACCGGCCCCGAAGAGCAGAAGGCGCAGAACCTCAACCGCAACACGGCGGTGGCCGTCACGACAGGTGTCAACACATGGAACGACGGGCTCGATGTGGTCGTCGAAGGCAACGCGCAACGGGTCACCGGTATCGACAGGTTGACCAAACTCGCCGACACCATCCGCGAAAAGTACCACGGCGACTGGGATTACACGCCGACCGACGACGGCTTCAGCCACTCCGACGAAGGCGGCGAGAGTCACATCGCGCATGTCTTCCGCGTGCCACCCGGCAAAGTGCTTGCGTTCGCGAAGTCACCGCACGGGCAGACGACGTTCCGCTTCTAGGGCGCCTTGGGACGCGACAAGTTCTGGAACGCGGACTATAGTTCTGCATGTTCGTGAAGGGGAGTATTCCTCCGCGGCACTCGTCGTCATCACGGAAGGCCCCACGGCCGACCCGGCGGTGCCGGTCTCTGGCGAGTGCCAGAGGCGGAAGAGACCTTCGGGCCGTTGCGTCATGCCGTCCGGAGGTCGACCGTGATTTCAGCCGTATCCCCTTTGATTTGGATCATCACCGTCGTGGTGCTGGTCGCGATCATGGTCATCGACCTGGCGGTCATCGGCAGGCGACAGCGCACGGTCACCACCAAGGACGCCGTCCGTTGGGTCCTCGTGTACATCGGCCTCGCGGCGGTGTTCGCCGTCGGGCTCTTCGTCTTCGCGCCGGGCTCCAGTGGGCAGGAGTTCGTCGCCGGCTACATCACCGAGTACAGCCTGAGCGTGGACAACCTGTTCGTGTTCATGATCATCATGGCCCGGTTCGGAGTGCCCGAGTTGGCCGAGGACAAGGTGCTCTACATCGGCATCGTGCTGTCGCTGGTACTCCGTGCCGTGTTCATCTTCGCCGGCGCCGCGGCGATTGCGGCCTGGAGTTGGGTGTTCTACATTCTGGGCGGCTTCCTGGTCTATACGGCGATCCAGTTGGCGCTCGAGGATCCCGACGACGAGCCGGACGTCCACAAGAACCCCGTCTTGCGGTTCCTGCATCGCATCCTCCCGCTCACCGACGACTACGACGGACGCAAGCTCCTCACCCGTGTCGACAAGCGGCGCATGTTCACCCCGCTGGTCATCGTCATCGCCGCGATCGGCATTGCCAACGTCGTGTTCGCGCTGGACTCGATACCGGCGATCTTCGGGCTGACGAACGACGCGTACATCATCTTCACTGCCAACGCGCTGGCGCTGATGGGTCTGCGGCAGTTGTACTTCCTGATCGGCGGGCTCCTGGAGAAGGTCGTCTACCTCAGCAAGGGACTGGCCGTCGTGCTCGGCTTCATCGGGATCAAGCTCATCGTCGAGGCTCTGCACCACTCCCGCCTCGACCACCTGGGCTCGTTCCATCTGCCCGAGATCGGAATCGTCACGTCGCTGTTGTTCATCGTCGCGACGCTGACCGTCACGACGGTGGTCAGCCTGCTCAAGACGGGCCGCGATGCCCGCCGCGCCGCCGCCGCCGCCGAGTGATTTCGCTAGAAGTAGCGGGGGAACGGGCTCCAGTCGGGGTCGCGCTTCTCCAGGAACGCGTCGCGGCCCTCGACGGCCTCGTCGGTCATGTACGCCAATCGCGTTGCCTCACCGGCGAATAGCTGTTGGCCCACCAGACCGTCGTCGCTCAGGTTGAACGCGTACTTGAGCATCCGAACGGCCTGCGGCGACTTGCCGTTGATTGTGGTGGCCCAGTCCAGTGCCACCGTCTCCAGGTTCGCGTGGTCGACGACTTCGTTCACCGCGCCCATCGCATGCATCTGCTCCGCGTCGTACGGGCGGCCGAGAAAGAAGATCTCGCGGGCGAACTTCTGCCCCACCTGTTTGGCCAGATACGCACTGCCGTAACCACCGTCGAAGCTGCCGACGTCGGCGTCGGTCTGCTTGAACCGGGCGTGTTCACGGCTGGCAAGGGTGAGGTCGCACACCACGTGCAGGCTGTGCCCGCCGCCTGCGGCCCACCCGTTGACGAGGCAGATGACGACCTTCGGCATGAACCGGATCAGCCGCTGCACCTCGAGGATGTGCAGGCGTCCGGCGCGGGCGACGTCGACGGTGTCGGCGGTATCGCCTTCGGCGTACTGGTAGCCGGTGCGGCCCCGGATGCGTTGGTCGCCACCGGAACAGAACGCCCAGCCGCCGTCCTTCGGCGACGGCCCGTTGCCGGTCAACAGCACGACGCCGACATCGGGTGACATCCGAGCGTGGTCCAGAACCCGGTACAACTCGTCGACGGTGTGCGGGCGGAACGCGTTGCGAACCTCGGGCCGGTCGAACGCCACCCGCACGGTCGGCTGCGGCGCACCGTCGACGACATGGCGGTGATACGTGATGTCGGTCAGCTCGACGCCGGCGACGGGCTGCCAGCGCGCGGCGTCAAAAGGGTTCTCGCTCATGGGCTTACCGGATCGAAGCGGAAGACGGGACAGCGGCCGGCCAGTGCCTCGTACTCGTCGGGGTTGGGTCCCGTCACCAGGCCCGCGTTCTTGAGAAAGCTCACACCGGTCGGCACCTCGGTCGGGAACAGCCGCAGCAGCGGCCGGGCCTCCTCGGGTGAAAGTTCCGCCAACCGAACCTGTTCGGTGTTTCGACCCTGGCGCAGTTCGACGACGCCGGCGGCGCGTACGTTGGCCGCCCAGTCGCCGCCGGGTAGGCCCCCGAGCACATACCGTGTGCCGTCGACGGTCATCGGGGTGATCGGCGTCGAGCGCAGCTTGCCCGATTTGCGGCCGCGGACCGTCAGGATCACCGGCCCCTTACCACCGAATCCGAAACCGAGCCGCTGAACGCCGATCATCACTTTGTTGACGTACTTCAGCCACCGCGGCGGCCGAATGCGCTCGCTGTTGGACATACCGCGACGCTACGTGACCGGCTCGATGCGGAACACCGGGCAGCGGCCCGCCAAGCCCTCGGCCTCCTCGGGGGTGCCCTCGGTGAGGAGGCCGACCCGCTTCATCAGATCCGCCCCGGTGGGCACTGCGGCCGGAAACGCCCGCAGCACCGGGCGCGCATCCTCGGGCGCCAACTCCACCATTCGAACCCGCTCGGTCCGTCTGCCCTGCGTGAGCGTGACCTCACCCGCGGCGCGTACGTTGTCGACCCAGTCCGCACCGGGATAGCCGTTGACGACGTAGCGCTTTTCGTCGACATCCATCGGCGTGACCGGCGTCGAGCGCGGCTTACCCGTCTTGCGGCCGGGCACCGTCAGCACCACCGGTGACTCGACGCGGGAAATCGGCACGCCGAGCCGCAGCATGACCATGAACACCTTGTTGACCGGCTTGAGCCACCGCGGTGGCCGGATGCGCTCGCCGTCGGGCATGTCCCGACGCTACTGCTTGTGCAGGTCGATGCCGTAGCCGGTCAGCGCGCTGCGCAGGCCGTGGGGTCGCTGCGCGGTCGGCAGCGGGTCGACCAGCAAGAACCCGCAGCCGAGTGCCCGGGCGCCGCCGTCGGCTTCCTCGCTGTCGCCGACCATCACCGTGTACTCGGGCATTTCGCCCAGCCGTGTCAGCGCGGTCTGGAAGATCGCGGCCGACGGCTTGACCGCGCCTACCTCGAACGACAGCACGAAGTCGTCGACGTGCTCAGCCGCGCCGATCGCCTCGAACGCGGGTCGGACGTCGAAGGCGATGTTGGAGACCACCGCGGTCTTGATGCCCTGACGATGAAGGCTCTCGAGCACCTCTGCGGTGTCGGGATACGGGGTCCACGACCCAGGGTTGATCACCCGCTCGTAGAGCGCGACGGCGTGCTCGTCGGGAAGTCCCGACTTGCGCAGCACATGCAGATACGCCTCGCGGTGCAGATGTGGCGCCAGGTCGCGATTGACCCACGCTTCATACGCCTGCGGGGTCATGTCGACCGAGCGACCGGTCGGGGCGGTGAGCCTGCGCATCAACTCGGCCTGCACGTGTCCGTCGACCTCGCGCTCGTCGACGGTCATGCCCTCGAACCAGCTGTCGTCCTCTTCGAGGCGGAACAGGGTGCCCGAATAGTCGAACATCACGGCACGTACCTGCATGCCGGAATCCTGTCACGGCGCGCGCGTGTGGAATTCACGGCACCCGTCGGCAATTATCGGATGACGGGCGGCGACACCGACGACGTCTTCGACACAGCGGCCGGTCCCGTCGGTTGCGGCACGCACCGGCGTGCCCGGAACTAGCCCGTCTGCACCCGAACAGCTTTGTCGGTCAATACCTCTCGCTCGCGCTCGTTGTCGGTGAGTTCGGCGGCCCTGACGAATTCGGCTGCGGCTTCGTCGTTGCGGCCGACGCGGGCCAGCAGCTCCCCGCGCACGCTGGGCAGCAGATAGGACCCGTCGAGCCCGGTCAGCCCGTCGACGATCTCGAGCGCCACGCGGGGCCCTTCGGTGGGGTCAGCCATCGCGACCGCGACGGCCCGGTTCAGCTCGACGATCGGGGAGGGCGCGATCTGTATCAATCCGTCGTACAGCGTGACGATCCGGCGCCAGTCGGTGTCGCGAGCCGTCGGCGCGCTTGCGTGGCATTCGGCCAGCGCGGCCTGCAACGCATAGGGTCCCCAGCCGGTGCCCCGCTTTTCGACGGCCTGCGCGGCGCGCTCCAGCGCAGCGATCCCGCGCCCGATCTGCGCACGATCCCACTTCGTGCGGTTCTGGTCCTCCAGCAGGATCGGTGTGCCGTCCGCGTCGGTGCGCGCCCCGAACCGCGACGACTGAAACTCCATCAACGACACCAGCCCGTGCACCTCGGGTTCGTCGGGCACCAGAGCGGCGAGCACCCGGCCGAGGCGCAGCGCCTCGGTACACAACTCGTCGCGGACCCAGCGTTGACCGAACGAGGCCGAGTAGCCCTCGTTGTAGATCAGGTAGATCACCGACAGCACGGCCGACAGCCGCTGCGGAAACTCCGATCGGTCGGGCACCTCGAACGGCACGTCGGCCGCCGCAAGCGTCTTCTTGGCTCTGGTGATCCGCGCCGCGACCGTCGGCGTCGACGTCAGGAACGCCCTGGCGATCTCGTCGGTGCTCAGGCCGCCGACCACGCGCAGGGTCAGCGCGATCTGGCCTTCGCGAGACAAGACCGGGTGAGACGAGATGAAGATCAGCCGCAGCACGTCGTCGTCGATCCGGTCGGGATCCCAAGCGGGCCCGTCGATTCGGGTCTCCAGATCGCGCGCCAGCGTCGCGTACTTGGCGTCCAGGCTGTCCTGCCTTCGCCAGGTGTCGATCGCCTTGCGTTTGGCAACGGTGGTCAGCCACGCGCCCGCGTTGCGCGGCACGCCGGTGTCCGGCCACTGGGTCAGCGCGTCCACCAGCGCCTCCTGCGCCAGATCCTCGGCGAGCCCGACGTCGCCGACAACCCTGGTCAGCGTGGCCACGATCCTGGCGGCCTCCATTCGCCACACCGCGTCGACGGTCTGGCGGATCTCAGTCGATGACACGTGCCCATTGTGCCGAGGGGTCACCTCGCGGCGGAGAAGTCAGCCGACGGCGCGGCCTGCACCCTCCCAGAACTGTGCGCGCACGGCCTTCTTGTCCGGCTTGCCCAATGCGGTCACCGGCACCGAGTCGACGACGATCACCTGCTTGGGCGACTGCACCGAACCCTTGCGGTCCTTGACGGCGGACTGGATCTCGGCGGTCACCTTCGCCACCGCCTCGTCATCAGTCGGTGCATCGGGCCGCAACACGATGACGGCGGTCACCGCCTCACCCCACTTCTCGTCGGGGGTGCCGATGACACAGACCTGTGCGACCGAAGGATGTTCGGCGACAACGTCTTCGACTTCGCGGGGGAACACGTTGAAGCCGCCGGTGACGATCATGTCCTTGGTGCGGTCGACGATGTACCAGAAGCCGTCCTCGTCTTCGCGGGCCAGATCGCCGGTGTGCATCCAGCCGTCGCGGAACGTCTCGGCCGTCGCCTCCGGTTTGTTCAAATACCCGCCCGACAGCAGAGGACCGGAAACGCAGATCTCGCCGACCTCGCCTTGGGGCACCGGCTGGCCGTCCTCGCCGAGCAGTGCCGTACGGGCGAACAATGTCGGACGCCCGCATGAGGTCAGCCGCTTCTCGTCGTGGTCGGCCTTGGCCAGATAGGTGATCACCATCGGCGCCTCGGACTGGCCGTAGTACTGCGCGAAGATCGGCCCGAACCGCGCGATCGCCTCCTTGAGGCGGACGGGGTTCATTGCCGACGCCCCGTAGTACACCGTCTCCAGCGACGACAGGTCGCGGGTATGCGAGTCCGGGTGATCCATCAGTGCGTAGATCATCGACGGCACCAGCATCGTCGCTGTGATCTTCTGTTCTTCAATGGTTTTGAGCACCTCGGCTGGATCGAACTTGGCCAGCACAACCATCTCGCCGCCCTTGACGATCGTCGGCACGAAGAATGCCGCACCGGCATGCGACAGCGGGGTGCACATCAGGAACTTGGGATTCTCCGGCCACTCCCATTCGGCGAGCTGGATCGTCGTCATCGTGCTGGTGGCCTGGGCGGTCATCATGACGCCCTTGGGCTTGCCGGTCGTGCCGCCCGTGAACGCGAGCCCCGTCACGGTGTCCGGTGCCAACTCCGCGGCGACCAACGGCTGCGGGGCGTACTTCGCTGCCTCGGCGTTCAGATCGACCGCGACGTCGGAGAGCTCCGGCGGCACCGGCCCAATGGTCAGGATCTGCTTGAGACCCGGCACCTTCTCCAGCAGACCCAGCGCCCGTTCCACGAACATCGGGTTGGGGTCGATGATCAGCGACGTGATCCCGGCGTCGTTCAGCACGTAGGCGTGGTCATCCAGCGACCCGAGCGGGTGCAGGGCGGTTCGTCGATAGCCCTGCGTCTGGCCGGCGCCGACGATCATCAGCACCTCGGGCCGGTTCAGCGCCAGCAGGCCGACAGCCGCGCCTGTGCCGGCACCGAGTGCCTCGAACGCCTGGATGTACTGGCTGATGCGATCGGCCAGCTGGCCACCGGTCAGGGTGGTGTCGCCGAGGAACAGCACCGGCTTGTTCTTGTTGCGCTTGAGGGCATCAACCGTCAGGTGGCCGGAGTGCAGAGGATGGCGCAGCAGGTCGCTCATGCCTTCAGATTAGAACGTGTTACAGAAATGGTTTCAAGGGCCGGGCATATCGGCTTGACTGAAAGCGTGAATCAGCAGCTGCGCGCGGCGATCCTCGATCTCGCCCGCGAGCGCGGTCCGGCCAAGACCATCTGTCCGTCCGACGCGGCGCGACAGGTAGGCGGCGATGACTGGCGCGACCTGATGGACGACGCCCGCGACATTGCACGCCAGCTGGCCCGCTCGGGCGACGTGGAGATCTCCCAGAAGGGCGAGGTGCTCGACCCGGACGCTGCCTGGCGCGGACCCATCCGGATCCGCGCCACGTAAACGGCGTCCTCGCGAAACGGAATTCCAGCACGCTGTTACTCGCACTTCCGGTGCTGGAATTCCGTTTCGGCGAGGATCAGCGCGCCAGCTTGTCGGCGTCCGCGCGCGCCTGAGCGGCGATCTTCTCGGCCAGGTCGGCCCGCCACTGGATCTCCTTCTTGATCCACGGGTTGTCCATCGGGAACTCGTCCGACTCGGAGACCCGACGCACCTCGAGCTTCACGCCTTTGCCCAGCGGCGCTTTCTGCGCCCACTGCTTGGCCTCTTCCTTCGAGGACACGTCGAGGATCCAGAACCCGTTGAAAAGCTCCTTGGCCTCGGTGTAAGGCCCGTCGGTGACAACCGGGGGATCGGCGTTGTAGTCGACGACGAAGCCGTCCTCAGGTCCGGTCAGGCCCTCACCGGCCAGCATCACACCGGCCTTGATGAGCTCCTCATTGAACCGGCCCATCGACTCGATGATCTCGCTGAAGTCGATGTTGGCCTCTTGCATCGCGACCTCGGCCTCGGGGGTGGACCGCATGATCAGCATGTAGCGCGACATTTCTGTCTCCTTCGATCTGTGGTGAAGGGGCACGTCCATCGTGCCCTCGTTGACACGTCGAACGACAACCCCGCCGAATCGACACGGCCCGAAAAAAACTTTCAAAAGTCTTCGAGAAAAGCGTGCGAGTCGCGTACGCCCAGCGCTCCTACCCGTGAGAGCAGCCCGAACCGGGAAGCGCCAGCACCAACGGGAGAGATCATGAACGGCTACTACGGCCCCCAGAACAGCTACTACGGCCAGCCCAACACCTACTACGCGCCTGCCCCGCAGCCGCAGTACGCGCCGATGCCGGTCGCGCCGCAGAACTCCGGTTCGGGCATGAAGATGGCCGCGGGCGCGCTGGCCCTGCTGGCCATCGGCATCGGCGCCTTCGCGCTCATGCTCGGCATGAAGAACTCGAACGTGGAGACCACCAGCGCGCAGAGCGCACCGTCGACGGTCTTCAACATCCCTTCGGAGATCAACATCCCGTCGCTGGACACCACCTCGTCGCCGAGCGCCCCGGTCGTGGTGAACAACCCGGCTCCGCGCGTCATCACGATCCCCGGCCAGGCCCCGGTCCAGCAGGCCCCAGTTCAGCAGGCCCCGGTGCAGCAGGCGCCCGTGCAGCAGGCTCCGGTCACCGGCAACGGCGACCAGGCCAAGGCAGATGCGCAGGCTGCGGCTGACGCGCAGGGCAAGGCGGACGCGCAGGCGAAAGCCGACGCGGAAGCGAAGGCGAAAGCAGACGCAGAGACGAAGGCTGCAAACCAGAAGAAGGCCGCCTCGCTCAAAGCTGAAGCCACAAGCTTGCGTGCACAGGCCAACCAGGCGCGTCTGGATGCTTCGTTGCTGAGCCCGGACAAGGATGCGGTGGCCAAGGGCATGGCCGCGGCGGACGCTATCGAGGCTCAGGCCGCCGAGAAGGATGCCGAGGCAGCCGCGCTCGGTGGTTGATCAGCCACGTACTCCCCGGCCCAGGCGCCTCTCCCGCCTGGGCTGGGATCATTTCTGCCGTCAACCAACCGTCGTCCAGCAAGATGACGGTGTGCCCAAAGCCGAACTTGTCATCCACGGAACAGTTCTGACCGTCGACGACGCACAACCCACCGCTGCGGCGATGGCAGTGGCCGACGGTCGAATAACAGCCGTCGGCAGCCGGGCCGACATCCAACCGCTCATCGGGCCCGACACCGACGTCATCGACATCGGCGATGGCTGTGCGCTGCCGGGGCTGATCGAGGCGCATGGGCACCCGCTGATGGAGGCGATCGCGTTGTCGGACCGGCTGGTCGACATCCGGCCGGTGACGATCGCCGACGCCGACACCGTCGTCGCTGCGGTCAAGGCCGAGGTGACCAAACGCGGAGACGACGGGGCGTATCTCAACGGCTGGGATCCGCTCCTGCAGAACGGGCTTCCCGAGCCGACGCTCGACTGGCTCAACGGCATCGCGCCCGACACCCCGCTGGTCATCATTCACAACTCCGGCCATAAGGCGTACTTCAACTCGGCGGCGGCGGCTCGAAGCGGGCTGACCCGCCACACCCCGGACCCGAAGGGCGCCCAATACGGTCACGACGCCTCGGGCGAACTGGACGGCACCGCCGAGGAGACCGGCGCGGTGTTTCCCTTGCTGGCCGGCGCGATACAGCCCAGCGACTACCCGGCGATGCTGCTCGCCGAATGCGCGCGGCTGAACCGGGCCGGGCTGACAACGTGTTCGGAGATGGCCTTCGACCCGATGTTCCGGCCGATGCTCGACCAACTGCGCGACCAACTGACGGTCCGGTTGCGCACCTACGAGATGTCGACCGCCGAGATGACCACCGACGAGTCTGTGACAAACGGCGACGACACCGTGCGTCAGGTGGGCATCAAAATCTGGGTCGACGGCTCGCCGTGGGTCGGCAACATCGATCTGTCCTTCCCGTACCTGGACACCGCCGCGACGCGTGCCATTGGTGTGGTGCCGGGGTCGTGCGGGCACGCCAACTACACCCGCGAACAGCTCGCCGAAATCGTCGAGGCCTACTTCCCGCTGGGCTGGCAGATGGCCTGCCATGTCCAGGGCGACAAGGGAGTCGACACGATTCTCGACGTCTACGAGGAGGCGTTGGAGAAGCACCCGCGCACCGATCACCGGCTGCGGCTCGAGCACGTCGGCGCGATCAGTGACGAACAACTCCAGCGCGCAGCCGATCTCGGCGTCACCTGCAGCATCTTCGTCGACCAGATCCACTACTGGGGCGACATCATCGTCGACGGGCTCTTCGGGGCCGAACACGGATCACGATGGATGCCATGCGGATCCGCGGTCGCCACCGGTATGCGCATCTCGTTGCACAACGATCCGCCCGTAACGCCCGAAGAGCCGCTGCGCAACATCAGCGTCGCGGCTACCAGGACCGCGCCCAGTGGTCGGGTGCTCGGACCTGAGCAGTTGCTCACCGTCGATCAGGCCATCCGGGCCCAGACGATCGACGCGGCATGGCAGCTTTTCAGCGACGACGTGATCGGCTCGCTGGAAGTCGGCAAATATGCGGATTTCGTTGTCCTTTCGGCGGATCCGCGGACCGTGGCGGCCCAGGACATCGCCGACCTCGAAATCCGCGCAACCTATCTCGCTGGACGGAAGGTCTACGGCTCGGGCTGAGCGAGCATCCGCTCCAACCGCTCTCGCGTTTCCGGTGTCAGGCCGACGTCCTTGGTGTCCGGCCATTCATCGATTTCGGCGATCGTGCGTTCGCACCATTGAATGAGCAAGCGGTAGAAGTCGTTCATGAACATGCCCATCGGTTCGACGAGATGAAGCCGTTGCGGGAACGGCCCGCCGGTGTCGAGCACGTCCCGGACCACCGCGTAACCCTTGACGTAGAACTCGCGGGCCTGCCGCGCGGTGGCTTCCAGCGAGTCGCGCAGGCTGTCTTTGGTGGTCTGGTCCCCGAGGAACATCCGGAGAAACCCCTCGACTTCGACGATGGGGGGGCCGGGCTCGGTGCCGAACCATTCCTGCAGTGCCGCGCGGCCTTCCGGTGTGATCGTGTAGCGCGTGCGCTGGCGACGCGGCCCATCGACCACCTCCGCGGTGGCGTGCCCGCGCTCGACGAGCCGCTTGAGTTCCGCATACAAGTGGGCATCAGAGCGTGGCCAGAAAAGGTAGAGGCCCCGTCGTATCTGGGCGACGATCTCGTATGCGGTCCACGGCTGCAGGGCCAGCAAGCCGAGCAGCGCGAACGATGTGGTCGTCGGCTTGGAAGGCATCTCTTGACAATACTCCAATGTGGAGTAACTTTATGCTCCACATTGGAGTATGGGGGCGCGACATGAACCAAACGGACCACGACGCGATCGTGGACACCGACCGCGCCGAGTTGAGGGACCGCATCGAGGACATGCGCCGGCGGTTCTATCAACTCGCGCTCGCCGCAGACCCGAGTGCTCAATGCCCGGACTCGGCGTGGGATGTTCAGCACATCGTGGCCCACGTCGTGTCGGTCGCCCAGCGTTATCGTGCGGTCGGCGAGACCGGCGATTTTCGGCGCGCCCGCACGCCGCGTGAGCTGGACCAGATCAACCAGGAGGAGATGGAAGCGCTGCTCGCGCCCATCCCTGTACTCGTCGACCAACTCAAGTCGCTCGACCCGCTGATGGATGAACTCTTCGACAGCCTGGCCAAGGACTACTCCGTCGAATTCCACTACGGCATAGAGGTTTCCGGGATCGTTGCGCAGATCAACTGGCTGTTGGAGCTGGCCTTCCACGGCGAGGACATCGCGCGAGCTGTTGGGGTGCCATGGGAGATTCGCGAACGCGACATGTTGCTGATGCTCCGCGAAGGTGCGGAGGTGTCACCCGCGTACGTGCGTTCAGACCTCGACCCCGCCATCGACATGTGTGTGGCACTCAAAGTTCCGGGTGCCCGACCATACGTGATTCATGTGCATGACGGGACCGCCGAGATGCGCCCTCGTCAACCGACCGACAGACCCGACGCCGTCCTGAGGGCGCCCGCGTCGACGATGATGAGGATGCTCATGGGCCGTATCGGGCCTGTCACCGCCACGCGGCGAGGGCTCCGCGTCGTCGGCGGACGGCGGCCATGGAAGGTGATGAAGCTGCAATCCTGCTACGAGACGGCCTGATCCGGGGTCAACCCGCTACCGGGATGGCGATTTCGTTGCGGCGACGGAACGGCAGAGTCCACGGCGGATCGTAGAACCATGCAACGGGTTCGCCCGCTGTGTCGATTCCCTTGTCGCGCAGGCTCCTCTGCAGCTCCTCGGTTTTGGCGGTGACGGCGGTCGAGCTACGGTCGCCGCTGAATCGCAGTACCGCCACTGTCTCTCCCGGGACTGTCACCAACGCGACTTCGTCGTCGTCTGGCGTCGGCAGCGTGTCGATCGTCCACTTGGACGGCATGAAGAACCGAATCGTCCAACGGTCGTCGGACACCCGGGACTGGCCGACCGGAGCCGTCATCGCGATGTCGTCGCCGCCCCGATCGGACTGCTGGGCCACCGGTGCCGTCATGGCGATCGTTTGATCGCGGTGGTTGCCGCCGAAGATGTATCTGGCGAGGCGTCTGAACCCGATACTGCGGGCGCGATCCTCGTCGTCGGCAACGACCGTCGTTTCCGCGGCGATGCGGGGACCGTACCTGCGGAGCTCGACATCGTCGGTCAACGGCGTGCTGATGTGGTGTGGCTCTTCGGTGCCGAGTCGAATGCCGACGATCGATAGGACGGACTCCGCAATCTGGCCGGGCAGCTTGGTGATGTTCATCGGTTTCGATTGAGCTTCCAGATGTGGGTGGACAGCACGGTGGCGAACGCGCACCACAGCGGATAGAGGGCAAGCGGTGCGGCCCGGGTACCGCGGACAGCCGCGGCGCGCCGAGTCAGATCAGCGCTGCTGACTGTCAGCACACCGGCTGCAATCGCCGACGTTCCGAGCAGTCGCTTGGTGAAGAAAAGCCAGGACCAGCCGGCGTTGAGAACGAGGTTGGCGGCCAGCGCCGCGGTGTATGCCCGCTTGTTGTCGTTCTCATGACGCGCATCGAGGTCGTCGATGGTGGACGCCGACACGGCGGCGATATCCGCATACAGGATCGGCCAGACGATCGGAAACGCTTGTCGCGGAGGCTGATACGCGGGCTTCTTCAACGCTGCATACCACGCCGATTGCGCAGGCCGGCTCGCCAGTCCGCCGAGAACACCGGTTGCGGCGACGGCCAGCGCGTTGAGAGACAAAGTCCGGAGCTGCATGCGGCCCCTTCCTGTTTGGATTCAATACTTAAGTATCTTAAGTATATCCCAACAGGTTCGAAACTAAACCTGACACGTCATCGCCCAGCGGCAACCGTGGTCGCAGCTGGGCGATGACGCTGTGAGACTGATCAGTGGTTAGTCGTCTTTGCTCTTCTTCGCTCCGACGGTCGCGTTGGTCTGCTTAGCCGCTGCCTGGCTGCCAACCGCACTGGATGCCGCAGGCCCCAACGGGTTACGGATGCCGATGTTGGCGACACCGATGTTGTTGTTCGTAGTGTTGAAGGCGCCGATTTTGCCGCTGCCCTGGTTGAAGAAGCCGACATTGGCGACGCCTTGGTTACCAACTCCGACGTTGCCAGCACCGACGTTGTTGATACCGCCATTCAACGCGCCCTCGTTGCCGGAGCCGAAGTTCAACGCACCGATATTGTTGTTCCCGAAGTTGCGGGAGCCGGTGTTGTTGAGGCCGACGTTGAAGTCGCCGTTGTTGCCGGCACCCAGGTTGGGCGTGCCGGTCAGCAGGCTCAGCTGCACGTTAGGCGGAACGAGCGGCAACGGCGGCAGTGCCCCGCACACAGCCACGGCGGGCGCGACGGCGACGCCGGCTCCGAAGGCGATTGCATCGCCGATTGCCAGCAGCGCTTGCGAGCCGACGCTCGGCGGCGGCAGAAGGTCAGCGAGTGCACCCAGTGCGACATTGGGTGATGCGGTCTGCGGTACGGCCACCGGTGCGGGTGTGGAAGTGGCACCGGCGGCGATGACACCGGCGCCCAGGGCGGCGAGCCTGCGGCGACGGAGAACGGAGAGTAAGTTGCATCTTCTGACCGAGGAGTGGCGCCAGAAAGCGATGACATCGTGCCGTCGGTAACCGACATCGTCGATCGTCTGCATGTGGTCGCCCTGCCGATGAGGGTGAAGTTTCGCGGCATCACCGTCCGCGAGTTGGCGCTATTCGACGGCCCTGCGGGCTGGGGCGAGTTCGGCGCCTTTCTCGAATACGACCCGCCCGAAGCTGCGGCGTGGTTGGCGGCGGCGATCGAGGCCGCATACACACCGCCCCCGCCGACGCACCGCGACCGCATCGCGATCAACGCCACCGTGCCCGCCGTCGCCGCCGGGCGGGTGCCCGAGGTGCTGGCCCGCTTCCCCGGCGCGCGCACCGCCAAGGTGAAGGTCGCCGAGCCGGGCCAGACGCTCGCCGATGACGTGGCCCGCGTCAACGCCGTGCGTGATCAGGGGCTCGCGGTGCGCGTCGACGCCAACGGCGGCTGGACTGTCGCTGAGGCACTCGAGGCCGCGCGGGCGCTGACCGCCGACGGGCCGCTGGAGTACCTCGAACAACCCTGCGCGACGGTCCCGGAACTAGCCGAACTGCGCAGCCTTGTCGACGTGCCGATCGCTGCCGACGAAAGTATCCGCAAGGCCGATGATCCGTTACATGTCGTACGGTCGGGCGCCGCCGACATCGCCGTGCTGAAGGTCGCGCCGTTGGGTGGAGTAGCCAAGATGCTCGACATCGCCCGGCAGATCGATATACCGGTCGTGGTCTCCAGCGCGCTGGACTCTGCGGTCGGTATCAGCCGGGGGCTTCTCGCCGCAGGCGCCCTACCGGAGCTGCCGCACGCATGCGGGTTGGGGACGGGCGGACTGTTCGTCGAAGACGTCGCCGAACCGCTGACGCCCGTCGACGGCTATCTGCCCGTCGCGACGGTGACACCGGATCCCGCCCGGCTGCAGGGATTGGCCGCGTCACCGCAGCGGCGGCAGTGGTGGATCGGCCGGATCACGGCGTGCTACGCATCAGGGCGCACAGATCTCGGGGCCGAATAGGAGAAGCGGCCACAGCACGGTCGTCGCGCCGAACGCGGCCAGCTCGGAGCCGGCGGGAAGGCGCGTCTCCAAGTGGCTTTCGACCCGAGCGACGTCGTCGGCGTTGACGAACGTCCACGCGATTCCGATGACCAGGTAGGGGATCGCCATCCACAGTGCGAACTCGAGCATCGCTTCGATGCTGACCTTGCGGCTGAGCAGCCGACGCAGACCCGTCATCGTCATATCAGGCTGCTGTGCGCGCGGACCCGCCTGCGCACATCGGCCAGCACGATGTGGCTGCCGCCCTGACGGATGAACACCGGCAGGAATCGGTTGACGAATGCCACCAGAAGGAACAGCCATTCGAATCGGCGCTGCTTGCCGCTGCTCCAACGCACACCCAACGCGTCCCGGAAAACGGGCGCGAGAAATCCGACGGTCAGGAACTTCAGGAGCGGCCGAAATGGCAGCCCCAGCACAGGGTTGATCATCCGAAGGTTGATCAGGTCGGAAAGATATTCGCGGACCGACTCGTCGATGACCACCCGTGAGCATGCGTCATCCCAGTACGCGTCGAACTCGACACGGGTTGCGGGCCACTGGTCCTCGGTGACCTGCAGGGTGGTTCCCAATGTCCACGAGGAGCGATAGAACTGTTCGGCCTGTTCGGCTGTCATTTCACCGCGCAGCAGCTTATAGGTGTCCTCGAGGCCCACGAAAAGGCATGCCGCCACCCACATCTGGAGTTCGCGGTCGAAGGCGTTGTACTTCACCGGACTTTCGGGGGTGGAGATCACCTGGCGGTGTGCTCCGTCGACGGCTGCACGGAACGCGGCGCGGTCCTCCTCGGATCCGAACACCGCGACGGCGAGGTACTGGGACGTCGTCCGGAGTCGCTTCCACGGGTGCTTGAGAATGCTGCCCGCGTCGACCTTGCTCTCGACCACGCCGTATCCAACTCCTGGCGACGCCAGTTGCATGACGACGTTGGCCGCCGCGGCGGCGAACGACCAGAAGTCCATCGCCTCTTTCACCGAAACCTCGGCCTCGGGATCCCAGCGCGCGGCCTGTCTCGTCACCGAGATCCGGGTGCCGGTCATGCCACGCACACGTCTGAGAACAGCAGTACCGGCCAGCTGATGACCGAAACCACAAGTGACGCCACCTGGTCGACGCGGCCAAGCTCGTTGAGGTGGTCGATGTGCGTGAGCGTCCAGAGCATGCCGATCACCAGGTAGGGAATGGCGGCCAGGATGGCCGTCCCGATCCACTCGGCGATCGTCATCTTGACGGCAAGAAGCTTTCGCAGCGTGGCAAGCATGGCGCCTATGTTAATGATCATTCCGCTCTGTTCAGCGCTTTCGCCGACATAGAGACACGATGGCCTAATTTGTGGGGTACAGGGCATAGACGCCATCGCCGGAGTAGCCAACACTGAGACGGTGACGCGATCGGTGGTGATCCTCGGCTTCCCCGGCGTTCAGGCGCTGGACGTGGTGGGGCCGTTCGACGTGTTCACCGGCGCGACGCAGAACCTGGCCGCACTGAACCGCGCCGACGAGGGTTACGACGTGACGATCGCGTCCGTCGGCGGGGCGCAAATCGCGACCGGCACCGGCCTGGTGCTCGTCGCCCAACCGCTGCCTGATCCCGACGGGCCCATCGACACCGTGGTGCTCCCCGGTGGATGGGGTCTCGACGACGCGCGCAAGAACCCCGTCGTCGTCGACTGGGTCAAGGCGGTGTCGGGAACCGCCCGCCGCGTCGTCAGCGTGTGTACAGGTGCGTTCCTCGCCGCGCAGGTGGGTCTGCTCGACGGCTGCAGGGCGACCACGCACTGGGCGTTCGCCGATGAGCTGGCACGCCAGTTTCCCTCCGTCGCAGTCGATCCCGATGCCATCTTCGTGCAAAGCTCGCCGACGGTCTGGACGGCGGCCGGTGTCACCGCTGGAATCGACCTTGCGCTGTCGCTGGTCGAGCAGGACCACGGCACCGAGGTGGCCCAGACGGTGGCCCGCTATCTGGTGCTTTATCTGCGTCGGCCGGGCGGGCAGAGCCAGTTCGCCGCACCCGTGTGGATGCCTCGCGCCAAGCGGGCGCCGATCCGAGAGGTGCAGGAGTCGATCGAGGCGCAACCCGGTGCTGCACACACCATCTCCGATCTGGCAGGCAGGGCCGCGATGAGCCCTCGGCATTTCACCCGGGTGTTCACCGACGAGGTGGGTGAGGCGCCCGGTGCGTACGTCGAGCGCATCCGGACCGAGGCTGCGCGTCGACAGCTGGAGGAGACCGACGACACCGTCACAGTGATCGCAGCGCGCTGCGGCTTCGGCACCTCAGAGACGTTGCGCCGCAATTTCGTTCGAAGAATGGGCATTTCGCCCGACCAGTACCGCAAGACATTCGCCTAGAGGAGGAATCATGCAGATCGCCATCGTGCTGTACCCCGGCTTCACCGCACTGGATTTCATCGGACCGTACGAAAGCCTGCGCATGCTGCCCGACGCGGACATGCGCTTCGTGTGGCATGAGCCGGGACCGATCACCGCCGACTCCGGCGTGCTCGTGGTCGGTGCGACGCACTCGTTCGATGAAACTCCCTCTCCGGACGTCATTCTCGTGCCGGGCGGGTTCTCCACGATGGAGCATGCCCGCGACGAGAAGGTGCTCGACTGGCTGCGCAAGGCGCATGAGACCGCGATGTGGACGGCGTCGGTGTGCTCGGGTTCGATCATGCTCGCGGCGGCCGGGCTGCTGGAGGGCAAGCGAGCCACCTCGCACTGGGCGGCGCTGTCGGCGCTCAAGGCGTTGGGCGTCAAACCTGTCGGCGATGAGCGCATCGTATCGGCGGAGGACTCCGCCGAAAACAGGATCGTGACCTGTGCCGGTGTCTCGGCAGGGATCGACCTCGGGCTGTGGCTCGCGGGCCAGATCGGCGGCGAAGGACGGGCCAAGGTCATCCAGCTGTCGATGGAGTACGACCCGCAGCCGCCGTTCGACTCCGGCCACATGTCGAAGGCGTCGGCGACCACCAAGGCGGGGGCCGTCGCGCTGATGGGCAAGGATCTGGTCAAACCCAAGCAGCTGAAAGCCGCGACCGGACTGTTGTGGGACCACGCGATCGAGCGGGCCCGGACGAAGCGCCGCAAGGGCCGCGCTCGCGTAGCCTCTGCTGGGTGAATCTGGCCTACGACGAACGCGGCTCCGGCGAACCGGTGCTGTTCATCGCCGGTCGAGGCGGCGCGGGGCGTACCTGGCAGCTGTATCAGGTTCCCGATTTCGTTCGGGCCGGCTACCGGGCGATCACCTTCGACAACCGGGGGATCGGCGCCACCGAGCAGGCCGATGGGTTCGGCGTCGAGCAGATGGTCGCCGACACCGCTGCGCTGATCGAGAACCTGGACGCCGCACCCGTGCGGATCGTGTCGGTTTCGATGGGCTCCTTCATCGCGCAGGAGCTGATGTTGGCCCGTCCCGAACTGGTCCGCTCGGCAGTATTGATGGCCACCCGTGGCCGTCACGACCGGGCCCGCGAGTTCTTCCGCGCGGCCGAAGCCGAGCTGGCCGACTCCGGCGTCGAGCTGCCTGCCGCCTACGACGCGAAGCTGCGGCTGCTGGAGAGCTTCTCGCCTGCGACGCTCAACGACGACCTCGCGGTCCGCGACTGGATCGACATGTTCACCATGTGGCCGAGCAAGCCGACGCCGGGCATCCGGGCCCAACTCGACGTCGGCCCGCGCGACAACCGGCTACCCGCTTACCGAAGTATTACGGCGCCGGTCCTGGTCCTCGGGTTCGGCGACGACATTGTGCTGCCGCCACACCTTGGCCGTGAGGTCGCCGACGCCCTGCCGAACGGCCGTTACCTGGAGATTTCCGACACCGGACACCTCGGGTTCATCGAGAAACCGCAGGTGGTGAACGCGGCGGCGCTGAAATTTTTCGGCGAATAGGCTGTAGTGGTGAACCCATCGACGGCACAGGCACGTGTCGTCGTCGACGAACTCATTCGCGGCGGCGTGCGCGACATCGTGCTGTGCCCCGGTTCGCGTAACGCGCCGCTGGCATTCGCACTGCACGACGCCGACCGCGCAGGCCGGGTTCGGCTGCACGTTCGCATCGACGAGCGCACCGCGGGCTACTTGGCCATCGGGCTGGCGGTCGCCGAGGGCGCCCCGGTCTGCGTGGCGATGACGTCGGGCACCGCGGTTGCCAACCTCGGCCCAGCAGTGGTGGAGGCCAACTACGCGCGGGTGCCGCTCATCGTGCTGTCAGCCAACCGGCCCTACGAACTGCTGGGCACCGGCTCGAACCAGACGATGGAACAGCTCGGCTATTTCGGCACGCAGGTGAGGGAGAACATCAGCCTCGGGCTGGCCGAAGCCTCACCGGAGCGGATGGACGAATTCAATGCGCAGTGGCGCTCGGCGACCTGTCGAGTGTTGGTGGCCGCCACCGGTTCTCGAACAGCGAACGCCGGGCCGGTGCAGTTCGACATTCCACTGCGCGAGCCGCTGGTGCCCGACCGCGACCAGGATGCCTCGACGTCGTACGCGCCGCAGGGCCGGCCGGGCGGAAAGCCGTGGACCTACACCCCGCCGGTGACGTTCGATCAGCCCCTGGACATCGACCTGACCCCGGACACGGTCGTCATCGCCGGGCACGGCGCAGGCGTGCATCCGAACCTTGCGGCGCTTCCGACGGTCGCCGAACCGACCGCCCCGCCCGCCGAGAACCCGCTGCATCCGATGGCGCTGGCGCTGCTGCGTCCGCAACAGGTGATCATGGCGGGCAGGCCCACGCTGCACCGCCCTGTCTCTGCGCTGCTGGCCGACTCGTCGGTGCCGGTGTTCGCACTGACGACCGGGCCGCGGTGGCCAGACGTCTCGGGAAACTCGCAGGCCACCGGCACCCGTGCGGCTACCAGCGGTGCCCCGAACCCGGCCTGGCTGCGTCGCTGCGCCGCCGTCCACAGCCAGGCCTGCCAGGCGGTCCGCGATCAACTCGAGGCGCACCCGTTGACCACCGGGCTGCATGTCGCCGCGAAAGTGGCCGACGCACTGCGTGCTGGTGATCAGCTGGTGCTCGGGGCGTCGAACCCCGTGCGCGATGTCGCGCTGGTCGGCCTGCACCCGCGTGGCATCACGGTGCGGTCCAATCGCGGCGTCGCCGGTATCGACGGCACCGTGTCGACGGCGATCGGCGCGGCTTTGGCACACGACCGCACCGGCGGCCGGACCGTCGCGCTGATCGGTGACCTGACCTTCGTGCACGACAGCTCGGGGCTGCTGATCGGGCCGACCGAGCCGACGCCGCGGCATCTGACGATCGTGGTGTCCAACGACAACGGCGGCGGCATCTTCGAATTGCTCGAGCAGGGTGATCCGCGGTTCTCCGATGTGTCGTCGCGAATTTTCGGCACACCGCACGACGTGGATGTCGGCGCGTTGTGCCGGGCCTACCACGTCGATAGCCGGCAGATGGAGATCGGCGATCTTGCCGCCGCCCTGGACGAACCGTTCGACGGTATGCGGGTACTGGAGGTGAAGGCCGACCGGTCGTCGCTGCGGGCGCTGCACGCGTCGATCAAGGCGGCGTTGTGATCGAACCGGTGAAGCGGTTGGTGCGCATCGTCAATCCGCACCTGTACGGCGAACCCGGAGAGACCCGCACCGCACGGAACTTTCGGCGGATGAGGATCGCAATCGTCATCGTGGCGTGCCTGGTGACACTGCAGTCCCTGCTGCTGGTGCTCGGCGCATGGCGCAACGACCGGCAGATCGCGGGCAACATGGGGGTAGCCGAGGCTGAGGTGCTGAGTGCGGGACCGCGACGCTCGACGATCGAGTTCGTCACACCCGACCGCGTCACCTACCGGCCCGAGCTAGGTGTGCTGTATCCGTCCGAATTGGACACGGGCATGCGAATTTACGTCGAGTACGACAAAGACAATCCCGATCTGGTCCGAGTGCAGCATCGCAACGCCGCGCTGGCGATCATTCCGGCCGGATCGATCGCCGTGGTCGGCTGGCTCATCGCAGGGGCGGCGTTGATGGGGTTGTCGCTGTTCGAGCGACGGCTAGCGGGTCAGGCCGACGAACCCATCAAACTGTCCAGCCAGTCGTCGTCGTGAACGTCGACCTTCTCCTGCGTGTTGAGGTCGTAAACCGTTGGGGTTCCGGTGGTTATCGGATCTATGCCGATCAACCCGCCGTAGTTGTAGGCGGACATCTCGTCGATGTCGAGGTTGTCGGGAGCGGCACCGTCGCGAATCTTGCTCGCGACACTGTCGGGGATGCCGGACTCCTGCGCCATCCTCGCCATCGCCTCGTCGCTGGGTCCGGGGCCGCCGGGCTGCTGATGGGCCCATAGGTCTTCGACGAAACGCTGAAACTCCGGCCCCGACGACTTGTCGGCCTCGTCGGTCGAGCCGGGCGCCCCGACCGCGAGGAACAACGCATTGGCGACCCGCGCCGAATGGCGGTCCGTGGTCGGCGTGTCCAGGAACGTCAGCGGGCGGTAGGTCACCACAAGCTCGCCGAGGTTGATGTAGTGCTCGATGTCGTTGCCGAAGGACGACTGCAGTTCTTCGCAGTGGCTGCACTGCGGTTCGGTGTACAGCTCGATCTGCACCGGGGCGTCGGGATCGCCCGCGACGATGCCGTATCCGTCCTCGCTGAGGGCCAGCGGAGGCTGGGTCGGATCCTGTGTCGCAGTGCCGCTGATCTGGTTGGTGCAACCGACGGCGCACATCAGCACGGCCGCCGCCGTTACCGCCATCAGGCGAGGAATTCGCATGTCAACCGTCCTCCTTGTGCGCACACTACCCGCCCGCGGACGCCCGATGTTCTGACCTGTTGGCATGCAAACTTTGCGTGTCGTATCCCAAGACGCAACCTTGCCGACAGCCGACGATGTCACCATCTTGGTGTGCGCGTTGCGATCGTCGCAGAGTCCTTCCTCCCGAATGTCAACGGCGTCACCAACTCGGTGCTTCGGGTCATCGAGCACCTCCGCCACCACGGTCACGAAGTCCTCGTGATCGCGCCCGACGCACCGCGGGGCCAGCCGCCCGCGGATCGCGTCCACGACGGCGTACGTGTTCACCGGGTGCCGTCACGAATGTTTCCGAAAGTCACCTCGCTGCCCCTAGGTGTGCCGCGGCCGCGAATGGTGAAGGTACTGAGGGGATTCGACCCAGACGTCGTGCACCTCGCGTCGCCGGCACTGCTCGGTTACGGTGGTCTACACGCCGCGCGCCATCTCGGCGTGCCGACCGTCGCGGTGTTTCAGACCGACGTAGCGGGTTTCGCGCAGAGCTACGGCATGGGCATCGCCGCCCGAGCCGCCTGGGCCTGGACGCGTCACCTGCACAGCCGCGCGGACATGACGCTCGCGCCGTCGGTATCGGCGATGGAAAACCTTGCTGCACACGGCATTCCCCGAGTCCACAAATGGGCGCGAGGGGTCGACATCGCGGGATACGCGCCATCGGCCCGTGATGAGCGGCTGCGCCAAACCTGGTCACCCCACGGCAAGTCCATCGTCGGCTTCGTGGGCCGCCTCGCGCCGGAGAAGCACGTCGACCGCCTCGCCGTGCTGGGCCGACGCGACGACTTGCAACTCGTCATCGTCGGCGACGGCGTGGACCGGGCCAAGCTCGAATCCGCGCTGCCGACCGCCCATTTCACCGGTGCGCTCTACGGCGCGGAACTTGCCGCCGCGTACGCCAGCATGGACGTCTTCGTCCATCCGGGCGAGCACGAGACCTTCTGCCAGGCGGTGCAGGAAGCGATGGCGTCGGGATTGCCGGTCGTAGCGCCCGATGCGGGTGGACCCCGAGATCTGGTGGCGCCCATGCACACCGGGTTGCTGCTGCCGGTCATCGAGTTCGAGGCACGGCTGACGACGGCCGTCGATCACCTACTCGCCGAGAGGCAGCGCTATTCGGTGGCGGCCCGCCGCAGCGTGCTCGGCCGCACCTGGCCCGCGATCTGCGACGAGTTGATCGGCCATTACGAAGTCGTCCTCGGCACTCGCGGCGTCAA
>NZ_JAVHWK010000114.1:0-10576 GCF_032159775.1 Mycobacterium sp.
GAGGTCGCGGTGTTGGACTCTTCGGTCGGAATCATCCCCCAGTGCAGATGTTCGGCGACGTTGCGGGCGTAGCTCAGCGTGATGTAGGCGTCGTCGATCAAGCCCCGGTGTGCGACGAACATGACGACGGCGCCTGCAAGGGCTCCGGGCAGTGCCCACCACAAATCACGGCGGGTGGTCGCGCCCTGAGGTTCGGTCGTGGCCATCGCGGGGATCTTATGTGTACCGCTACGGTTGTCGCATGCTTGACCGGTTCAAGGTGGCGGCCCGGGAGAAGCTGCAGCGGGCCATCGCGGAAGTCGTGGCCGCCGAGCAGGCCCGTACCAACGATGACTTGGCTGCTCAGCACGCCGAGGTGGTCGCAGCGCTGGACCGACTGAACGAGTCGGTCCGCGCAGTCGTCACCCGCATAGCGGACACCGAATACCGGGCTCGGCGGGATATCTCCTACGCCCAGGACGCCAGGGCCGCACAGGACAGCGCGGAATTCGTGGACCAGCACATGCCGAAGGCAAAGGTGTTCTGGGAGCCGCACGACACCCTGCGATTCGCGCTCGGTGAGATCAAGGGTCCCGGCGTTGCTCTCGAGTTCGGCGTTGCCACCGGCGGCACGCTGAAGATCATCGCCGACGCGGTCGCTGCTGACCGCACCGTCGTCGGGTTCGACGTGTTCACCGGTCTGCCCGAAACCTGGCGCACCGGCTTTCCGGCGGGGGAGTTCGCGCAAGAACCACCGGATGTCGCGGGCGCATTAGTAGTGCCGGGTCTGTTCGAAGACACCCTGCCCAAGTTCCTGGCCGACAACGACGAGCCGGTCGCGTTCGTGCATGTCGATTGCGACCTGTACTCATCGTCGAAGACCGTGCTGGATCTGGTGGCCGACCGGCTCACTCCCGATGCGGTGCTGGTGTTCGACGAGTTCTTCAACTATCCGGGCTGGCGGCAGCACGAATATCGGGCCTGGACCGAATTCATCTCGGACACAGGACGTTCATTCGAATATTTGGCGTACACGGGTAACAACGAACAGGTCGTCGTTCGACTGCTGCACTGATCAACTGTTGTAGAGTCGGGCCCAGTTTTCGCGACTTATCAGTTCCGGAAGCGCGCGGCGGTATTGCTCCTGCAAGGCCGGGGCTCCGGATCGGAACTCCTTGAGCACCTTCCTCATTCGCCGGGTCAGCTTGGTGAGCTTCTGCTTGTCGCGTCGTCGTATCCGGACGCCCGACTGCGAGGCGTCCGTCACCACCGCCTGGTCGAACAGCGAAACGTGCCACCACTGATTGTCTTCTGCCGCAATGGCGACCGGCCCCCCGATGGTGCGCCCGAGCCACTGGAACAGCCACCGTTTGGCGAGTACGAGGTTGATTCTCTCCTTGCGGGGAAGGGGGCCGCGCGGGTGGATCCGGGGGACGGAGCCGGTGAGTTCGCCGATCTCGACCGCCGGGTGCACGACGGTTTCGCCGTACTCCTTGCGCTCCGCGCGGATTGCGGCCAACGCGGCCGCGCCGCCGTCGCGCAGTACCTCCGGCCCGGCCAGGAAGTCCTCGATTCCACGAATCATCGTGTAGGCCATGCCGTATTGCATCGACACGAGACCCTCCATGATCTCGCGTGCCAGCCAATTACCGGTCGCCTTCACATCGATTGTGCCGTGCAGCGCATGGGTGATCAGTGAGTTGCGGACGCTGTAGTAGCGGAAGAACTCGTCGCGATCCTTCCAATCGAAATCGGCGTGCCAGACGCCGGCGTTGGGCAACGTCGTCGTCGGGAAGCCGGCGTCCAGTGCGCGCAACCCGTACTCGATGTCGTCCCACTGGAAGAACATCGGCACGGGAAGTCCGACGGCGGCGATCACCTCCGACGGTATGAGGCACGACCACCACGCGTTGTATTCCGCGTCGATGCGCTTGTGCTGCTTGTACTTGGTCATATCCGCTTTGTGCAGGGCCCGTGGCGCCCACCGGCCCGCCCGCAGCCTCGTCAGCTGGGTCTGCTCCGCGCTGACGTGCAACTCGCGGGTGTTCTTCAGGTAGAGCATCTGCGCGCCGACGATGGTCGGCGACGGGGTCAGGTTCGCAAACGCATTGAGCCGCAAGATCGTCTCGGGCTCGCACAGGATGTCGTCATCCATCAGGATCACGTTCGCGTGGTCGGCAACGCTGGAGATCTCATACATTCCCCGCGAAAAGCCGCCCGCGCCACCGAGGTTCGGCTGTCGAAGATAGACGAGCTTGTCACCAAGTCGGGCGGTGACGTCGTTGAACAACGGACGCGTCTCGACGGCATCGGTGCCCTGGTCGACCACGTAGATCGCGTCGATGCCCGCGAGCAGTCCCTTGTCGCCCGCGACGGCAGCGACGTTGGTGGCGCAGTCGTCGGCACGGTTGAAGGTGCAGATGGCGATCGCCGCCGGCCGGATGGTCGGCGGAGCGGGAGCCGTCCACTCCAGATCGGTGATGGTCACCGGTCCGCCGATCGCGGTGCACTCCATCCACAACGCGCCGCCGTCGACGTACTCGTTCAACCGGGCCGTCAGCACGACGGTTCCGGTGCTGTCGACCTCGGCGCTGTCGATGGTTCTGGCACCGCCGTGGATGTCGGAGCCGCGAAGCAACACCCGGGCATGCGTCGATGTGTCGAACACCAACTTCAGCTGAACCTCGCCTACAGTCGTCCAGCGCTGAAAGTAACTTGCGGGCAGCCGGCCGAAGTAGGTGTTGGTGTCGACTGTCGCGCCCTGTTCCAGGTGCAGCGCGTAGCGCTCCCGGTGCGCCCGGCCGTTGCCGATGCGCGCGTACATGTCGTCGGTCACCTGCGCGCTCGGGCCGGTGAACAGGCCGCGTGCGACGACGAGCCGTTCGGGTGCCGCGTGCTCGGTGAGCGTCCGCTTCAGCGCGTCGGGGGTCGCCTGGCCCGGCTGGGCCGCCCCGCGCTCAGTCATGGTGCTCCTACTGCTTGAAAAATTCCCCGACGGAGCCTAACAAGCTTCGAGGATCCTCTTAAGTCGGGCGAGATCGTTGCTGGTCGCGCGCCTGATGGCGGTCGCAAGGATCGCGGGCGCCAGCCCGGAGTAGGCCGTCGGTTCTCCGCGGTTGCGCACCGTCATCCACGTTGCCGCGCCCGCTGTGTCCTGGAATGTGTATGCGGTCTCCATCCGAAACGGACTCTTGTCGGATCGCATGATGAGCCGTTCGAAGGGGACCAGTTCGAGAACTTCGTAGGTGTACTGCAGCCTGCGGCCGAGGAAGTCGCTGGTGAAGCGGAACCGGGAGCCGATGGCCATCGGCCCGACCGTTTCCCACTGCACTGCTGTGACATTCCCGTACCAGGCCGTGACGTTCTCGGGGTCGCAGCAGTAGCCGGCGACCTCGGCGCGCGGCCGGTCGATTGTGGCGTGCACCTCGACGTCGACGGTCATCCGGCCGCCCTGGCAAGCACCTGGACCCCCGCATCGATCTGGGTCTCGGTGAGGTTGGCGTAGCCGAGCAGCAGCCCCGGCGGCGCCGTCGCGGGGTCCGCGTAGCAGGGCGCCAATGGTTCGACGTGGACCCGCATGGCCGCCGCACGCCGGACCACGTCGGCGATCGGGCAGCCGTCGGGGAACCGCACGGTGAGGTGCACGCCCGCGGCGGCACCGAGCACGCTGGCCTGCGGAAGGTGACGGGCCAGTGCGGTCAGCAGCGCGTTGCGCCGGGTCAGATATCGACGGCGCATCTGGCGCAGATGGCGGTCGTAACCGCCGGTGGTCAGCAGCGCGGCGAAGGCGATCTGATCCATCACCGAACTCCCGGTGTCGGCAAGCCCTTTCGACAGCCTGATCGCCCCGACGAGGTGCGGTGGCAACACCATCCAGCCGATGCGCAAACCCGGCGCGAGTGTCTTGCTGGTGGAACCGATGTAGATCACCCGGTCCGGTGCGATGCCCTGCAACGCGCCGACGGGCGCCCGGTCGTAGCGGTATTCCGCGTCGTAGTCGTCCTCGATCACCAAATGTCCGGCGCGAGCCCATTCCACGAGTGCGGTGCGCCGTGCGGCCGAGAGCACCACGCCGGTCGGCGACTGGTGTGCGGGGGTGGTCAGAACGGTCTGCGCGCCGCTGTCGGTCAGGGCGGCGACGTCGATGCCGTCCTCGTCGATCGGCACGGCGACCGGCGCGATGCCGTTGTGCTGCAGGACCATGCGGTGCAGCCAGAAGCCGGGGTCCTCCATGGCGAACGGCAGTTCGCCGCCCTGCAGCGCGCGGGCGAGCAGTGCAACCGCCTGCGTCGCTCCCGAGCAGAGCACGATGTGCCGCGCATCGGCCTGCACGCCGCGGGTGCGCCGCAGATAGTCGGCGATCGCGACGCGTGCCGCAGGTAGGCCCTGAGGTTCGACGTATCCGAGGGAGTCCGAACCGATTTCGGCGAGGCCGGCTCGCAGCGCGCGCAGCCACGCGGTGCGGGGGAAGCTGCTGAGATCCGGCGACCCTGGCGCGAAGTCGACGTCGTAGCGTCGCATCGGTTCGGTGTGCTGCGGTGCGCTTGCCGCCTCGACGGTCGCCACCTGAGTGCCTGAACCGTGCCTGCTCGACAGGAAGCCCTCGGCAACCAGCTGGCTGTAGGCGTCGACCACGAGCCGTCGGGACACTCGCAGGTCCGCCGCGAGCACGCGAGTCGACGGCATCCGCGTGTGCGGGGCCAGCCTGCCGCTGCGGATGGCGTTCCGCAGGCCGTCGGCGAGCTGGCGGTGCAGCGGCTCGACTGAGGCACGGTCCAGCTCGATCAGCAGCTCTGGCCCAGAAGTGGTACCCGATATTGCCATGAAAGTGGTGCCTATCCGGAGACCATTGAGGAACTAGCGTGAACGTATGTCAATGACACCTACGCGCACAAGAGCCGGGTTCGTCGAGGTGACCTTGATCGTCTTCGGGGTGTACGCCGTCGGCCTCGGGCTGTTCATGCTGTTCTTCCCCGGGGCGTTCTTCGACACAATCGGCACGTTCGGGACCCGTAACGACCACTACATCTTCGACAACGCCACGTTCGAGATCCCGCAGGGCCTGTTGCTGCTGGCCGCCGTTCGCCGGGTGTCGTGGCGGGTACCCGCCCTGGCGTTCGCCACTGTGCACTGGGCGTTGCACTCGGTCAGCCACATTGTCGACCCGCACCATGGCGCAGGCGACCTGATCGGCTGGCTCGAGGCCGGGGGACTGGTGGCGACCACGGTGATCCTCGCCTTCGCGTTGCGCTCCGCTGTCACCGGTCGAGAAGGCGGGTGAGCGCTGATGCGTGTTCTGGTTGCAGGCGCCACCAGCGTTCCCGGCCTGCCGCTGTTGCGCGAGTTGATCACCCGTGGTCATGAGGTCATCGGCCTGACCCGATCGGAGTCCAAGACGGCACAGATCGCGGCCGCCGGAGCGCGGCCGGTGGTGGCTGACGTGTTCGACACCGAAGACATCGGCACGGTGGTCGCCGACATTCGACCCGATGTCGTGGTGTCGTTGTTGACGACGCTGCCGAAGCTGGGGCCCAAACGGCCGAGGGACTTCGAACCGGCCAAAAAGCTCTGGAGCACAGGGGCTTCGAACCTCGTGGCTGCCGCGCAGCGCGCAGGTGTGCGCCGGATCGTGGCCGAGTCGGTGATCTTCGCTTACGGCTACCCGACCTCCGGGGCCGCCGTGATGGACGAGACGGACCCGTATCCCGGGCCGCCGCCGAAGGGTGGGGATGACATGCTGGCGGCGCTGCGGGGGATGGAGCGCAACGTGTTGTCGTCGGGTGAGCACAGCGACACCGAGGGAATAGTGTTGCGGTACGGGTGTTTCTACGGCCCCGGCGTCCCGCACGACGAACTGTTCGTGCGGCTCGCGAAGTGGTGCATGCTGCCCGCGATGACCGGCAACGGAATCGTGTCGTGGGTCCACATCGACGATGTCGCAAAGGCGACAGCCGACGCCGTCGACCACGGGCGCGGTGGCCAGATCTACAACATCGTCGACGACAGGCCGCAGCCCTTTGGCGACTACGTGCGCGCGCTCTCGTCGAAATTGCATCGGCCGCGGCCCATTCCGATCTCGCACCGACTGGTGGGCCTGGTCGCCTCGTATCCGGCGACCGCATTCGGCACGACCTGGCTGCCGCTGTCCAACGCCAAGGCCAAGGCCGAACTCGGCTGGACGCCTGTGCCTCGGGTCTGACTATTCGCCGGTGAAGTTCGGCGTGCGCTTCTCGAACGTCGCGGCGATGCCCTCGGTTAGGTCTTTCGACGGCAGCATCGCCGAGTTCCACACCGCCACATAGCGCAGGCTTTCCGAAACCCGCGCGATGCGTTGCTGATCGAGCACGTCCTTGATACCGCTGATGGTCAGGGGCGGGTTGGCGGCGATCTCGGCGGCCGTTTCGTGCGCGGCCGCCAGCGATGCCTCCGCGTCGTCGTAGACGTCGTTGACTAGGCTGATCTTCTCGGCCCGCGCCGCGTCGATGTTCTTGCCTGTCAGCGCCAACTCACGAAGGTGACCGTCGGTGAGGATGAGCGGCAGCCGGGCCAGGCTGCCGACGTCGGCGACCATGGCGAGCTTGACCTCGCGTACTGAGAACTTCGCGTCGGCGCTGGCATAGCGGATGTCGACGGCCGAGATCAGATCCACCCCGCCGCCGATGCACCACCCGTGCACCGACGCGATGGTCGGGGTGCGGCAGTCGGCGACCGCGCTGATCGCGCCCTGCATGCGGAGAATCGTGGCGTGGAAGTCCGCCCTCGGTCGCGCGGACGATCCGGCCGCCAACACATCGGACAACGACCCTCCCATCGCGGGCAGATCGAGACCGTAGCTGAAGTTCTTGCCCGCACCGGTCAGCACGATCGCGCGGACGTCGCGGTCGGCGTCGAGCTTGGCGAACACCTCCGGCATCTCGACCCAGAACGCCGGCCCCATGGCATTGCCCTTGCCGGGACCGACCAATGTCACCTGCGCGACCTGGCCGTGCAGGTCGACCGTCACGGATTCGTATGCGTCACCCATGACTGCAGAGGCTAGCCACTCACGGCGGCGACCCGCCGGTCACCACCTCTTTGACGACCGCGCTGGGCAGGAATCCGCACATGGTCGTCGCCATCAGCCCCGCGACCATCTCCGATTCCGGTGTCGTGTTGCCGCTGTCCTTCAGGATCGCTTTGACGACGGCCTTCTGCTGCGCCTCGTCGAGCTTGGTGAAGTCGCTGCACTTCATCGTGTCCCAACCCGCCGGTGCGGGGACATCGGGAACGTCGGTGTTTCCCGGCATCGGGAAGCCCGGGATCTGCGGAAGGCCCGGAATGTTCGGTAGGCCGGGGATGCCGGGGAAACCGGGATCGGCAGACGGCGTGCGCGTCGACGGCGACTCGATCGGCGGTCCCGGTTGGGTGGTCTGCGCGACCGCACCCTCCGTGGTGCGAGAGCACCCGGTGGCCAGGCCGACGAAGATCAGTGCCGCGGCCGTCACCCGCAGATGCGTTCTCATCTGCGCAACGATAGGCGCACGCGCGACGTAGCGTGGGCATCATGCCCGCCGACTTGCCTGCCGGTCCCGATTCACCGCCGACCGATGAACTCGACAGCGCTGAAGCCAGCCTGAGTGTGCTGCAGCACGTGCTCCACCCCATTGCAAACGACGACTGGTCCAAGCAGACGCCGTGCCGAGAATTCGACATCGCGTCGCTGACCGACCACCTGATGAACTCCATCACCGTCATCGGCGGCGCCGCCGGTGCGGAGCTACCCGAGCGGGATCCCGCCGATTCGGTGGAGCGCCAAGTCGTCGCCGCGGCAAGGCCTGCGCTCGACGCATGGCAACGACGCGGGCTCGACGGCACCGTGAAGTTCGGCGACAACGAAGCACCCGCCAGGGTGATGGCGGGAATACTGTCGCTCGAATTCCTGGTACATGCCTGGGATTACGCGGCAGCGATGGGCAGTCAGGTGAACGCGCCTGACTCGCTGGTGGATTACGTGATGGGCGTAGCGCAGGGCGTCATCACGCCGGAGGGTCGGACCACCGCGGGTTTCGACGACCCAGTGGATGTGCCCGCCGGGGCGGGCTCGCTGGATCGGCTGGTGGCCTACACCGGTCGCAGCCCGAACGGCTAGCGTCGATTTTGCAACCACGGTCGTGAATCGACGGCCAGCACAGCCCTCAACGCAAAATTGGGGTCCTAACTGCTCGCTCCGCCAACCGCTTGCGAGGGTCGGTCATGCGTTGGCTATCCAGCCCTTGGCGAACTCCAGGAACATGTCGTTCTCCTGCGGGGAAGCGACGGTGACGCGTACCCCGTCCTCGCCGTAGGGCCGGACGATGACGCGGCTGTTGGCGGAGTCGTTCGCGAACTCCTGGGCACGCCCGGGCAGCGGCAGCCAGACGAAGTTCGCTTGCGACGGCGGGACGACGTAGCCGGCCTCGCGCAGGGCTGCTGTCACCCTCGCACGTTCGGCGACGACGGCTGCGGTTCGGCCCAACAGTTCATCGGCGGCGTCCAGCGACGCGATGGCCGCGGCCTGCGAGATGCTCGTCGCGCTGAACGGCACGTAGACCTTGCCGAGGGCGGTGATGAGGTCGGGATCGCCCACCGCGTAGCCGACGCGCAGACCTGCCATCCCGTACGCCTTCGAGAAGGTCCGCAGCACAACGACATTGCTGTGCGCGCGGACCAGACCGAAGCTGTCGGGCAGCATATCGTCGGTGATGTACTCGACGTAGGCCTCGTCGAGCGCGATCAAGACGTCTGACGGCACCGCCTCGACGAAGCGGGCCAGCGCATCGGGGTCGACAACGGTGCTCGTCGGATTGTTCGGATTGCAGACGAAGATCAGCCGGGTGCGATCGCTGATCGCGGCCAGCATCGCGTCCAGGTCGTAGGTGTAGCCGGTCAGCGGAACCTGGACCGGGGTGGCGCCCGCCGTCCGGGTCTGCAGTGGATAGATTTCGAAGCTGCGCCAGCCGTACAGCACCTCGTCGCCCACGGTCGAGGTGATCTGGATGAGCTGTTGGCACAGGCTCACCGATCCGCAGCCTGCCGCGATGTGCTCAGGCGCGAAGTTGACGTGCTTGGCCAGCCTTTCCCTCAGCTCGACGTAGCCGTTGTCCGGGTAGCGGTTGACGTTGTCGGTTGCCTTTTCGATCGCGGCTCGCACACTCGGCAGAGGCCCGTGGACCGTCTCGTTGCTTGCGATCTTGATTGCCCCCGGCACGGTCTTGCCTGGCGTGTACGCAGGCAGAGCGGCCAGTTCCGGACGCAGGCGGGCAGGCACCGGACCAGTCTATGGGTGGCCGTAATGCGCTTTGCCTGGCGCCGCAGGGCATGTGTACGCTGTCGGATCGGCGGTAATCGTCGGGAGGCGTGCCAGAGCGGCCGAATGGGACTCACTGCTAATGAGTTGTCCCCCTTACAGGGGACCGGAGGTTCAAATCCTCTCGCCTCCGCCGTGGCTGACTCGTCGGCTGCATAACCGAACACATGCGCCCGTAGCTCAACGGATAGAGCATCTGACTACGGATCAGAAGGTTGGGGGTTCGAATCCCTTCGGGCGCGCGCAGCTCAGAGGTGCTTTCCATCGTCGGGAAGGCGTCGCTGTCGGGACTTTGACGGCAGTTTTGACGACAATAGCCATCGCGTTCGTCGCTGCCTCGACACCCATCGTGAACAACAACGTCGCGCACGAATGCCGGAGGTCGTGGAGCCGGATGCTTCGCACGCCAGCTCGTCGGCACAACGTCTCGAACGCCCGGTTGATGTTCCTCGGTTCCAGACGCGTCCCGTTCTTGGTCGTGAACACCAGACCGAGTGTGTTGCCCCGTGCGACCTGTGTGTCGCCCAACTGATCAAGCCGATGCCGGCGCAAGATCGTCACCAGCTCCTCTGGCAACGGCACGGCGGCGGCAGACGATTCGGTTTTCACATCTCGCAAGGCGAGATCTGCCCCAACACGTGAAAGCGCCTTCGTAACAACCACCCGTCCGTTGACCAGGTCCACATCGGCCCACCGAAGCCCGAGCGCTTCCCCGCGCCTCAAACCGATGGCCAGGGCGACCGCCCACAACGCGTAGAGCCGGTCGTGTCGTGCCGTTTCGAGAAACTTGCGAGCTTCATCCGCCGACCAGGGCGTCACCTTGCGAATCGAGCCGGTCGGCATCTTGACCTGTCGGGCAACATTTCGGGCTAACAGCTCCTCCTCGACTGCGTCTTGCAGTGCTGCACGCACAAGTCGGAGCAGGTAACGCAACGTGCCGGTGCCCGCGACCTGCCCGCAGCACTCGGCAGGTTCTTCGCGCAACACCGAGCCTTGCCCTTCATCGCCCGCTCGGTGTCCTTCCCTTGTGCACAGCACTGACACGTGGTCCGCAATCCGTTCAGCCACGCGCGAATGTGTTGCGCCTGCAGCGCACGCAGCTTCCGTTTGCCCAGTCCCGGTACGACATACAAGCGCACCAACAGCTCATATGAGGAAAAGGTTGTCTCCCGCACGCTCGGTTGCGCGATCTCCGTCAACCAGTACTGCATTGTACTGCCCGACAGTGGATGTCGTGCTGTCGACCGGAATTCCTTTGCGTTCCAGATCCTT
>NZ_JAVHWK010000200.1:0-21992 GCF_032159775.1 Mycobacterium sp.
TCGGCCACCGGCACGGTGAACCGGTCAGATCGCCGCCGGTAGTGGTCGGCGAGTTTGTGCCGCGCCACGCCGATGAGCCACGGCACCGTTATCGGCGACGGAACCTCCTTGCGCGCGGCGTCCATCGCCGCCAGAAAGGTTTCCGACGTCAGGTCTTCGGCTGCTCCGCGGTCGCCACAGCGTCGGACGAAATATCCGTACACCGTGGGCAGTGCCTCGTCGTACAACGCCAGCAGCGTCCGCGGCGCGTCACCTGGCTCTGGTTCGGCGCTCACACCCTTATCGTCGCCTCGAAGCGCCGTACTCCGACGCCCGAACCGAAAGTTTTTTCACCAGGGCGTTCAGGTCAGCGCGGCCAGGCCGCCGCTGACCGTGTCGAACGCATCGTCGAGCGCCTCGGCCAGCGACACCGTCTCGTCGGCCAGCCAATGCTCGTAGGCGGACAAGGCCGTCCCCAACATCGTCCAGGCCACGGTCTGCGGTGCAAGGTCGCTGTCCTTGACGCCGAGCCGTCGCGCCACGAATGCGGCCACCACCGCGCGCCACCCCGCGTACATCGTCATCGAATAAGCCTGCAGCTCGGCGGTCTGCAGGATGACCCGCATCCGTTGGCGGTGCCTCGGTGTCTCGGATTCGTCAAAGGTGTTGAACGCCAACAGCGCCGTCCGCAGCGCGTCCCCGATCGGCACACTCGGGTCGAGGTCAGCCAGCTGATTGCGCATTCGCTCGAGGTGGGCGTCGAAATCGCCCCAGGGCAGTGCGCTCTTGGACGGGTAGTAGCGGAATAGTGTCCGGCGCGCGATCCCCGCGGCGTGTGCAACGTCATCGACGCTGACCGCATCGAAGCCGCGGGCAACGAAGAGGTCGATCGCGACATTGCTCAAGTGGTCCCAGGTCGTCGAGCGTCGCCGGCCAACCCGGTGCTCGGAACTCGACCTCATCACCACCCCGCCCTTCCATTCTGGCACTCGATGCCATATTCTTGCGATTTGGATCACAATTGTCGAGACCCGGTTGAAGAAAAGGTGGCAATCATGGAGCCGAATCAGCAGGTAGAGAACGACAACACCGAGCTCGTGACCGAGACGCTGGTCGAAGAGGTGTCGATCGACGGGATGTGCGGAGTCTACTGACCATGACGTTCGACCCGGACGTCAGCTGGCGGCTGCACCACCAGGTGGCGGTCCGGCCAGAGCCATTCGGCGCGCTGCTCTATCACTTCGGCACGCGCAAACTGTCGTTCCTGAAGAACCGGGCCATCGTCGAGGTGATCAACTCGCTGGGCGAGCACCCCGATGCGAGATCCGCATGCCGCGCGGCCGGAATCGACGACGCACAACAGGGTCCGTATCTGCACGCGCTGGGCGTTCTGGTCCAGTCGAAGATGCTCGTAACTGGAGACGATTAATGACTGTGACAGATTCGGCGCCAGCGCCGGAAGCCCAACCGGTGCCACGCCTGGTCGAGCAATTCGAGCACGGCCTCGACGCACCGATCTGCTTGACGTGGGAGTTGACCTACGCCTGCAATCTGGCGTGTGTGCACTGCCTGTCCTCGTCGGGTAAGCGCGATCCTCGCGAGCTGTCGACGCAGCAGTGCAAGGACATCATCGACGAGCTCGAGCGCATGCAGGTGTTCTACGTCAACATCGGCGGCGGCGAACCGACGGTGCGGCCGGACTTCTGGGAACTGGTGGACTACGCCACCGCCCATCATGTCGGGGTGAAGTTCTCCACCAACGGGGTGCGCATCACCGCGGAGGTGGCCGCCCGGCTGGCGGCCAGTGACTACGTCGATGTGCAGATCTCCTTGGACGGGGCGACTGCCGAGGTCAACGATGCGGTGCGCGGTCAGGGTTCGTTCGCGATGGCGGTGCGCGCGCTGGAGAATCTGGCCGAGGCCGGTTTCAAGGACGCGAAGATCTCTGTCGTGGTGACCCGGCACAACGTCGATCAACTCGATGAGTTCGCCTCGCTGGCAGCACGTTACGGTGCCACGCTGCGAATCACCCGGCTGCGCCCATCGGGCCGTGGCGCCGATGTGTGGGATGACCTGCATCCGACACCGCAGCAGCAGCGCCAGCTCTACGACTGGCTCGTCGCCAAGGGCGATGGCGTCCTCACGGGCGACTCCTTCTTCCACCTGTCCGGGCTCGGGGCGCCGGGTGCGCTCGCAGGCCTGAACCTGTGCGGTGCGGGCCGGGTGGTGTGCCTCATCGATCCGGTCGGCGACGTCTACGCCTGCCCATTCGCCATCCACGATCGCTTCCTCGCCGGAAACATATTGTCCGAGGGCGGTTTTGACAACGTATGGAAGAACGCGCCGCTGTTCCGCGAACTACGGGAGCCGCAGTCGGCCGGAGCTTGCGGAAGCTGCGGTCACTATGACAGTTGCCGCGGCGGCTGCATGGCCGCCAAATTCTTCACCGGTCTGCCTCTGGACGGCCCGGATCCCGAATGTGTCGAGGGTTGGGGAGTCCCGGCACTCGAGAAGGAACGGGTCAAGCCGAAGCCCAGTGGCGATCATTCCCGTGGAACCAAGCAGGGGCCCATCCCGCTGACTCTTGCGCCCGCACCGCTCAGACTCAATGTCGCCGCGGGAGCGGCTCCGTCCCGCCTGTGCAACGAGAGCCCGGTCTAGCCATGGCCCGCGATAAGTGGTTCGAGACGGTGGCGTTCGCCCAGCAGTTGGCGAAGAAGCGGCTGCCGAAATCCGTATACAGTGCCCTGCTCGCCGCCAGCGAGAAGGGCATCACCGTCGCCGACAACGTCGACGCGTTCGGCGAGCTCGGATTCGCGCCGCACGTCATCGGCGCCATAGAGAAGCGTGACTTGTCGACGACCGTTATGGGACAGGAGATCTCGCTGCCCGTAGTGATCTCGCCGACGGGCGTGCAAGCGGTCCATCCGGATGGTGAGATCGCCGTCGCTCGCGCTGCTGCGGCGCGAGGCACCGCGATGGGCTTGTCGTCATTCGCGAGCAAGCCTGTCGAGGACGTCGTCGCCGCCAATCCCAAGACGTTCTTCCAGATTTACTGGCTCGGTGGCAGGGAAGCGATCGCCGCGCGGGTTGAACGTGCGCGGGCGGCCGGGGCCGTCGGCCTGATCGCCACCACCGACTGGAGCTTCGCGCACGGCCGTGACTGGGGCAGTCCGAAGATCCCCGAGCACATGGACCTGCGCACGACGGTGCGCATGCTCCCCGAGGGCCTGACCCGACCGCGGTGGCTCCTGCAGTGGGCGAAGACCATGCGCCCGCCGGACCTGCGGGTGCCCAACCAGGCCGCGGTCGGCGAGCCCGGACCACCCTTCTTCGCCGCATACGGCGAGTGGATGGGCACGCCACCGCCGACGTGGGAGGACATCGCCTGGCTGCGCGAGCTATGGGGCGGACCGTTCATGCTCAAGGGTGTGATGCGTGTCGACGACGCGAAACGTGCTGTCGACGCTGGTGTTTCGGCCATCTCGGTGTCCAACCACGGCGGTAACAACCTGGACGGGACACCGGCGTCCATTCGTGCACTGGCGCCCATCGCAGAAGCCGTGGGAGACCAGATCGAGGTGCTGCTCGACGGTGGTGTGCGGCGAGGCAGCGACGTCGTCAAGGCTCTGGCTCTCGGCGCGCGCGCGGTCATGATCGGCCGTGCATACCTCTGGGGGCTGGCGGCAGAGGGTCAAGCCGGGGTCGAGAACGTGCTCGACCTCCTCCGTGGCGGCATCGACTCGGCGATGATGGGCCTGGGCCGAGCTTCGGTACACGACCTAGTCGCCAGCGACGTGGTGGTGCCCGCGGACTTCATCCGAGCGCTGGGTGTGCCCGCCGACACCCGGCCCTGACCCGGACGCCTCCGCTACCAGCGCCATTACTGGTGAAACATGCGTGGCAGGGGAGACGGACGTGATTAGCCGACACCGTCTGCGGCAACTTCATGGAAAAAGAAATCTGCTCATGCGCGAACAACCGGCGCACAGCAGGTGAATTCGTCCTACCATCGGCAGGTGGCTTTCCCCAGCGAGCTTGGGAACTCAACGTCGAGCCAGCTGCACGGCATATCACCCGCGTTGTTAATCCCGGTAGGTTCCACCGAACAGCATGGACCCCACCTGCCGCTGGACACTGACACCAGGATCGCGTCGGCCGTCGCTCGCCGAGTTGCTGAAAGACTTGCGGAAGCCGATCATCATCGCGGATGGCTAATTGCACCACCGATTGGCTACGGGGCCAGTGGCGAACACGAGAGCTTTTCCGGCACCGTGTCCATCGGTTCCGAAGCTCTGCGGCTATTGCTGGTGGAATTCGGTCGGTCGGCCACGAACTGGGCGAGGCGCCTCGTGTTCGTTAACGGACATGGTGGGAACGTGGAGGCGCTGGCCGCGGCGACCACGTTGCTGAGATTCGAGGGACGCGACGTCGGATGGTGCTCCTGCGGTGTGCTGAACGCTGATGCCCACGCCGGGCACACCGAAACGTCTGTATTGCTACATATTTCGCCGGACGCCGTGCGTTTACAGGAGATGGTCCCGGGAAACCGTGCGCCGCTGGCCGAGCTGCTGCCCGCGATGCGCAGGGGCGGGATGGCGGCCGTGAGTGACGTGGGTGTTCTCGGTGATCCCACGACTGCCACCGCGACCGACGGTGAACGGCTGTTTGCCGAGATGGTGGACGGCTGCCTCCGCCGGATCGTCGGTTGGAAGCCCGACCGGAACGGGATGCTGACATGAGTCAGCACCGGCTGCCCGACGGGTTCGCGGTGCAGGTTGATCGCCGGGTCAAGGTGCTCGGGGAGGGCGCGGCTCTGCTCGGTGGTTCGCCCACCCGGCTACTTCGGCTCGCGCCTGCCGCGCAGACCATGCTCAACGGCGGCAGGCTCGAAGTGCATGACGCCCTCAGCGCCCAGGTCGCCCGCACACTTCTGGACGCCACCGTCGCCCATCCGAGGCCGGCAAGCGGACCATCACACCGAGACGTTACTGTAGTTATCCCTGTGCGAGACAACGATTCTGGTGTGCACAGGTTGGTGTCGGCATTGCGTGGCATGCGTGTGGTGGTGGTGGACGACGGGTCGGCCACCCCGATTCAACAATCCGACTTCAACGGCATGCACTGCGACGTTCAGGTGTTGCGCCATCCCCGCAACAAGGGGCCCGCCGCCGCCCGCAACACCGGCCTTGCGGTCTGCAAGACCGACTTCGTCGCGTTTCTCGACTCGGATGTGGTTCCGCGGCGCGGCTGGCTGGAAGCGTTGCTCGGCCACTTCTGCGATCCCGCAGTGGCTTTGGTCGCGCCGCGCATTGTGAACTTGGCGCAGCCGGACAGTTTGGTGGCCCGCTACGAGGCGGTGCGCTCGTCGCTCGACCTCGGCCAGCGGGAGGCGCCCGTCGTGCCGTACGGGACCGTTTCCTACGTGCCGAGCGCAGCGATCATCTGCCGGCGGTCTGTGCTGGACGAGGTCGGCGGATTCGATGAAACAATGAAGTCCGGCGAGGATGTGGATCTGTGCTGGCGCTTCATTGAAGCCGGTGCGCGGCTCCGGTATGAACCCATCGCCATGGTTGCCCACGAGCATCGCACCCAGTTGCGAGAGTGGTTCGTGCGCAGGGCTTTTTACGGCGAGTCCGCGGCTCCGCTTTCGGTCCGCCACCCAGGCAAGACAGCTCCGCTGGTGATCTCCGGTTGGACACTTGTGGTGTGGATTCTGCTCACGATGGGCTCCGCCGTCGGCTGCCTCGCATCCATGGTGGTGGCCACGATCACCGGCCGGCGGATCGCCAACTCGCTCGGCACGGTCGACACCGAACCCAAAGAGGTCGCGGTCGTCGCCGCGCACGGCCTCTGGTCGGGGGCCCTTCAGCTCGCCGCCGCGATCTGTCGGCACTACTGGCCGATCGCGCTTGTGCTCGCGATGCTGTCTCGGCGGTGCAGAAACATCGTGCTGGTGGCGGCGATCATCGACGGTGTCGTGGACTGGGTGAAGCGGCACGGTAATGCTGACGACGACACCAAGCCCGTGGGTCTGGTCAGCTACCTACTGCTGAAGCGACTGGACGATATCGCCTATGGCACCGGTCTGTGGACCGGAGTGGTTCGGGAACGGCATATCGGCGCCCTCAAGCCGCAGATCCGGACCTGAAGCAGCTTTGCCCATCGGCCCCGCTGCTCCTCGTGGGCGCAGTGATGTGCTGATCATTGGAGCGGGCAGTGCTGGATCTGTTCTAGCGGAACGGCTCTCAGCAGATTCCAGGTGTGATGTCACTGTTGTCGAGGCGGGGCCAGCGCCCTTCGACCCAAAGGTGAGCGCTCAAATTACTGATGCGGTGCGGATGCCGATCGGTACCGCCAGCTCAGTGGTGCGGCACTTTGCGACGACGTTGACAGACGAGCCGGTGCGCGCCGGGCACATCATGCGGGGTGCGGTGGTGGGCGGGTCCGGTGCGGTCAACGGCGGCTATTTCTGCCGCGCGTCGCCAGAGGACTTCGGAAGCTGGTCGATTCCCGGCTGGTCATGGGACGACGTGCTTCCACACTTTCGCGCGGTTGAGCGTGATCTTGACTTCGTCGGCCCGCTGCACGGGTCGGAAGGGCCGATACTCGTCCGTCGCGTGGCTGAATTCGACGGATGTACAGCCACTTTCGTGGATACAGCCATCGAAATGGGCTACCCGTGGATCGCTGACCTCAATGGCGCGGCTCCAGACATTCCGCTCTCAGCCGGCATCGGTGCCGTACCACTGAACATCGACGGCGGTATCAGGATCGGGCCGGGCGGTGCATTCCTGCAGCCTGCCCTCAACCGTCCCAACCTGACGTTGATCGCAGACACGCGGGTGGCGCGGATCGTGTTCGACCAAGGCGTCGCGGTCGGCGTGGACGGCGTGGGGCCTGCCGGACCGATCCAGCTGTCAGCCGATCGGATTGTATTGTGCGCCGGGGCAATCGGCTCTGCGCAACTGTTGATGCTGTCGGGTATCGGACCCGAGGATGACCTCGTGGGTGCGGGCGTCCCGGTTGTGCTGAATGCGCCGGTCGGCACTCGGACCAGCGATCACCCTGAATGGGTGCTACCCGTGGGCTGGACGCCGACGCACGACCTTCCTCCTCTGGAGGCAGTGCTCACTACACCGAACGGTCTCGAGATCAGGCCCTATACGAGGGGCTTCGGCGCCATGATGGAGGGCGCAGGTGACGATCCCGCCGATCGACCGCACATCGGCGTCGCGCTGATGCATCCGCGGTCTCGGGGCAGGTTGCGTATAGTGTCGGACGATCCCGAGGCGGCACCGATCATCGAGCATCGCTATGACAGCGACCCGCACGATGTGGCCATGTTGAGTGCCGGTGCCGAACTTGCGCGTGAATTGGCCTCGTCATCAACGGAAGTCGGCGATGCCAGCTGGTCGACGTCCCAGCATCTGTGTGCGACGGCGCCGATGGGATCTGAAGGTGATCCGGTGGCTGTCGTCGACGAGCGATGCCGGGTGCGCGGCGTCGATCGTCTATGGGTCGTCGACGGGTCGGTGCTGCCGGCCGTCACCGGGCGCGGCCCGCACGCCACGGTCGTGATGCTCGGACACCGCGCTGCCGAGTTCATCGTCGCCTGACGAACGCGCCAGTCGGGCCACGATCCTGAGCTGACGACCGTCGCGACCCGGGGCCCAGACTGCGACGAACACGGCCGCGACGGCGAGCACCGTCGCGAGCACAATGAGCGACAGGTCCATAGCGTCGAGAAAGGCCGTTTCGGCGAGCTTGGTCAGCGCGGGCCTCTGCGGTCCAAGCTGTTTGGCGATCTCCAGCGCGTTGGCGAGGGAGTCGCTCGCCGCGCCGCGAACCTGCTCGGGAAACTGGGCCAGGACCGGCGACAGCGCATGACTGTACTGCGCGGCCAGCACGGAGCCCGCCACAGCGATGCCGACGGCGGCGCCCACTTCTCGGGTCGTGTCGTTGACGGCGGACGCTACTCCCTGTTTGTCGGTCGGAACGGCGTTCATGATGGCCGATGTCGTCGGTGCAACGCTCAGGCCGATCCCGGTGGCGGTGATCATTATCGGCCAGACGATGTCGATGTAGGACGAGTCGGCTTGAAAGTACTGCATGCTGAACAGGCCCGCGGCGATCAGGAACAAGCCGACCGCCACCACCAGCCGAAGGCCCAACCTGGGCAGGATCAGGTGCATCGTCGCACCCAGCGCGATGATGGGGACGGCCAATGGCCCTAGCGCCCAGGCGGTTTGAAGCGGCGTGTAACCGAGAATGAGCTGCATGTACTGCATGGCGATGAAGAAGAAACCGAAGTTGGAGAAGAACAGGAACGTTATGCCGACCGAACCGATGGTGAAGTCGGGACGCCCAAACAAACGAACATCGAGGAGTGGATGCTTCCTTCGCAATTCGACGAGCGCGAAAACGACGGCGAGCGCCACACCCGCGGACATGCAACCCCATACGATCGGATGCGACCATCCGCGGACAGGGGCCTCGACCACACCGAAGACGAAAACGGCAACGGCGCCGCCGATGAGGACTGCGCCGATCCAATCGACGGGCGTGGCCCTCTCGTCACGCGAAGACCGAATCGTGCACGTGCAGGCGAACAACACGACACTCGCGATCGCGAACGCGTAGAACACCGACTGCCACGCGAAGTAGTGCAGCAGCAGTCCTGTCCCCATGAACCCGACGACCGCTGCTGAACTCGCAAAGCCTGCCCATATTCCGATTGCCTTGTTGCGTTCGTTCTTGGGGAAGGCAGCGGTCAGCAGAGAAAGTGTGGCGGGCATGATGAACGCGGCCCCGACGCCGGCGACGGCGCGGGCGATGATGATCTGCACAGGGCTGTCGAAGATCGTCGGCGCAATCGACGCGAGGCCGAAGATCGTGATGCCGACGAGTAATGCGCCCCGGCGCCCATATCGATCGCCGAGTGCACCTGCAGGCAACAGCAAGCAGGCCAGCACCAGTGTGTAGCCGTCGACAACCCACGTGAGCTGGGTCTGGGTGGCCGCGGTTTGCAAGGCGATATCCGGAAGCGCTGCGTTGAGGGCGACCATCGAGGCAATCACGAGCAGAACGTCGACGGCTGCGACTGTCAACAACCAGAACCGGCCGAATTTCGACAAGGAGGCCAGGTTGGCGTCGATATCCTGATCGGACCGGACGACCGTGTCGGCCATAATTGTCGCCTACCTTCGATCGGGCTATTTTCGAGACTAACAGTCTCGTTGTGAGACCAACAGTCTTGTTCCCGTAGGAAAGGGGCCCAAACCATGACCGACGGGCGCAACGACCCCCGACCGGCGCGATCGAGGGCCCGTCTGCTCGAAGCTGCGACCACTCTGCTGCGCTCGGGAGGCCCCAGTGCGGTGACCGTCGATGCGGTCACCCGCGCAGCCAACGTGGCTCGCGCCACGCTCTATCGGCACTTCCCGAGCGGAAATGATCTGCTGGCAGCCGCTTTTCACGCGATGATTCCCCCGGCGCCGACGCCGCCGGCCGAGGGCTCATTGCGTGACCGGCTGATCGAGCTCGTGCAGGCGCAGGCCGACTTGATCGCCGAGGCTCCCGTCACGTTGACCGCGATGTCATGGTTGACCCTGGGTGGGGACCTGGAAAGGTTGCCGGGCGCACCGCACCGCGGCTCGCAAGACAGTCCCGAGGTGCGCACCTTGCGGGAACGTGTGGCCGAACAGTACGCAGCGCCGTTCGAGGCGATCCTCAGTAGCCCGCAGGCGGTTGCCGAGCTGGGCGAGGTCGACCGCGCCAAGGCGGCGGCATTGCTGCTTGGCCCAATCGCGCTGGGCAAGCTGTCGACATTGCCGGACTTCGACTATCGGGATATTGCGGTGTGCGCCGTCGACGGTTTTCTCGCCACCCATCGCAAGAAGGGGCTCAGCGAAGCGAGTAGCGAATAGGCAGATGCTTGAGCCCGCCGACGAACGTCGTCGCAGACAGCTCGGGCTCGCCTGCCAATTCGATGGACTCCAGGCGGGGTACCAACTCGGCGAAAAGGCTGTTCATCTCCATCCGCGCCAACGCGGCTCCCAGGCAGAAATGCACGCCGTAGCCGAAGGCCAGGTGCTTGTTCGGGTCGCGGCCGACGTCGAACCGAAAGGGCTCGTTGAAGACGTCCTCGTCGCGATTGCCTGAAACGTAAGTGAGATATACGGATTCACCCTTGGCGATCGGCACGCCGCGAACGGTGGTGTCTTCGGCCGCGGTCCGCATGAACTCTTTCACCGGAGTCGTCCAGCGGATCATCTCCTCGACCGCGGTCGGCATCAGGTCCATACTGTTCTGCAGGCGCGTCAGCTCACCGGGATTCTCGATGAGGGCGCGCAGCCCGCCAGAGATCGCGTCCTTCGTGGTGTCGTGTCCGGCGCTCGCGATGATCACGTAGTAGGAGAGTGTGTCCATATCGGATAGCAGTTCACCGTCGACGCGCCCGTTGGCTATTGCGGATGCCAGGTCCTCGGTGGGCGTTTCCCGTCGCGATGCCGTCAACGCTCCGAAATAGTTGAAGAAGTCGGCGAGTACGGCCAGCAGATCCTCCGTGCTGTCGCCTCGTCGATGCTCCTCGTCGTCACCGCCGAACATCTCCTGCGTCAGCTTCATCATCCGCGGGAAATCGTCCTCGGGCAGTCCGAGGAGCGAGAGAATCACATAGAGCGGGAAGTTGACCGCGATCGCCTCGACGAAATCGCACTCAGGCCCGACGTCACGCATCGTGTCGACATAGCGCTTCGCAAGTTCGTCGACACGAACCTTCAGTGCGCGCATCGCTTTGGGGCGGAACCAGTCCGCGCCGATCGCACGGACTTTCCGATGGTGCGGGTCGTCCATGTGGATGAGCGTGCGGATGCCCATACCGGCGTCCTGCTGTGTCTTGAGCACGTCGTCGGTCGCCGCGGTCGCCAGCAGCGGGCGGGGTTCGGAAAGGAACAGGTCGTTCGCGCGCTCGATGGCCATGATGTCTTCGTGCTTGGTGATCGCCCAGAACGGGCGGTACGGCGGGCTGTCGACCCACGCCACCGGATTGTCGGTCCGCAGTCGGGTAAGTGCGCTGTGCAGCCGGTCGTCGTCGGCGTATGCGGTCGGGTCGGCCAGTACCGTGGCGGCTTCGTCGATAGGGCGCGGGCTCATCGCGTCTCCCTGAGGTGTGGGCTGGAGCGAACTTGACGGGTGTCAAGTTCGCAGTCTAGGGGATCGCCGTATGTGCGATCCAGCGGTTTGAGCGAAAGCCTGCGTAGGCTCGGACTTCGTGCAGCCAGGGACGGCTCGAAGCCTGCGGGTGGTCCTGATCGTCGTGATGGCGACGGTGCTGGTGGTCGCGCTCGGACGGCTCGTCGGGGCATCGCCGAGGTCGGCCATCCCGGGAATACTCGAGGCGCCGTCGCCGGTGGTCCCGACGCCCGCGCCGCAGTCGGATACCTCCCTGGTACAGACGGCCACCGGCACGGTTCGCGGCCAGGTCGAGTGGGATCATCGCTTGTTCGCCGGCATCCCTTACGCGGCACCGCCTGTGGGCCCGCTGCGCTTCCGTGCGCCTGCGCCGCCGCCGGCATGGGATGGGATACGCGATGCCACCAAATCGGGGCCGCGGTGCATCCAGGATCCCAGTGCCGATCCAGAATTCGGAAAGCAGAGCGATGAGGACTGCCTGAGCCTGGACGTCTGGACGCCTGCGATGAAGGGAGCGCCGCGACCGGTCATCGTGTGGATCCACGGCGGCTCGTTCACCGGTGGCAGCGGCAAGATCTACGACGGCCGCTGGCTGGTGTCGCGCGGCGACGTCATCGTCGTCACCATCAACTACCGCCTCGGCACGCTGGGATTCCTCGCCCATCCGGCGCTCGGTCCGCCCGGCGACGTCGGCAACTACGGACTGCAGGACCAGCAGGCGGCGTTGCGGTGGGTCAGGGACAACATCGCCGACTTCGGCGGCGACCCGGCAAAGGTGACCGTCGCAGGGGAGTCCGCGGGCGGCATGTCGGTATGCGACCACCTGGTGGCACCGGATTCGAAGGGATTGTTCCGCGCGGCGATCATCCAGAGTGCGCCGTGCGGGGCACAAGCGGACCTTCCGACAGCCGAGCGGCACAGCGTCGACTACGCCGCGAGAGTCGGGTGCGCCGATCCGAAGACGGCCGCGGACTGTCTGCGATCGTTGCCGCTGGACAAGCTGCGCGAACCCGTGACCTTCTACAACATCGGCGAGGATGCGCTGCCCGGGCCGGTAACCGGCAGCGTGGCCCTCCCTGTCGACCCGGTCACTGCGATCGCACGCAACGAGGCGGCCCGCGTGCCGGTACTGATCGGCACGAACCGAGACGAGTTCACCCTCTTCGTCGCGTTGCAGTATCTGCGGTTCGGTGAGGTCTACACGACCGAGCGGTACCCGCAACTGCTACGAGATACGTTCGGCGCCAACGCTGCTGCCGTCGGTGAGCGCTACCCGCTGGGCAACTACGGCGGCAACGTGCCGTCCGCGTACGCGGCGGCGGTCACCGACGGGGTGTTCTCGTGCGTCAACGAGCGGATGAGCGACGACCTGGCCCGGGTCGGGCCGGTCTACGCATACGAGTTCAACGACCGCGATGCACCCGCGCCAGAGCCGATGCGCACGTTGCCGTTTCCCGTCGGCGCCAGCCACTCGTTGGAGTTGCGCTTCATCTTCGAGGTCGGCGGCGCGGGTCCCCTGGACCCGCCGCAACAGAAGCTGTCGGACCAGATGCTCGACTACTGGAGCAGGTTCATCAACAACGGGTCGCCGGATGCCGTTGGTCAGCCGGAGTGGCCCGCGCTCGGCGCCGACGTCGCCGCGCAGCCGTGGATGTCATTGCAGTCAGACGGCAGTCGCGTCATCACCGACTTCGATGACAGCCACCAGTGCGCGTTCTGGGCGAACCTGCCCCGGTAACCCCTAGGCTTGCGCCATGCCGACCCCGGATCCCCAGACGTTCGCCGACGAGTGGGTGCGTGCGTGGAACGCACACGACGTGGAGGCCGTGCTTGCCCATTTCCACGACGATGTCGAGTTCACCTCGCCGGTGGCCGCGCGCGTACTACCCGAGTCGAACGGTGTGGTGCGCGGAAAGGACGCGTTGCGGGGGTACTGGACAACGGCTTTGACGATGGTGCCCGACCTTCACTTCGACGTCGTCGGGGTATATCGGGGCGAGTCGACGCTGGTGATCAACTATCGCAACCACCGTGGCGAACTGGTCAACGAGGTGCTGACGTTCGACGGCAATCTGGTGCGCGTAGGACACGGCACGTACTCATGAGCCCTCCGCTGCGGGCGGCCGCGGCGGGAACATCGTTGCGCCGTCGATCGACTCGCGGATGAGGTCGGCGTGCCCGGCATGGCGCGCCATCTCCTCGTTGATGTTCATCAACGCCCAGCGTGCCGTCCAATGGGCAGCGTCGCAGACGCGCTGCATGTGTTCGGGTACGACGATTGTCGTGGCACGCCGCAAAGTTTTTCCTGTTGCTATGCGTCGAAATACGACTTTTTGCATAGATCCACTCGCACTTCCTCTGTAAAAAGCGGATTTCGACGTCAGTCAGTGCGCAGGTGTCACCCAGCAGGTGATGTCGGCATGCACCACCTCGGTGCCCATCTTGTCCGTCACGCTCACCGGGATCACCACCTCGACGCCGCCGGTGATCGCCGCGAAGTCCGGCGGGTCCAGCCGGGCCTGGGCGCGTAGCGAGGTAGTGGCCTTCTCGAGGTACTGCACATTCATCGCCTTCGGAATCCAGCGGTGGCTGGTGGGCACGGTCGCCTCCATCAACATCCCCATTGCGATCTCCGCCGCATTGCAGGATGCGATCGCATGCACGGTGTGCAAGTGGTTGTAGACATAGAGCCATCCTCGACAAGGGAAACCTGCGGGAGGGCGACCATCGCCCGACGATGGTCAAAACGTCGTGTTATCAGTGCCGCCGCTGGCATCATCAAAGCTCGTGGAAAGCGATCCAACTCGTCCGCGCTTGGCTGGACTCCATCACTTTGGGATTTCGGTAGCCGTCCTCGAGCGCAGCATTCGTTTCTATTGCGACGTGCTCGGCGCTGACCTCTTAGTGGCGGATACCCCCGAGGGTGAGGACAGCCGTCGTTTCCCAGGGCGCGCGGCGATTCTGAGCCTGGGCGGCCAAGTGTTTGACCTATGCGCGCACTCAAGCAACGCAGGTGAACGGTTCGACCCTGTGCGTACCGGTCTGGATCATTTCGCGCTTGAGGCTGAGTCTTTGGATGACCTCCGTGCATGGGCAAGTTGGCTTGATACCTCTGGTGTTGTGCGTTCGGCGATCCGGAAAGTAGCCGGGGACCAAGGAACAATGTTCGACTTTGTCGATCCTGACGGAATCCAGATAGAGTTCGCCCACTTCAATCTCGGCTGAAGTGAGCCGGTCGCTTTCGAACTGTCTAATTCGTGTTCCGTGGTGAAACCTAAACAACCTAGACGAAGAACCATTTCGGCACCGTGACCTCGGCGAGGCCGGGTTCCATCCGGACGACGTGCGGGGCGATCGATGCAAAATACGGCACCCGTACCATCGCTGCCGTCGAAAACAACCGGGTGCCACCCGGACGTCCCGCGAGGCGTTTCCACATTTGGTAGGTAGTGGTCGGGGCTGCCATGACGGGGTACCTTACTCTGGAGTAAGAAAGCCTGGTCGTGATGCCGCAGGCATGGCCGTCGGGCACCGCGGCAATCCCATGGCCAGGGATTTGGAGCAATTACCGATCTGAGGCATACTGTTCGGGTTGCCTTGAGCCGGGTTTGCGCCTGGCCGGGCATACAACCGGCGCCCAAACGGGCGCAAACGGTGCCATCTTCGACGAAGGCGGAATTTCCGTCGAGACGAAGTGCGCGTGCGGGCGACACACCCGACCGCGGGGACCGGTGAACTTCAGACAGGTAAACAGCGGCGGCAACACCAGCGCTGCGTCCGCGTGGCAACACACGGACGAGGCGCAGGGACCAGGTCCTCGAGTTTGGGCCGGCCGAAGTGCGAAGCAGGAGCGAGGTAGGAGAAGCGTGGCGGGACAGAAGATCCGCATCAGGCTCAAGGCCTACGACCACGAGGCGATTGACGCCTCGGCGCGCAAGATCGTGGAAACGGTCACCCGTACAGGCGCCAGTGTCGTTGGTCCAGTGCCGCTGCCGACCGAAAAGAACGTGTACTGCGTCATCAGGTCCCCGCATAAGTACAAGGACTCGCGGGAGCACTTCGAGATGCGCACGCACAAGCGCCTTATCGACATCCTCGACCCGACGCCGAAGACCGTTGACGCACTCATGCGCATCGATCTGCCGGCCAGTGTCGACGTCAACATCCAGTAGGAGACCCAAGAGAAATGGCTAGAAAGAGCATTTTGGGCACCAAGCTGGGCATGACGCAGGTGTTCGACGAGAACAACAAGGTCGTGCCCGTGACGGTCGTCAAGGCTGGCCCCAACGTGGTGACGATGATCCGTACCCCGGAACGCGACGGCTACAGCGCTGTGCAGCTCGCCTACGGCGAGATCAGCCCGCGCAAGGTGAACAAGCCGCTGTCCGGGCAGTACGCCGCCGCGGGTGTCAACCCGCGCCGTCATATCGCCGAGTTCCGGCTCGACGACGAGACCGCGGCAGCCGAGTACGAGGTCGGTCAGGAACTGACCGCCGAAATCTTCAGCGACGGCGCCTTTGTCGACGTGACGGGGACCTCCAAGGGCAAGGGCTTCGCGGGCACCATGAAGCGCCACGGCTTCAAGGGTCAGGGCGCAAGCCACGGTGCACAGGCGGTTCACCGTCGTCCCGGTTCGATCGGCGGGTGTGCCACCCCGGGTCGGGTGTTCAAGGGCACCCGGATGTCGGGTCGGATGGGCGGTGACCGCATCACGACGCAGAACCTGTTGGTGCACAAGGTCGATGCCGAGAATGGCGTGCTGCTGATCAAGGGCGCCATCCCCGGTCGCAACGGCGGACTGGTGACGGTCCGCAGCGCAATCAAGCGAGGCGATAAGTAATGGCCACCAAGAATGTGAAGATCGACGTCCACACACCGGCCGGCAAGACGGACGGCTCAGTCGAGCTGCCCGCCGAGCTGTTCGACGTCGAGCCGAACATCGCGCTGATGCATCAGGTGGTGACCGCGCAACTGGCGGCCGCCCGTCAGGGCACGCACTCGGCCAAGACGCGCGGCGAGGTCCGCGGTGGCGGCCGGAAACCGTACCGGCAGAAGGGGACAGGTCGGGCCCGTCAGGGTTCGACGCGCGCACCTCAGTTCACCGGTGGTGGCGTCGTGCACGGCCCGAAGCCGCGCGACTACAGCGAGCGGACGCCGAAGAAGATGATTCGCGCCGCACTGCTCGGCGCGCTGTCCGACCGGGCCCGCAACGGCCGCATCCACGCAGTGACCGAGCTCGTCGAGGGGCAGGCGCCGTCGACGAAGAGCGCCAAGACGTTCCTGGCCGGTTTGGTCGAGGGTAAGCAGGTGCTGATCGTCATCGGTCGCAGCGACGAGGCAGGCGCCAAGAGTGTGCGCAATCTTCCTAACGTGCACTTGCTTTCGCCGGACCAGCTCAACACCTACGACGTGCTGCACGCCGACGACGTGGTCTTCAGCGTCGAGGCGCTGGATTCCTACATCAGCGCCAACACCAAGACTGACGAGGAGGTTTCGGCCTGATGGCGACCATCACCGATCCGCGCGACATCATCCTGTCGCCGGTCATCTCCGAGAAGTCCTACGGGCTGATCGAGGACAACGTCTACACGTTCATCGTTCACCCCGACTCGAACAAGACCCAGATCAAGATCGCCATCGAGAAGATTTTCAAGGTCAAGGTCTCGTCCGTGAACACCGCCAACCGCCAGGGCAAGCGCAAGCGCACCCGCGCCGGCTACGGCAAGCGCAAGAACACCAAGCGCGCCATAGTCACGCTTGCCGAGGGCAGCAAGCCGATCGACCTGTTCGGAGCACCGGCGTAACCGCCGGGTAAGGGATAGCTGACATGGGAATCCGCAAGTACAAGCCGACGACCCCCGGTCGCCGCGGTTCAAGCGTCTCCGACTTCGCCGAGATCACTCGCACGGAGCCGGAGAAATCGCTTGTGCGTCCGCTGCACGGCAAGGGTGGACGTAACGCGCACGGCCGAATCACCACCCGGCACAAGGGCGGTGGCCACAAGCGCGCCTACCGCGTGATCGACTTCCGTCGCCACGACAAGGACGGCGTCGACGCCAAGGTCGCACATATCGAGTACGACCCGAACCGCACCGCCAACATCGCGCTGCTGCACTACCTGGACGGCGAGAAGCGCTACATCATCGCGCCGCAGGGTCTGGCGCAGGGGCACATCGTCGAGTCTGGCGCGAACGCAGACATCAAGCCCGGCAACAACCTGCCGCTGCGCAACATCCCGGCGGGCACGCTGATTCACGCTGTGGAACTGCGTCCCGGCGGTGGCGCCAAGATGGCCCGTTCGGCAGGTGCGTCGATCCAGCTGCTGGGCAAGGAAGGCACCTACGCTTCGCTGCGCATGCCCAGCGGTGAGATCCGCCGCGTCGACGTGCGCTGCCGCGCCACCGTCGGCGAGGTCGGCAACGCCGAGCAGGCGAACATCAACTGGGGCAAGGCCGGCCGCATGCGGTGGAAGGGCAAGCGCCCCACCGTTCGTGGTGTCGTGATGAACCCGGTCGACCACCCGCACGGCGGTGGCGAGGGCAAGACCTCAGGCGGCCGCCACCCGGTCAGCCCGTGGGGCAAGCCCGAGGGCCGTACCCGTAAACGCAACAAGCAGAGCGACAAGCTCATCGTCCGACGCCGGCGTACCGGCAAGAAGCACCACCGGTAGGAGTAGCCGATGCCACGCAGCCTGAAGAAAGGTCCGTTCGTCGACGACCATCTCCTGAAGAAGGTCGACGTACAGAACGAGAAGAACACCAAGCAGGTCATCAAGACCTGGTCGCGTCGTTCGACCATCATCCCCGACTTCATCGGGCACACCTTCGCGGTGCACGACGGCCGCAAGCACGTCCCGGTGTTCGTCACCGAGGCGATGGTCGGACACAAGCTCGGCGAGTTCGCACCCACCCGCACGTTCAAGGGTCACATCAAGGATGACCGGAAGGCCAAACGGCGATGACCTCTGTTGAGACCGAATACCCGAGCGCGACGGCGAAGGCCCGCTTCGTCCGCGTATCGGCGACCAAGGCGCGCCGGGTCATCGACCTGGTGCGCGGCAAGACCGTGTCCGAAGCGCTGGACATCCTGCGGTGGGCGCCGCAGCAGGCGAGCGAGCCGGTCGCGAAGGTGATCGCCAGTGCCGCCGCCAACGCGCAGAACAACGACGGGCTGGATCCCTCGACGCTCGTGGTCGCCGCGGTCTACGCCGACGAGGGTCCGACGGCCAAGCGCATCCGGCCGCGCGCCCAGGGGCGTGCGTTCCGAATTCGCAAGCGCACCAGCCACATCACCGTGATCGTCGAGAGTCGTCCGGCACGCGGTGAGCGCGCCGGTCAGTCGGCCAGCTCAACCCGTTCGCGTCGCGCGCAGGGCAGCAAGGCCGCCGCCGGCAAGGCGCCGGCAAAGAAGGCACCCGCAACGAAGGCGACGGCTGAAAAGGCCACCGCTGAGAAGACTCCTGCCAAGGCCGCTGCTAAGAAGGCGACCGCCGAGAAGGCGACTGCTGAGAAGGCTCCGGCCAAAAAGGCTGCCAAGAAGGCTCCGGCGAAAAAGGCTTCTGACGAAGCGAAGGGAGGCTCGCAGTAGTGGGCCAGAAAATCAACCCCCACGGCTTCCGGCTCGGTATCACCACCGACTGGAAGTCCCGGTGGTATGCCGACAAGCAGTACAAGGACTACGTCAAGGAAGACGTCGCGATCCGTCGGCTGCTGGCCACCGGTCTCGAGCGCGCCGGCATTGCCGACGTGGAGATCGAGCGCACCCGGGACCGGGTCCGCGTCGACATCCACACCGCACGGCCGGGCATCGTCATCGGCCGTCGCGGCACCGAGGCCGATCGCATCCGGGCAGACCTGGAGAAGCTGACGAAAAAGCAGGTCCAGCTGAACATCCTCGAGGTGAAGAACCCCGAGTCGCGGGCTCAGCTGGTCGCCCAGGGCGTCGCCGAGCAGCTGAGCAACCGCGTGGCGTTCCGCCGCGCGATGCGCAAGGCGATCCAGTCCGCGATGCGTCAGCCCAACGTCAAGGGCATCCGGGTGCAGTGCTCCGGCCGTCTCGGCGGCGCCGAGATGAGCCGCTCGGAGTTCTACCGCGAGGGCCGCGTTCCGCTGCACACGTTGCGTGCCGACATCGACTACGGCCTGTACGAGGCCAAGACGACGTTCGGTCGCATCGGCGTGAAGGTCTGGATCTACAAGGGCGACATCGTCGGTGGTAAGCGCGAACTCACCGCCGCCGTTCCGGCAGGCGCCGATCGTCCGCGCCGGGAGCGCCCTTCGGGCAGCCGCCCGCGTCGCAGTGGGGCGTCGGGTACGACTGCCACCAGCACCGAAGCCGGTCGCGCTGCCTCCGGCGGCGATACCGGTCCCGCGCAGTCGGGTACTGAAGAGGCACCCGCCGTCGCGGAGGCGTCGACAGGCACCGAGGCCGCTGCAGGCGCTGCAGCCGAGGCGACCCCGGAGTCAACTCAAAGCACGGAGAGCTAGTTATGTTGATTCCCCGTAAAGTCAAGCACCGCAAGCAACATCACCCGCGCCAGCGCGGTATCGCCAGCGGCGGTACGACGGTGAGCTTCGGCGACTACGGCATCCAGGCTCTGGAACACGCCTATGTCACCAACCGGCAGATCGAGTCCGCTCGTATCGCGATCAACCGACACATCAAGCGTGGCGGCAAGGTGTGGATCAACATCTTCCCGGACCGCCCGCTGACCAAGAAGCCCGCCGAAACCCGGATGGGCTCGGGCAAGGGTTCGCCGGAGTGGTGGATTTCCAACGTCAAGCCGGGTCGCGTGCTGTTCGAGTTGAGCTATCCCGACGAGAAAGTCGCCAGGGAGGCGCTGACCCGCGCGATCCACAAGCTGCCGATCAAGGCACGCATCGTTACTCGAGAGGAGCAGTTCTGATGGCAGTAGGAGTGACGCCGGGCGAACTGCGCGAGCTGACCGACGAAGAACTGCACGACAAGCTGCGCGAGTCGAAGGAAGAGCTGTTCAACTTGCGCTTCCAGATGGCGACGGGTCAGCTGGCCAACAACCGTCGGCTGCGGGTAGTGCGTCAGGAGATCGCGCGCGTGTACACCGTGCTGCGCGAACGTGAATTGGGTCTGGCTTCCGGACCTGTTGGTGAGGAATCGTAATGGCAGAGAAGGCAACCAAGGGTCCCGCGTACACACCGCGGACCGAAAAGCCGCGCAACCGTCGTAAGACCCGCATCGGCTATGTGGTGAGCGACAAGATGCAGAAGACCATCGTGGTTGAGCTGGAGGACCGGGTGAAGCACCCGCTCTACGGCAAGATCATCCGCACCACGACCAAGGTCAAGGCGCACGACGAGAACGGCATCGCAGGCATCGGCGACCGGGTGTCTCTGATGGAGACGCGTCCGCTGTCGGCCACCAAGCGCTGGCGGCTCGTCGAGATTCTGGAGAAGGCCAAGTAGCGGTATCTGCGCAAGCAGACGCAGAGCCCCTGATACTCATCGTGTCGGGGGCTTTTGCATTCGCCGCTTTGCCGGCGGGCACAGCCGATCAGCAGTCGTCGTGCTTGGCCTCGCGCCACCCTCGCTCGAATGGCAGCCGCCACGCGTTGGGAGCGATCAGCTGATGAATCGAGTTCGGTCCCCAGGTACCGGGCTGGTAGATCTTGGCCGGTGGCGGGTTTTCGAGCAGTGGCTCTGATCGCTCCCAAAGCGACTCGATGCCTTCAGCGGTGGTGAACAGCGTATGGTCGCCGCGCATCGCGTCCAGGATCAGCCGCTCGTAGGCCTCCAAGACATCGTTGACGGTGTCGATCTCCTGCGTCGAGAACTGCATAGACAGCTTGTCCAGCTTCATCCCGGGACCGGGGCGCTTGCCGTAGAACGACAGCGACACTTTGGAGTTGTCAGCGAGATCGAACGTCAGATGGTCGGGCCCCTGCGAACCGACGCCGGATCCCGCCGGGAACATCGAACGCGGCGCTTCCTTGAACGCAATCGAGATGACGCGAATGCCCTCGGCCATACGCTTTCCCGTGCGGAGGTAGATCGGTACCCCGGCCCAACGCCAGTTGTCGATACCCACCTTGAGCGCGATGAACGTCTCGGTATCGGAATCGCGGGCTACACCCTTGTTCTTGCGGTACCCCACGTACTGCCCTCGGACAACCTTGGCCGGGTCGACAGGCAACATCGAGCGGAACACCTTGTTCTTCTCCTCGCTGATGGCGCGGGGTTCGAGTGCCGTCGGGGGTTCCATCACGACGAACGCCATCACCTGAAACAGGTGGGTGACCACCATGTCCTTGAAGGCGCCGGTGCTCTCGTAGAAGTTGGCCCGCTCGTCAAGGCCGAGCGTCTCGGGGATGTCGATCTGGATGTGGTCGATGAAGTTTCGGTTCCAGATCGGCTCGAACAAGCCGTTGGCGAACCTGAAGGCCAGAATGTTCTGGGCGGCCTCCTTGCCCAGGAAGTGGTCGATGCGGAAGATCTGATTTTCGTCGAACGTCTCGTGGACGAAATTGTTCAGTTCGACGGCGCTGGCCAGATCAGTGCCGAACGGCTTCTCCATGACGACGCGCGACCGCTCCACCAGCTTTGCGTCGCGCAGCATGGTGATCACCGCACGGGCGGCTTTTGGCGGCACCGACAGATAGTGAAGTCTCCGGACGTCTGATCCCAGTTTCTCCTCGGCTTCCTCGACAGCGCTTGCAAGCGCCTCGGGACCTGCAGTCTGTGGGACGTAGTTGACCGTGTCGGCGAACCGGGTCCACTGTTCCTTGCTGAGTTTGTGCGTTCCGAAGTCGTCGATGGCCTCCTTGGCCACCTTCAGGAAGTCCT
>NZ_JAVHWK010000007.1:0-6282 GCF_032159775.1 Mycobacterium sp.
GAGAAGTCAGCGGACTGCGTCGACGTCAACGGCATATCCCGGCTGAAGTACTACTACGAGTACGGCGGCAAGGCGCACCTCGACGGCGACATCTACACATTGGTGGTCGACGTGCCCGACGGGCTGCGCTGCCCCGGCCAGGTGCTGCCGTCCCGCGACACCTACACCTGGAACCAGGTCACGCTGGCCGGCGAGATCAACTCCAGCTACGACGTCGGCTGCTTCGGCGGCCCGCCGGGGACGCAGTTCTGGACCTTCGCTTTGCAGCGGCTGTAGCTCACACTCCCGGCGGCGCGACGTATCCGCCGAGCAGTTGTTCGATCAGCCGCGCGACTGCGAGCGTGGTGCGGTCCTCCAAATAGGGTCCGACGATCTGGATGCCGACCGGCAGCCCCGACGGGGTGAATCCGACCGGCACGACGGTGGCGGGTAGATGGGTCAGCGTCGCCAACGCGATCCAGGCCATCAGATCGGTGTACGGCCGGATAGCACCGTCCACGCGGATCACCCGCTTCGGAAACGGCTCGCTGTGATCGTGTGGGATGGCGGGCATCATCGCCACCGGCATCAGCAGGGCGTCCACCCCGACGAAGAACTCCGCCATCAGCGCACGCAACCGCTCGCGTTTCTCTACGGCGAGCGTCCAGTCCCGGTAGCGCTGAGTGGCGAACCGCGCCGTGCGCGCCAACGGGCTGTCGTCGTCCTGCGGTAACGACTCCGCCGTGGCGATCAATTTGTCGAAGGAACGTTCCGCCATGGTGGACAACAAGATCGGATACAAAAAATGCTGATACAGCCGGACCACGTCAGGGAGTACGACAGCGGGCCGGTCCTCGAACACCCGTGCGCCGGCCGACCCCAGCGTGTCCGTCGCCGCCTGCAGCACCGTCCCCACCTCGGTGCCGACGGGATATGCCGGATCGTCGAGCCAGACCGCCAACCGCAGATCGCGCAGTGTCTCGCCGCGCGGACCCGGCAGCTCCAGCCGCCACCCCGCTGCCGCATGGCCTGCCGCGCCCGCGAGCACCCCCAGCGCGAGCTCGAGGTCGGTGACGTCTCGTGCCAGCGGGCCGACGACGGACAGATCGGTCGCGGCTAGCGTGCCCGGTGCAGGCGGCAGATGGCCGGCTTGCGGCACGACGCCCCAGGTGGACTTGTGCCCGCACACTCCGCACCAGTTCGCCGGGAAGCGGATCGAGCCTCCGATGTCGCTTCCCAGCTCGAGCGCCGTCATGCCGACCGCGACCGCGGCCGCCGCGCCACCAGAGGAACCGCCGGTGGTGCGCGTCGTGTCCCACGGATTGTTGCTCGTGCCGAAGATCGGGTTGTACGTCTGCCAGTCACCCGCGAGGGTCGGGGTGTTGGTCTTGCCGAAGATCACCGCGCCCGCACCGCGCAGCCGCCGCACCGCCTCCGCGTCGCGCTCCGGGACATGGTCCCAGGCGGGCAGACCGCACGTGGTTCGCATGCCGGCGGTCTGGTAGGTGTCCTTGACCGTCATCGGCACGCCGTGCAGCGGTCCAATGTCGTCACCGCGGGCCAGCGCCACGTCGGCGGCGTCTGCGGCGACGCGCGCACCATCGGGGTCGACCGTGACGACGGCGTTCAACGGGCCGTTCAGTGCATCGACTCGGGTCAGGTAGTGATCCAGCAATTCGCGGCTTGACAGTTCGCGACGGCGAATGGCCTCGGCCAGCGCATGTGCGGGCTGCAATGCGATGTCAGACATGCCAAACACTCTTTCCTTCAAGCAAAGAGTACAAACGCCCCGACACCGTTCTGCGCTGAAACACTGCACCGGTGATCGTCAGCGCGGGGGACTGCAAACGAGATGACCAAGGGAGATGGTATGCCCCGGTGCGAAGGACAACGACATGAACTTCCCGCCAGAGTGGCGGCTAAGTCGCTCGGGTCGGAAGAAGCCCGCTGCAGACGTGTTGCTGGGACCGCCTTGCCACGGCGACCACCGAGGCTGGCTTGCTGGTTCGAAGTGGCTATTCGTGACCCATGAGAAGGTCCACCGTGCCTGCGGTGATAGGGGTCGGGCTGCCGCAAGCCGGTCCATCGGAGGAACTGATGACCGTTCCTCTAAGCATTTGCGGATCCACCGAGAGCACTAACGTGCCGCTGGCCCATGTGCCGTTCTTGCAGTCGACCGCCTCTTGTCTGTGAGTTGAGCCGGTCCACTGACCGCTCACCAGATGCGTTCGCCAGGTGATGCCGATGTCACCGACCACTTCCCGGCAATCGGGTCCGCAGGAATTGACGGTCCACATCGAGTCAGCCGCTCCTGAATGGTGGCCCGGCGCGAGTCCAGCGTTGCGAATAACATTGTATTTGCCAGCTACGAAATCGTCGGCGTACGCCGGCCCAGCGAAGGCTAGCGCTGCCACCCCCATCGATGCTGCCGACGCCGCAATTCTGACGATCGTCATGCTCTCCCCTTACGCCCCCCGCTCATTGTCGGGGCAGCGCGCGCGCCGCGGCGCACAATCCGCAACATCGCCCGCGGTGTCCGGAAGTGCATAGTTTTGCCGAAGATCACCGGGCGTCGCGCCCCGTCGGGATGAGCGTGACGACGGTCTTCGGCGGGGGTTGAGCGCTTCGACACGGGTCAGGTAGTGCTCCAGCAACTCACGGCTGGACAGGTCTCGGCGTTTGATGGCCTCGGCTAGCGCACGTGCGGGCTGTAAACCGATGTCAGACATGCGGAACGCCCTTTCTTTTAAGCAAAGAGTACAAACAGCCCGAACGCGTTCCGGCGCTGAAACACTGAACCGGTGACGGTCAGCACCGGTAACGACGTCTATTACGACCCCTACGAGGTCGAACTCAACGCCGATCCGTATCCGATGTTTCGCCGGATCCGCGACGATGCCCCGCTCTATTTCAACGAGCGGCATGGCTTCTACGCGCTCAGCCGGTACGACGACGTCGACGCCGCGCTGCACGACCACGAGACGTTCAGCTCCGCGCGCGGTGCGGTGCTCGAGATCATCCAGTCGGGCATGGAAATCCCTTCGGGCACTTTGATCTTCGAGGACCCGCCGATACACAACATCCACCGGAAGCTGCTGTCGCGGATCTTCACGCCGCGCAAGGTCGCGGCGTTGGAGCCGAAGATTCGGGAATTCACCGCACGGTGCCTGGACCCGTTGGTCGGTACCGGCCGGTTCGACTTCGTGCACGACCTGGGCGCGCAGATGCCGATGAAGGTCATCGGGATGCTGCTCGGCATTCCCGAGGAGGACCAGGCCCACGTCGTGGAGCACGGCGACTCGACGCTTCGCACGCAGCGCGGCGGCAAGATGACGGAGAACCCCGACGGCGTCATCGCCACCGGCGAGGTGTTCGCGTCCTACATCGACTGGCGCGCCGAACATCCCTCAGACGACATCATGACCGAATTGTTGACGGCGGAGTTCGCCGACGAGACGGGTGCCACGCGCAGGGTGGGCCGCGACGAACTGCTGCTGTATCTGCAGGTCATTGCGACCGCAGGCAGCGAGACGACGACGCGGCTGTTGGGCTGGGCGGGCAAGGTGCTGGCCGAGCATCCGGATCAGCGGCGCGAGTTGGCGGCGAACAGGACGCTGCTACCTGCCGCGATCGAGAAGCTGCTGCGGTTCGAGCCGCCCGCTCCGCATGTCAGCCGCTACGTGACACGCGACTTGCAGTACTACGGCGAGGCGGTGCCCGCGGGCAGCGCGATGATGCTGATCGTCGGCGCCGCGAATCGGGATCCCCGCAGGTTCGGCGAGGACAGCGAGGAGTTCAACATCCACCGCGAACCCCACCAGCACCTCGCCTTCGGCCTGGGCACCCACTTCTGCCTCGGTAACGCGTTGGCCCGCCTGGAGGGTCGCGTCGCGCTCGACGAAATCCTCGACCGGTTCCCCACGTGGGAGGTCGACCTGACCGGCGCGGAGCTCAGCCCCACATCGACGGTGCGCGGCTGGGAGTCGATGCCTGCCGTCGTGTCCTGACATGCACCAGATTCAGAGATCGATGACACAAGGAGATATGTATGCCTGATTACGACTACGAAGAGATGAAGAAGGAAGCCGAGCAGTACATCAAGTTCGAGAAGGACAAGAAGAACCGCATCGCCTACATCACGTTCGACCGGCCCGATGCGCAGAACTCCACCACGCTGGGTATGCGGCAGAACTATGCCGACCTGATTCACAAGTGCAACGTCGACGACGACGTCAAGGTGGTGGTGATCCGCGGCGAGGGGGAGGATTTCGGCAGCGGCGGCGACCTGCCGGAGCAGCGCGGAATGCTGGAGAACCCCGGCATGCCGCTGCTTCACGAGGTCGCAATCAACGACGACGAGGTGGCTTACCCGCCGGGTGGCTCGTATCGCTACCTGTCAACGGTCACCGACTTCTACGCCAAGGCCAAGGCAGGCAACCGGCCGCTGCAGGAGCTCCGGAAGATCAGCATCATCGAGGCGAAGGGCTACTGCTACGGCTGGCACTTCTACCAGGCAGGCGACGCAGACCTGGTCATCTCCTCCGACGACGCGCTATTCGGCCATCCGGCCTTCCGCTACGTCGGGTGGGGCCCGCGGCTCTGGTGGTGGGCCGAGACGATGGGTTTGCGCAAGTTTTCCGAAATGCTCTTCACCGGAAGGCCATTCAGCGCCAAGGAGATGTACGAGTGCGGCTTCATCAACAGCGTGGTGCCGCGCGAGGCGCTCGAGAAGGAGACCGAGAAGTACGCGCTCGCATGCTCGAAGACGCGTCCAACCGACACCGTCGCTGTGCAGAAGACCTTTCTCGAACTCTATAAGCAGCATAAGGGCGAATACTTCGGCAGCCTGCTCACCGGCATGGTCGAGGGCATGCTTCCGTTGATTCAGAACGACCAGCCCAACGACGTCGACCTCACCGACGGCACCTTCGAGAAGGGCCTCAACAACGTCGTGAAGGACAACGACATGAACTTCCCGCCGGAGTGGAGACTGAGCCGCTCGGGCCGCAAGAAGCCTTGAGCCGCAGGGTGACCCATGTCGGCGCTCAACGGCATCCGGATCGTCGAACTGGCCGAGTCGGTGGCCGGGGAATACTGCGGAAAGCTGCTGGCCGACTTCGGCGCCGAGGTCGTCAAGATTGAAAGGCGGCAAACGGGCAGCCCGACACGGGCGATGACCCCGAGCAGCCTGTTCGCGTATTTGAACACGAACAAGAAGTCTGTCGTGCTCGACGGTGATTCGCTCGACGACGTCATCGCCACCGCAAACGCGGTCATCGACGATCACACGTCGTCGGTCGCGCTGGCACGCCGCCACCCCGAGGTGGTGTTCTGCTCGATCACGCCGTTCGGCATCGACGCACCTGACGAGATGCGTAATGCCAAGAGTATCAATGTGTTCCACGCCAGTGGCTGGGGCCATCACACTCCCAGCCACGTCGATCCCGCACTGCCTCCACTCAAGGGTCCCGGCCGCTTCCTGGCCGATTACGAGGCCGGTCTGGACGCGGCGCTGTGCGTGGTGTCATGTCTGTTCTCTGCTCTTCACCGCGGCGACGGTGAGTTCATCGACGTCTCCGCGCACGCAGTGCTGGTATCGCGGACCGACTGCATACTGGGCCGCTTCATCACCGGTGAGATCGCACCGGTTGGCGGCCGCGACGACTTCGATCAACAGGGGCCCGCGTCCTTCTTCGCCTGCCGCGACGGGCACGTCTACCTCTATATGACCAACGAACACCACTGGGCGCAGCTCAAGGAGCTGATGGGTCGACCGCCGTGGTTGGACGACTTCGACGACGACTGGCTCGAGTTCTCGGTGACACCGGAGAAGGTCGCGACGTTCCACCGCGGCTTCACCCCGTGGATATCTGAGCAGGCCAAGGACGCCGTCGCCGAGACGGCCCAACGCCTTGGCGTGCCGCTGGTTCCGGTGAACTTCATCGAGGATCTGCCGTCGTTGCCGCAGTACCGGCACCGCGGCTTCTTCACAGACGTGGCGCACCCGGTGCTCGGCACGGCGCCATACCCTACGGTGCCGTACCTGATGAGTGCCTCTCCTGCCGAGATGACCAGTTGCGCACCGCATTTGGGACAGCACTCGGCCGAGTTGCGCATCGATACGACATCGCGGGCCCGGTTGAAGGTCAAGTGTGCGCAACTCAAGCAGGCGAAGACATCGCGGGGCGGTCCGCTGGAAGGCGTCCGGGTCGTCGAGCTCACCAAGGTGTGGGCGGGGCCGTATGCGGGCAAGCTGCTGGCATTCCTGGGCGCCGAGGTGATCAAGGTGGAAGACTCGAAGCG
>NZ_JAVHWK010000071.1:0-33241 GCF_032159775.1 Mycobacterium sp.
GCGGAGCGGCGCCGCAGTCGTTCGGCGCGAACCGCAACCTGCTCGTCGACGGCGGGCCAGTCGACCCGCTGTCGCAGACCTCGGCGCTGAGTTCGTCCTACGTCGGCGTCGAACGCGTCGGCTGACATAAGACCTCGATCAGGCTGGGCCGGAGCCGTTTTGGTGCGTCTCGTCGACAGCTCGCCACGATTCAAGGAACCGCAGGAATGCGGTCGCGCCGGGGTCCTGCAGGCCTATGCTGCGTTCCTGAAGCCACGACGCACGGCCACGCCGGGACTGCAGAGCACGGGTGTCGATGACGGCCCGTTCGGCGCCGGCGATCGCAGTTTCCAACCCCGACGTACCGTCGGATGCTTCGTCGAGCGCGTCGGCGGCGGGCATGATCGCATCGAGGATCGTCTTGTCGCCGAGTTGGGTCTTGCCGCGCTGCGCAATGTTGTCACCGGCAGTTCGGATGAAGCTCGCCGCATCCGGCACCGTGATCTCGGCGACGTCTGTCCACGTCTTCGATCCGGCGAGCAGTCCGCCTGCGACCAGAGCGGCCATCGTGGACGGGTTGGCGTTCGCGAACGCCTTCGCGCATTCGCGCGCAATCTGCGCGGGGGTGGCGGAGTCCGGCAACGCCGACACCGCCTCGATGACCGCCTCTGCGCCGAGGGTGACCGTGATCCCGAGGTCGCCGTCGCCCAACGCCTGGTCGAGGTCGCGCAGCTCGTCGGCGTAATTCACCAGTTCCGCGAGGCTCCGCCGGATGCGGTCCTTCAGTTGGTCGGCGTTCACGTGTCAGAATTCCTGGAAGAACGGGGATGATGCGGGCGCGTTCAGCAGGGCCAGCCGCTCGTCATTGAGTGCGAGCAGAGAGATTGAGGCGCCGGCCATTTCGAGACTGGTGGCGTACTCGCCGACATAGCTCTTGGCAATGTCCACGCCGAGGTCGCTGAGCACCGTGTGGGCTCGGCGGTACAGAATATAGAGCTCCTCGAGTGGCGTTGCACCAAGGCCGTTGACCAGGGCGGCCACCCGGTCGCCGGACTTCAGTTCCAGATCGTCGACCAGAGCGGTGACGATCCGGTCGGCGATGGCATCTGCGGTGTCCAGCTCGCCACGGTGAATTCCCGGCTCGCCGTGAATCCCGATGCCGATCTCCATCTCGCCGTCCGGCAGTTCAAAGCTCGCGGAGCCCGTCGTCGGCAGGATTGTCGGGGACAGACCGATGCCCATCGTGGCGGTGTGCTCCACCACGTCCTCGGCCACGGCCGCAACCTGCTCCAGGTTGTCGCCCCGCTCGGCAGCGGCCCCTGCGGCCTTATAGGCGAAAAAGATTCCGGCCACGCCGCGGCGGTCGCCCTTGCGATCCTTGGGTTGGCTGGCGACGTCGTCTCGGCCCAGCACGGTGCGGACCGCGATGTCCTCGAGCTCGGCCTGGTCGGTGGCGAGGTCGAAGTTCAGCACATCGCCGCCGTAGTTGCCGTACAGCAACAGCACTCCCTCGCCCCCGTTGACCGCCGCGATCGCCTCGAAACACCGCTGCGAGCTCGGCGAGCTGAAGACATTGCCGATCGCGACGCCGTGGCACAGTCCCTTGCCGACATACCCCTTGAACAACGGGAGGTGCCCGGACCCGCCGCCGGTGACGATCCCGACTTTCCCGGCGACCGGCGCGTCGGCACGCACCAAGATGCGGAGGTCGTCACCCGGCGTCTTGACCTGATCCGGGTGGGCTAGCAGGATGCCCTCGACCATCTCGTCGACGAAGTGCTCCGGCTTGTTCAGGATCTTCTTCATGTCTTTCCTCTGCGGGTACGGGGTAGGTATCACCGGTCGGCCGCGACCGCAGGGGCCGCGGGAGCGGGTTGTCGTTGTCGTCGACGGCGCCAGCTGACCTGGTCGGCGATCATCACAAGAATCAGGATCACGCCCTGCGCGATCGCGTACTGGTAAGCCGACAGCCGCAGCGCGGTGAAGCCGCTGGCAACGATTTGCAGTGTGAGCGTGGCTAATACGACGCCGAGCACGGTCGCGAAGCCGCCGGTGGGGTTCGTTCCGCCGAGCACGGCGATCACAATGACCAGCAGGACGTAGGACGCCCCATAATCGGCGGACGCGGACGGGTTACGGGCGATGAACAACACGCCGGCCAGACCGCCGAGCAGCCCGGTGACGAGATAGGTGCGGGTGAGCACCGCCCGGCTGCGAATACCCGAGTACACGGCCGCGATCGGGTTGGATCCCTCGAGCTGGATCTTCAGCCCGATCGGGGTGCGGTTAATCAACAGCGCGACGAGTACCGCTGCGAGGACGAAAACGAGGAACAGGATCGGGATTCCGGCCACCGTGGCCTGACCGAGCGCGGTCAGCGTTGCCGGAGAGCCGTAGAGCGTTCGTCCTCCGGTCCACACCACGGCGATCCCGTTGTAGATCTGCATCGTGCCAAGGGTTGCCAGGATCGGGGTGATCCCGACGTAGGCAACGAGGAATGCGTTGACCGCTCCGCCGAGCAGACCCATTGCCAGCCCGGCGAGCACCAGAACGGGGACCAGTTGGTTGGCCAGTGCCGGGTTCGAGCTGTTGATCGTCGTATACAAAGTCGACATCGTGATCGCCGACAAATTGGCGATGTTGACCAGCGACAAGTCGATTCCGCCCGTCAGCATGGCGAGCATCATCGCGATGGCCAGCACGCCGACCTCAGGCGCGGCGAGCGCGAGGTTCTGCAGGTTGATCGGACTGAGGAAGACGCTCGGTCTTAGCGCGGCGAAGAAGATGAAGGCCGCCAGAAGAAGCACCAACATGCGCCCGGTGCCTCGGCTGACGTGAAGCTGTTCGATGAGTTCGGATGTGCGCGTGCCCAAGTCGTCGTTGAGTTGCCGCGGACCTGTCATACGGACATCGCCTCCTGCGTCAGTCCGGGCCCGTCGGCGGCCGGCTGGCGCTTGCGACGCCGCTTGGCTGACACGGCCTGTACGCCGACACCGATGATGAGCAGGGTCCCGACTGCGGCGCGCTGCCACGCACTCGGCACGCCGGCAAGGATCAGGCTGTTGCCGATGACCTGCACGAGCAACACACCCAGGATGGTGCCGAGCACCGAGCCGCGGCCGCCGAAGATCGATGCGCCACCGAGAACCACCGCCGCGATGATGTCGAGCTCGGTGCCCACAAGGTCCTGCGGGCTGGCGCTGCGGCCCATGATGATGTAGATCAGTCCACCGAGCGCAGCCGTCATTCCGACGAGAACATAGAGCAGAATCTGGGCCCGCACCACCCGGAAGCCTGCACGGCGCGCCGCCTCCGCGTCGCCGCCGATCGCGTAGATCGAACGGCCGAACATGGTGCGGCGCAGCATCCAAGCCGTCGCACAGCACAGAAGGACGGCGGGAATCACCATCACGTGCAAGTAGGCACGGCCGCTGGCTGTCGCGACCGAGACCAGGTTCGTAGTCGACAGCCCGGCAATGGCGTCCGGAAGGTCGGCGATGAAGCGCGAACCGACGAACGTCAGCAGGGCGCCCTTGAAGATGCCTTGTGTTCCGAGCGTGACGATCAAAGTCGGCAGCCGGAACCGCGCGATGACGACGCCGTTGATGAGACCGAGCGCTGCGCCGATCGCCAGGGTCAGCAGCACCGCTCCGACGAGTCCGGCACCGAAGGCACCCGCCCCGAACGCCGTCACGGTCGTGTACCCGGCGAAAATCGCGATCGCGGCGAACGAGACGTCGATCCCGCCGGAGATGATGACCAGGAGCACACCCAGCGCGAAGATCAACGGCACGATGGAGCTGCGCACGATCGCGAACAGCGTCGAAACCGAGAAGAAAGCCGGGTTGAGCAGCGACATGAGGACGATGAGGCCGAGCAGGATCAGCGCGAGGATGCCCTCGTTGTTGGGCCCGCGAAGGTTTGGTAGCGAAAAGTGCTGCGGCTGCTTGTTGTTCACGCCGCCATCTTCTCCAGGATGAGGCCGACGTTGATGTCGTCGCTTTCCAGGGTGTGAGATATCCGGCCTCGCCGGACCACCAGCACCCGGTGGCACGCCGCGACGAGTTCGGGGACGTCATCAGAGATGATGATGATGGAGCGGCCGTCGTCGGCCTCGCCGCGCAGGATCTCGAGGATCTCTTCCTTGGAGCCGACGTCGACCCCCACGGTGGGTCCGTTGAGGATGAGGACACGCGGCCTGATGGCGAGCCATTTGGCCAGCACGACCCGTTGGGCGTTACCGCCCGATAGCGAGCGGACCGGTGCCGCGACGCGCGGCGCCTTGATACGCAGGCGATCAAACAACTCGCGGATCGTTGTGCGGGTCTTGCTGTTGTCCAACGTGCCCCACCGTGTTCGGTACCGGTCGAGCGATCCGGCGATGATGTTGTCGCCGATGGCACGGTCCATGAACAGGCCCTGCGTCAGTCGGTCCGCGGGGACGTAGCCGATTCCCGCGTCGATCGCGTCCTGAATCGACTGCAGCTTCACCGGCTTTCCGTCGAGTTTGACGGTTCCGCTGGTGGCGGGCCGGACGCCGAACAGAGCCTCGGCGATCTCGGTGCGGCCCGAGCCGAGCAGCCCTGTCACGCCGAGGATTTCGCCCTCACGGACCGTGAAGCTGACGTCATCGAAGGCGCCTGGCCGGGTCAGTGCCTCGACGTCGAGCACGACCGGAGCGTCGCCCGGGAGGTTACTGACGAGACGTTCCTCGCTGATTTCCCGACCGGTCATGGATTCGCCGATCGATTGGCTGGTGAAATCGGAAGCCGGCCCGGTGACCACCTTGCGGCCGGATCGCAGGATCGTCACCCGCTGCGCGACCCGCAGCACCTCGTCGAGCTTGTGTGAGACGAAGACCAGCCCGACGCCGCGCGTCCGCAGCGTCTCCACGAGCTCGAAGAGGCGGTCGACCTCGCTGTGGGTGAGTGCGGTGGTGGGCTCATCCATGATGATGACGCGCGCCTCGTGCACGACGGCGCGACAGATGGCGGTGAGTTGCCGATCCGCGACCGGCAGGGTTTCCACGTCGGCGTCGAGGTCCAGGTTCAGGCACAGATCGTCGACGATGCGGCGCGCAATCTTGTGCGCGGTGGCGGGCGAGTAGAGCCTCCTGCGTTCGGCGACAGCGCTTGTCAGTGCGATGTTCTCAGCGACGGTGAGGTTACCGAACAGCGAGAAGTCCTGGTAGATCACCTGGATGCCGCTGGTGATCGCCGCTGTGGCGTTCATCGCGCGATGGGCGACGTCGTCGACGACGATCTCACCGGAGTCGGGCCGCTCCGCCCCGGAGATGATTTTGATCAGGGTGGATTTGCCGCACCCGTTTTCGCCTGCGAGACAGTGCACTTCGCCGGGACGGAGGTCGAAGGAGACGCCGTCCAGGGCGGTGACGCCGCCGTAGGTCTTGACGATGTCACGTGCCTGGAGCACCGGCTTGTCTGTGTCCAGTGCGCTCGGCGCTGTCATAAGGAACGCTTTCCGGGCCGGCCCGGCAGGTCACCGCGAGCCGGCACCTTGACGTACGGTGCGGACTCAGAAGTTGTACTGGGACATGGTTTTGGCGTCGGCTTCCAACGCCGCGTCGCCGACGTAGACGTTGTCGTAACCGTCGAGCTTCGTCAGCTTCTCGTAGCCGGGGATGTTCAGGTTCGTGCCTGCTTCAATCGTCTTGCCCTGCGCGAGCATCAACGCGATCTGAAGCTGCGCTTCGCCGGCCAGCGCCGGGTCCCAGAAGAAGATCTTGTCGATCGAACCGTCGGCGAGGTACTTGGACGCAGCCGACGGGATCGACGTGCCCATCACGCAGACCTTGTTTTGCAGGCCGGCCTCCTGGACAGCGCGGGCGATGCCCGGCACGTCATTGCCCGCCGACCCCTGGAAGCCCTTGATGTCTGGGTACTTCGCCAGAACTTCCTTGGCCTTCTCGTAGGCGGCCTGCTCGTTGTCGGTGCTCTCGATCGGGTCCTCGACGCGGGTCATCCCTGGAAATTGGCTGACCTGCATGTCGTGGGCGGCGCCGACCCACTGCATGTGCGTCTTCGCGGTAAGGCCCCCGACGAACTGGACGTATTTGCCCTGCTGGCCCATGCACTGCGCGAGGTTCTGCATGATCTGCCTGCCATAGGCTGCGTTGTCGAACGCTTCGATGTCGATGTTGGCGTTCTGGATGCCGGTGGCCTCGTGGGAGACGACCTTGATGCCTTGGCCGCGAGCCTGGCCGAGAACGTTTTGCAGGGCTTCCGGCGAGTTCGGCACCACGGTGATCGCCGTGGGTTTCTGAGGGATCAGATCCTGGATGATCTGAATCTGCTTCTCCGGGCTGGTGTCATCCGCGCCTTCCTGGCGGGTGTCCACTCCGGTGCGCTTCGCGAAGTTCTCGTCGCCCACGGCCATCCGGTCGAACCAGGAGATGCCCTTGATCTTGACGACGTTGACCATCGTCATGTCCTTCGGGTCCTGTGAAGCCCCGGCCGCGGGGGTGCTGCTACCGCCGCCTCCGCCACCGACCGAACCGCAGCCGGCGATCAGCGTCATGGTCAAGCCCACTGCCCCCAGAAGGGCAATTCGCCTGTGCTGCATATGTCACTCCCTTGTGAACCGCGCATGTTTTTCCCGGGCGCTACCCGGACCCAGACTTGCGTGACATTAAACGTGAACTGCCCGATAATCAAGCAACGATGTGCACGAAAACATGCAGTCAGCGGCGTGTAGCTACACGGAAACGAGTACCGGTGTTTGCTACCGTGTTCTGCGATTCGATGCACCGGGCCGCATCGTCGGAGGGGGTTCGGTGACGATGTCGCGTCGCGCGGACATCATGAACCGTGTTCTGGACCTCGGATTTCAAAGCGTCACCGCGTTAGCCGAGGCCTTTGAGGTTGACGCTTCGACTATTCGCCGCGATCTGGACAAGCTCGAAGCTCAGGGTTTTGTGCGGCGCACGCACGGTGGCGCGCTACCGGTCAGTCCCGTCGAGACGCCGGCGAGCGGCCACGGCCGACACCGCGCAGAGATGGCGGCAATCGGTGCCGCGATGGCCGAGCGAGTGCTGGAAGGCCAAACCATCCTGCTCGACAGCGGCGAGACAACGTTGGAAGTTGCCCGGCACCTGCGACATTCGCGACTGACCGTCGTCACCCACGATCTGCGCGTCGGTTTGGAGGTGGCGACCAAACGCTCCATCAATCTCGTCTTCATCGGCGGGGAACTGTTGCCGTCCGGCTTCGGGATGTGGGGTCCTTCGTCCCTGCAGCAGGTGGAGAACCTGCGTGTCAACGTGGCCATCTTCGGCGCAGGCACGGTGATGGATGACGGCATCTACTCCACCTCGAGTTACGAGATCGAGCTCAAGCGCAAAATGCGGTCAATCGCAAGCGAGGCGTTCTTCGTCGCGGACAGCTCCAAGTTCGGGCGTGAAGCGCTGTTCAAAGTCTTTGGCTTCGAAGACTTCACGGCGGGCATCACCGACGCGATGCTCGATCCCATCCGGGCCGCGCAGCTTCCGATACCCGTCATCCGGGTGCCGGTATCCACACCGGACGCCGTAGCTAGACCTGCGGGCCTTCTGACCTGAGGTCGTCGACGTTGCGCATCGCGTCGCGCAGCTTGGTCAGCCACTCTTCGGTGTGCTCGCCCACCAGTTTGACCGACCAGGCCAGCGCATCGGAACGGGAGCGTGCGACGCCTGCGTCGACGAGGGTGTCCAGCACCTGGCGCTCCTGCTGTCGCAGGCGCGTCATCACCGGAACTGCAATGTGGGTGAACAGGATTCGCTCGTATTGGTCGGTGCCGACCGCTCCAATTTCTACGCCCCAGGACACCTTGCGTCCGTATTTGTCCTGCGCCTCGTCGGCGATTCGCATCCGCTCCGACCGGGTTTCCTCGCGAAACCGGGATGCCCGACCCGATGCGCGGGCTTCGCTTTCCTGCGCCTCGGGCTCCGGCAGCCGACCGATGACGGTGATCTCCTCCCGGTCGACCACCACCGCGGGGTCGCCATCGAACCAGTCGGGCAGGCGCCCGGCGAACCATTCAGCTGCGTCGCTTGCGTCCGGCTGATCGGCCTGCTGCCAGCCGCCTGCGCGACCCGACCGTCGACCATGTGTGTGATGTTGTCTCATGATTACATAATTACACCGTTACAAGCCTGCTGAGACGGCTTTCTCGCACGGCGAAACAGCGACGACTCCCGATCGGCTTAGGTGCGCTTCATCAGGACCGCGGCTCCCCCGCCGACAACCATCCCGACCAGCAGCAGCGCAGCCCAGCCCGCGCCGAAGAACCACCACACAGCAGCCAGCGCGACGAGAGCGGGCGATGCCGCGAACAGCACCATGCCGGGGTGCTGCCTGATGACCGAGAGGGCGCTCTGCGCTCGCACCCGGTCGATTTCCTTTGCCATGTCGCAAGGATGCCAGCGTCGAGACGACGACGGCATAGTGTCGAGAAACCCACAGCACAAAGGAGTGAACCGTGACTGGACCTGGAGTCGGAAGCTGGCAATCGGATCCCGAGGGCCGCTACGAATACCGCTGGTGGGACGGACAGCGCTGGACGGATCAGGTTTCGCACCGCGGTCAGGTCAGCCGCGCTCCGATGGGCGGCGCACCCGGGCCCGGCGGCCAACCGCAGGGCGGCGGGTCAGCGCCACAGGCCCAGGTCCAGCACGGCGGTCCGGCTGCCGGCCAAGCCCCGCAGGGAGACGGCTTCGCAGGCATTACCGGTGATCTCGTCGACGGGCGGTTCAGCGAGAAGGAAGCCAAGCCGATCGCGAACCAGAACTCCAAGCTGCTGCGCGTGCGGCTCGGCGAACCGTTCATGGCGCGCCAGGGGTCGATGGTCGCCTATCAGGGAAACGTGGAATTCTCGTTTGAGGGCGGTGGCGCGTCGAAGTTCCTCAAGAAGGCATTCACCGGTGAGGGATTGCCGTTGATGCGGTGCCAGGGCCAGGGCGACGTGTTCGTCGCAGAGCGGGCCCACGACGTACATCTGTTGAACATCAACAACTCCGGGCTGTCGATCAGCGGAAAGAACGTACTGGCCTTCTCGTCGAGCCTCGACTGGAACATCGAGCGGGTGAAGGGCGGCAGCATCGCAACGGGTGGGTTGTTCAACACGACGCTGCGCGGCACCGGCTGGGTGGCGTTGACGACAGACGGCCCGCCGGTGGTGCTCAATGCCGCTGAGGCGCCGACGTTCGCGGACACCAACGCGGTTGTCGCATGGTCGGCGAACCTCCAGACCCAGCTGAAGACGAGCTTCAAGGCGGGTGCGCTGATCGGCCGCGGATCCGGCGAGGCGGTCCAGGTGTCGTTCCACGGCCAGGGTTTCGTGATCGTCCAGCCTTCGGAAGGCGTGCAGATCACGGCGACGGCATAGGTCGGCTCACAGCTCGAGCTGAACCGTCACCGGGCCGTCGTTGACGAGCTCGACTTCCATGTGTGCGCCGAACACGCCGGTCTCGACGTGTGCGCCCAACGCACGCAGCGCGTCGGCGAATGCGTTCACCAGTGGTTCGGCGACGGCGCCGGCTGCGGCCGCGTTCCACGTCGGGCGCCTACCCTTGGTGGTGTTGGCATACAACGTGAATTGGCTGATGACGAGGATCGGCGCATTGACGTCGGCCGCCGATCTCTCGTCATCGAGAATCCTTAGCTGCCAGAGCTTTTCGGCCAGCCTCTGAGCCTTGCCTACATCGTCGTCGTGGGTGACCCCGACGAGCGCGAGTAGCCCCTGACCGTCTGGGTCGATGGCGCCGACGACGACGCCGTCGACGGTCACGGACGCCGACGTGACGCGTTGAACGAGGATGCGCACGGCGACGACGCTACAGCGTCTCGAGGATGCCCTTCATGGTGTCGATCTCCTGCTGCTGGGTCTTGACGATCGCGCGGGCCAGCTCGACAGCGGGCGCAAACTTCCCGTCCTCGATCTCGGTCTGCGCCATGGCGATTGCACCCTCGTGATGGGTGATCATGCCGGTGAGGAAGAGCCTGCCGGCCTCGACGCCGTTCGCGTTCTTCAGCGCCGTCATCTCCTCGTCGGACATCATCCCCATCCCGTCGCCGGACATCCCTTCCATGTCGTGACCGCCGTGGCCTCCTTCCGTGGCCATCGGGGGCATCGGAGGGTTGCCCCACTGGTCGAGCCAGTCCTGCATCTGCTTGATCTCCGGTGCCTGCGCCGCCTTGATGTCGGCGGCGAGATCGGTCACCCGCGGATCGATGCCGCCTTTGGCGAGTACGACGTCGCTCATCCCGACCGCCTGCTCGTGATGCGGGACCATGTGTGAGGCGAACATGACGTCGGCGTCGTTGTGATCGTCGGCGGCCGCCTGCGCGGTCGCCGACGTCGACGTGGCGTGGCCCGACTGCTCTGGTCCTGAGCCACCGCCACTACAGCCTGCCGCGATCACCAGTGCCGCGGCGGCGCCCGCCACGGCAAGAATCGTCCGTCTCCACATCACGTTGGCGTTCCTTCCGTCGTCTCCTTTTACCTATACCCCCTACGGGTATAGACTGGCAACCATGTCCCGCGCCGCCGACACCACCGACCGGCACACGATCACCCTGGCCATCAGCGGAATGTCATGCGCCTCGTGCGCGGCGCGTATCGAGAAGAGGCTCAACCAGGTGGATGGCGTCGTCGCGACCGTCAACTTCGCCACCGAACAGGCCTCGGTCGAGTTCCCGGCCGGCGTCGAGGCGGACGACCTGCTGGCTGCCGTCGGAGAAACCGGTTACACCGCAACGCTACCCGCGGGCGAGGACCGGTCCGCGTCCCCAGACGATGCCGACGCGACTAAACGGTGGCGGCGTCGACTGCTGATCTCGGCCGTTTTGACCATCCCGGTGGTGCTGATGTCGATGGTGCCGGCGTTGCAGTTCGACTACTGGCAGTGGGTTGCCCTCGGCCTCGCCAGCCCCGTCGTGCTGTGGGGCGCGTGGCCGTTCCACGTGGCCGCGTTCACCAACCTGCGGCACCGCGCCGCGACGATGGACACACTCGTCTCGGTTGGCGTTGTCGCCGCCTACCTCTGGTCGCTATGGGCGCTGCTCTTCACCCACGCAGGCGCGCCCGGCATGACGATGACGCTGAGCCTCTTTGCGAACAGCGACGGCGGCGCGCATCTCTATCTGGAAGTGGCCGCGGCGGTCACTACCTTCATCCTTGCCGGTCGCTACTTCGAGTCGCGCGCCAAGCGGCAGTCGGGTGCGGCGCTGCGGACGCTGCTCGACATGGGCGCAAAGGACGTCGTTGTGCTGCGCCCTGGATCGGCCGAAACACGCATTCCCATCACCCAACTCGTGGTCGACGACGTATTCGTCGCGCGCCCCGGCGAGAAAATCGCCACCGACGGCGTCGTGGTTTCCGGTACCTCGGCTGTGGACGCTTCGATGGTGACCGGTGAGCCCGTGCCCGTCGAGGTAGGTCCCGGTGACCATGTCGTCGGCGCAACAGTCAACGTCGGCGGACGGCTCGAGGTCCGCGCGACCCGCGTCGGCTCGGACACCCAACTCGCCCAGATCGCCCGTCTGGTCACCGAAGCGCAGGGCGGCAAGGCCGAGGTGCAGCGGTTGGCCGATCGGATCTCGGCGGTCTTCGTGCCCATCGTCATCGCGCTGTCCCTGTTGACACTCGCTGCCTGGTTGGTCATCGACGGATCACCCTCTGCCGCATTCACCGCCGCCGTCGCCGTCCTGATCATCGCGTGCCCGTGCGCCCTTGGGCTGGCGACGCCGACCGCGCTGCTTGTGGGAACCGGACGTGGCGCGCAGTTGGGCATTCTGATCAAGGGTCCGCAGGTCCTGGAATCGACCCGACGAATCGACACCGTCGTGCTCGACAAGACCGGCACGGTGACCACCGGCCAGATGACCTTCGCGTCCATGCATGCGGTCGACAAGGCTACCGACGCCGAAATGCTGCGGCTGGCAGGCGCTCTCGAGCACGCGTCGGAACATCCCATTGGCCGCGCCGTGGCAACACGTGCCGCCGAGGCGGGCCCACTTCCACCGGTGACCGAGTTCGAAAATCACGGCGGCAGAGGTGTCACAGGGGTCGTCGAGGAGCGCGAACTCGCCGCCGGACGATACAGCTGGTTGCACGACGAACGGACACTGAACGCGCCCAACGCACTTCGCGCTGCCGCCGACTCGGCCGAGGCCGACGGAAAGACGGTCGTGTGGTTTGCGGTGGACGGTCAGATCCTCGCGATCATTGTCGTTTCCGACACCGTCAAGGCGACGTCGCCCGCCGCCATCGCCGAACTGCGCGGCCTGGGCCTGACGGCTGTGCTGCTGACCGGCGACAATCGGCGCGCCGCGGACGCCGTCGCGCGGCAACTCGGGATCGACGAGGTGATCGCCGAGGTGCTGCCCGCCGAGAAGCTCGACCACATCAAGCGATTGCAGAGCCAACACAAGGTGGTCGCGATGGTCGGCGACGGTGTCAACGACGCCGCCGCGCTGGCTCAGGCCGACCTGGGCCTGGCGATGGGCACCGGAACCGATGTCGCGATCGCTGCCTCCGACCTGACGCTGGTGGGCGGCGATCTGCGCGCGGCGCCGGACGCCATCCGGCTGTCTCGCGCGACACTGCGCACGATCAAGGCCAATCTGTTCTGGGCATTCGCCTATAACGTCGCCGCGCTCCCGCTGGCCGCGCTCGGGCTGCTCAATCCTCTGATCGCCGGTGCTGCAATGGCGTTCAGTTCGGTCTTCGTCGTAACCAACAGCCTGCGGCTGCGTCGGTTCACGCCATCCCGGCGAAACGAGACCGCCGTTAAACGGCCTCCTTCATGAGCGGCCTGCAATAGGCGCAGAGATCCATGCCGAGGGCGGGATATCCGCACGCGGGACAAATTGAGGATTTAGTCAACAACTCCGAAGCGGACGCGATTGGCGTGTCCGATTTCCGATGCGTGCGGACGTCTGGCAGGTACATGATTCCGACCCTTTCCTCCCGACGGCCACTGGCTACCCCGTGATCTTGTTATTAACACTTGTGTTACCGCCTTTTTTTGGAAACTCACTCCGAGTTTGAGTTCAACGGGGCAAACGATTCGGAAGTGACTGATGTGAAGCGCATCCGCCCCCGCATAAGGCGCCGGACCCTTCGCTGACTCGCGGCCCTATTCCGCGTCCCCAGTGCGGGCCCGAAACAACTTGACCTCGCCCTTGACGCCCTTCACATGCCGTGCCCCGGCAAAAGACCAGGTGAACTGGTCGGATTCGCCGATGAGGTCGTGCACCGACTCGGCGACCAGCACCGTTCCCGGGCGAGCTACCGCGGTCACCCGGCTGGCGAGGTTCACCGGGCTGCCGAACCAGTCGCCGGCCCTACGCACCGCGCTGCCCGCGGCAAGCCCGACGCGCAACGGCGGTAAGTCCGCCTTCTCGGCGGCCACCAACAACTGCAGGGCGGCGCGCAGCAAAGCCGCCGCGTCGGTGCTGACGAACATCACCGCGTCGCCGATGGTCTTGATGAACCCGACAGGCGGCGACGCGACGTCGCGGGCAAGTCCGGTCAACCGGTTGGCGAGGTTCTCCAGCTCCTCCGGCGGGACGGCTTCCCCCAACCGGGTGAAGTCGACCAGGTCGGCGAAGCACACGGTCACTTCACGCGCCCCCGGCAGTCTCCCGGCAGCCCGCTCGGCCACACTGACCGCCTCGGTCTCCAAACCATGCCGAAGCTGCAACCGCAGAACGCCCTCCGCCAGTGGCCCGAGCAACGGAGAGGCGCGTTGCACCAGTTCGCCGTAGGCCTTGGCGATCTGCAATTCCGAAGCGCCCGGCTCGATCACCGTTTCCAGCACGACTTGGCGCATCACCTCGGCGGCCTGCGCCATCCCGTGTCCGAGCACACGTGCGACGGCGATCACCTGCTCGCGGGTGAGTCCCACATCGATGAACATCCGTGCCTGCGCCGCAGCCTCCGCATCGGCCCGCAGGTGAACCGCCGCGTCGGGATCGTCGACCCGCGGCAGTCCGAGTGCCCGCTGCATCGCCTCGAGGAGTTCGGGGTCGATGCCGGTGGCCTCGCAGATTTGTCGCGATGACACGTAGACGCCGTCATCACCGACGACGCGGCCTGCAGGCATCAGCATCGGTGCGAACTCGGAGCTGATGTGGCGGAGGGTGAAGCCCTCGGCGATCAGCCACTCGATCAGCTCGGCGCGTTCGGCGCGTGCCTCCCCTTCGAGACCGTCGAGCAGGCCCGCATCCTCGATGGCGTCGATATCGATGTCGTCAGGCACCGCCTCAACGTATACCTGTACCCATGTCGGGGCCGTTGCTTGAGGGTCTGCCGCCGATTGTCGACGGCCGTGCGCGCCTCCTCATTCTCGGCAACATGCCCAGCGTGATGTCGCTGGCGGCGCAGCAGTATTACGGCAACCCGCGCAACGGATTCTGGCGCATCACCGGTGACATCTTCGGATTCGATCCCACGTCTTCTTACTCCGAACGCACCGAGGCGCTGCGCAGCAGAGGTGTCGCGGTGTGGGATGTGCTGCGGGCGTGCCGCCGTGTTGGCAGCCTCGACTCGGCCATCGAGTCGGACAGCATGGTGGCCAACGACTTCGGCGCGTTCTTCGACGAGTATCCCGCGATCGATCGCGTGTTCTTCAACGGCGCCGCGGCAGAGAAGAACTTCCGTCGCCTCGCCGGCGTCGACCGGCCGCTGCGCTATCGCAGGCTGCCGTCCACCAGTCCGGCGCAGACCATGCGCGTCGAAGACAAGCTGGCGGCCTGGCGAGAAGCGGTCGCCGGTTAGGACACCGGCGGTCTGCGCTGCGCCCACGGCCGCGCCTTCTCGATCTGCGCGCCGAGCGACAGCAGGGTGGCCTCGTCGAATGGCCTGCCCACAAGCTGAATCGACGTCGGAACGCCGTCCTCGTCGAGACCCCACGGCACGACCGCGGCAGGTTGTCCCGTCCCGTTGAACATCGCCTGAAACGGCACTCGCTGCCCGACCAGCGTCAGCGTGCTCACCGCGCCACGTCGCTGATACGCACCAATGCGCGAGGGCCCAGCGGCCGTACCCGGTGTGATGACCACGTCGACGTCGTCGAATATCGACAGAACACGTTGAGCCAGTCCGGTTTCCGCCTTCCTGACCGCTGCCATCCGCCGGTCGGAAATCAGCCCGCCGATGCGGGCCATCGCGCGGGTGCGCCGTTCGAGGCGGTCCTTTCGCGGCAGCGACTGCACGTCGTCGTGGACGCCGCGGAAGTAGCGCGGCAGCAAGTGACCGTAAGCCGCGCCGGTCGGATAATCCGGATCACGGCTGATGACATTGTGGCCGAGTTGTCGCAGCAGTGCGCCCGCGTCGTCAAGGGCCGCCCGCTGCGCTGTGCCCACCCGTGCAGTCAGCATGGGTGGGACCTTGGCGCTCAACGCGATTCGCAACCGCCCGGGCCCACGACGGGCGGCCGCGAGGAAACTGCCTTGCGGAGCAGGCGTCGTCGACGTCACATCCAGAAACAGGGCGGCGTCCTCTACCGTTCTGGCCATCGGGCCGTTGACCGACAGGCCGTTCCACGCGCCGTCGTGCGGTGCCAGCGGAACCCGGTCGCGCTGCGGCTTGATCCCGAACAAGCCACACCAGGCGGACGGGATCCGGATCGACCCCATGCCGTCGGAGCCCAGTGCCATCGCCGCCAGGCCCGCGGCGACCGCGGCACCGCTGCCGCCACTGCTGCCTCCTGGTGTGCGGTTGGTATCCCACGGGTTTCGCGTCGCGCCGAACGTCAGGGTCTCGGTGAACGACCAGAGCATCATTTCAGGCACAGCGGTCTTGCCGACGATGACTGCGCCCGCCGCACGCAGCCTCCTTACCACCTCGGCGTCGTCGGTCTTGGCGGGCCCGTAGGCGTCGGTGCCGTATGTCGTGACCTGACCGGCGACGTCGACGTCGTCCTTGATCGCGATCGGCACGCCCAGCAGTGGCAACCGCTCGCCGGCGTCGAGGCGAGTCTGCGCGGCGGCGGCCTCCCGGCGCGCCGAGTCGGCGAGCACGACGCGGTATGCCCGCAGTTGGGGATCCAACCGTTCAATGCGGTCCAGGTAGACGTCGAGCAGCGCGGGTGCAGTAACGGCGCCCGCAGCAAGGAGGCGCGCCTGTTCGGCGGCACCGGCGAACGCGAGTTCGGTGGTATCCACCCGCGGCAGCGTAACGCCCTAGCTGCCGTGGGCGTCGGCGTATTCGCCGGGCGTACTTCCCAGCATCGACCGGAAGTCGTTGATGAAATGCGCCTGGTCGTACCAGCCGAGGCGGACCGCGAGATCGGCGAAGTCGGTATCGGGGTCGCGCTCGATCTCCAGTGCCGCCTGCTGGAGCCGGTACCGGCACAACACCCATTTCACCGGTACGCCGACATAGCGCCGGAACACCCGCTGGGTGGTGCGGGCACTCCACGGCGACAGCCGCATCACCTGCTCGACGCGATGCAGACGATCGTCGTCGCGGATCCGCTCTACGAGGGCGCTCAGCGATGTGTACGTCGTATCCATCTCGCCAGCGCCGGCCGCGATCGCGTCGTCCAAGCCTGCTGCGGCTGACGTGACGTCATCCTTGAGAGCTATTGGCGCGCCGAACAAATCGGCGTCCACCGTGACGACCCGCCCGGTCAGTGCGGCAGCGTCGCGGTCGAAACGCGCGGTGAAACCGCCGGGCCGGAACCGGGCGCCGACAACGGTGCCGCACTCGCTGATCGTGGTGCGAAACACCCTGTCGACGACTCCGTGCACGAGCGTGTTCGGCAGAGCAAAACCGTGGCGCGGGGTGTCGCTACCCCATTCATGGGTGAGGTGCAGCGACGGAAAAGTGATCACGGTATTGGTGTGCGGTTCTCGACCGCGCAGGTCCCAGTCCACCGACCAGAAGTGCTCGACAAACCGGGCCGCCGACTTCGAAGGCGCCCACCGGTCGAGGTCGAACAGCGGGGTGGACGCGGCACGGCCGACCACCCCGCGCAAAGGTGGGTCCTGCGCTTCTTCCTCCCCGGCGGCCACACCGTCCAGGTTACGAAGGTTTCCGACCGGTCGGACATACCGATGACCCAGACGGTCGCCTGCCCTAACCTCGATCCCTATGTCATTCGCACGTTCTGTGATCGGGTCGTCCGTGTTGGCCGCGGCGACGCTGATCTCCGCCGCCCTTGTCGCCGCCCCCGCGGGCAGCGCCGGCGTCGATTGCCCCTCCGGTTGGGACTTCGGGCCGTCATTGAAGCTGCTGCAGAGCGACGGCTGGAAGGTGACGGTCACGACCGAGGGCCGCAGTGTCGGCGGTGCGGCGGTCGCCATCCCGCCCAACCAGGGTGTGCTGTGGCGCGGCACCGGGGAGGGCGGCAGCGACGGCATGACCGTCGCCTTCGGCCTGGGCTTCGACAATGGAAAGGTCCTGCACTACACCGGCGTCATCGACCCGGCCACCGGATCTGTGACCGGCGAACGTCCCGACGGTGTCACGTGGCAGAGCACCGGCAGCATGCGGTGCATCGGCGGAGCGGACGCGCTGCCGCCGGCCTAGCCCATCTGGTCGCACAGAAAAGAGGGCACCCGTTTCGGATGCCCTCTTCGCGTGTCGTCAGCGGCTGTGCTGAACGGTCATGTCGACCTGCGGCACATTTACCTGCTGCTGGATCTCATGAATCCAGTCGTGGTGGATCTGGTCAGCCTGGGCCGGCGCGGCGAAGCCGAGGATTGCGGCGGCTAGGCCGGTAGCGGCGAAACCGGCGATTCCTGCGAATCCGAACTTCTTCATTTCAGTGCCTTCTTCTCGTATCTCTGTGGGCTCTCTTCTGTGCCCTCTGATGGTGTAAACAGCCAGGTCAGGAGGTTAATTCCGGTGGCAGAAATTGATCGGCGGTTGGCAGGAATCGCTGCCCGACGCGAAGCCCGGACACACGGAAAAGGGCACCCGTTGCCGGGTGCCCTTTTGGTCGGTGCGTTCGTCAGTGGCTCTGGTGCACACCGGTGTCGACGTGCGGGACAACGGCGCTCTGATGGATGTCGTTGACCCAGTCATGGTGTCCGATGTCGGCGTTGGCCTGGCCCGCGAAGCCGAGGACAGCGGCCATCAGGCCGGCGGCTGCGATGGTGGCTAATCCGAGATTCTTCATTTCAGTGCCTTCTTCGTTCTCTCTTGGTTCTCTTGTGCGAACCTTCTGGTGGTTTAAACACCGAGGTCAGGACGATAATTCCGCTGGCAGCAATTGATGGACCGATGGCAGTAATCGCCACATATACGATTCCTGGATGGCCAAACTCGAGTTATCTCGCAGCCTGTCGATGACAGCCGAGGACGCGTGGGAGCATGCGTCTGATTTCTCGACGCTGGGCGACTGGCTCTCGATGCATCAGGGCTGGAGAGGTGAGCTGCCCGACGAGCTCGAAGTCGGGACGACGCTCGTCGGTGTCGCCGGGGTGAAGGGAATGCGCAACCGGGTCACCTGGACGGTGAAGGAGCTGGACGCGCCAACGCTGTTGGCAGTCACCGGCGAAGGCGTCGGCGGCACCAAATACGGGCTGAAGATGACAGTCAAACCCACCACATCGGGATGCGACTTCACGGTGAGAATCGACCTGGGTGGCCGCCCACTGTTCGGGCCGATCGGCGCGACCGCCGCTCGATTGGTCAAGGGCGACATCGAGCGTTCGATCGAGAAGTTCGAGCAGCTCTACAGCTGACGCGCCGCGGCTGGCGCAAAATTCCAATCCTGCGCAGGGGCCCGGTCGCCAAGCTGACGGACATGACTGTCAAACCGATTCCCGAGGGCTACACCAGCCTGACCCCGTTCCTGTGCGTCGACGGCGCTGCTGCCGCGATCGACTTCTATGTGTCCGTGTTCGGCGCCACGCTCGTCGACCGAATGGACGGTCCCGACGACACTGTCGCCCATGCCGAGCTGGATTTCGGCAACGGTCGACTTCAGCTGTCGGACCCCAATGACGCGTATCAGATCGCCGCGGCCGACCCGGTTGCGCCCGCGACCCACTCGGTCGCGCTGTACTGCGAGGACACCGACGCCGTTGTGAAGAGCGCCGAGAAGGCCGGCGCCACGATCCGCGAACCCGCGCAGACCTTCGTCACCGGCGATCGCTTCGCGTCGATCCTCGATCCATTCGGCCAGCGCTGGACGGTGATGACGCGCGTCGAGGACATCTCGCCAGAGGAACGCGACCGGCGGATGGCCGAGTGGGCCAAGGAGAATGCCTGACCCACCCGGCTGCCAGGTTTACGTCTGCGACTGTCCGAGCGTCACCTGGACCGTCTGAGGCGCACCGGAGGCGTTCGTGTACGTCAGCGTCACATTGTCGCCAGGCGCCTTCGAGCGCACCGCCGCAACCAGTGCGTCGGCGCCGTCGATCGGCCGGTCGTCGACCTTCGTGATCACCACACCGCTCGGCAGACCCGCTGCCGCTGCCGGACCGTCGGCGACCACGTCGGCGACCGCCGCGCCGTGCGCGCCGGGATCCTGTGTCAGCTGAACACCCAACGAAGCGTGTGTGACGTGACCATTGGAAACCAATTCATCGGCGATGCGCTTGGCCTGATCCGCCGGGATCGCGAAGCCGAGGCCGATCGAGCCACTCTGCGCGCCAGATGATTCCGGGCCCCCGCCGCCCATCGACGCGATCGCCGAGTTGACGCCGACGAGTTCGCCGTTCATGTTCACCAGCGCTCCGCCGGAGTTGCCGGGGTTGATCGCGGCGTCGGTCTGTATCGCGTTCATCACCGAATGCTGGCCGGTGCTGCCGTCGCCGGTGCTGACCGGCCGGTCCAACGCGCTGATGATGCCTGTGGTGACGGTGCCCTCCAGGCCGAGGGGCGATCCGACGGCCACGACATTCTGGCCGACCTTCAGATCCTTCGAGGATCCCATCGTGATCGGCGTCAGGCCCGAAACCCCCTGGGCCCGAACGACCGCGATGTCATCGTCCGGGTCGGTGCCGACGACAGTGAACGGCACGGTGTTGCCGTCGGAGAAGGAAACCGTCGCATCCGGATTCTGACCGGACGGTCCCTGCTCGCCCGGCGACGACTCGTCGCCTTGCCCGGGCAGTCCGTGCAGACCGGGAAAGCCCCCATCGTCCTGCCCACCGAGAACGCTTGACGCCTGGTCGGCACCCGGTCCACTGAGCGCCGCGACGACGTGATTATTGGTCAGGATGAGACCGTCGGAACTCAACACGATGCCTGATCCCTCTTCGGCGCCCTGTCCCATCTTGATCTGCAGCTTCACCACGCTGGGCAACACTTTGGCTGCGACCTGCTCGACCGAGCCGGACGGCGCCGCCGCCGCGACAGGCTGGTTCGGAGCGGGTGCCGCTGCGGTGGCAGCGGTAGCGGCGCTGTTGGCAGCCGACAGGTCGGAGTGGTTCACCAACACCGCGGCGCCGATACCTCCGGACACCACGGCGACCGCCGCGGCCCCGACCACAACCGTGCTGGTTCGAGAGCGCTTGCGCATCACAGGGATCGGCGTCGTTGGGGTCGAATCATGCTGATTCGCAGCGCTATAGGGGCCATGTCCCGGTAACGGCTGTTGCGATGCGTAGCGCCAGTCATACGGCTGGCCATAGCCGCCCTGCGGCGGGATGCCCGAATACTGCTGGCTCACAGGTTGGCTCGGGCTCGATGGACGGTTGGACCGGCGCAGCGAGTACCGCGATTGCTTTTTCATGGAGTGGTTTCTTCCTTTGGCTTTTCAGAGCAAAGTGGTTAGCCACACTGTGCACTGCTTCACTGAGACCCGACTGAGAGGAAGATCTATACAGTCCAAGACTTTTGGCCTGTGGCAGCGATCACAGTCGCTCAAACCGGGTGGTAATGCCGGTGCCACAAGCAAAAGGGCGACCCGATCAACGATTTTCCGAGGGGTTAGCCTAACGGGATGTCTTGTGTGTTCTGCGCCGTCGTGGCGGAAGAAGCCCCAGCAATCCGGATCTACGAGGACCACGATTATCTCGCGATCCTCGACATCCGTCCGTTCACCCGCGGCCACACCCTAGTCATTCCCAAACGCCATTTCGTCGACCTCACCGACACCCCACCAGAGACCTGCGCCGACCTGGTGCGCGTCGGGCAGCGCATCGCCAAGGCGGCGCGCCAGTCCGGGTTGCACGCGGACGGCAACAACATCGTCATCAACGACGGCAAGGCGGCGTTCCAGAGCGTGTTTCACATTCACTTGCACGTGCTACCGAGGCAGTCCGGCGACAAGCTGTCGTTCGCCAAGGGCATGCTGCTCCGGCGCGATCCCAACCGCGAAGAGACCGGTCGCATCCTGCGTGATGCATTGGCCGGTCTCGATGCCGCACAACAAGATTGATAGTCATGGCATCACTTGTCCAGAGAGCGTTCGGCAGTTACCTGCGCCTGCACGACACCGTCTACCAGCGCACCAACGGCTGGATCGGCCATCGAATGATGGTGCTGCCCAGCCTGCTGCTGCACACCGTTGGCGCCAAGACCGGCAAGGCCCGCACCACGTCGCTGACCTATGCCCGCGACGGTGACGATTATCTGGTGGTCGCATCCAACGGCGGCTCTCCGCGGTCGCCCGGCTGGTACCACAACGTGAAGGCAAATCCAAACATCGAAATCAATGTCGGGCCAAGACGTTTCGCGGTAACGGCGGCGCCGGTGCTGCCGGGCGACCCGGACCGCGACCGCCTCTGGAAGATCGTCACGAAGTACAACAAGTCGTACAACGAATATCAGAAGAAGACCAGGCGGCCGATTCCGATCGTCAGGCTGACCCGGAAAGCCTGATCAGAACAACTCTTTGGCGAGCAGTTCCAGCGTCTTGACGCGTGCCGGTGCGGTTGCCGGATCGGTGCCGCGCCGGGCCGACGCCACCGGATGCACCATCACCTCGTCGACGTCGAATTCGTCGGCCAGCGCACGCACCTGCTGTGCGGCCTCGGTCGGATCGCCGACGACGGCCCGACGCAGCCCGCTGTCGACCACCGCCTGCTCCTGCGGAGTCAGCCGCTTCTGTTCGGCATCCTCGACGAGGTCGACCGGTCCGAGCAGCTGGCCGGTGCGCAACCGGGCCATCATCTGCAGATTCGGCAGCAGCGATGCCATTGCCTCGTCATGGGTTTCGGCCACCGCCGCGTTGACGGTGAGGAAGGTCACGGGCTCGGCGGCCCGGTCGCTCGGTCGGAACTCCGATCGGTAGACGGCCAACGCCTCCGCGGTGCCCTGTCCCGAGAAGTGATGGGCGAACACATACGGCAGCCCCTTGGCCGCAGCCAGATGCGCCGAGTACAGCGAAGAGCCGAGCAGCCACATCCTCGGTTCGCTGATCGCGGCAGGCGTCGCCTTGAGGATGTAGTCCTGCTGCGGAATGGTGACGCGCACACCGCTTGCGCTCATCATCGCCACGACGTGGTCGAGATATTCGGGGAACTTGTCGATATCGCTGTCATCCCGACCACCGGCGTTGCGCAGCAGATACGACGTCAGCGGATCGGAGCCCGGCGCCCGGCCGATGCCCAGGTCGATCCGGCCCGGGTGGGCCGCTTCCAGCAAGGCGAACTGTTCGGCGACCGCCAGCGGCGCGTGGTTCGGCAGCATCACACCACCGGAGCCGAGGCGGATCTGCGTGGTGTTCGCGGCAAGATGGGCGATGAGGACCGGCGGGCTGGTCGCCGCCACCGATGGCATGTTGTGGTGTTCGGCCAACCAGTAGCGGGTGTATCCCAACTGGTCGGCGGTCTGCGCGAGCTGAGTGGACGCTGCTAGCGCATCCGACGTCGACTGGTCGGTGCGCACGGGTACGAGATCGAGAACGGAAAGCCGCATATGGGGGTCAACGCCAGACATCACGTCCGCGTTCCCGCGATTTCGGCGCGCTAATCGACGCTGAGCGCACGTAGACGCGCCGAAATCACTCAATGCCGGCCAGGGCGGCGGCCTTGCCGAAGACGTCGTCGAGCATCTGCGGGGTGAGCTTTCCGGTGAAGGTGTTCTGCTGGCTCGGGTGGTACACGCCCATCAACGTGACCTCGCCGTGCGGCGTGCGCAGAGGGGCCGTCGCACCGTGCCCGAATTTCGGCACCGGTCGGGCATGCGAACCTCCGGCCACACGGACCATGTCCAGCACGGCCCGCCATGCGAAGCCGCCCAGCGCAATGACGACCCGTACGTCGGCCCCGACGAGGCGCCACTCGGCGTCCAACCACGGCGCGCATGTCGCACGCTCGGCAGGTGTCGGCGCATTCGCAGGCGGCGCGCACCGGACTGCCGCGGCGATCCGGGTGTCGGTGAGCATCAGCCCGTCCGCGGCGTCGACGCACAGCGATTGGTTGGCTAGGCCCGCCCGGTGCAGGGCCGCGAACAGGAAGTCGCCGGACCGGTCGCCGGTGAACACCCGCCCGGTCCGGTTGGCGCCGTGCGCGGCGGGCGCCAGGCCGACCACCATCAGCCGTGGTCGTGACGCACCCCAGCCCGGCGCGGGCCGACCCCAGTACGGTTCGCCCGCATACGACTTCCGCTTCTCGACCGCGACCCGTTCACGCCATTCGACCAACCGCGGGCACGCCCGGCACACCGACACGAGGGCGTCGAGTTGATCGACCGATTCCACCGCGTCGGCCATGGCGGTCACCTGCGCGGCAGAGTCGGCCACGGCCGTCGCCTGCGTCGCCAAGTCACCGGGCCAGCCTGCGCCCGCGGGCACCGGCGATTCGAACCGCTTGCCCGTGCGGGGATGGGCCACCTTCACCGCTCCACTGTGCCTGCGCGGCAGAACCGCTCGCCGACCGGGGCGGGCCGCTGTTAGATTCCACATCGATAACCCATGACCAACGGCAAGCGCGGACCGCTGTACACCATCCTCTTCGCCGCGCTGCTTGCCGGTGCTGGCAACGGCATCACGATGGTCGCGTTCCCCTGGCTGGTGCTGCAACGCAACGGATCCGCCCTCGATGCGTCGATCGTCGCCATGGCGGGAACCATCCCCCTGCTGGTCGCCACCTTGATCGCGGGCGCTGCAGTGGATTACCTTGGCCGCAAACGTGTTTCGATGATCTCCGACGCGCTGTCCGCCCTCTCGGTGGCTGCCGTCCCGGTTCTCGCGCTGACCTTCGGCGTGCACGTGGTCAATGTCGCCGTGCTTGCCGGCCTTGCCGCGCTCGGTGCGCTGTTCGATCCGGCGGGTATGACGGCGCGAGAGACAATGCTGCCCGAGGCGGCCCAGCGGGCCGGTTGGACGCTGGACCATGCGAACAGCGTGTACGAGGCCGTGTTCAACCTGTCCTACATCGTCGGACCCGGTGTGGGCGGCCTGATGATCGCCACTCTCGGCGGGGTGAACACCATGTGGGTGACCGCGGGCGCCTTTGTGCTGTCGATCCTCGCCATCTCGACACTTCGTCTCGAAGGCGCGGGCACACCGAACCGCAACGCGCTACCCGACGGGGTGTGGGCCAGCGTCGTCGAAGGGCTGCGCTTCGTCTGGAACAACAAGGTGCTGCGCACCCTGGCGATCGTGGACCTCGCAGCGACCGGCCTGTACGTGCCAATGGAATCAGTGCTGTTCCCTAAATATTTCACCGACCGCAACGAACCCGCACAACTGGGCTGGGTGCTGATGGCGCTCAGCGTCGGCGGCCTCATCGGCGCGCTGGGTTATGCGGTGCTGTCGAAGTATTCGCGCCGGCGCACCATCATGTTGACCGCCGTGCTGACGCTCGGCGTGGCGATGACGATCATCGCGTTCCTGCCGCCGCTCCCACTGATCCTGGTGCTGTGCGCGATCGTCGGGTTCGTCTACGGCCCGATCGCGCCGATCTACAACTACGTCATGCAGACCCGCGCTCCGCAACACCTGCGAGGGCGGGTCGTCGGCGTGATGGGGTCGCTGGCCTACGCCGCCGGGCCGCTCGGTCTGGTGCTGGCGGGCCCGCTCGCCGATGCCGCCGGTCTGCACGCGACGTTCCTGGCGCTGGCGCTGCCGATGCTGCTGCTTGGCGTCGTCGCGGTGTTTCTGCCCGCACTTCGCGATCTGGACCGCGATCCGACCCAGGGGCGCGACGTCACGCCGGGAAAGTAGGCCGTTAAGCCGACGCGTTGTCTGGGTATCCGTGTGACGCAAACCACAAATCCAACATCGAGGTTGCATCGTGTACCAGCAAGTTCTCGATCCGGTTGCCCATTCCCTGGCATGGAGTTCGCTGGTCGCGGCGATTCCCCTGCTGCTGCTCTTCGTGTTGCTCGGCGTCTTCAAGGTGACGGCGTGGGTGGCCTCGCCGATCTCGCTGGCCGTCGCCATCGCCGTCGCGGTGCTGGTGTACGGAATGCCGATCGGCCAAACGCTGCTGGCGGGTACCGAAGGCGCCGCGTTCGGCTTCTTTCCGATCTTGTGGATCGTCATCAACGCGATCTGGGTGTACCAGCAGACGGTGGAAACGGGGCACTTCGACGTGCTGCGTCGCTCGTTCAGCCGGGTCAGCGACGACCAGCGCATCCAGGCCGTCCTGATCGCCTTCTCGTTCGGCGCGCTGCTCGAGGCGCTGGCCGGCTTCGGCACACCCGTGGCGGTCACCTCCGTGATGCTGATGGCGCTGGGTTTCAGGCCGATGAAGGCCGCCGCGCTCGCCCTCGTCGCCAACACGGCACCTGTCGCCTTCGGCGCGATGGCCACACCGATCCTCACGCTGGCCAAGGTGACCGAACTGCCCGCCGACACTCTCGGCGCGATGGTCGGTCGTCAGACACCGATCCTGGCGGTATTCGTGCCCCTTGTCCTGGTCGCCATCGTCGACGGCTGGCGTGGCATCCGCGAGACATGGCCGGCGGGCGTCGTCTGCGGCCTCGTGTTCGGGGTCGCTCAGTACGCCACGTCCAACTTCGTTTCGGTGCCGCTGGCCGATGTGGTCGCCTCCCTGCTGTCCGCCGCCGCGGTGGTTGCGCTGGTGCGCGTCTGGCGTCCCAGCCGCCCGTACACCGAACCCGCGGTCGTTGCAGGCGGCGCGGCCGACGAGCCGACGGCCGAGTTCGCCGAGCGCGTCGAGCATCCCGACGCACGCGCCGACGTCGTCAAGGCGTACGCGCCCTACGCGATCATCATCGCGGTGTTCGTCGTCTGCCAGATCGCCGCGGTGAAGAAGCTGCTCGACAAGGCGACCATCAAGTTCCACTGGCCTGGCCTGGACGTCGTCAGCCCCAAGGGAAAGCCGGTGACGCTCACGGAATTCACCCTGAACCTGCTCACCACGCCGGGCACCCAGATGCTGATCGCGGGCGTGCTGACGGCGATCGCGCTGCGGCTGTCGGCGCCGCGGGCGCTGAAGGCGTATGGAACGACACTGCATCAGCTGCGCTGGGCGATTCTCACCGTGATGGCGGTGCTGGCGCTGGCATTCGTGATGAACCTGTCTGGCCAGACGATCACCCTTGGCACCTGGATGGCTGCGGCAGGCGGAGCGTTCGCCCTGCTGTCGCCGATACTGGGTTGGCTCGGTGTGGCGGTCACCGGATCCGACACCTCCGCCAACTCGCTGTTCGGCGCGCTGCAGGTCACCGCCGCGAATCAGGCCGGACTGTCCGACATCTTGATGGCGGCGTCCAACAGCTCCGGCGGCGTGCTCGGCAAGATGGTCTCGCCGCAGAACCTCGCCATTGCCGCCGCTGCGGTCGGCATGAACGGCAAGGAAGGCGACATCTTCCGTCGTGTCGTGGTGTGGAGCCTGCTGTTCCTGCTGATGATGTGCGCTTTGTCCGCGTTGCAAGCCTCGCCGGTGCTGTCCTGGATGGTCCCGTCCTGATGCCTCGTAGCATCGAAGGAGTGAGCGTTGTCGACAGCCTGATCGCCGACCTGCCCGACGGCATGGTCGTCACCGACCCGGCCATCACGGACGGCTACCGACAGGACCGCGCGCTGGACCCGGCGGCGGGCAAACCGTTGGCGGTCGTGCGTCCGCTGACCACCGAGCATGTGCAGACAGTCATGCGGTGGGCAGGCGCCCACCGGGTGCCCGTCGTGCCGCGGGGTGCGGGCAGCGGGCTGTCCGGCGGGGCCACCGCACTCGACGAGGGCATCGTCCTGTCCACGGAGAAGATGCGCGACATCACTGTCGACCCCGTCACCCGGACCGCGGTCTGCCAACCCGGCCTTTTCAACGCCGAGGTGAAAAAGGCTGTTGCACAACATGATCTGTGGTACCCGCCGGATCCGTCGTCGTTCGAGATCTGCAGCATCGGCGGCAACATTGCCACCAATGCGGGCGGGTTGTGCTGCGTCAAGTACGGCGTCACCACCGATTACGTGATGGGCCTTCAGGTCGTGCTGGCCGACGGTACGGCGGTGCGGGTGGGCGGCCCGAGACTGAAAGACGTTGCGGGCCTGAGCCTCACCAAGCTGTTCGTCGGCAGCGAGGGCACGCTGGGCATCGTCACCGAGATAACGCTGCGATTGCTGCCCAAGCAGCATCGGTCCAGCACGGTGGTGGCCAACTTCGCCACGGTCGGGGCGGCCACCGAAGCGGTGCTCGGGGTGGCCTGCCAGATGAGGCCGTCGATGCTCGAGTTCATGGACTCCGTGGCCATCAACGCCGTCGAGGACAAGCTGAAGATGGGCCTCGACCGCGATGCTGCCGCAATGCTGCTCGCCGCTTCTGACGAACGCGGCCGTTCAGCGGCCGAGGACGCCGAGACCATCGCGGGCGTGTTCGCCGACAACGGCGCAACCGACGTGTTCTCCACCGATGACCCCGACGAGGGCGAGGCGTTCGTCGCCGCCCGCCGATACGCGATCCCCGCTGTGGAAGCGAAGGGCACGCTGTTGCTCGAGGATGTCGGCGTGCCGCTGCCGCGGATCGGTGACCTCGTCAGTGGCGTGGCGGGAATCGCCGCCGAGCGCGACGTGATGATCTCGATGATCGCCCACGCCGGTGACGGCAATACCCACCCGTTGATCGTCTTCGACCCGTCCGACGCCGCGATGGCGGAGCGGGCCGAGCGCGCGTTCGGCGACATCATGGATCTGGCGATCGGACTCGGCGGCACCATCACCGGCGAGCACGGCGTCGGCAGGCTGAAGAGGCCCTGGTTGGCCGACCAGATCGGGCCCGAGGCGATGGAGCTCAACCGGCGTATCAAGCAGGCGCTCGACCCGGACAACATCCTGAATCCCGGTGCGGCCATTTGATGTCAATCCGCTGTGCCCTGTTGACAGGGCATGTGGTTGTGTCGTACCCATAAGACATGACCGCCGCTCTGTCTCACCACATGCCGGCCCGGTTCCAGCTCGCGACGGCCGACACATGGCCCAATCCGTGGCCGATGTACCAGGCGCTTCGCGACAAGGATCCGGTGCACCACGTCGTCCCCGAGGAGAACCCGGGTCACGACTACTGGGTGCTGTCCCGGCACGCCGACATCTGGAACGCCGCCCGCGACCATGAGACGTTCTCGTCGGCACAGGGCCTGACGATCAACTACGGCGAGCTGGAAATGATCGGCCTCGCCGACAACCCGCCGTTCGTCATGCAGGACCCTCCGACCCACACCGAGTTCCGCAAGCTGGTGTCCCGCGGCTTCACTCCCCGGCAGGTGGAGGCCGTCGAGCCCGCCGTGCACCAGTTCGTCGTCGAGCGGATCGAGCGGCTGCGTGCAGTCGGTGGCGGTGACATCGTCGCCGAGCTCTTCAAGCCGCTGCCGTCCATGGTCGTCGCGCATTATCTCGGCGTGCCAGAGCAGGACCGCCAACAGTTCGACGGCTGGACCGAGGCCATCGTCGCCGCGCAGACGCAGGACGGCGGGTTCGCCGGGGCGGTCGAGTCCGTCGGGGAGGCGGTCGCGTCGATGATGGCGTACTTCACCCAGCTGATCGAGCGGCGCCGCCGCGAGCCAGAGGACGACACCGTGTCGCACCTCGTCGCCGCGGGCGTTGGCGCCGACGGCGATATGGCGGGGATGCTGTCGATCCTTGCTTTCACCTTCACGATGGTCACCGGCGGCAACGACACGACGACCGGCATGCTCGGCGGCGCGGTGCAACTGTTGCACCAGCGGCCGGATCAGCGCCGGCTGTTGATCAACAATCCCGACCTGATGACCGACGCGGTGGACGAGCTGTTGCGCCTCACCTCGCCCGTGCAGGGGCTGGCCCGCACCACCACCCGCGACGTCCGGATCGGCAGCACGACGATTCCAGCGGGCCGCAAGGTGCTCTTGCTCTACGGGTCGGCCAACCGCGATGAGCGCGAATATGGTTCCGACGCAGGCGAACTCGAAGTGCGGAGGCGGCCGCGCAACATCATGACGTTCAGCCACGGCGCACACTTCTGCCTCGGTGCTGCTGCGGCCCGCATGCAATCACGCATCGCGCTCACCGAACTGCTGGCGCGCTGCCCCGAGTTCGAGGTCGACCTGTCCGGGGTGGTCTGGGCGGGCGGGAGTTATGTCCGTCGGCCGCTGTCGGTTCCGTTCATGGTGACCGGGTAATGGCGGGCAACGACTGGTTGGGCGACCGCCGCACCGAGGTGGCCGCCGACCGCATTCTGGACGCCGCCGACGCGTTGTTCGCACAACAGGACGCCGCGACCGTCGGCATGCACGAAATCGCCAAGGCCGCAGGATGTTCGCGCGCCACGCTATACCGATACTTCGAGAACCGGGAAGCGCTGTACACCGCGTACGTGCACCGCGAAAGCTACCGGCTCTTCCACCAGATGACCGAACAGCTCACCGGTGTCGAAGAACCGCGCGAGCGGCTGATCGAGGGCGTGATCAGCTCGCTGCGCAATGTCCGCGAAAGTCCCGCGCTGTCATCGTGGTTCGCCACCGCGCAGCGACCGATCGGCGGCGAGATCGCCGAACAGTCGGAGGTGATCAAGGCGCTCACCGAGGCGTTCCTGATCTCGATGGCGCCTGATGATCCGGGAGTGGTCGAGCGCAAAGCGCGCTGGCTTGTCCGTGTGATGACCTCGCTGCTTGTCTTTCCCGGGCACGACGAGGCCGACGAGCGGGCGATGATCGAGCAGTTCGTCGTTCCGATAGTGGTGCCTGCGACGCAGGATGCGGGTTAGCGCGGCGCTACTGCCGCGCCATCGCTACCCGGAAGCGTTCGTCGGGCTCGATGTAGTGGTCGGCGTCCTTGGCGTCGTCCCCGAGATCGATTCGTACCCAGTCGATCTTGCCGTTGAAAGTGCTGGTGTGCGCGGTGTAATCCGGGCTGACGGTGGTGCCTGTCTCGCAGCCGACGTCGGTCGTCTCGTCGGCCGAGAAAATGAAGCCTTGGGTTTGATCGACGCGGCCGCTGCCGACTTCCTTGCCGTCGTAGTAGAGCGTGACATTGCCGCCCTTGCCCATGCCACCGCCATCGTAGGCAAACTCCATGCGCACCTGGCTGGTGCCGGCTGGAACAGCTTCACCCGCCTCAACATCAAACGACTTGATGCCCAGCACGTTGTAACGGAACTTGGCCCTTCCATCCTTGGCGTAGAGGCTCCAACCGCCGAACCGGCCGCCCTGGGCGATGATCACGCCCTCGGCGCCGCCGTCGGGCACATCCACCTCGGACGTCACCGCGAACGACTTGTTCTTGATGTCGACGACGCTGTTCTCCGACAGTCGGCCCATCCCGGCGAACAGTAACTGGCTGTTGCCCTTGATCAGTGAGGGTCGCCCGGCTGACGTCGGGTTGATGCGTTCGATCTGCCGATCATCGAGCGGGAGCACGTTGTACTTGACTGCCTCGATCAACCAAAGCCGCTGCAACTCATGCAGTTTGTCCGGGTTCTCTTTCGAGAGGTCGTTCGACTGCGTCCAGTCGGTATTGCCGTCGTACAGTTCCCACACGTCGTCGTCGAAGGCAGGCATCAGCGCTCCGCCCATCTCCCACGGCGTTCGATGCTTGGTCACCGCGCTCCAGCCCTTGTGATAAATGCCTCTGTTGCAGAACATTTCGAAGTACTGGGTCTCATGCCGCTCAGGCGCCTCGGCGTCGTTGAAGCTGTAGAGCAGGCTTGTGCCCTCATACGGGCTCTGCATGACGCCGTTTACCATGGTCGGCGCCGGGATGCCTGCGGCCTCCAACACAGTGGGTGCCAGGTCGATGACATGGGTGAACTGGTTACGCACCCCACCCTTGTCGTCGATCCCGTTTGGCCAGTGCACGATGGTGCCGTTGCGGGTACCGCCCCAGTGCGACGCCACCTGCTTTGTCCACTGATATGGCGTATCCATCGCCCACGCCCAACCGACCGCATAGTGGCCGTAAGACCCCTCGCCGCCGAACTCTTCGAGTTTCGATGCCAGGTATTCTGGTGTCTCGAGGTCGGCCATCCCGTTAAAGTTGGCCATCTCGTTGTACGCACCCTGCAATGTGCCTTCGGCTGATGCGCCGTTGTCGCCGATGATGACGTACACCAGGGTGTCGTCCAGGATCGGACCCATCGCCTCGATCAACCTGCCGACGTGGTGGTCGGTGTGCTCCAAAAAAGCGGCGTACACCTCCATCTCGCGTTCCAGCGCCGGCTTGAGCGCAGGATCCATCTCGTCCCAGGCCGGGATCTCCGCGTGCCGCGGCGTCAGGACGGCGTCAGGTCCGATGACGCCCAGTTCCTTCTGCCGCTCGAAAGTGAGCTCGCGCTGTCGGTCCCATCCATGCGCGAATTTTCCTTTGTACTTGTCGATCCACTCCTTCGGCACATGGTGCGGCGCGTGGGTGGCGCCCGGCGCGAAGTACATGAAGAAGGGTTTGTCGGGCTGCAGCGCCTTCTGCTGGCGCACCCAGTTGATCGCCTTATCGGCAAGATCTTCGGTCAGGTGGTAGCCCTCGGCGGGTGTCTTCGGCGGCTCGATCGGGGTCGTGCCCTCATACAGTGCCGGGTCCCATTGGTTGTTCTCCCCGCCGATGAACCCGTAGAAGTACTCGAAACCGCCGCCGCCCGTCGGCCACGCGGTGAACGGGCCCGCCGGGCTGGTCTGCCACACCGGAACCTCGTGGCACTTGCCGAACTGGGCGGTCGAATAGCCGTTGAGCTTCAGCGTCACCGCCAGGGGTGCCTTCGTGTTCGGTAGCACTGAGGTGTATCCGGGTGCTGCCGTTGCGGTTTCGGTGATGTTGCCCATGCCTACCGAATGGTGGTTGCGGCCGGTCAACAGGGCCTGTCGCGTCGGTGAGCACAACGCCGTGGTGTGCAGCCGGGTGTACTTCAGGCCGCCCGATGCGAGCTTTTCGAAGTTGGGTGTCTGGCACGGGCCGCCGAAAGTGCTGCTGGCGCCGAAGCCGACGTCGTCGATCAGGATGACGACCACGTTCGGCGCGGTGGCAGGCGGACGCACGTCTCGAATCGGCGGGTAACTGGTGTCGGGATCCTTGGCGTCATACGTCGTCAGCCCGATGTGCTGGACGTCCGGGATCGGCAGGATGTCCCTGCGCACGTCTGAACGGTTGTCGTCGGCCACGATGGTTCCTTCCCAGGCCCGCTCTGATGGAGCCGCGAAGGGCAAGGGTATGTGGAACCACGCCTATGGCGACGCCTTTCCCACTAACCCGCGAAACGGAATTCCAGCACCAAAAGTGCGAGTGCGGGGGTGCTGGAATTCCGTTTCGCGGGACCTACGGCGTGCGCACTCGCGTGAATCGGTGCAGCAGCCACGCCAGCGGCACCGTCACGACGAACGTGACCACGAACAAGGCTGGCATCGAGCCCGTGTAGACCGGGGAGCGCAAGATCTCCACCATGACGATCTCCATCGTCAACAAGTGGATCAGGAAGATCTCGTAGGAGATCTCGCCGAGGAAGACCATCGGGCGGCTGGCCAGCAGGCGCGCGTACCAACCCCGGCCACCCAAGGCAACCGGCGCCACCATCAGCGTCGCGATCACGGCGTAGAAGACCGCCTTCCATATCGCGGGCGCCAACGCATACGGCGACGTCGCCGGTTCGCCTGCAATCGGCGTCGAGGCGATGAAGTAGCTCACCACCGCGACGGGCAGCACCGCGAAGGCATAGCAGCGGACACCCATCACCGCGAGGACCGCGAGCATCATGCCGCCGATGAACCAGATCAGATAAGTCGGCAGCCACAGGCGCGCAGCGTCGGGCAACCCGTCGACGGTGTGCACGAAGATCAGCCACGCGGGCGACACCGCCGTCAACACCGACAGGCCTGCGAGCAAGAGCAGGGGGCGCCACCGGCGACGGCACAGCACCGCCAGCAGCAGCCAGGCCAGCAGCGGCAGCACGACGTAGAACGCGGCCTCCACCGCAAGGCTCCACATCTGCGTAAG
>NZ_JAVHWK010000090.1:0-29291 GCF_032159775.1 Mycobacterium sp.
CACCCCGGCGGCCTGCGCACCAGCTACGAACCGGTATTGGCTGCTGTGCAGCCGGGACAACTGGTGGCGGCCGGCGCGGAGCTCGGCGAGCTCGCGGCGGGACACCAGGGCTGCCCGGCGCCGGCCTGCCTGCACTGGGGCGCGATGTGGGGGCCCGCCGCCAACGCCAACTATGTCGATCCACTCGGGCTGCTGGTGACGACGCCCATTCGCCTCAAGCCGCTACGCCGGTGACTTGGCACCGCTAGCGCTGTCTAGGGACTCGACACGTCCGTACGCTGGATGGGGATGAGTTTTGCACCCGATACCACCGTTGTTCTCCGCAACCGATTCGCCACCGAGCTACCCGAGCTGGCGGTGCGATGGCAAGCGGAATCCACTCCCACGCCGCGGCTGCTAGTACTCAACGAGTCTCTTGCGGCCGAGCTGGGACTCGATGCGGCGTGGCTGCGAAGCAGCGACGGGATCGGTCTGTTGACAGGGACGGAGGTGCCCGAAGGCGCCGAACCGGTCGCCCAGGCCTACGCGGGCCACCAGTTCGGCGGATGGGTGCCCCGCCTCGGCGACGGACGGGCGCTGCTGCTCGGCGAGCTCATCGACGCCCGTGGCAGGCTGCGAGATCTGCACCTCAAGGGGTCGGGTCGCACACCGTTCGCCCGCGGCGGTGACGGTTTGGCGGCCGTCGGCCCAATGGTGCGCGAATACGTGATCAGCGAAGCAATGCACGCCCTGCGGATTCCGACCACACGCGCCCTTTCGGTCGTCGCCACCGGCCGCCAGGTGCAGCGCGAGACGGTGCTCGACGGCGCCGTTCTTGCCAGGGTCGCCGCAAGCCACCTGCGCGTCGGTAGCTTCGAATACGTCTCTGCCGCAGGCGAACTCGATGTTCTGCGTCGGCTCGCCGACCATGCCATCGCCAAGCACTATCCCGCCGCCGCCGACGCTGACAACCCGTATCTCGCGCTGCTCGACGCCGTCATCGCCGGCCAGGCAGGGCTCATCGCCAAGTGGATGCTCGTCGGGTTCGTCCACGGCGTGATGAACACCGACAACATGACGATCTCGGGCGAGACCATCGACTACGGGCCATGTGCTTTCATGGATGCCTTCGATCCCAAGACGGTGTTCAGTTCCATCGACTCGTGGGGTCGCTACGCCTACGGCAACCAGCCGACGGTCGCCGGCTGGAATCTTGCCCGCTTCGCAGAAGCGCTGCTGCCGCTGATCGCAGAGGAACAGGAGCGTGGGATCGCGCTGGCGACCGAGTCGCTTCAGGGTTTCGCCCCGCAGTACGCCGCCGCGTGGACGGCAGGAATGCGGCACAAGCTCGGACTGCCCGACGACGTCGACGACGCCGTCGTCGCGGAGCTCGCCGACGACCTGCTGGCATACCTCGAACGCGACCACGTCGACTACACATCGTTCTTTCGCAACCTGAGCGCGGCGGCCCGTGGCGACGCGGCAACCGAAGTCGACGACGACTGGGTGGCCCGCTGGCTCGCCCTGCGGCCGGACGCCGACGCAATGGACGACGTCAACCCGGTCTACGTCCCGCGCAACCACCTCGTCGAGGAGGCCCTTGCCGCCGCATCGGCCGGAGACATGGACCCCGTCGAACGACTGCTGCTCGCGGTCACGTCCCCCTATACGCAGCGGCCGGGGTTCGAGCGCTACGCCGAGCCCGCCCCGGATGACTTCGGCTGCTACCGAACCTTCTGCGGCACTTAGCGATCGCGACTCAGGCGCGAGGATGCGCCTGGTCGTGGACGGCCCGTAGCCGCGCAACGGTGACATGGGTGTAGAGCTGCGTGGTGGCCAAGGTCGAGTGGCCGAGCAGTTCCTGCACGATGCGCAGATCCGCGCCGCCCTCGAGGAGATGGGTGGCTGCGCTGTGCCGTAAACCGTGCGGACCGATATCGGGCGCTCCGTCGACGGCGGCGACGGTCTGGTGCACCACGGTGCGCGCCTGCCGTTGATCGAGTCGACGGCCGCGGGCACCGAGCAGTAGCGCAGGTCCCGAATCGGCGGTGGCCAGCGCCGGCCGCCCGTCGGTCAGCCATGCCGTCAACGCGGTCTGCGCCGGCTCCCCGAACGGCACGGTGCGCTGCTTGTTGCCCTTGCCCAGAACACGCAGGAGGCGCCGCGACATGTCGATGTCGTCGACGTCGAGGCCGCACAGCTCGCTGACCCGGACGCCGGTGGCGTAGAGCATCTCGACGATGAGGCGGTCCCGCAGCGCCATCGGATCACCTTGTTCGGCACCGGAATTGGCGGCCGCCATGGCATCCAGTGCCTGGTCCTGACGCAACACCGCGGGCAGCGTCCGCCGCGACTTCGGCACCTGCAGCCGTACTGCCGGATCGGTCATCAGCAGTCCGCGTCGCGTCGCCCATGCGGTGAACGTCTTCACCGCGGACGTGCGGCGAGCCAGGGTGGTGCGAGCGACGCCTGCCGTGGCCTGAGCCGCCAGCCATGACCGCAGCACCGGCAGGCTCAGGCTGCTCAGATGGCTGTCAGCCGTTCGCTCGGCGAGGAACTCGAACAGTGATCGCAGGTCACCCAAATACGCGCGGCGCGTGTGGTCAGATCGGCCGCGCTCGAGTGCGAGGTGTTCGTCGAACTCCTCGAGGATCGCCTCCACCCGCTCACCGTGGCAGACCCCTGCGCGGGCACTCAGGTGACGCGCCGAAGCGTGTCCGGAGTGAGATCTTTCAGCGATCGATATCCGTCGACGGCCAGCGTCACGTCCGCCTCGGCCAACAGTGACCGAAGCACGTGCACGATGCCGTCCACACCACCAAGGGCCAACCCGTAGGCGTAGGGCCTTCCGATGGCAACGGCGTTGGCACCCAACGCAATGGCCTTGACGATGTCGACGCCGCTGCGAATGCCCGAGTCGAACAAAACCGGAACTCCGGCTGCCGCCTCGACGACGCCGGGCAGGCAGTCGATGGCCGGTATGCCGCCGTTGGCCTGTCGGCCGCCGTGGTTGGAGCAGTAGATCGCATCCATGCCGCCGTCGATCGCGCGTCGCGCGTCGTCGGGGTGACAGATGCCCTTGGCGATCAACGGAAGTGTGGTCAGCGATCGCAGCCAGGGCAGGTCGTCCCACGTCAATGGATTGCCGAAGATCTGGATCCAGCGCATGATCGCCGCCTGCGGGTTCTCCTCCGGTGACTGTTGCAGGCTGTCGCGGAACACCGGGTCGCTGGTGTAGTTGGCGAGGCAGTGGCCGCGAAGGAACGGGAAGTTCGACGTGGAAAGGTCGCGCGGTCGCCAGCCGGGAATCCAGGTGTCCAACGTCACGACGATGCCTTTGAAGCCTGCCGCCTCGGCCCGGCGCACGAAGCTGGCCGCGACGTCGCGGTCGCTGGGGGTGTACAGCTGGAAAAAGCCTGGGGTGTCGCCTAATTCGGCGGCGACCTGCTCCATGGGGTCGGCCGACATCGTCGACGCGATCATCGGCACACCGGTGCGGGCGGCGGCGCGCGCCGTCGCCAGGTCGCCGTGTCCGTCCTGCGCGCACAACGCGATCACGCCGACCGGTGCCATCATCGCCGGCGACGGCAACGCCAGACCCAACAGATCCACCGACATGTCCCGGTCGTTGGCGCCGACGAACATCCGCGGCATCAGCCCCCAGTGGTCGAAGGCGGTCACGTTGGCCTGCTGGGTCCGTTCGTCACCCGATCCGCCCGCTACGTAGGACCACATTCCCGGCGACATCGCGGCTTCGGCCTTTGCCTCCAGCTCCGCGAAAGCCATGGGCAGCGGGGGCAGTACGCCGGACAGGCACTGTAGGTAGATCTCGAGTTGGTAATCAGCGAACGCCATGGGCTCAGCGTGCCAGGTCGAGGCTCAGGCGTTGGCGCCTTCCTCGGCTTGGGCGAGTTCGCGCTTCCACTGCCGGAACGTCTCCTCGGTGCGGCCGCGCCGCCAGTACCCCGAGATCGAGTTCGCCCACTTCGCTTCCACACCGCGGTCCTTGCGGATGTACGGACGCAGGTTGTGCATCACCGCCTGGGCTTCACCGTGGATGAAGACCTGAACCTGACCGGGCAACCAGTTGGTTTCCTTGACCGCAGCGATCAGCGGTGAAAAGTCGCCTGCCCGATCCTCGGGCACCAGGTCGGCCCGCCCGCCGCGATATATCCAGTTCACGCCGACGCCGTCGGGTGCCGCCAGCGGGATCTCGTCCTCCGGCCCGGCAACCTCGATGAAGACCTTTCCGACGGCGTTGTCGGGCAACGCCTCCAACGCGGCGCCGATCGCGGGAAGCGCCGCTTCGTCACCGGCGATCAGGTGCCAGTCGGCGGCCGGGTCGGGTGCGTAGGCGCCGCTCGGCCCCATCAGGAAGGCGCGCTGTCCCGGCGTCGCCGCCGAGGCCCACGGGCCTGCCACGCCGTGCTCACCGTGCACGACGAAGTCGATGGTGAGTTCGCGGCGCTCGGTGTCGACGTTGCGCACGGTGTAGGTACGAACGGTCGGCCGGTGCTCGACGGGCAACGCGTTGAAGCTGTCGAGCGTGAGCGGCTGGGGCAACGTGGCCGCGTCGACGTCGTCGCGGACGAAGACGATCTTGACGTAGGCGTCGGTGTAGCCGTTCGGCGTGAAGGTGTCGAATCCGCTGCCGCCGAGCACCACGCGGACGATGTGCGGGGTGAGATTCTCGGTGCGCAACACCTCGAAGGTGTGCACGGGACGTCCTGCCACTGCTCCTCCAAACGTAGGACCGGTTCGTTAGCCAGTCTCAACAATCATACGAGCGGCGGCTATTCCTCGGTGGCCTACCTTCTGAGCTTCCAATAACCCTCGTCCCGAACCACCAAGCCGCACACTTCCAGCATCGACAGCGGTCCCAGTACTTGAGTCGTCGGGAGGCCGGACGCAATGGCGACCTGATCCGTCGTGCGGCGACCGCGTGCGGGCAGCGCCTCATAGACCCGCTGCTCGGCATCGCCGAGACCGTCGAGCGGCGAGCCGGGCCGCTGTTGTTCTGGGGCGAGCTCGCCCATGTGACCGATGAGCTCGACGACGTCGGCGGCGCGGGTGACCAGATCAGCACCGTTGCACAACAGTGCGTGACACCCAACTGATGCCGCCGATGTGATGGGGCCGGGCACCGCGCACACAGAACGGCCCAGCGCGCGCGCCCACGCCGCGGTGTTCGCGGCGCCACTCCTGGCCCCCGCTTCGACGACCACCGTCGCACCCGACAGCGCGGCGACAAGTCGGTTGCGGGTCAAAAATCGATGACGCGCAGGCCGCACCCCGGGCGGATACTCGGTGACGACGAGGCCCTGCTGTCCGATCCGACGCAGGAGGCCGGTGTGGCCGGCAGGGTAAGGAATGTCGATTCCCCCGGCGAGCACCGCGACGGTGAAACCGTCGGTGGCGAGCGCGGCACGGTGCGCTGCGCCGTCGATGCCATACGCGCCGCCCGACACCACCGACACATCGCGCTCGACCAGCCCCGCGGCCAAGTCGGCCGCCACGTGTTCGCCGTATGTGGTGCATGCTCTGGTTCCGACGATCGCGGCGGCACGTTCGGCCATGTCGTCGATGCGGGCCGAGCCGACAACCCACAGGGCCAGCGGCGGATGAGCCTGTGGCCGCAGTCGATGGTCCACGCCTGCGAACGCCGTGAACGACAGCAGGGGCCACTCGTCATCGTCGGCCGCCACCAGGCGGCCGCCATGGCGGTCAAGCACCTCAAGATCTTCTGCTGCGCAATCGATCCCGCGACGAGCTTCAGTGCGACGGTCCAGTTCACCGGTGACATCGCCGGCCTTGATCCGGCCCGCTGCCTCGGCCGGTCCCACACGACCGACCAAGGTAGTCAGTTCCGGACAGGGCGGCTCGGCCACCCGAGACAAGTACGCCAGCGCGAGTCGCGTGTCGTCACTCATTGCACACCGTCGGGTTGCCGGAAACTCAGGGCAGTCTTGACTTCGTCGACTCCTGGTGCCGTTCGGCCGCGCAAATCAGCGAGCGTCCACGCGACGCGCAAAGTGCGATCCACGCCGCGGATGCTGAGCACTCCGCGATCAAGGGCGGTTCTCAGCGGAGCCATCACGTCGGGGTCCAACCGGAAACGCCGCCGCAGCAGGACGCCGCTGACTTCGGCGTTGGTTCGGACGCCGTGCGCGCGCCACCGTTCCGCCGCCGCGTCGCGCGCAGCCTTCACCCGGTCGCGCACCGCCGCGGTCGACTCCCCCGCCTCGGCTGCAAACGCTCCCGCCTTTTCCCGGTGCATGAACACCCGTAGGTCCACGCGGTCGAGCAACGGGCCCGACAGCTTGCCCATGTATCGGCGCTTTTCGGCGGAGGTGCACAAGCAGTCGCGCGGGTCGGGTGACGCGCATGGACACGGGTTGGCCGCGAGTACTAATTGAAAGCGGGCGGGATACCGGGCCACGCCGTCGCGACGCGCAAGCCGAATCTCGCCGTCTTCCAAGGGTGTTCGCAATGCCTCGAGCGCACTGTTTCCCACTTCGGCGTACTCGTCGAGAAAGAGCACTCCGCGATGTGCCCGGCTGACTGCCCCCGGTCGCGCCATGCCTGTTCCACCCCCGACAAGTGCCGCCACAGTGGACGTGTGGTGGGGTGCCACGAAGGGCGCCCTGGTGATCAACGGGGTGTCGCCCGACAGCAGACCCGCGACCGAATGAATCGCGGTGACTTCGAGTGACTCGCTGTGCGACAACTCCGGTAGTAGGCCGGGAAGCCGTTGCGCCAGCATCGTTTTGCCGACGCCGGGCGGACCCGTGAGCGTTAGATGATGTGCACCGGCGGCCGCCACTTCGACGGCGTACCTGGCGTGGATCTGCCCGACGACGTCGGCGAGATCCACCTCGGGCTCCGGCTCGGTGCTCGGCGCCTCGACCCGGCCGGCCAACTGTGCCTTGCCCGACAACCAGGCATGCAGCTGCCCCAGCGTTCGAGCGCCCAACACCTCGACACCGTCGACGAGGCTGGCTTCGCGAAGATTGTCGACGGGGACCACGACGGCCGGCCAACCTTCTCGCTTCGCGGTCAGTACCGCGGGCAGCACACCCTTGACCGCTCGCACCCGTCCATCGAGAGCCAGTTCGCCTAGCAGCAGGGTCTTTTCGAGCCGTTCCCATTCCTTCTTGCCATGCGCCGACATCACCGCCGCCGCCAGGGCGATGTCGTAAACCGAGCCCATCTTCGGCAGTGTGGCGGGCGACAGTGCCAGCGTCAGCCGCGCCATCGGCCACTCATTGCCGCAGTTGGTGATGGCGGCCCGGACGCGGTCGCGCGATTCCTGCAGTGCGGTGTCGGGCAGCCCGACGAGGTGCACGCCGGGCAGGCCCGAGGTGATGTCTGCCTCGATCTCGACGATCTCGCCCTCCAATCCCCGCACCGCCACCGAGAACGCTCTGCCCAGCGCCATCAGCCGACCGCCTGCAGATGGCTGATCTCGGGGGTGCGCTGTCTGCCGATGCGCACGCCGATGACGTCGATGCGCACCGCGGCCCAGCGATTGGCCTGATTGGCAAGCCATAGCCCGGCCAGCCGGCGCAGCCGCCGGACCTTGTCCGGGGTCACCGCTTGCTGCACTCCCCCGAAGCGGTCGCTGGTTCGCGTCTTCACCTCGACGAAAACCGCGGTGCGTGTCGCGTCGTCGGCCGCGATGACATCCAGTTCGCCGTAGCGGCAGCGCCAGTTGCGATCCAGCACACGCAGCCCCAGCGCGCTCAGATGCTCGACCGCGAGTTGCTCACCCAGCGCGCCGATCTCGGCACGGGTCCATGTGGTCATGCGATGACTGTGCAGCGCGGGACGGACAACCCGGCACCGCCGAAGCAGAGTTATCCACAGTCCGCATTTCATCCACCGGGATGGTCACGGCAGGCTGATCAGCACCACTCCGGCCAGCACCACGCCCGCGGCTATCGCACGACGCGCGCCGAGCCTCTCACCGAGGAACACCGCGCCGATTAAGGCGCCGAACACGATGCTTGTCTCGCGCAGCGCGGCGATGGGCGCCAACGCGCCACTGGTCTGGGCCCACAAGACGATGGTGTACGCAACGATCGAGATGGCCCCGCCCGCAAGTCCCGTCACCGCCGATGCACGAACCGCCGCGGGCAGCTCGCGGCCGCGGCGGATCGCGGCCAGCACGGCAATCGGCGGGCCTTGGAGCAGGAACAACCATCCCGTGTATGCGAACAGGGGCGCGTGCATCACCCCAAGACCGTCGACCACTGTGTACGACGCGATCGCCAAGCCGGTGAGCACGGCCGCGATGAGCGCAGGCAGATCCCGGCGCCCCGGCCGACCACCGATGAAGACCAGCGCGATCAGACCCGCCGAGACCGCCAACACCCCCAACAGTTCGGTGATCGGCAGTTCGCGTCCCAACACCAGGACCGAGACCAACGCGACCACCCACGGCGACGTGCCTCTGGCGAGCGGATACATCTGACTGAATTCGCCCAGCTCGTAGCTGGCCAGTAGCAGAAGGTTGTACACGACGTGCAGCGCCGCGGAGGCGACGATGAACGGCCACGCCCCAGCGGGCGGCATGCCTGCGAACGCCACCATCAGGCCGCCACCGACCGCGCAGGCCACGCCGATGAGCGCGAAGCCCACAAGGCGGTCAGAAATGGCGTGCGCCAACGAGTTCCAGGTCGCATGCAGCAACGCCGAAAAGAGGACGGCGAAGACGATCGACAAACTCACCCAGTCAGCTCCTTGGGTGAGACCCTACGTAACCGCCGTCATTCACCGGAGCAGCGGGTCTGACGGCTGTGTAAGGTCACCGACCATGCCCGAGGCCACGCCGAAGCGGTCGATCGTCCTGGTGCACGGCGGCGGCCACGGCGGATGGTGCTTTGCGCCCCTTGCCCGGGTGTTGCGGGACATGGGGTACGACGTCCACGCTCCGACACTGACGGGGCTGGGCGAGCGTGCCCACCTGTTCCGGGCCGACGTCGATCTCGACTGCCACATCGAGGACGTGGTTGCGCTTCTGCACTACGAAGATGTGCGCGACGCCGTCCTGGTCGGACACAGCTACGGCGGCATGGTGATCACCGGTGCGGCCGACCGCGCCCCCGATCGTGTCGGCCATCTCGTCTATCTGGATGCGAAGCCGCCCAAGGACGGGCAGTCATTGGTCGATGTCGCGGGGCCGTTCATGGCGGCGGCCAGATCGGACAGCCGGATCGTCGAGGGCGTCGAGATGTGCCTGTTTCCCACCGACGAGACGACGAAGTTCTACGGTGTCGTCGATCCGCTGACGTTGGAGTGGATGCGCGCACGGCTCACGCCGCACCCGTGGAGATGTTTTGAGCAACCGCTGCAACTCGTGAATGAAGCTGCGTTGCATTCGATTCCACAGTCGCACATCAGCACGACGGCATTCATGTCGTTGCGCAATGCCGACAGACTGCGACAGCAGTCGAACGGACGACTGTGGGATATCGATACCGGCCACGACTTGATGATCACCGAACCCCGGAAGATCGCCGAGTTGCTCGACCACATCGCGGGGCTGCCGTCGGATCGGGCGTGATCCGGCCGGCAGGTCGCCGACAGGTTTCGCCAGCGTCAAAAAGCGGTACTCCGCTCCTCAAAGGAGGTCGCCATGAGCAACACGTCAGTCCACGGTGCCGTCGACAGGGCAACCGATAACAAGGCGTTCGAGTACACGGCGCGGGTCGGCTTCGCGGCCAGCGGAGTTCTGCACCTGCTCGTGGCGTTCATCATCTTGCGTCTCGCGTTCGGTTCCGGCGGCGGTAACGCGGACCAGTCCGGCGCACTCGGCACCCTCGCCAAGCAACCCGGCGGCACGCTCATGCTCTGGGTTGCCGCCGCAGGACTGGTTGCCCTTGGCTTGTGGCGCATCGCCGAGGCGGTGGTCGGATCCAAGCCCGGTGAGCGCTCCGGACAGCAGAAGGAGGAATCGCCGGCTTGGAAGCGCGCCAAATCGATCGGGCTGGCCATCGTCAACTTCGCGATCGCCTTCTCTGCGGCGAAATTCGCGATGGGCAGCGGACAGTCCAGCGGCCAGCAGAACGCCGGGACGTCCGCGGAGCTCATGCAATCGGGTTGGGGCAAGACCCTGCTGATCGCGGTGGGGTTGGGGATCGCCGCGGTCGGCGGTTACCACATCTACAAGGGTGCGTCGAAGAAGTTCCTCAAAGACCTGCGCGTCTCAGGCGGCACCGGCATCACTGCCGTCGGCGTCACCGGCTACGTCGCCAAAGGTTTGGCGCTGGCCGGAATCGGCGTCCTGGTGATCATGGCGTCGCTGCAATCCGACCCGTCGAAATCGACTGGGTTGGACGCGGCGATCAAGACGGTTGGCGCAGCGCCGTTCGGCAAGATCTTGCTGATCCTGGCTGCGCTCGGACTCGCGGCGTTCGGCGCCTACAGCTTCGTCCGCAGCCGGTATGGCCGCATGTAGCGGTGCGCTACCGGAACGACTCGTCGAGCGCCGCCAGCTGACCCGGCGACACCGCAACCCGCCACTGCACGCTCGGCTTCGCCTGGGCTGTCGACTGCGTGCCCGCCGGCAGCGCGACGGTGCCGGCAGCAACGTCGCCGAGCGCGGACACCGACTAGAGCTGACGGGGCGCTGTTTGCGCGGACAGCTAAGGGTATCTTCGTTAGGTAAACCTCAGCTAAAAGCGCCCGCGGGCGCGGGAAGGACCGCCTGAATGCGAAGCCGCTGGAGCCGGATCGCCGCCGTCGTGTCGGCTGTCACCGTCGTACTCGGAATGACAGCCTGCTCGGGTTCGGGTGACAGCGATGAACTTCTGGTTTACAACGCGCAGCACGAATCGCTGACGAAGGAGTGGATCGACGCCTTCACCAAGGAGACCGGCATCAAGGTCACCTATCGTCAGGGCGGCGACACCGAACTGGGCAACCAACTCGTCGCCGAGGGCGATTCCTCACCGGCCGACGTCTTCCTGACCGAGAACTCTCCCGCAATGGCCGCGGTCGAGAAGGCCGGGCTGTTCGCCGACCTCAACGCCGACACCGTCGATCAGGTGCCTGCGCAATACCGTCCGGCCACCGGTAAGTGGACGGGCGTGGCGGCGCGCAGCACGGTATTCGTCTACAACAAGACCAGGCTGACGCCCGACCAGCTGCCGAAGTCCATGACCGACCTGCAGCAGCCCGCGTGGAAGGGCCGCTGGGGCGGGGCCCCGGCCAAGGCCGATTTCCAAGCCATTGTCTCTGCCTATCTTCAGCTCAAGGGCGAAGCGGCGACCGCGCAGTGGCTGGCGGGGATGAAGGCCAACGCGAAGATCTACAACGACAACATCGCGACCATGAAGGCCGTCAACGCCGGCGAGGTCGACGGCGGCATCATCTACCACTACTACTGGTTCCGCGACCAGGCCAACACCAAAGAGGGCAGCGGCAATACGGCGTTGCACTACTTCAAGAACGAAGACCCCGGTGCGTTCGTCAGCCTGTCCGGCGGCGGCGTGCTGAAGTCCAGCAAGAAGGCCGACCAGGCGCAGCAGTTCATCACGTTCATCACCGGCAAGGCGGGCCAGGAACTGCTGGAGAAGGGCACCTCCTTCGAGTACCCGGTCGCCAGCGACGTCCCCGCGAACGCGGCCCTGCCTCCGCTCGACTCACTGCAGGCGCCCAGGGTCGACCCGTCGACGCTGGACGCACAGAAGGTGTCCGACCTGATGACGAAGGCGGGCTTGTTGTAGGTGATCGCTCCCGCTCCCCCCGTCTCACTGCCCGCGGCGTCGGTTTCGCGGTCGCAGGCGACGGCGCGTCCCGGCCCGCTGGTTTCGGCAACGGTCGCGATTCTTGTCGCCGCCACGGCCATTCCGCTCGGGTACGTGGTGTGGGGGGCGGTATCGGTCGGGTGGGACAGGGCGTTCGAGCTGGTGGTCCGGCCACGGGTCGGCGAACTGTTGGTCAACACCGTCGCGCTGGTCATCGTCACGGTGCCGCTGTGCGTGATCATCGGTGTCACGGTGGCCTGGCTGGTGGAGCGGACCGACCTGCCCGGCCGCGCAGTCTGGCGCCCGCTTTTCGTTGCGCCGCTGGCCATTCCAGCCTTCGTGAACAGCTATGCCTGGGTCGGGGTGATCCCGTCCCTTCATGGACTGTGGGCAGGCGTGTTGATCACCACGCTGTCGTACTTCCCGTTCATGTATCTGCCCGTGGCCGCGACGCTGCGCCGGCTCGATCCGGCCGTCGAGGAATCGGCCCGCGCCCTCGGATCCGACTCGGCGGGTGTGTTCTTCCGCGTGGTGCTGCCGCAACTACGGTTGGCGATCCTGGGCGGTGGCCTGTTGATCGGTGTCCATCTGCTCGCCGAGTACGGCGCCTTCGCCATGGTCAGGTTCGACACCTTCACCGTCGCGATCTTCCAGCAGTTCCAGGTCACCTTCGACGGGGCGGCGGGAAGCATGCTGGCGGGCGTACTCGTCCTGCTGTGTCTGGTGCTGCTGCTGGCCGAGGCGGGCGCCCGCGGCAAGGCACGGTATGCCAGGATCGGTGCCGGCGCACCACGCGCCGCGGTTCCGGTTCATCTGCGCCGCAAGGCAATTCCTGCGACAGTCGGCCTCACGCTAATCGCGCTTTTGGCGATCGCCGTGCCGGTATGGACGATCATGCGGTGGCTGTGGATCGGCGGCACGAGTGTCTGGCACTTCGGCCAGATCGCCAATGCGCTGGGGCAGACCATCGCTCTGGCCGCACTGGCGGCTGGGCTGACCACGGTGCTGGCCTTCCCCGTTGCCTGGGTGGCCGTCCGGTCGAACGGGGTGCTGGCGCGCGCCGTCGAAGGCGCCAATTACGTCACGAGTTCGCTTCCCGGGATCGTCACCGCGCTGGCGTTGGTCACCGTGGCCATTCACTTCGTCCGCCCGCTCTACCAGTCGGGGCCGCTGATCGTGTTTGCGTACGTCCTGCTGTTCATGCCCCGCGCTCTGGTCAACGTCCGCGCGGGCCTGGCCCAGGTCCCGGTTGGCCTCGAGGAGGCGTCGCGGTCACTCGGCAGTTCTCCGAGCGCCACCTTCCTGCGCGTCACCCTCCGACTCACCGCCCCGGCCGCTGCCGCCGCCGCATCCCTGGTGTTCGTCGCGGTGGCAACGGAATTGACGGCGACCCTGCTGCTGGCACCCACCGGCACCAGGACGTTGTCGATGCTGTTCTGGTCGTTCAGCAGCGAGCTGGACTATGCGTCCGCCGCGCCATACGCCCTGACGCTGGTGGTGCTCGCCATCCCTGTCACGCTGATCCTGTTCCGGCAGTCGACGAAGGTGGCCGCGTTGTGACCACCATGCTCGGCATCCGCGGACTGGCCAAGTCTTTCGACGGCCACACCGTCCTCGACCACATCGACCTCGATGTGGCCGCCGGCAGCACCACCGCCGTCGTCGGATCGTCCGGCTGCGGCAAGACGACGCTGCTGCGGCTCGTCGCCGGATTCGAAACCCCCGATGCGGGAACGGTGGTCATCTCCGAGCGCCAGGTCGCCAGCGCGGAACGCTCGGTTGCGCCCCATCGCCGCAGCGTCGGCTACGTCGCCCAGGACGGGGCACTGTTCCCACACCTGACCGTTGGACAGAACATCGCGTACGGGTTGTCGGGCGGCGCCCGCAGCCGCGAAGTCCGCAAGCGGGTGGCCGAACTACTCGAAACGGTAGCTCTGGAGCCGTCATTCGCATCGCGCCGACCTCACCAGCTCTCCGGCGGTCAGCAACAACGCGTCGCGCTCGCCCGTGCACTGGCGCGCGAGCCGGTGCTGATGCTGCTCGACGAACCGTTCAGCGCTCTGGACACCGGGCTGCGGGCGTCCACGCGTAAGGCGGTTGCCCGGTTGCTCACCGACGCCGGAGTGACGACGCTGCTGGTGACGCATGACCAGGAGGAGGCGCTGTCCATCGCCGACCAGATTGCGGTCATGCGGGACGGACGCTTCACCCAGGTCGGCGCTCCACAGGACGTCTACCGTCGGCCCAACGACCGCTTCACGGCCGAGTTCCTCGGCGACTGCATCTCATTGCCGTGCACGGTGACTGCCGGCGTCGCCGAATGCGCCCTCGGTCGCATACCGGTGCAGACCTCCACTGGCGATGGACCCGCGATTCTGGCGCTGCGGCCCGAACAGCTTGTCGCGACGGTGATCTCGGACAGCGAAAGCCGTGACGGCATGGGAACGGTCATCGGCACCGAGTTCCTGGGACACGACGTGCTGCTGACCATCGACCCCACAGGCGACATCGCGCCGATCATCGTGCGACAGCACAGCCTTGACCCGCCGGCCATCGACGCCAAGGTCCGCATCAAGGTGATCGGCAACGGGGTCGCCCTGAGGTGAACGAACTCGTCAACCGTCTGCACGACCACGGCGACCGGGCCGCTGTGCTGACCGAGACCACGTCGCTGAGCTATCGCGAACTCGCCGGGCTGGTCGGCGCCGTCGCCACGCAACTCGGCGCGACGCGCAGGCTCGTACTGCTCGAGACGCGCAACGACCTGTCGTCGTTGGTTAACTATCTCGGTGCGCTGGCAGGCGGTCACGTGGTGCTGCCGATGTCCGCCGGGCGTAGTCAGTCGGCAGTCCAGCGGTGCTATGACCCCGACGTGGTCATCGGCGACGACGGCATCGACGAACGCAGGGCCGGCAGCGCCCATCGTCTGCATCCGGACCTCGCGCTGCTGATGTCGACGTCGGGAAGCACGGGTTCGCCGAAGCTCGTCCGGCTGTCGCGCGACAACCTGCTCGCCAACGCCACCGCGATTGCCGACTATCTGCAGATCGACGAAAATGACAGGGCTGCAACAACTCTGCCCATGGCGTATTGTTACGGCCTGTCGGTTGTGCACAGTCACCTGCTTCGTGGCGCCGGGCTCATCGTCACCGATCGTTCGGTCGTCGACGACGAGTTCTGGGCCGTGTTCCGTCGGTGCCGCGGCACATCGTTCGCCGGAGTCCCCTACACCTTCGAGATGCTCGAAAGAATCGGCTTCCAGCGCACCGACCTTCCCGATCTGCGCTATGTCACCCAAGCCGGTGGCCGGATGGCGCCGGAAGGCGTGCGCAGCTTTGCCGACCTCGGCGCGCGCAAGGGCTGGCGGCTGTTCGTCATGTACGGCGCCACCGAAGCCACCGCCCGAATGTCGTACCTGCCACCAGAGCTCGCGCAGACGCACCCCGGCTCGATCGGCAGGCCGATCCCCGGCGGCTCCTTCTCCCTCGAGCCGCTGGAGGGATCGTCCGATCCCGACGTGGGCGAGCTGGTCTACCACGGACCGAACGTGATGATGGGCTACGCGCACGGTCCGGCGGACCTGGCGCTCGGCAAGACCGTCGACACACTGCACACCGGTGACGTCGCGCGCCGAGACCCCGACGGGCTGTACGAGGTGATCGGCCGCAGCAGCCGCTTCGTCAAGCTGTACGGCCTTCGCATCGATCTGCAGCGGGTCGAGGCCGCACTCAGCGAGCAGGGTGTGACGGCCTTCTGCATCGACGACGACGAGAGGCTGGTGGTCGCCGCGGTGGACTCGGACGACCATGCGGTGCAACACATCACGATGGCGGCCTCCGGTCTTCCGGCCGGCGCCGTTCGGGTAATGTCCATGGCCGAACTGCCTCTGCTGCCGTCGGGTAAGCCCGACTATCAGACCATCCGCGACCTGGCACAGCGCACCGGCGGACCGGCGAAACCCTCCGGTAGCCTGCGTGCACTGTTCGCCGATGTGCTGCAGATCGACCCGGACACGATCCGGCCCGAGCAGAGCTTCGTCGACCTCGGCGGCAATTCGCTGTCCTATGTGGCCATGTCGGTTCGGCTGGAGCGGGCGCTGGGCCGACTCCCCTGCGACTGGCAACGGCGGTCGCTGGCCGAGTTGGAGCACATCGAGCCGCCGGAGCGCCGGTCCTGGCCGTGGCTGGGCGCCACACTGGAAACCAGCGTGGCCCTGCGCGCGGCGGCCATCGTGTTGATCGTCGGTTCGCATGCCACGCTGTACGAGATGTGGGGCGGCGCGCACCTGCTGCTCGGAATCGCGGGGTACAACTTCGGCCGATTCTGTCTGACGCCCGTATCGCGCACAGACCGGGTTTCGCACCTGCGCAAGACGATCGCGTGGATCGTCGTGCCGTCGGTGACATGGATCGCGGTCGCGCTGCTGATCACCAACGACTACCACTGGACCAACCTGCTGCTCGTCGAGAAACTCTTCGGTCCCGACGACAGCATGACCGCCGGGCGGCTGTGGTTCGTCGAGGTGCTGGTCTGGATCCTGCTCGCGCTCACCTTCGTGTGCTGGTTACCGGTCGCCGACCGACTGGAGCGGCGGCGGCCCTTCGCATTCGCGGCCGGCTTCCTGGTCATCGGGCTGGCACTGCGGTACGACCTGTTCGACCTGCACTTCGGTCGCGAGGCGTGGTTCACGATCCTGGCCTTCTGGTTCTTCGCCGTCGGGTGGGCGGCGGCCAAGTCGTCGACGGTGTGGCAGCGCCTGGCGGTGACACTGGTTCTGGTCGTGAGCCTGCACGGCTACTTCGACAACACCCAGCGAGAAGTGTTGGTACTTGCCGGCTTCCTGCTGCTGATCTGGCTGCCCGCGATTCGCTGCCCGGCCTGGTTGACCGTTGTCGCGGGCACGGTCGCAGAGGCCTCGCTGTACACCTACCTGACGCACTACCAGGTGTATCCGTTGTTCGACGCGCATCCACTGCTTGGCGTGATCGCGGCCATCGTGGTCGGCGTCGCGTTGACCAGGGTGCTGGACGCGACGCGCACCTCGCTGCGCGGGCGCAGCGAGGGCGCGGCTACTGCGGACTCGGTTCCCGTTCTGCGATAAGCCCTTCCTGGACCAGGGTCGCCGCGACAGCGCCGTCGGCACGGACCAGGGTTCCGGTAACGACGCCGCGCCCGCGCGCGGCGGCGGGCGACCTGGTTTCCAGCAGGTTCCACTCGTTCGCGCGGACCTGCTGGTGAAACCAGATCGACGAGTCGGTCGTCCCGCTGCGGTGAGTGCGGGCCTTCATCGAATGCCCGTGCACAACAAGGGCGGGATCGATCATGTACACATCGGTCACGTATGCGGCCACCAGCGTGTGGATCAGCGGGTCGTCGGGTATCGGAACCGTCGCCCGCCACCAGAACCGCCGCACGAACTCGCCGCCGGTGCTCGAATCGGCGATGCGAATGTCCAGTTCGTCCAACGGCATCGACGGAGCAGGCCCGGCAGGCCCGGTCTCCGGCAGCGTCTCCGGGTCGCCGGGAACGCCGTCCCAATGCCCGTGTTCGGGGCCGGGCAGGTCCACCGCGAAAGACACCGTCGACGCCGTCAACAGCCGGTCGCCCTGGCGGGCATCGACTCGGCGGGCCGCCGAGGTCCGCCCGTCGAACACCGGCGTCACCGAGTAGTCGACGGGATCGCCGGCTTGGCCACCACGCAGGAACTGCAGATGCATGTTGGTCGGCATCCGGTCCGAGTCGACGGTGCGGCATGCCGCGCCGAGGCTCTGCGCGACGAACTGACCGCCGAACGCGCGCTTGCCCTCTGGGCCGCTGGCCGGGCCGATCCAGCTGTTGTCGTCTCCACCGGGGGCGAGTTCGAGCAGGGTCAGCAACCGGCTCATCGGACGGTACCGGATTTCGGAGTCGCACCGGCGACGACATTCGACTCGGTCAGCCGGTCGATATCCGACTCGCTGAGCCCCAGCCAGTCGGCGAGTACGCCGCCGGTGTCGTCGCCGAGGGCGGGTGCGGGGACTGCCTTGGGGTAGTCACCGTTGATCGAGACGGGTAGACCCGGCGCCAGGTATTCGCCGATTCGAGGCTGGTGCATCGGGGTGAACATCGGGTTGGCCGTCAACCGTCCGTCGTCGACCACTTCGGTGAAGGTGCGGTAGCGCTCCCACAGCACAGACGAGGCCGACAGCGCCTCGGTCACCTCGGAGGCCGTGTGCGCGGCGAACCAACGGGCGAAAAGCCCAGTGAGCGCGTCGCGGTGCCGGTAGCGCTCGCCCTCGTCGGTGAAGTCGGCATCGACTGTCTTGGCAAGCGCGGCAACGGTATCGGCTGTTCCCGTCAGCTCCATGAGGTCGCGGAAGTGGCGGTTGGTCAGTGCGACGACCATGAACGACGCGCCGTCGCTGCTGGTGAACTCCTGACCGTACTGGCCGTAGATCGAGTTGCCGATCCGCTCTCTGCTCACCCCGTTCACCATCACCTCGGTGAGGAAGCTGAGATTGCCCGCCGTCGCCAGCGCGACATTCTCCAGCGGGATGGAGATCCGCTGGCCCTGCCCGGTGGCGTCGCGGTGGCGCAGCGCGGTGACGACGGACAGCGCGGCATAGAGGCCGCATGAGACGTCCCACGCGGGCAGCACGTGATTGACCGGTGAGGCGAGCTCGGCCGGGCCGGTCACCATCGGGAACCCAAGTCCGGCGTTGACCGTGTAGTCGACGCCGGTACCGCCGTCGGCGCGGCCGGACACCTCGACATGGATCAGGTCAGGCCGCAGCTGGGACAACGTGTCGTAGGAAAGCCATTCGCGCCCGGCCACATTCGTGATCAGAACACCACTGTCGGCGATCAGGCGCGCCACGAGGTCACGGCCCTCGACCGAGCGGACGTCGGCCGCCACCGACCGCTTGCCCTTGTTCAGCCCGGCCCAGTAGATGCTCGTCCCGGTGTCGGTGACGGGCCAGCGGTGGTAATCGGCGGCGCCGCCGATCGGATCCACCCGCACCACCTCGGCGCCGAGCTGGCCGAGCGTCATGCCCGCCAGCGGCACCGCGACGAAGCTGGAGATCTCGACGATCCGGACCCCGGCCAGCGGTCGCGCGGCATTCGGGGCAGAAGTCACCGGCTCAAGCTATCAAGCGCGTCCTCAACCCCCCGCGAGACTGCTGGCAGATCGCGAAACTGGCGATATTTGCGATCTGTCCGCAGTTTCACCGAGACCCGGCGGCGCTAACCCGCCAACTTGACGGCTGCGGCCTCGATCGTCTCCTCCGACAGCAGCACCTCGAGCGCGGCGTCGCCGAGCGGGATGAAGCTGTCGGCGCTGGCGACCCGGTCGACGGCGCCGGTGTAGCCGTGTTCGAGCAGGGCGACCAGGATGCCCTCGCCGACTCCCCCGGTCTGCCGGGTTTCGTCGACGATCAGCGTCTTACCGCTGGCAGCGGCCTCGCGCAGCATGTCCTCGACCGGTAGGGGCGCCAGCCAGCGCAGGTCGACCACGCGGGCCGCGATCCCGCGGGACTCGAGCCTGCGGGCGACGCGCAGGCTCATTCGCAGACCGTTGGCGAACGTGAGGATCGTCAAATCCGTTCCGTCGCCGTAGGTTCGGGCCGCTCCGATCGGAACGCTCTGTTCCGGATAAGCGGCGAGCCACTGTTCGTCGCCATCCTCGTGCAGGTCGCGGGTGTGGTACAGCGCAATGGGTTCGAGGTAGACGCATACCGCACCCGCCGTCCGCGCCGCAGCCGCGCAGGTGTGCAGCATCGCCGCGGCGTCGTCTGGACGCGCGGGCGATGCGATGACCACTCCGGGGATGTCTCGGATCGCAGCGATCGAGTTGTCGTTGTGGAAGTGTCCGCCGAAGCCCTTCTGATAGCCGTAGCCCGCGACCCGCACGACCATGGGGTTGCGGTATTGCCGATTCGAGAAGAACTGCAGCGTCGCGCCTTCACCGCGAATCTGGTCCGCCGCGTTGTGTAGATAGGCCAGATACTGGATCTCGGGGATGGGGAGCAGTCCCGATACGCCTGCGCCCAGCGCCAGACCCAGGATCGATTGTTCGTCGAGCAACGTGTCGAACACCCGCGCCGAACTCGTCCGGTTGAGCAGTCCGCGGGTGACCCCGTATACGCCGCCTTTGCGCGCGACGTCCTCGCCGAAGACGATGGCCTCCGGATAGCGGTCGAGGATGTCGGCGAGTGCGCGGTTGATCCCGATCGCCACCGTCATCGGCGCGTCGGGATCGCCTGCTCGAACCGATGCTGCCAGTGAGGCGGGCGCGGCGGCGATCGCGTCGTCGAGGCCGAGTGCAAGGGGCGCCATCACCGCCCGTGCGCTGTCGAGTTGCGCCGCGTCCATGACTTCTTCGGCCAGCTCAAGCACGGCGGCGCGCTTGGCCTCGTAGCGGTCCAGCACCTCCGACGGCGTCAACACGCCCTCGTTCACCAACAGTGTCGCGGTGCGCACCAGCGGGTCTCGTTCGTAGTCGGCGGCGATCTCATCGGGCCGCCGATAGGACGGCTCGTAGTCGGAGCCGGCATGGGCCATCAGCCGGACGGTCCGCAGGTGCAGGAACGCAGGACGTCGGCGGGTGCGCACCCAGTCGGCGGCCGCCGTAGCGGCGTCGAACGTCGCGGGCAGATCGCATCCGTCGGCGCCGAAATACGCCAACCCGTCCCGGTTTCGATAACTCTGCTCGATCCAGCCGCGCGGGGTCTTCACGCTGATGCCGATTCCGTTGTCTTCACACACGAACAGCAGCGGCATCGGCACGCCCTGATAGGCGGAGTGCATTGCGGCGTTGATCGCCCCCACCGCGGTGGAGTGGTTCGCCGACGCGTCACCGAAGCTGCACACCGTGACCGCGTCGTCGGGCCATGCGCAGGTCACCCCGAGCTTGCGGGCGCGGGCGATCGAGAACGCGACGCCGAGGGCCCGCGGCAGATGCGACGCGATTGTCGACGTCTGCGGGATGATGTTCAGGTCATGGCGGCCGAACACCTTGTGCCTTCCGCCCGAAATCGGCTCGTCCGTCGCCGCGACCATGCCGAGCAGCACATCGCGCAGTGGCTCCCGCCCGTCGACGAGCACGCCGCGGGCCAGGAAGAAGGCGCCAGATCGGTAATGCAGAAGCGCCGGGTCGGTGGGCCGCAGCGCGGCCGCCACGGCGGCGTTGCCCTCGTGACCCGATGATCCGATGGTGTAGTAGCCCCTGCCCTGTGCCCGCAGCCATCGGGCGACGAGGTCGAGATGGCGGCTACCGAGCTGAACATCGAACAGCGCCAGGCACACTCGCGTCGTCAACGATGAGCCGTCCCGCACCGGCTCGTCGTCGGCACGTCGGCGCGTCGAGGAGCTCATCGCCGCGATGGTGGCGGTGAAGTACTCGTCGATCGGTTCGGCCACGGGTCTCCTGTGTCAGCGACTGATCGTGGGGCGGGCCACGACGTTACGGATGAATGCCACGATCTGCGCCGCTCCGGTCCTGTTCGGGTCCTGGTCCGGATCGTAGATCGCGATGCTGCCGCCGATGCACGCCGCCGTCGTGGTGAACAGCGCCATCACCAGGTCGGTGAGCTGATCCCAGGTCAGGCCGCCGGGCTCGTCGGGAAAGTCGGGTAGCCCCTGGGCGGGGAACACGACGGGGTCCAACACGTCGAGGTCGATGTGCAGCCACCAGCGATCGACCTGCGCGGCCAGCTGCTCGATGGCGCGGCGCCCTGCACCGTGCGGGTCGTCGGCGACTTCGGCAAGCGGCGCCACCCACACGCCGTTGTCGGCGAGGGTGCCCGACGTTGAACCGCCTGCGCCATGCGTCGTCGCGAGGCCCGAGCACGACGAGCCGGTCGCGACGCAACGCAGGCAGCCGATCGCCGAGCTCGCCGCCGAGCGTGCGTCCGGTCAGCCCGAGCAGCAGGCCGAGTTCGGTGTTGGCCGCCTCACCGTCCTCTGACACGTCCAGCGGCATGGTGTCCTCGTGGCCGTCGATGAAGACCAGTCCGACCTCGCCGACGTGATCGCGCAGCCCGGTCACGATGCCGAGCAGCGTCGAGCAGTCGCCGCCGTAGACGATCGGCAGCCTGCCTGTGCTCACCGCGGTCCCGACCCGCTCATTGAGCGCGCGCGTCATCGCCAGCAGCGCCCGCTCGTTGACCAGGCTGGTCGGCCCGCGCGACGGGTCTCCCAGCGGCAGATCGAGATCGCACTGGCCGGCGATGTGGTGATGCTCGAAGGCGTCGAGCAGCCCGGCATCGAGCAGAGCGCCCGCCGCCTGCGCCTGGTTGCCGGGTCGTCCGTAGCCGTCGAACGGAACTCCGATCAGCTCGATCTCGGCCATCGGCTCACTCCCCGAACATCGGTCGTCGCGCGCTCTGAGATCACACGAGCTCGATGGCTTCGGCGATGCTCGGCAGTATCCGGCTGGGCCGGAACGGGTAGCGCTCGACCTCCTCACGGGCGGTCGACCCCGTCAACACCAGGATGGTCTCCAGCCCCGCCTCGATGCCCGCGACGACGTCGGTGTCCATCCGGTCACCGACCATGTAGGTGTTCTCGGAATGCGCTTCGATGCGGTTGAGCGCGCTGCGGAACATCATCGGGTTCGGCTTGCCGACGAAGTAGGGCTCGCGCCCGGTCGCCTTGGTGATCATCGCCGCCACCGATCCCGTCGCGGGTGTCGGTCCTTCCGCTGACGGACCGGTGACGTCGGGGTTGGTCGCGATGAAGCGGGCGCCTGCGAGGATGAGCCGGATCGCCTTGGTGATGGCCTCGAACGAGTAGGTGCGAGTTTCGCCGAGCACGACGAAGTCCGGCGCCACATCGGTCAGCGTGTAACCGACGTCGTGCAGCGCCGTCGTCAGGCCCGCCTCGCCGATCACGTATGCCGACCCGCCGGGCAACTGAGCTCCGAGGAAGTCGGCGGTCGCCAGCGCCGACGTCCAGATCGCCGCCTCCGGCACGGAGAGACCTGAGCGGGCCAGCCGCGCCGACAGGTCGCGCGGGGTGAAGATCGAGTTGTTGGTCAGGACCAGGAACGGCCGCTTCCGCTCGACCAGGCGTTGCAGGAACTCGGCGGCTCCGGGCAATGCACGCTCCTCGTGCACCAGGACGCCGTCCATATCTGTCAGCCAGCATTGGCGCGCGGTTCCCACGGGCCCAGTCTGCCAATTCCGTCCAGCCGGTTCGCCACTTCGGCCGCATGCACCTTGCATACTCGTGGTAGGTTAATACCTACTACAAGTATGTTTCATGAATGGATCGGAGCAGCCATGTCCCCCACCGCCACCACGGCCGTCGACCTGAAAGAAATCTCGGAGCGCTATTTCGCCGCCTGGGCGAACCGCGACCCGGACGCGATCGTCGCCCTGCACACCGACGACACCCGGTTCTGGATCCATCTCGGTGACGACGCGGTCGTCGGCCGCGACGCCGTCCGTGCCACCTTCGCCGAGCTCTTCACCACCTTCCCGGACTTCTCGTTCGAGACCTATCGCGTGCTCTACGGAGAGGGTCACTGGGTTCTGGACTGGGCGCTGATATCCGGCGACATCCGGTTCGACTGCCTCGACGTCGTCGTGGTGTCACCCGACGGCCTGGTGGCGCGCAAGGACACCTTCGTCGACGCCGTCGCGCTGCAGGCCGCCATGGGGACGGTGACCCAATGACCGCCGTCGTCGCGCCCGCAGACCAGCTGCCGACATTCGACAGGCTGCCCGCTGAGCACCTCTTCGACATGCATGTCGAACTTCAACCGGCACAACTTATTTCCACTTCGAGGGGCACCAGGCTGACGTTCATCACCAACGGTGGAGTGATCGACGGCCCACGGTTGCGGGGCGAGATACTGCCCGGCGGCGGCGACTGGTTGCTGGTCGGCAGCGACCAGATCGGACGCATCGACGTCCGCGCCACGCTGCGCACCCACGACGGCGCGCTGATCCACTACGAGACCAGAGGCGTCATCAAGGTTCCCGCCGACGGCCTCGGACGGCTGGCCGCAGGGCAAGCGCTTGCGTTCGACGAGACGTATGTCCGCACGACGCCGACATTCGAAACCGCAGACGACCGCTACAGCTGGCTCAACGAGATCGTCGCCGTCGGCTACAACGTGCTGTCGCCTGACCACATCGACTACCGCGTCTATCGCCTGCTGTAGCGGTGTCGCGCGACAGCCAGGGATTGGCAGGCAGCCGTTATCGTGGGTTCATGCCGGCCAGGCAGGCGAGACGAACGCAAGCGGAGCGCACCGAGGCGACGACGGGCGCTCTCGTCGACGCGGCCCGCGAACTCTTCGCCAAGGACGGTTACGCGGCGACCTCGCTTGACGCGGTGGCGGCCAAAGCGCGCGTCACCAAAGGCGCTGTGTACCACCACTTCCAGGGCAAGCAGCAGCTGTTCGAAGCGGTGTTCGCGCGCGAGGTCGAGCGGCTTTGCGCGGTGCTGCCCGCCGTCTACGCATCCAAGAGTGATCCGTGGAATGCGTTCGAGGCCTGCTGTCGCGCCTTCCTCGAGGAGTGTCTGGAGCCGGGACTGCAGCGAATCATGCTTCTCGACGCGCTGCCTGCGCTGGGATGGGATGGCGTGCGTCGCACGGAGGCGCCGATGATGGAGCTGATGGAGATCGCCATCGCGGCGGCGGTGCAGGCCGGACGGATAGCGCCGCGACCGGCCGGTCCCCTCGCCGTCTTCCTCTACGGCGCGCTGTGCGAGACGTCGATGAGCGTTGCGCGCGCAGGCAACCAGACAGCCGCCCACCGTGCGGCGCTGACCGAGCTCAGCCACGTGTTGGAGGGTCTGCGGCTCGGCTGAACCCACCATGCTGGGCGGCGCCGGGAATTAGTGTGGACTTTCCGCAGCGAGGTGCACACCATGACTGACCGACCGGTTCGATCACGACAGGCTGCGAAGACCACCGCCAAAAAGACGACCGCCAGGAAGGCCGCCAAGAAGGCGCCCGCCAAGCAGGTGAAGCGCCCAACCAAGACCGTCGCCGCGGCGGCCCCGCCGATCAAACGCCCGACGACCGCTTCTGCCAAGCCGACGGAGATCAGCGTCGGCACCGATGCCGCCTTCGCGCCGGGGACCGGGCAGACTCGGCGCCGGTTGAAGAACATCTCCGAGGTGCGGCACTTCTTCCGAACCAACGACGTACCGATTCTGTTCTTCGGCGCCACCCCGTTCAACCTCCTGGGCCTGGACCGCTGGATCCGCAACTTCACCTACATCACGTACTACGACGCATGGGACGGCGCGCACCCGCGCGTCTTCACACCGATCGACAAGCCGTACGAAGAGTTCGAAAGCGGCGAGGAGATCAACAACTGGCTGCTGACCAACCCCGAGGTGCGGGCACACATCGACTCGGTGACCCCGCGCGGGATCCGGCCCAAGGTGGTGATGGTCTTCTTCAACAGCGAAACCGAGGACATCTGCAAAGATCTCGGCTACGACCTGATTCTGCCCGCGGCAAGCCTGCGTGAGCGCCTCGACTCGAAGATCGTCACAACACAGCTCGGAAATGAGGCGGGAGCGCCGAGCGTGCCGAACGTGCTGACCCGGGTCGACGACTGGGCTGGGCTGCAGAAGGCGGCCGAAAAGGCCGGTCTCGGTGACGAACTCGTCGTTCAGACGCCGTACGGCGATTCCGGCAAGACCACGTTCTTCATCTCGTCGGAGGCGGACTGGCGCAAGCACAGCGCAGACATCGTCGGCGAAGAGATCAAGGTGATGCGGCGGATCAACAACCGTCCCGTCGCGGTCGAGGCGGTGCTCACCCGATGCGGCACCGTCGTCGGGCCGTTCATGTCGGAGCTGATCGGCTACAAGCGGCTCACCCCGGCGCGCGGCGGCTGGTGCGGCAACGAGATGTTCCCGGAGGTGCTGACCGGCGAAAGCAGGCGGATCGCAACAGAATTGGTGCGGCGCCTCGGCGATCGGCTGGCCAAGGAAGGCTACCGCGGTTTCTTCGAGGTCGACGTGCTCGTCGACACCGACACCGGCGAGGTCTATCTCGGCGAGCTCAACCCCCGCATCAGCGGGGCATCATCGATCACCAACGTCACCGCGGGCGCCTACGCCGACGTGCCGCTGTTTTTGTTCCACATCCTCGAGTACATGAACGTCGACTTCGATCTGGACGTCGACGAGATCAACGAGAGGTGGGAGGAGTTGGCGTCGGGTGACCTGTGGAGCCAGATGGTGATGAAGGAGACCGACGACATCGTGCAGCGGCTGACGGCCACCCCCAGCACGGGGCAGTATTCGCTGGACAGCAGCGGCGCCCTGGTGTTCCGGCGGGCCGCGCTGGACTGGCACCAACTGCAGAACGAGGCGGAGGCGTTCTTCCTGCGGATCTACGCCCCCGGTGACTACCGGTGGAAGGGCGCCGACCTCGGCGTGCTGGTCACCAAGGGCCGGCTACAGGTCGACTCGGCCACCGGCAAATCGGCGCTGACGATCCGCGCCCGCCATCTCATCGACTCGATCCGCGCACAGTACGCGGGTACGCCGATCGCCAAACCCGCAGCGCCGGCCGCCAATGTCGCGGTCAAGTCAGGCTGAGAGTCTGCCCGCGCAGCGCAGGCTATTACAGTCGTCGCCATGACTCTCGGAGGCGACACCGGACGCGTGCCGTCGGGTGTGAATCTGGACAACTGGCAGTCCGCGGCCCAGCTGCACTGGACGTTTCAGCACATCGCCGAATTCCTCCCGACCGCTGCGATCTCCCGCGGCACCGGACCCGTCGCCGAGCTTCCGCCGAATCCGGTCGAGCTGACCGACATCCCGCTCTATGACCGGACGAACGGACGACGCACCACCGTCGGCGACGTGATGGCCGCCACCGTCACCGACGGCTGGATGGTCACCCAGCACGGCAAGGTGCTCAGCGAGTTCTACTACGGGGGTATGCACGCCAACACGTCGCACCTACTGATGTCGGTGAGCAAGTCGCTGATCGCCATGGTGGTCGGCGCGCTCGTGAGCGAGGGCACCGTCAGCCCCGACGCCGAAGTCACTTTCTACGTGCCCGCCCTGGCTGACTCCGGGTACGCGGGTGCGACCGTGCGCAACCTGCTCGATATGCGTTCGGGCATCAAATTTTCCGAGGACTACCTCGACCCGGTTGCCGAAGTGCGATTGATCGAGCAGGCCATCGGCTGGGCGCCACGCACGGTGCCCGACCTTCCGTCGACGATGTACGACTTCCTGGCGACGCTGCAGCAGAAGTCTCTGCACGGCGGCCCGTTCGAGTACCGGTCCTGTGAGACCGACGTCCTCGGCTGGATCTGCGAGGCGGCCAGTGGACTGCGGATGCCCGACCTGATGTCTGCGGTGCTGTGGGCCAAACTCGGTGCGCGGACCGACGCGACCATCGGTGTCGACTCGGTGGGCACCGGCATGTTCGACGGCGGCATCAATGCATGCCTGTCTGATCTGGTGAGGTTCGGGTCGCTGTTTCTCAACGGTGGTACGTCGCTGACCGGGGAGCGGGTGGTGTCCCTGTCGTGGATCGCCGACACGTTCGCCGGTGGGCTCGACTCGCGCTCGGCCTTCGCTGCGAGCCCCGGCGACAACCGCATGCCCGGCGGGATGTACCGGAACCAGTGCTGGTTTCCGCGACCGGGCAACAACGTGTTGCTGTGTCTGGGAATCCACGGCCAGATGATCTACGTCAACAGGGCGGCCGACATGGTCGCCGTGAAGCTGTCGAGCTGGCCGCTTCCGCAGGACGCAACGATGCTGTTCCCGACCATCGCCGCATTCGACGAGATCGCCGCCAACCTGTAGACAATCGGTGAGATCGCAGCTGACACTAAACGCGTGCAGACCATCACGATCAATGCCCCCGCCGGTCCGATCGACGCGCTCCTCAGTGTGCCCGCAGGCACGGGGCCGTGGCCGGGTGTGGTGCTGGTGCACGACGCGATCGGCTACGGACCGGACAACGAACGAATCTCCCGGCGGGTCGCCGACGCGGGATACATCGCCATCACGCCCAACATGTTCGCCCGCGGCGGGCGCGCCCGCTGTGTGACGCGTGTCCTTCGCGAAGTGATGACCAAACGCGGCCGCGCACTCGACGACGTCCTGGCTGCCCGCGACCACCTGCAGGCGTTGCCGCAGGCGTCCGGCGCGGTCGGCATTGCCGGCTTCTGCATGGGTGGCCAGTTCGCACTGGTCTTGTCCCCCAAGGGGTTTGGCGCATCGGCGCCGTTCTACGGCACCCCGCTACCTCGCGATCTCAGCGAAACGCTGGACGGTGCGTGTCCCATCGTCGCCAGCTTCGGCCGTCGCGACCCCATCGGCATCGGTGCGGCGGCCAAGCTGGAGAAGGTCGTCGACGAGAAGAACATCCCCGCCGATATCAAGGCCTACCCCGGCGCCGGTCACAGCTTCGCCAACAAGCTTCCGGCACAGCCGTTGATCCGTATCACCGGGTTCGGCTACAACGAGGCCGCCGAAGCGGACGCCTGGTCGCGGGTCTTCGCTTTCTTCCGCGAGCACCTGGTCGGGCCGACCGGCTAGCGGCTACTCGGGCAGCCGCAGTTCGGGCTTCTCGACCTCTTCGATGTTCACGTCCTTGAACGTGATCACCCGGACCTGTTTGACGAACCGCGCCGGTCGGTACATGTCCCACACCCAGGCGTCGGCCAGCCTCAGCTCGAAGTACACCTCGCCGTCGGCATTGCGGGGCACCAGGTCCACGCTGTTGGCCAGGTAGAACCGCCGCTCGGTTTCCACCACGTAGCTGAACTGGCCGACAATGTCCTTGTATTCGCGGTACAGCGAGAGCTCCATCTCGGTTTCATACTTCTCGAGATCTTCGGCACTCATCGCTTCAGCAGTCCTTCGTATCGGTCTGTGTCCATCTTCCCTTACCCAACTTCGTCGCGCTGCTCCGGTACGCAGTCGCCCACGAGCTCCGTCACCACCTTGGTGCCGGTCGCCGTTGCCACCCGGCGGACATTGATGAACGAGTATCGATGCTGGCTGCACGGTCCGAGCCGGGCCAGCGCGGCCCCGTGGGCGGGCGTGCTGTAACCCTTGTGCTCGGCGAAGCCGTAGCCTGGATAGTCCGCGTCCAGCGCGACCATCAGCCGGTCCCTGCTGACCTTGGCCAGCACGCTCGCCGCCGCGATGCACGCCGCCGCCGCGTCGCCGCCGATCACGGGCAGCGACGGCACGGGCAACCCCGGCACGCGAAACCCGTCCGACAGCACGTAACCCGGCCGCACGGCAAGACCTGCGACGGCCCGTCGCATGCCCTCGATGTTGGCGACGTGCACGCCGCGCCGGTCGACTTCGCGTGGCGGGACGAACACCACGTGGTAAGCGAGCGCATAGCGGCAGATCAGCGGAAACAGAGCCTCCCGGGCCTTTTCGGTGAGCTTCTTCGAATCGTCGAGCTCGGCGAAACTCTTGAAGCGATTCGGGCCGAGCACACAGGCGGCGATCACCAGCGGTCCGGCACACGCGCCACGGCCGACCTCGTCGACCCCTGCGACCGGCCCCAGTCCACTGTTGTACAACGCCGATTCAAGCGTGCGCAGACCCGACGACCTGCGAATG
>NZ_JAVHWK010000115.1:0-2507 GCF_032159775.1 Mycobacterium sp.
CGATGCGATCACCGCGCTGCAGCTCGACAACGTGCTGCCGCGGATCCAGCTCGACGCGCCGAGCGTGGACCGCAAGCGGCTGAATGCCTCGGTGCGGGAGTTCGTCGAGCAGCTTCCGGCCGACGCCCGCGTCGCGCTGGAGTTCCTGGCCGTCGCCGACCCGATGCCGCTGGCCGACCTGTCTGCGGTGGCCGGCGGCGACGCAGTGCAGGCTGCGCAGGCCGCCGACTCCATCACCGTCGTCGACGACACGGTGCTCGCGGCGCATCCGCTCTACGTCGATGCGGCGTGCACCCTGATGTCCGCAGACGAGCTGCGCGCGCGGCGGACCGCCGTGTATGAAACGCTCTCCGCCCGGCGCCCCCGGGACTGCGTCGACCGGCTGCGGCTGGCGGTGTTGGCGCTCGACAGCGACAACCCGCAACCGGTGTCCGTCGTGGTGGCCGCCGCAGCCGATGCGCTTCGGCTCGGTGACCTGGAGTTGAGCGAACGCCTCGGCGAGGCGGTGCTGGCGCGCGACCCCGATCTGGACGCGCGGCTGACCCTGGCCCAGGCGTTGGCGTGGCAGGGCCGCGGCAGGGAGGCCGACGAGGTGCTGGCCGCCGTGGACGCGTCGACACTGTCGGACGCGGAGCTGATGGCATGGGCGCTGCCGCGGGCGGCCAACCAGTTCTGGATGCTGTCGGAGCCTGAGCGGGCGACGGCCTTCCTGCAGACCACTCGCAGCCGCGTCACATCGCCAGCGGCGCGGACGACGGTGGACGCGCTATCGGCCACCTTCGCGATGAACGCGGGTCGTCCCGGCCGGGCAATGGAGGTCGCCGAGGACGTGCTGGCCTCGCCGGACGCCGACGACACCGCCGTCGGTTGGTCGGCGGCGGCCGCGGCGCTCAGTTGCGCGCGGATGGGCCGTTTCGCCGAGGTCGACGCACTCGCCGACCGCGCGATGGAGGCGCAGCATCCCGGGCTCCTTCGCTTCACAAGCGGGTTCGGCCAGACGACGGCGCTGATCATGTCGGGTGAGCTGGACCGCGCACAGGAGCTTGCGCAGCAGCTGACCGATTATGCGCAGATGCAGCAGCCCGGTCGGGCGATCGGCGAGATTCTGGTCGCCGACGTGCTGATCGCGCGCGGCGAGTCTGTCGCTGCGGCGAAGTTGTTGCAAGGGGCGGCGGAGGCGCTGGCGCCGACCGGGTATTCGTGGGGGCCGTTGGCGTGGATGCTGCTGGCGCAGGCGCTCGGCCACCAGGACGAGATGGGTGAGGCCGCAAAGGCGTTGTCCAAGGCGGAGTCTCGGCACGGGTTGAAGTCGATGCTGTTCGCCCCGGAGCTGCAGTTGGCCAAGGCGTGGACGACGGCCGCACGTCGTGACCCGGCCGGGGCGCGGTCGGCGGCCCGCGACGCAGGACGCGCGGCCGAACGCGGCGGCCAGTCGGCGGTCGCGATCCGCGCGTTCCACGACGCTGTGCGGCTCGGTGACATTCGCGCCGTCGACTCCATCGCCCGACTCACCGACGGCGTCGACTGCGTGTTCGGCAGGCTGGCCTTGCAGCACGCCCGCGCGTTCGTCGCGGGCGATCCCGATGGCTTACGCGCGGTGTCGGCCGCCTTCGCCGACATCGGCATGATGGGCTCGGCCGCCGACGCCGCCGCGCAGGCGGACCGGTGCCGCGACTAAGTCAGCCCGCGCCGGCGGCATCACCCGTCGTACCCGCGGTCGAAGGCGTCTTAGGCTTGAGCGACTGCGCGGCGTCCTTGACCGCGTTGGTGACGGCCTTGATCGACTGGGTCACACCCGAGACCACGGATCCCGCCACATTGGCGAGCGACGGCTTCGACGGCTTCGTCGCATTCGTGCCGGTCTGGCCGGGCGCACTAGGCCCCGACAGTCCCAGCACACTCAGATTCAAGCCCTTATTCGTGATAGTCGAGGGATCGACGGCGGGTGGTGAAGGTGGCTGAGGCGGATCCTCCTCAACGACAGTGCTTTTCGCGTAGTTGTTGACCGGTGGAGTAACCGACAGTGGCGTTGTCGGCGGGGCTATGGTGACCGGCGGTCCGCCGATTCCGTATGCATCCTGCCCTGTCGGGCCCGTGATGTTCGGCCTCGGGGTGTTCAGTACGCGGCCTGCGCCGACGTCCTGCAACCCGTTGTCCAATCCCGTCCCGAGCGCGACGGGAATATTGGAGATGAGCGTGATGGGGTTGGGGAAGTAGAGGAAGTTGGCCTTCGTTGGCGTGCCGGGGCTGATCGTCCGGTCGTATCCCGTCTCGACGAGCATGCGCACCAGCGGATCGAGCATGTCGGCGGCGATCGGCCCGACGCCCGGAATCATCTGCACCGGCACGAGGAGCGGAACCGGATAGGTCGGGATCAGGTAGTACTCCGTGTCGCCGACCGTGTCCTGCAGAACCGCCTGACTTGGATCGAGGTTGGCGTAGTTGAGGTGGACGAAGAGGGTGCCCATCATGGAGTTCGACATTGCGAACGGATTCAGCGGGTTCAA
>NZ_JAVHWK010000116.1:0-5872 GCF_032159775.1 Mycobacterium sp.
GATTCCCGCATCGCGACCAGATCATGGGCGTCCACAACCTGATTCACGGTCGGCTCGGCCGATCCCCGCTCCAGGCGGCGGCGCAGCATCGACGTCTCCTCCTGTTCGGACAGATACCGCAGTTCGAGCCTGATCGCGAAGCGGTCCAGCTGCGCCTCGGGCAGCGGATAGGTGCCCTCGTATTCGATCGGGTTGTCGGTGGCCAGCACGATGAACGGGTCGGGTAGCCGGTGGGTGACGCCGTCGATGCTGACCTGACGTTCGGCCATCGCCTCGAGCAGTGCGGCCTGGGTCTTCGGCGGGGTCCGGTTGATCTCATCGGCAAGCAGCAGGTTGGTGAAGATCGGCCCCGACCGGAATTCGAAGCGGCCCGACTGCATGTCGTACACCGTCGACCCGAGCAGGTCGGCGGGCAGCAGGTCCGGCGTGAACTGCACGCGGGTGAACTCCAAACCCAGTGCCGCCGCGAAGGACCGCGCGATCAACGTCTTGCCAAGGCCGGGAAGGTCCTCGATCAAGACGTGCCCTCGCGCGAGCACCGACGTGAGGATCAACGACAGTGCCCACCGCTTCCCCACCACGACGCGCTGGATCTCGTCCAGCACCGCTTCGCAGTTGGCAGTGGTCGTTGCTGCCGGCAATGACGAGGGGGTCATACCTGCTCCAGCTTCCGTAGGATTTCGTCGAGCGCGCCGCGGCCTGGGCCCGGCACGTGCTGATTGGTTCGCGCGACGTTTTCAGGATCCACCCAGGCCCACAGTTCGTCGCCGAAGAGCATCCGCCCGGTGGACGCGAACCCGTCGCGGTCCTTGTTCTGCTTCTGACCCGTCGCGATGCCGAACTGTCGCGCGAGCATCGGGCGTAGGTGGCGGTCCCAGTCCGACCGGGTGGACTCCGACCACGAGATCAGCGTCTCGGTCCGGGACAGCCAGCGACGCAACGACTCCTCGGCGTCGTTGATCGGCGGCTCGACAGGCGCGTCACCCGATCCGCGCGCCAGGTACCAGCGCAGCGCGAGCAGCACCAGGGCCACCGCGACGCCGACGATCACCAGAACGAAGCGCCGGTCGGGTGACAGCATCGCCAGCACCTGCACGCCGATCACCAGACACAGGCCCGCGGCCACCAGCTTCTTGAGGGTCATGCGGGGCTCCGCAGTTCGTCGAGCACGAGGCTCAGCACCCGCACCGCGACCTCACGGTGTTCTTCGGTCATCACATGCGGGCTGAACCGCGCCTCTTCGAACAAGTCGACGAGCTGGGTCGCGCTGTCGGCCCGAAGAGCGTGGTGTTCGACAGCGCGGGCCAGGACTTCCGACGGTGTATCCCATTCGCGCGGACCGATTTCCGGAGAGTTCTCGAGTTCACGCTCCATGGCGGCGTAGCACGCGATGATCGCCTCTCGTGGTTCGCGGCTCAGATCGCCCGCCTCGGCAAGCCCCAGCTCTGCGGCCCGGGCCAGCGGATCCGGCGCCGACGTCGTTGCGGCAGGCCGGTATTCGCCGTCCGGCGCGACCGGCGTAATCGCACGCCGGCGCTGCCTGCGGCCCATGATCGCGGCGCCGACGAAGACCACCATCATCAGCAATACCATCGACCCGGCCAACAGCGAGAAGATGCCGGACGACGGCTCGGGAGCCTCCGGCTGCTCCGTCGGGGGTGTGGGTGTGCCGGACGGCGGCGGCGTGCCCGCGTCGGGCTGCGGCGCCTCGACGCCCAACTGCGCGTTCATCCGCGACAGCAGCGCGACCAGAAGCAGCCACGCGATCACCACGGCCACCGCGATGAGGACCATCCGCCACGTCAGCGGCCGTCGTTCCCCGGCGATCTTCCGCAAGGGTTCGCCCGCGCCATGGGAGGCGGGTCGCTTGCGGGACTGCGTGACGATCGCGATCACGATGATCGCCATCGACACCACGACCATCGCGACGACCGCGAACAGGCTGGCGAGGCTACTTGTCGGCCGGTCGCGCGGCGGCGTCTCGACGCCGGGCAGGTATCCGTGCAGCGCGACGGCGGCCACGATCAACAGCACGATCACGGCGAGGACGCGCGGCCGATGGGCCATAACCCATCCTGGTCGCGGTCAGGTCAATGTCGCAACGAATTGCGTCAGATCTGCCAGTCCTGCGCGCCGTCGTTCTGGTTGTAGGTGCCGACGGAGTTCTTGATGACGATCGGGTCGCCACTGCCGAAGTTGTCGTAGAACCACTGCGCGTTGGCCGGGCTGAGGTTGATGCAGCCGTGGCTGACGTTGCGCTTGCCCTGGTCGCCGGTCGACCACGGAGCGCTGTGGACGAACGAGCCGCTGTTGTCGATCCGGACCGCGTCCTGCACCTTCAGCTTGTAGCCCTCCGGCGACGTGTTCGGGACGCCGTAGGTCGCGGAGTCCATCACGATGTCGGCGAACTTCTCCAGCACGTAATAGGTGCCGTTCTTGGTTTCGTGCTTGCCGTCGGGCTTGCCCATCGACACCGGGAAGGTCTTCTCGACCTTGCCGTTGCGGGTGACCGTCATCTGATGCGTCTTGTCGTCGATGGTGGCGACCAGCGACTCACCGGTGCGGAACGTCGACTTGGCGCCGCTGGCATCGATGAGGACGGTCGTGTCCTTGGGCCAGAGGTCGAGCGGGCGCCAGCGCACCTGCGTGGCGCTCATCCAGTAGAACTTGCCTGGCACGGGCGGGTTCGACGAGATGTGGATGGCCTGCTCGGCCATCGGGCGGTCGACGATCGGCCGCTGGAAGTTGATGATGATCGGCTTGCCCACACCGACCATGGAGCCGTTGACCGGGTTGAAGGACGGCGGCAGGAACACCGGGTCACCGGTATACGGCGTCGGGTTCTGACCCGCAGGGGTGCCTTCGGGAACGGTCGTCGGCCGCGCGGTGAACGGGTCGGCGGGCGGTGCTGCCGGACCAGCTGCCGGCGCGAGGGGGTCGGCCGGCGGCGCGAACGGGTCTGCGGGCGGGGGTGCTGGCACGGCCAGCGGGTCCGCAGGTGGCGCGACCTCGGCGGGACCGCTCGGCGGCGCCGGGGGCGGAACGATTGCGGCGGCCGGGTCGATCGGAGCCTCCGGCATGGGCGCGTCGGCGGCCGGAATCGGGCCCGGAACGGGACCGAACGGATCGGGGGCCGGTTCGGGATCGGCGAACGCCAAGGGGCTACCGAACACCATTCCAGCGGTCAAACCAGCCGCGATCGTCGCGGTCACAACCTTCCGCATTCTGCGCTGCGGCATGCGTACACCTCCAGTCAAAGCTGCGACCAGTCTCGCACAGCGCGAGGACCGGCTAACGCCGTAGAGGGCTTCCCCAACCCGGACAGCTGTCCAGAGAATGACGCTGAGCTGGTGTATTCATCGGGCCGGGGTGTCGAACGTTACTTCCTGCTGGTTACCTGTACGAAGTGCGAACAGGCTTCGAGTCGCCGCCACGGCGCCCAGGGCGATGGCCAATGCTGCGGTAGACGCCGCGACCATCAGCGCAGGCCCGCCCTGTTCATAGAGCAGGCCACCGAGAAGCGCACCGGCCATGATTCCGACCTGGAATGCGGTGACGTACAGACCGGAGGCCCCGTCGGGGTCGCTGGGAGCGGTGCGCATGGCCGCGGCCTGCAAGACCGGCGACAGCGCCATCGACGCCGCGCCCCACAGAAGGATCGCCGCAGCGCCGACCGCGGCCGTCGTGGCCCCTATATGTCTGTCGACCGCCAGGCCGGTCAGCACTGCGAATGCGGTCGTCATCGCGGCGAGGCAGCCGACGACCGAGGCCTTGGGATGTCGATCAGACGGTCGGGCCATCACCGCCATTCCGAGCAGGCCCGCGACGCCGAAGCCGGCGAGCAGCCAGGCCAGCTGCGTCCCGTGCACGCCGACCACCTCGCGGATGATCAGCACGATGAAGGTGTAGGAGATGAAGTGGCCGGTAACGCCGAGGAGCGTCAGGCCACTCAGCGTCACCAGTCGGCGGTTGCGGTGGTGGCGTTCTCCGGTCCGCACGGAACCGGCGTCGCCCGCCGGCAGCACCATCGGCGGAAGCGTCGCCCACGCCCCGATCGTCACGGCTGCCGCGGCGACGGTGACCAAGGCGACGGCCTGCCGCCACCCCCACGCCTCACTCATCGCCGCCGTGAGCGGGTTGCCTGCGACGAGCGCGAGGGTGGTTCCGACGTAGATGGCGGTGGTCGCCCGCGCCGTGTGCGTCGCGGGCACAAGGCGTGCGCCGATGGGCGCGACCACCGACCACATCAGCCCGTGCGTCACCGCGCACAGCACCCGGCCGCCCGCCAGCACCGCGAAGTTCGGTGCAACGGCTGAAATCAGTTGGGATGCAGTCAAACACGCCAACGTCACCATCAGAGTGCGGCGCCGGGGCCAGTGCGCGGTCAGCCGGACGAGTGGCACCGTCGTCACCGCCGCAACGAGTGCATACCCGGCCAGTAGCGTGCCGACGAGGGCGGCGCTGACCCGCAGGTCGCTCGCGATGTCGGGCATCGCACCCACCGGAACCATCTCTGCTGTGACGTAGACGAATGCGGCCGATGACAGCACCGTCAGCTGTACGGCGATTCGGGGTGTCCACGCCCGGGTTGGCATGGTGGTGTTGTCGATGGTCATATCGAGCTACATCACGGTATCGGCAAGGAGAGGAATCAGATGGCCGACATTCCCGAGGGATACGAGTCGCTGCTGGAGGGCCCCAATTACGGGCATCTGGCCACGATCAGGCCGGACGGCAATCCGCAGGTCAATCCGATGTGGTTCGCGTGGGACGGCGAACTGCTGCGGTTCACCCATACCAACAAGCGGCAGAAGTTCCGCAACGTCGAGGCGAACCCGAACATCGCGATGTCGATTGTCGATCCCGACAATCCGTACCGCTATCTCGAGGTCCGCGGCGTCGTCGAGGAGATCGCGCCGGACCCGACGGGCGCGTTCTATCTCGAGCTCAACGACCGCTACAGCGGCCCACTGACCGAGCCGCCGCCCGACAAGGCCGACCGGGTGATCATCGTGGTACGCCCGACCGGCTACACGAAGCAGTAGCCGTGTTGGTCGCGTTCAGTGTCAGCCCGTCAGGCGGCGACGAAACCGGCGGCGTGGGTTCGGCCGTCGCCGAGGCTGTCCGTATCGTCCGCGCCTCTGGCCTGCCCAACGAGACCAACGCGATGTTCACCAACATCGAGGGCGAATGGGATGAGGTGATGACGGTGGTGAAGCAGGCGGTCGATGCGATCGCGGCCGCGGCGCCTCGGGTGAGCCTGGTGCTGAAGGCCGACATCCGTCCCGGACATACGGGTCAGCTGACGGCGAAGGTCGAGCGGATCGACCGGGAGCTCGACGCGTAGTCAGGACCGCATGTAGTCAGGACCGCACGAGGCGGGCGATGGCGGCCGACGCCTCGGCCAGCTTCGTGTCGGCTTCGCCGCCACCCTCGGCGACCGCCTGCGTGACGCAGTGACCGAGGTGTTCGTCGAGCAGACCGAGCGCGACGGACTGCAGGGCGCTGTTGACGGCGCTGATCTGGGTCAGCACGTCGATGCAGTACTTGTCGTCCTCGATCATCTTTGCGACACCGCGGACTTGGCCTTCGATGCGGCGCAGCCGTTTCGCATAGTTGTCCTTGTTGGCCGTGTAGCCGTGTGAGGCGGTCATAGCTCCAGCGTACCGGTACCCCTCCGGGGTATGCATAATAGTTTTGCCGGGCGAAACGCAGCGAGCATACTGACACTCATGCCCTCAGAGCCCGGTTCCATCGACATCAAGCCCCGCAGCCGCGACGTCACCGACGGCCTCGAGAAAACCGCCGCGCGCGGAATGCTGCGGGCGGTCGGTATGGGTGACGACGACTGGGCCAAGCCGCAGATCGGCGT
>NZ_JAVHWK010000130.1:0-3678 GCF_032159775.1 Mycobacterium sp.
GGCTGCTTGAGCCAGATTTCAACAGCCCTGGATGCAATATCGGGCCAGGGCTAAACGTCGGCCACGCAACGGAACCCGATGTGCGTGGTGGCGCTGTCCTGCGATTGTGGCGACCGCGCCGACGGGCGATACCGGTGGCAATAATCCGGCGCGCACAGGTGCGAGCCGCCCTTGAGCGCCTGGCTGACAGTTGGATCGGCTTCATCGGCCCGCGGACAACAGCCCTGCGCCGGTTCGTCGAGCCGATGGTGACCGAAGAACACTGTCGTCGTCCACTCCCACACGTTGCCGATCATGTCGACCAGGCCGTAGCCGTTCGGCGGGAAAGTGCCGACCGGCGACGTGCCTGTCCAGCCCGACGCACCGTCGTTCGCGTACGGGAAACGGCCCTGCCACGTGTTGGCCATCATCCGGCCGTCCGGCATCGGGTCGTCACCCCACCCATACGTCGACGTGCTGCCCCCGGCGGCCGCGTATTCCCATTCCGCCTCGCTCGGTAGCCGGCGTCCCGCCCACCGGGCGTATGCCGCCGCGTCGGGATACGCCACCTGTACGACGGGATGTTCCAGCCGATCCTCGATCCCGCTGGCCGGCCCGAACGGATGGCGCCAGTACGCGCCCGGTTCCCACTGCCACCACTGCCGCCAGTCGCGCAGATCGACGGGCCCGGACGTCGGCCGGAAAACCAGCGCACCAGCCACCAGATCGACGGGATTCGCCCCGGGATACAGTGCCGGGTCGAGCTCGCGCTCGGCCACAGTGACGTAGCCGCTGTCGTCGACGAATTCGGCGAACTGCGCATTGGTGACCGGATGCCGTTCCATCGCGAACCCGGCCACCTGCACCGTGTGTATCGGCGCCTCTTCCGGATAGAAGCGCGTCGAACCCATCCGGAACGAACCACCCGGCAAGTCGACGAGCTCAGTGAGCATGCGTTCAGGGTATTCCGACGGCGAAGTCGTCGATGAGCACCGATGACGAGGCGTCGAATGCGTCGGTTCCCGCCGGTGCCTGCACATGGACGGCGATCAGATAGTCGCCGTCGTCGGTCCAGACATGGACGATGCGGTCGAGGAACTCGACGGACTGCTGCGGGGTGTCCGACCATGCACCCATCAGCTTCTGCCCGCTGTAGCCGCAGAGTTCGGCGGGCAGACCACTCACGCTGCTGACCGCGGATAACTCCATCACCTCGTCGGCGTATTCGGTGAACGCTGCCTCGGGGTCGAGCTTCGTCGGCGCAATCGTCACCGTCGCGAACATGCCGTCAGGACCCTGCAACCGCAGACCGACATCGCCGGAACCGGGCAGTTGCGACCAGCCGTCGGGGACGGCGACGGTGACCTTCGGTGCGGCCGGATCGGATACCTGCGCGACGGCCGATATCGCCGGCTCGATCGGCAGCGGACAGCCGACGGTGGCAGCCGGGGCCGGGCCGCGCGTTGTGGTGACGATGCCCGGCGCCGCGGGGCCGGCGTCCTCGGTCGCCCAACCGAACCGCTTCACGGTTACATCATCAGTCCTTGGCGAAGGCTTGCGCCAATTCCCGTTCGAGGTCCAGGTAGGGCGTACCCGAGATGTCGACGACGACCTTGGCGATCGTTCCCCCGGTGAACGGGTACGGAGCCTTGTAGCTGCTCGAGACCGCCTGCCCGGTGTTGCGCCCGACGGCGACGCCGCCTCCCGAGAGGCCGAAGCTGGCCGGATGGGTGCGTACGCCCGACATCGTCGCCACGACCGAACCGTCGACGTGAAGCGAGACGTCACCCACAGGGGTGTGGCTGCCTTCGACCGTCCCCGTGCGGTCGTAGGACACACCGAAGACGTGGTCTCCCAACGGCACTGGGTCGGGCGCGGACAGCTTCTGCTCGTCCTCCCCCATGAAGTTGTAGATGTAGTGCAGGTAGCCGTCCTGAACGAACAACACGTGGCCACCATGACCCGCGCCCTGTTTGTAGAGCACTCCTTCGGCACCGGTGGTGTCGACCGCGACGTCAGCCAGCACCGAGAACGATTGGCCGCGCAGTTCCGGTGCGGCCCCGAGCCCGATCTCGGAGTTGTCCGCGTAGTAGGTGAAGTTCTTCCGGTCGGCGACTAGGTAGGGCCGGAAGCGGGTCAACGTCTCGAAGATGTTGAGGTCGGCGAGCGGAAGCCCGTTGTACTTCGCGGCCTCGTCGAACCACAGCTTCTTGAGCTCCTCGAGCTTGTCCGGTTGCTCGGCGGCCAGGTCGTGGCACTGGCTGCGGTCGGACTCGATGTGGAACAGCTCCCACCTGTCGGCGTCGAAGTGCGACCAACCCGCAGGCGTCGCGGCGTGGACGGTGTTGGCGAACCAGCCGTTGTGCCAGATACCACGGGTGCCGAGCATCGTGTAGAACTGGGTGTCTTTGCCGGTGTCGGCAGTCGGATTGTCAAGGGCAGCTTTGAAACTCACACCGTCGAGCGGCTTCTGTGCGATACCGCCGACTTCGCCGGGCGGCGCGATGTCCAGCAGGTCGTAGATCGTCGGGGTGACGTCGCAGACGTTGGCGTAACAGTCCCGCACCTCGCCATGAGCCTTGATTCCCTTGGGCCAGCTGATGATTGCGGTATCGGCGATGCCACCCTCGTGGGATGCATAGCGCTTGAACAGTTTGTAGGGCGTGTTGAACGCCATCGCCCAGCCGATCGGATAATGGTTGTAGGTCTCCGGGCCGCCGATGTGGTCGAAGTACTTCATGCTCTCCTCGACGGTGTCGATGTAGCCGTTGAAGAACTTCACCTCGTTGACCGATCCGTTGGGTCCGCCCTCGCCGCTTGCGCCGTTATCGGAGATCACGACGATGATTGTGTTGTCGAGCTGGCCGGATTCCTCGAGGTAGTCCAGGATGCGGCCGATCTGGGCATCGGTGTAGGAAAGGAACCCGGCGAACACCTCAGCCATCCGGCTGAAGAGGCGCTTCTCTTCGTCGTTCAGAGAACCCCACGGGCGCACCGTGTCCTGGTACGGCCACGTCTCGCCGTTGGGACCCTTGACGTCCAGATAAGGGTTCATCGGCGACAATTCGGTGTCCGACGGCACGATGCCGAGCTTCTTCTGGTTCTCCAGCACGATCTCGCGGTACTGCTCGTAGCCGATGTCGAACTTGCCCGCGTACTTGTCAGCCCACTCCTTGAAGACGTGGTGTGGGGCGTGGCCCGCGCCCGGGCAGAGGTAGGAGAACCAGGGTTTGTCCGGCGCGACCGCCTTCGCGTCGCGAATGAACTCAATCGTCTTGTCGGCGAGGTCTCTCGACAGGTGATATCCCTCCTCCGGCGTTGCCGGCGGTGCCACCTGATGGTTGTCGTAGACCAGGTCGGGGTACCACTGGTCGGTCTCGCCGCCCATGAAACCGTAGAACCTCTCGAACCCGCGAGACAGCGGCCAATGACGCTTTGTGGCCGCCACATTGGACTCCTCCAGCGGTGTCAGGTGCCATTTGCCGACGCAGTAGGTGTTGTAACCCCGTTCGTTCAACACCTCGGAGAGCAGTGCGGTGTCGGCTGGGATACGGCCGTTGCAGTTCGGGAACCCGTCGGTGAACTCCTCGATGGTCGCCATGCCAACGGTGGTGGCGTTGCGTCCTGTCAACAGCGAAGCACGCGTCGGCGAGCACAGCGCGGTGGTGTGGAACTGAGAAAGTCGAACACCACGGTCGG